>NZ_JAKRBO010000019.1:0-33619 GCF_022432925.1 Vibrio sp. CyArs1 | reverse complement strand
GGCTCGGTTTCGACAGCGGCTTGCTTACGCGCTTTAGCACGAGCGATAGCGGCAGCGACGGCTGCTTTCTTCGGATCTTCTTTAGCAGGTGCATCGGTATCTTGAGTTTCCGGCTCGGCTTCAGTTGCGGCTTGCTTCCTTGCTTTAGCACGTGCAATTGCAGCGGCAACAGCGTCTTTTTTCGACGTCTGAGACTCTTCACCTGATGATTCTTCAGCTTGTAACTGTTGAGCGGCTTTCTTCGCTTTTGCTCTTGCTAATGCAGCGGCAATAGCCGCTTTTTTAGGGTCTTGCTCAGTATTGTCTAAGTTTTGTACATTATCCGCTTCAGCTGGCTTATTTGCTTTTCGCTCTCTAGCCAAGCGTTTACGCTCTTCTCGCAACTTGGCCATTTCGGAATTGTCTGGATCTGTTTGTCCTTGTTTAGCGGCTTCCGCTTGTTTAGCCTTGGCTCGAGCTATGGCTGCGGCAACGGCAGGCTTAACTTCATTCGTTGCAGAAGTGGACTTCTGTGCTTTTACGCGTTCAATCGCAGCAGCGATGGCATCATCGCCGCCAGATGATTTCATTTGTTTGCGGCGGTCGTCAGCGGCTTTCTTGAAGCGGTTTTCTCGATCAGCTTTATCACGCTCTAGACGTGCTTTCTTCTCTTCAAATCGAACTTTGGCTCGTTCTGCTGCCTCAGACTCTTGTTTTCGAGTACGAATTTCGGCTTTAGCTTGGCGATAGTAATGAACTAAAGGGATCTCACTTGGACAAACAAAAGCACACGCTCCACATTCGATACAATCTTTGAGGTTTAACTCTTCACACTTATCGTATTCTTGAGATTTCGCGTACCACTGTAACTGCTGAGGTAACAAGGACGCAGGACAAGCTTCTGCGCATTGACTACAACGAATGCATGACATTTCATGTGAACGAGGATCAATCTCTCGATAAGTCGGAGCTAGAATACAGTTCGCTGTTTTAGTAATTGGCACATTCGCATGAGGCAATGTGAAGCCCATCATAGGGCCGCCCATAATTAAGCGTGGAGATTTTTTATCGGCTTTGTAACCAAATTGATCCAATAAAGATTGCACAGGAGTGCCGATCAATGCCCAAACATTACGTGGTTGTTTAAAGGTTTTCCCTGTTAAAGTAACAACGCGCTCAATCAAAGGCTCACCATCGCAAACAGCACGTTTGATTGCGTAAGCCGAGCCAACATTTTGCACCATCAAACCAATATCAGCAGGAATACCGCCTACAGGGACTTCCAGGTTGGTAAGTATTTTAATGAGCTGCTTTTCGCCACCAGATGGATATTTAGTTGGAATGACTCGAATGACGATATCTTCATCTGTCGCTGCTTGCTCCAGAGCTTTAATGGCTTCAGGCTTATTGTCTTCAATACCAATGATTGTCAGCTTTGGTTTGAGAATGTGATTGAGGATCTTAATACCTTCAATGACTTCCTGCGCCTTATCTTGCATCAAGCGGTCATCAGCAGTGATATAGGGCTCACATTCGGCCGCGTTGAGAATTAGAATCTCAGTGCGTTGTAAGCCAGACTGGATTTTTCTTGCAGTTGGAAAACCTGCGCCGCCCATACCAGAAATACCCGCTAAGCGGATTCGCTCTATCAAGGACTCTGGTAGCTCATCAAGATAACTATCACATGGGTTGAGATCGAACCATTCGTCTTGTTGATCAGCTTCGATAACAATGCATAGGTCGCTCAAACCTGAAGGATGTGCAATAGTGCGCGGTTCAATGGCCTTTATCGTTCCAGATGTTGGCGCGTGAATCGGCAGCATAAATGCTGCATTGACTTGGCTGAGAGGTTGTCCTTTCAAGACACGCTCACCCACAGTTACTAATATATCGCCTGGTTTACCAATATGCTGTTTGAGTGGAATCACTAACTCATTTGGAATATTTGCCTTGGCGATAGAGCTTTGGTTGGATTGTTTCTTGTTTTCTTGTGGGTGTACGCCACCGGGGAAATCCCAAAGAGAACCAGATTTGATTTGTTCAATAAGTGATAACATGACGCTCCCTACTCACCGCTAGCTTGTGTTTGAGTTTCGGAAATATTGACAACAGGAATAGCATCAAGCTGCCATTTCCAAGTATCAGCGGTTGTTTCTACAGGAATCATTTCAATACAGTCAGTAGGGCATGGGGCAACGCATAGGTCACAGCCAGTACATTCGTCTTTGATAACGGTGTGTAGTGCTTTTGTTCCGCCAACGATAGCGTCTACTGGGCAGGCTTGGATGCATTTTGTACAACCAATACACATATCTTCATGGATAAAAGCCACTTTCTTTATCGACTTTTCTGCGTCATGAGCGGAGTCTTCGACTTCAACACCCATTAAGTCAGCAAGCTTCTCAATAGTTGCTTGGCCGCCGGGAGGACACTTGTTAATAGCGTCGCCGTTTGCGATAGCTTCCGCATAAGGGCGGCAGCCAGGGTAGCCACATTGTCCGCATTGTGTTTGAGGCAGAATACCGTCAATTTGGTCGACAATTGGGTCAGCTTCCACTTTAAACTTAATCGAAGCAAAACCGAGAACGGCCCCAAAAACGGCCGCTAAGATAACAAGAGCAATAATTGCGATAAGAATTGTCGTCATTACAGTTTCACCAACCCAGTGAAGCCCATAAATGCTAGAGACATTAGCCCCGCTGTGATCATGGCAATTGAAGCTCCTTTAAAGGGAGCTGGCACATCAGCAGCGGCAATACGTTCACGCATTGAAGCAAACAAGATAAGGACCAAAGAGAAACCCACCGCCGCTCCGAAGCCATAGATAATGGATTCGATAAAGTTGTGGTTTTCGTTGATGTTAAGTAACGCCACGCCCAAAACTGCACAGTTAGTGGTGATCAAGGGTAGGAAAATACCTAGCAAACGATAAAGCGTTGGGCTGGTTTTATGAACCACCATCTCAGTGAACTGTACGACAACGGCGATAACCAAGATAAAACTCATGGTTCGCAAATATTGAATGCCTAAAGGCACTAATACGTAAGTTTCCACTAAGTACGCGCACACGGATGCAAGTGTCAGCACGAATGTCGTGGCCAACCCCATGCCAATTGCGGTCTCGAGTTTTTTTGAAACGCCCATGAAAGGGCACAACCCAAGGAATTTTACCAGTACGAAATTGTTGACGAGGACAGTTCCCACCAACAATAAGAAATATTCGGTCATAATAATAAGTGTAAAGAGCTCCGATCCCGTTATTATCCTGCTTTGCGTAGCGAATAACAACCAGTGAAACATAAGGTTTTGTCTGTTTGTACGAAAAGTATAGGTATTAAGCCTAAAATCAGGAAAGGGAAGTTTTGGGTTTCTGAAACGTAAAAAGCCGCGTCTTTCGACA
Source organism: Vibrio sp. CyArs1 (assembly GCF_022432925.1). Classification (NCBI taxonomy): domain Bacteria; kingdom Pseudomonadati; phylum Pseudomonadota; class Gammaproteobacteria; order Vibrionales; family Vibrionaceae; genus Vibrio; species Vibrio sp. CyArs1. The sequence goes on along the minus strand of NZ_JAKRBO010000019.1, from coordinate 30,240 downwards.
CGGCTTTTTGGAATTTGGCTCCCCCGGCGGGACTCGGACGCGGGCGGCGAGCTCTGCGACATACAGCTCGGTACGAGTTTCGTCGCATTGAAATGTAAAACGCCGCGTCTTTCGACACGGCTTTTCTGGAATTTGGCTCCCCCTGAGGGACTCGGACGCGGGCGGCGAGCTCTGCGACATAAAGCTCGGTACGAGTTTCGTCGCATTGAAACGTAAAAAGCCGCGTCTTTCGACACGGCTTTTTTGTAATTTGGCTCCCCCTGCGGGACTCGAACCTGCGACATACGGATTAACAGTCCGCCGTTCTACCAACTGAACTAAGGGGGAATTGCTTTAAGCGGGGCGAATGTTAGCTATCTCACCAGATAGAGTCAATATTTTTCTGCAAAAAAAAGCAGAAAAAAAACCGAAGAAAAAACTTTACTTTTCTGTATGCCTTGCTGGGTATAAGGCTATTTTACTTATCCACCAAATTTGTGGATAAATGTGTTAATTACACTGTATCAAATTAGAAGTAGGTGAAATGCTAGAACAAGAGGTTGTGAATAAGTTTTAAGCTTTGATGGTAACTTGCTGAATCTTATGGAATTAAACGGAAAGGTAAAATTAATGTCAGAATTGAGAATTGTGTGAATAAGACACTTTTATCGATTGATTGGGGAAAAGTCGTGGATTAATTAACAATAATTATTTGGCTGTGACGCCGAGCAGGGCGAATACAATATCAAAAAGTCTGCCCGATAGCGAGCTTTAGGTTGCAAATTCTGTCGGCTAGGGGTGAAATACTAGGTTCGTTAACAAAGGAATCGCATTATGGCAAAACACTTCGAATTGGTTTCGGATTATCAACCTTCTGGAGATCAACCTACCGCCATCGCGCAGCTAGTCGATGGGCTGGATTCTGGTTTAGCACACCAAACATTGCTCGGCGTGACCGGGTCAGGTAAGACGTTCACGCTTGCCAATGTGATTGCGCAATCTCAGCGACCAGCGATTCTGTTAGCACCAAACAAAACTCTTGCGGCTCAGCTGTATGGTGAAATGAAAGGCTTCTTTCCAAATAATGCGGTTGAGTATTTTGTCTCTTATTATGACTACTACCAGCCTGAAGCTTATGTACCTACCACCGATACCTTCATTGAGAAAGATGCGTCAGTCAATGCACATATTGAGCAAATGCGTTTATCTGCGACTAAGGCATTACTAGAGAGAAAAGATGCCATCATTGTGGCTTCAGTATCAGCGATTTATGGTTTGGGTGACCCAGACTCTTACCTGAAGATGATGTTGCATGTTACTCGAGGTGCGGTTATTGACCAGCGGGATATTCTATTGCGTCTGGCCGAACTGCAATATTCTCGAAATGATGTGGCCTTTGAGCGTGGTCAGTTCCGAGTTAGAGGGGAGGTCATTGATATCTTCCCAGCGGAATCCGATCAAGAAGCGGTTCGATTGGAAATGTTTGACGATGAAATCGACTGCATCAGTCTCTTTGATCCTCTTACCGGAGTGATTACTGAGCGAGATATTGCTCGCTATACGATTTACCCAAAAACTCACTATGTGACGCCTAGAGATCGTATTTTAGATGCTATTGAGAACATCAAAGTAGAGTTAGCAGCTAGACAGACGTATCTAAAAGATAATAACAAGTTACTTGAAGAACAGCGTATTTCGCAACGGACTCAATTTGATATTGAGATGATGAACGAACTTGGCTTCTGTTCTGGAATCGAAAACTACTCACGTTATCTCAGCGGAAGAAGTGAGGGAGAGCCGCCTCCGACACTGTTTGACTATCTCCCTGCTGACGGTTTATTGATTATCGATGAATCTCACGTCACCGTGCCTCAAATTGGAGCCATGTACAAAGGGGACCGTTCAAGAAAAGAGACGCTGGTGGAGTATGGATTCCGATTACCTTCAGCGTTAGACAATCGCCCCCTCAAGTTTGATGAATTTGAGATGATTGCACCACAGACTATTTTTGTTTCGGCAACACCTAGTACTTATGAGCTGGAAAAATCGGATGGCGATGTCGCTGACCAAGTTGTTCGCCCGACTGGTTTGCTTGACCCAGAAATTGAAGTACGTCCTGTAGCAACTCAGGTTGATGATCTGCTATCTGAAGTACGCGCTCGAGCCGCGATAGATGAGCGTGTGTTAGTAACTACACTAACCAAACGTATGGCCGAGGACCTCACTGAGTATTTGAGTGAACATGGCGTCAAAGTGCGTTACTTGCACTCAGATATTGATACCGTGGAGCGGACTGAAATCATACGCGACTTACGATTGGGTGAATTTGACGTGTTAGTAGGTATTAACTTACTACGAGAAGGTCTAGATATGCCTGAGGTGTCATTGGTAGCTATACTTGACGCTGACAAAGAAGGTTTCTTGCGCTCTGATCGCTCCCTGATTCAGACCATAGGTCGAGCTGCACGTAACCTAAAAGGTAAGGCGATTCTTTACGGTGACCGTATTACCAATTCCATGCAAAAAGCCATCAATGAAACCAACCGCCGTCGTGAAAAGCAGCATGCTTATAACGTTGAAAACGGTATGGTCCCGATGGCCTTGAAACGTAATATCAAAGATATTATGGAGATTGGCAGCGTGGCCAAGGGTGGTAAGCCCAAGAAAGGAAAACAAGTACCGTTATCGAAAGTGGCTGAGCCTTCTCAAGCGTATGTGGCACTATCACCTCAAGATCTAGAAAAACAAATTCTAAAATTAGAAGCAGAGATGTACCAGCATGCTCAGAACCTAGAATTTGAACTAGCCGCAGAAAAACGTGATGAAATAGAAAAACTTAGACAGCATTTTATTGCTAATAGTTAAAAGTTTTGGTTGAGTTTGATAGGCTGTTTCAAATATAAACAGCAAAATAAAAATGGTCTTTATTGGATAAAAATTGCAAAATGCGAATATTCTTATAAAGACCAAATTATAATCAACAGTTAGCTAGGAACTATGCAACAACTATTCGACGAGCCCAAGTCTCGCTATCTACTTATGGTAGAAGACACGGCTTCCGTTGCTGCGCTGTATCGCTCATATCTATCTCCATTGGGGATAGATATCAATATCGTTGGAAACGGTAGAGATGCAATTCAAAGTTTAGCGCACCGGACGCCTGACCTCATTCTACTGGATTTACGACTTCCCGACATGACGGGTATGGATGTATTGGACGCTGTAAAAGAATTCAATCCCGATGTACCTGTCATCTTTATGACAGCTCATGGTTCTATCGACATTGCGGTAGACGCTATGCAGCATGGCGCGCAGGACTTTTTAATCAAACCCTGCGAAGCCGACCGACTTCGCGTGACGGTAACCAACGCCATCCGCAAAGCTTCTAAGCTACGTAATGAGATTAATGATTCTAGTAGCCAAAACTACCAAGGATTCATTGGCAGCAGTCAACCTATGCAGGCGGTTTACCGCACTATTGACTCTGCCGCTTCCAGTAAGGCCAGTATCTTTATTACTGGAGAAAGTGGTACAGGTAAGGAAGTGTGCGCAGAGGCGATCCACGCTGCGAGTAAACGAGGCGATAAGCCATTTATTGCGATCAACTGTGCCGCCATACCAAAAGATCTTATTGAGAGTGAGCTGTTTGGTCATGTCAAAGGTGCCTTTACGGGGGCGGCAAGTGACCGACAAGGTGCGGCAGAACTCGCTGATGGCGGCACGCTGTTTCTTGATGAGCTCTGTGAAATGGATCTTGATCTACAAACTAAACTACTGCGCTTTATTCAAACGGGTACCTTCCAAAAAGTGGGGTCTTCACGTATGAAGAAAGTGGATGTACGTTTCGTATGTGCGACCAACCGAGATCCTTGGAAAGAAGTACAAGAAGGGCGATTTAGAGAAGATTTATACTACCGACTTTATGTTATCCCTCTTCATTTGCCACCGCTTCGAGAGCGTGAAGAAGATGTGATTGAAATTGCCTACTCGTTATTAGGCTTTATGTCGCATGAAGAGGGTAAGAGTTTTGTGCGCTTTGCTCAAGACGTCATTGACCGCTTCATTCAGTACGAGTGGCCAGGTAATGTCCGCCAATTGCAGAATGTATTGCGCAATGTGGTGGTATTGAATCAGGGTAAAGAAATAGAGTTAAGTATGTTGCCGCCGCCTTTGAATGAGCCAGCGGTTAAGCCCGCAAACTCAAGTAATGTGGTATCAGTATCATTTGGGCCACAGGACATCCAACCTTTGTGGAAAACTGAAAAAACCACCATAGAGCAAGCGATAGAAGCGTGTGACGGTAACATTCCACAAGCAGCGAAACACTTGGACGTGAGTCCCTCGACAATCTACCGCAAAATACAGGCATGGAATGCAAGCGAGAAGAAAGCATGAAGTTTATGAATCGAGAAAAAGTAGAGCAGCTCACTCGCGAGATTGGTCAAGATAACATTCCTATTCTTCTTGGGATTTTCACCGGAGAGTTGGTGACATATCAGGCGCAGTTAAGTGAAGGTGATTTAACCGAAAAAATGTCGCACATGAAGGAAATCTGCCATGCGCTTAAGAGTAGTGCAGCTAGCTTCGGAGCTGAGTCACTGTGTGAGTTTGCTATTGATATCGACGCTCAAGTGAAAGGTGGCAAATTACGAGAAGATCAAGCCCAGGTCGACAGTATGCTGGCGAATCTTTCGGAAACACACTCTTGCTATATAGAATTTTTAGAGTCGATTAAATAATGTCATCACTGAGTTGCAAAACGGGGGCACCATTTGGCGCCCCCGTTTCTTTTGCTTCAATTATTAAAGCAGTGACTCGATAGCATGCTTTAGTTTTACTCGGTCGTGACGCCAATCTCTATTTGGCGATGCCAGAGGAAGGGTAACGCAGTTCCATTGACTGCAAATATCAGAGTGTGCTTCTTCACCTAAAATAACGTCCAGTTTTCTGCCTTGAAGTGCACGTTCACACCACAGCAGCTTCTGTTCTAATGTCATGCGGCCAGCTGGGCCATATTCGGGTGATAGGTTCTCGACAAATACGACTTTAGCAGTTTGATTCTGGCAGATCGCTTGGCTCAAATCAGCGAGAAGCAGCGGTGGCATAATACTGGTTAAGAAACTGCCCGGTCCAAGAATAATACAATCGGCTTGAGTAATCGCTTCTACTGCTTCTTTGGTGGCGGGTACGACGGGGTCAAGATCCAATCTTTGTAAATCTTGTTCCATCTCATCAACGGATGTTTCACCTGTCACCCATTTACCGTCGACAGAGAGAGCTGTCAGGTCAGATGGATGTTCTGACATTGGAATGATATTGACATCAACTGCGAGAAGCTTGCGGATTAAATGTATGGCTTCAAGTGGACGAACGGACAAGTTATCCAGCGCAGTGAGCATTAAGTTGCCAAGGTTGTGGCCGTTTAGATCGCCAGAGCCTTTAAAGCGGTACTCAAACATCATGGAGCCAATAGACGGGTCGGTAATCAGCTGATTAATACAGTTACGAGTATCACCCCAAGCGATGCCGCCTTGACATTCTCGGATGCGCCCAGTAGAACCACCATTATCTGTAGTAGCTACGATACCAGTGGCATTCCCGCCAAATTCCTTCAAAGCCGCCAACATACGACCCAGCCCATGACCACCACCAATGGCCACGACTTTCTTTGATGAATATATGCTCATCTTGTACTTCTTTTGAGTTATCTGAACTTTGTAACATAGGTTAAATTGTTCATTTGAGATACTCAACTATAATAAAAATGACGAATATGTAAGGTTTTTTGACATGAAGGCTGGAAAACCATACCGTTATTGAGTATTTTACTCAAAAGCTGTTACCGACTCATTATGCGGTAACTGCCATAACTCCGAGCTCTACGCGCTAAGTCGAACCAAAGATAAGCTTCTAGAGCCAGTGACAATTTGTCACAAGGGCATAATTGGAAATGATTGTGCCTCCCGTGTTTGGAAAGGTGTTCCGTGGCGCAACAATTCGAAGATAAATTTAATCGCAAGTTCTATTACTTGCGTCTTTCGGTTACAGATGTCTGTAACTTCAAGTGTACATATTGCCTCCCTGATGGCTACAAACCGCCTGGTCACAAAAGACCAGCCTTTTTGACGCTTCCAGAAATCAAACGCGTGGTTACCGCGTTTGCAGATTGTGGTACTTCCAAAGTACGAATCACTGGTGGTGAGCCGAGCTTGCGCAAAGATTTCCCTCAGATCATTGAAACGGTAGCTAATACACCGGGTATTACGAAGGTAGCAACGACGACCAATGGTTATCGAATGGCTAAACAAGTTGATACATGGCGTCAAGCTGGCCTTACCAATATCAATGTAAGTGTAGATAGTCTCGATCCAAGAATGTTCCACCAGATCACCGGTGAAAACAAATTTACTGAAGTGATGTCTGGCATTGACCGAGCGTTTGAAGTCGGCTATGAGCAGGTCAAAGTCAACGTGGTATTGATGAAAGATCTCAATGCCAAAGAGCTTCCTGCCTTCCTCAACTGGATCAAAGATCGTCCGATTCAATTGCGTTTCATCGAGTTGATGCAAACTGGCGAAATGGACGAGCTATTTAACAAGCATCATGTCTCCGGCACTGACATTCGTAATCAACTGATTGCCAACGGTTGGATCTTGAAAGCTCGAAGTCAAAATGATGGCCCAGCTCAAGTTTTTGTTCATGCGGACTACCAAGGTGAGATCGGCCTTATCATGCCATACGAGAAAAACTTCTGTGAAAGTTGTAATCGTCTACGTGTGTCGGCAATGGGCAAACTGCACCTCTGTCTATTTGGTGACCATGGTGTAGAGCTACGCGACTTACTTCAAGAAGACGCTCAAGAGAGCGCTCTGATCGAACGAATTCAAGCACAATTACAGACCAAATCAGTCAGTCATTTCCTGCATGACGGTAATTCAGGGATGACGCCGCATTTGGCATCTATCGGCGGCTAATAGACCGCGAAAAAATACGTAAAAATTTTATAGGGTGAATAATCATGGGTCACGCAGAAAGCAAGTTCGTGCCTGCAAATATCGCAGTGCTAACCGTATCGGATACACGTACCGAAGAAAATGACACGTCAGGTCGCTTTTTAGTCGAGAATCTACAAGAAGCAGGCCACACACTGGCGGATAAGCAAATCGTTATTGACGATATCTATCAAATTCGCGCAGTGGTGTCGAAATGGATCGCTGATGAGAGTGTGCAAGCGGTAATGATCACTGGCGGTACGGGGTTTACTTCTCGTGACAGCACGCCTGAAGCACTCGTTCCACTATTCGACAAACAAGTGGAAGGCTTTGGTGAGCTATTCCGTGCAGTTTCTTACGAGGAAATTGGCACATCAACTATCCAATCTCGTGCAATCGCAGGTTTTGCAAACCACACGGTTATCTTTGCGATGCCAGGCTCGACTGGAGCATGTCGCACAGGTTGGACGAAGATCATCAAGCAGCAACTTGATGCTAGCCACCGCCCATGTAACTTCATGCCTCATCTAAGTAAGTAATCATCTAGGGAAAGTCATGTCCGAATTTACCCATATCAACGCCTCTGGCGAAGCAAACATGGTCGATGTGTCGGCCAAAGCCGAGACGGTGCGTGAAGCAAGGGCCGAAGCTTTTGTTCACATGGCACCAGAAACTCTGCAGATGATTACTTCAGGCAACCATCACAAAGGTGATGTGTTTGCTACTGCACGTATCGCAGGTATTCAAGCGGCTAAGAAAACATGGGATCTTATTCCTTTGTGCCATCCGTTGTTACTGTCTAAAGTGGAAGTACAGCTGGAAGCTATCGAAGCGGAAAACAAAGTACGTATCGAGTCTGTTTGTAAGCTAGCAGGTAAAACTGGCGTAGAAATGGAAGCGTTAACAGCTGCGTCTGTGGCGGCTTTGACTATTTACGATATGTGTAAAGCGGTACAAAAAGACATGGTTATTGAAAACGTTCGTCTACTCGAAAAAACGGGTGGAAAATCAGGACACTTCAAGGTGGAATCATGATTAAAGTACTTTTCTTTGCACAAACTCGTGAGCTGATTGGTCAAGACAGTGTGGAGCTTGCTGCTGAGTTTGCCACAATCGAAGATATTCGAGCCCATCTTGCCGCTCAGCAAGGTAAGTGGGAACTAGCTCTTGAAAGTGGTAAGTTGCTTGCTGCTCTTAATCAAAATATTGTTGCTCTGGATGAGAAAGTTCAAGACGGCGATGAAGTGGCTTTCTTTCCACCGGTAACGGGAGGTTAACATGACCTTAAGAGTATCCGTTCAACACGAAGACTTTTCAGTGGGCGCTGAATACGATGCGTTGGCTGAAGGTACAGCGTCGGGTGCAATTGTCACGTTTACCGGCAAAGTTCGCGATATGAACTTAGGCGACAATGTTACCGGTTTATCACTAGAACACTATCCGGGAATGACAGAACGTTCGCTGGAAAAGATCTGTGATGAAGCAGAAGAGCGTTGGATGTTAAATGGTATTCGTGTAATTCATCGCGTGGGTGATATGGATGCCGGTGACCAAATCGTATTCGTTGGAGTATCTAGTGCTCATCGTGGATCTGCGTTTGAAGCTTGCGAATTCATAATGGATTACCTTAAAACCAAAGCTCCGTTTTGGAAAAAAGAGCGAACGACAGAGTCGACGCGTTGGGTTGAGTCACGAGACTCCGACGCCGAAGCGGCTGCACGCTGGCAAGAAAAATAATCTAAATCAAAAGAGCATGTCGATGACATGCTCTTTTTGTATCACTCGACGGTGGCTAAGTATTTATCTACCACTTTCAAGACGCCTGCTTCATTGTTGCTTGGAGCAATAAAGCGACTCAGTTTTTTTATCTCAGGATGTGCATTGTCCATAGCGTAAGAGTGGTAGCTCTCTTTTAACATTTCAACGTCATTGAAGTAGTCACCGAAGCTCATTGTTTCTTCAAACTTAAACCCTAAATGCTGTTGCAAGAAACGAATAGCAGCCCCTTTTGAGGCTTCTTTATTCATGACATCCAACCATATTTTTGCGCTTACCACCACTTGATACTCATTGCCAAAATGATCATTGATGGCTGGGAAGACATGTTGCTCAGCCCCCTCAAAGTTGCAGATCGCGACCTTGATAAAATCGTCTTCGACAGAGAGTAGGTCTTCGACATACTCGCATCGATGATAGTATTTACGGATTTCTTCAAGCGCTCTAGGATCCTGAGTTTCAATATAGGCTGAGTGCTTACCGCATAGAACCATATAAGTGTTTTCTATAGATCGGGCAGTTTTGATGATCTCTTTTGCGGCGGCCGTATCTAATGTGCAGCTGTAAAGCTCCTCATCGTTTTGCATGACCAGCGTGCCGTTTTCTGCGATAAAAATCAGCTCATCTTGAATAGAAGAGAACATGTCTTTAAGGCTGTAGTACTGACGGCCGGAAGCTGGTGCAAAGTGAATACCTTGCTCTTTAATACGCTCGTAGAGAGGGAAAAAATCTGGAGTCAGTTGACCGTTTGGGTCGAGCAGTGTGCCATCCATGTCCGTTGCTATAAACTTGATTGTACTGTGCATATATTATCGCTGTTCAAATGGTAAGAGACGTGTGCAGTATACGTAAATCGACGCGATGGTGAAGTAAATAACTGGAATCTTAGTTAATGACTTGGTCACGTTGACGACAGACGGTTCAGTTGTTGGGTAAATAGGTTCTTATCACACTCAAAATCACCTTAAGAGATAGCTAGTTATTGCATTTCGATCGTGTGAAACGGAAATTTCGATAGTGGGCCGAATGGTGAGCGCCAGTACTTTTATCGTACAACCCAGCCCAGTTTGAGAGCTCTGGCGCGGTGGCCCAGATATTCATCATCGCTCTTAGCTTCGTATCGGATTGGCTAGGAATAGGTTGTGTTTCAGTATTGCGCACTTTGTATACCAGTTCATCGTCGATGTACCATTTTATGGTGTTTCTATTCCATTCTATGGCGTACTTATGAAACTCATCTGCGGCGTCAAAATCTAGGTAGTGAATATATTCATTACGCTGCTCGTAGCTATCGTCGTTACTCCAAAAATTAAACTGTACCAAGTTGGTGTTCAGGCCAATAAATTCAATGTCAATTTCGTTATGGATTCCATTGCCACCTTCAGGCTGATCGTAGGGACCTGCAAACAGGAAGAACGCGCTCACGACACCTTCCGCTTTGACAGGCTTCATTTCTACCTCAAAACAGCCGTTCCCATAAAAGCCTTGAGTTCGTATCTCTCCTGATACGATATCTGGATAGCCATGATTGTCGATGATATTGGATAAGTTGAGTGCCAACCCCTGTGGACTAAATTCTGCGTGGTCGTGTTGCCATCGATTTAAAAACGGATAACCGTTCTCCCACCCGTCGGCGATAAACCAACGATTGGTGTCTAATGAGGTCAGCGGGTCGTCAAATGCTTTCCCAGCCTCGGCAGAAGTGGCAAGACACACCATAGCAAGTGTTGTAGTCGTTGTTTTCATTATCGAGTCCTTTCATTGGCTTAGAGCTTTCACCTTGGGCTGAAATCGCTGTTATGGCCCGCTCTTTATAGTAGTTGTGGACGACTGACAATCCATCAGAGCGTTGTAACAGTTTTGAGAAACAACAAAGTTAAGAATCACACTATTGGTGCAACTGCATGATGATAGATCACAGTAAGACGTGGTAAATACAAAGAAATAGATACAAATTGTTGATATTTAGTGACTTTAATAACTGGCAATGTTCTTGCAATGACATGAAGACTTCTAAATAAGAAGCGTGACATAAAGTGTCTCACTAATAATCAGTTGGCGACGGTGCGTTCTCATTCATTCGAGGCGCACCTTTTTTCTATTGAGTAAGGGATATGTTGTGGCGATGGCTAATTCTTGGATTACAATGGGTGAGTCAGTACATATAAAAAGGATTAAGTTTGTCGATTATTAAAGAGTGTATTCGAACGGTTGGCCGTGGGTCTCGCGGACGTGGTCCGTTAACTCAGGAACAAGCTAAGCAAGTGATGGAAGAGTTTATCGATGGACAGATCGGTGATGATCAAATGGCTATGTTGATGATGCTTATCCGCGTCCGCGACGAAACCCCAGAGGAAATCGCGGGGTTCGTGGAAGGTTTGAAACCTCATTACCCAGATATTAGCGCTGATTTCGATTGGCCATTATATGCGGGTAAAAGAGTAGGGCAGTCATCGGGAAAACCTTGGCATCTTATTGCTGCGAGCATTTTGGCGGAACATGGTGTACGGGTGGTGTTGCATGGCGACTTGGATAAAGAAAGTGATCGCTTACATGCAAAAGACTGTTTGGGTACACTGAATATTTCCAAAGCGGAGGATTTAGCTCATGCACAGCAACTTCTTGACCGCGATAATATTGCCTATTTACCGCTGAACCACTTTTGTCCACTCGCCAAGAAAATGTTGGATTGGAAGCATCGCTACGGTCTAAGAACACCGATCAATACTGTTATTCGAGCCCTGAATCCAGCGAATGCACCTTTTGGTATGCGAGGAAGTTTTCACCCGGGTTTCCAAGAACTGCACGCCAAAGTCGAACATCTTCTCGCTCGACATGGAAGAGACAACAATGACTATCAACGAATGCTATCGTTCAAGGGACAAGGTGGTGAAACGGAATACAATCCGAAAGTAAGCCAAACTGTGTGGTGGGTCGAATCCGATACGATTCATTCTGAGTACGTTGAAGAAAGTATGGCCGAGCTAGCGCTTCCACAACACTGCCCATTACAGACACCGCAAGAAGAAATGCAGTTGATGGCAAATACCGTTGTATCCACATTGACGGCAGCGCTGTTTTCAATTTCAGGGGATTGGCAACAAGCATCCGAGAAAGCAAACCAATACTGGAATGGTTATTGCGAGACTCCACACTCAAGTTGTTAAGTAATAAACAGGCGCAGCCATTGACCGCGCCTGTTTTAGTTTACCGTTATTAACCTGTCAGGACGTTGTCTTCAGGGTATTTTAGTAATGTCGGTTTTGGTCTGGCTAGCATGTAGGCTAAGGTTAGTGGTCCAACACGACCAATAATCATCACGACAATCATAATCCACTTACCTTCGGTATTGAGTTGAGCAGTTAAACCTGCTGTTAGTCCGACGGTAGCAAATGCCGATATGGTTTCAAACAACACTTGTTCAAATTTTGCCTGTTGGGTGACCATAAGTAAGAACATGGCGATAGTCAAAATAGCGCCGCTCACCACTATGATTGCAAGCGACTTAGTGACGGTCTGCCAACTAACAGTGCGATTAAAGATCTCCACGTATTGTTTCTGCCTTAAGAATGCCCATGTGGCATAGAAGGCAACTGCGAATGTCGATACCTTAATACCACCACCTGTCGATGTAGAGCCTGCACCTATCAGCATTAAGATAATCATAATCAGTAGGGCAGGTTGCCCAAACTGAGCGATATCAACGCTATTAAAGCCAGCAGTACGAGCACTTGCCGACTGGAAGAATGCGGAGAGCCATTGTCCACCAAGAGGTAAAGCCCCTAAAGTTTCTGGGTTGGTGCGTTCCAGTAAGAAGAAAAACAGTGTGCCGCCCAACAACAAGATGGGTGTGGCAGTGAGCATGATTTTTGTATGTAGCCCTAGCCTAGAAAAGCCTTTCTTACCGTTGATCGCAAGATCACTGACCACGGTAAAGCCCAACCCGCCGAAGATGAATAACCCAGACAAAACAAGCAGAACGACTGGCTCTGATGCGAAACTCATCATACTATCTGAGAACAAAGCGAAGCCGGCGTTATTAAAGGCGGAAATCGCGTGAAATATCGAATAAAACACGCCTTGAGACAAGCCCATTTCGGGGATCCAACGCATAGCTAAAACGGCCGCACCGATAGCTTCGGCAATGAAGGCAAAAATGATGATTTTCTTCACTAACCCTTTAATATTGACCCGGCGATCTTGGCCAAGCGCTTCTTGGGCCAAAGCTTGTTGCTTTAGGCTTAATCTAACACCAAACATGTAGAGTAAAACCGCTGAAAGCGTCATTTGCCCAAGGCCGCCAATTTGCATCAACAGCATCAGTAACACTTTCCCTGAAGTCGTGAAATGCTGACCAGTATCGACCACACCGAGTCCAGTCACACTGATAGCGGATGTCGCCGTAAAGAAGGCGTCGCTAAAGCTCAATCCGGTAACCGAAAATACGGGTAGTGTCAGCAGCAAAGCAGAGGGTACTAAAACCGCCAAAAAGCTTGCTACTATAAGGTAAGGCTCTGACGGTACTGCTGATTTCCTAGTGAGCTTAATCGGGTAAATCAGACCTTTTTGGAAACGACGATTCATGACAGTCTGATCTTTTCGTGCAGGTCTTTTTCTGGGCCAGCAACAATGATCATGTCACCAATTTCAAGTGTTTGACTCATTTTTGGGTTGGCGTCCAGCTCAGGACCGCGCTTGAATCCCAGTACTTTAACATTGCTAGCTTGGCAAATGGCGACGTCAGCCAAGGTTTTGCCCATTAACTTGTTGCCAACGACGATTTCGGTTAGCGCTAAGCCACTTCCTAGTTCATTGAAAGCAATCACTCGGTTATCAAGCATACGCTGCGCTACTCGGATACCCATATCTCTTTCAGGCATGATGATTTTATCCGCCCCTATCTTTTGCAAGATTTTGTACTGGAACTTGTCATTCGCTTTAACCCACACTTTCTTCACTTTGGCTTCTTTAAGCACCAGTGTGGTGAGAATACTGGCATTGATGTCATTCCCTATGGATACCATCACCATGTCGAACTCATTCAGTCTGAGTTCTTCAACGGTTTCTTCTATCGTACAGTTGGCAATGATGCCTTGTGCGACGATTTTAGATACTTCCTTTACACGATCTTCATTGATGTCGATAGCAAGAACTTGAGCACCGGCTTCAGATAACTCTTTACAGATACTCATTCCAAAACGCCCTAAACCAATCACGGCGTATTGTTTGGTCACTGCTTTCATAATATCTACCTGCTTACTTTGTTTTTATGCATTCGGAGCTTAACGCTAGGTGGCTGTTGTTTAAATATAGTATTAATTATCGGATAAAAATTTCAGTGTTATCTGACAATAACAGCGGTTCACGTAAATATACATTAAGCGCCTAAAACGTAGACAGGTCAATGCTCTATTCGATTCGGCTATATCGAGGAGATTAGGCTCTACTCATAAACTGGCTTTCCAGATGGTCGTTGGCTGATTGCTCAAACAAAGATGTCAACCAGTCTAGGTCATGTTCTTGTATCGTGGTTTTTACTATAAAGGCTCGTTGCATAACATTGGCGCTAATGACTGCTTTGCGATGTTCCAAATCCGTAATACCTCCATCAAATGACAGTGTTTTGTTGTTCTTTACAGCAATGATGTTTGTGAGCTGTACGATGAGCGACATGGCATCACATTTCGAGGCTATACGATACAAGTAGCCGGATTCAACCTTCTGTTTCACCCAGTAATCCATGTCAATGAGGCTTAACGGAGTGCGGCTGATGAGCAACGCTTCACACTGTTTTGGCCAAAGCTCTATTGATACTGGGGTATGTTTGAATTCGGGTTGGCCAGAAAAAGGGTCAGTATTGGGCGAGATAAGTTGACACGCTTTTGCATTACTGGCGGTTGCTAAGTTCCAGTGAATGGGTACAAAGGCATGCTCAGCAGTCACGCCGGAATCTACCGCCACCCGCATGTGAATATTGGCGTGTGGGTTGGATAGCTCTGCGATGTCTCCAGATTTAAGTCCCCACATGAGCGCCGTATCAGGATGCAGGCTTATAAACGGTTCTGGAGTATGAGAGGCCAGATGAGGTGACAATCCAGTACGGCTCATGGTGTGCCAATGATCTCGCGTCCGGCCACTGTTAAGCAAAATAGGCAGTGCATTGCTGGTTGTTTGTTGTGGGGCTTGATAACCCGTGGCGACAAAGTGTGCTTTTTGGTCAGCAGTATAAAACTGATGTTGGTTAAACAATCGCTGGTTGACGATATCGGTTTGTAACGTTAACACTGGCCATTGTTGCGGAATAAGCGTGTTATAGCCTTTGTCATCCAACTGAGTTAACCCACTTAATGTCAGATCACGCTGTTGACCGCCCTCATTACCTAAGGTCGTCATGCGAGCATACTCGTTGAAGATTTGCCCCTCATGTAGATAATCAAAAGCATTGGTGAAACCCATTTTCATTGCCACCTCGCTTACTATCCACCAATCAGGCATAGCCATGCCAGGGCTGGGAAGCAATCGACGTTGTCTTGAAATACGGCGCTCAGAATTGGTGACCGTGCCCGATTTCTCGCTCCAACCTTGTGCGGGTAAAAGCACGTCAGCTAGTTGGGCGGTTTCGGTTTCCTTAATACAATCCGAGACCACTACAAACGGGCACTTTTGTAGCGCTGATTTTATTTTTTCTGAGTTAGGTAGACTCACCATGGGGTTGGTTGCCATGATCCAAATCGCTTTGATTTTTCCTGCTTCGACTGCGTCAAACAGGTCGATCGCTTTAAGGCCAGGCTTAGTGGCAAGAGTGGAGGTTTTCCAAAACTCACTAATTAATGAGTGATGCTGTGGATTATCAAACTCCATATGACTTGCTAATGTGTTTGCCAGTGCACCTACCTCTCTTCCTCCCATTGCATTAGGTTGCCCAGTGACAGAGAAGGGGCCCATGCCAGGCTGTCCAACTCTGCCTGTAGCGAGATGGCAATTTAGAATGCTGTTGACTTTGTTCGAGCCACTGCTGGATTGATTAACGCCTTGCGAATAGATGGTGACGGTTTTTGGGGTGTTAGCAAACAGAGTGTAAAACTCTTCAAGTTGCGATTGAGTTAGCCCTGTGATGGAACCAACGTCGACCGTCTGCTTCGCAACGGCCAACGCGTCATCAAACCCTTGCGTATGGTGTTCTATGTAGTTTGCGTTGAGCTGTCCCGTCAGTGAGAGATGATTCAATAGCCCGTTGAACAGAGCAACATCACTGCCAGAATGAATGGCGAGGTGTAGATCGGCAAGCTCACAAGTTGCGGTTTGACGAGGATCAATTACCACCACTTTCATATTTGGATTATTCTGCTTAGCAGTCTTTAAGCGTTGAAAAAGGACCGGATGACACCACGCCAAGTTAGAACCAGTAATGACAACCAAGTCAGCCAGTTCGACATCTTCATAGACCACGGGGACAGTATCGCTGCCGAAAGCACGTTTATGGCCTACGACGCTCGAGGCCATACATAACCTGGAATTACTATCGATATTGCCGCTGCCAATAAAGCCCTTCATGAGTTTGTTGGCGACATAGTAATCCTCAGTGAGCAACTGACCTGATACATAGAATGCGACAGAGTCAGGACCATGTTGTTGAATGGCCTTCTGGAATTGCTCAGCGACAAGAGACGTCGCCTCATCCCAAGTCATAGACTTTTCCTCTAAAGCATCAATGCTGCGAGTGCGATGGATCGGTGATAAAAGGCGACCGTCGGTAATGACCGTATCCCCAAGTGCGATACCTTTGGTACACAGTTTGCCATAATTGGAGGGATGCTGTTTGTCGCCTCTTATTTCCAGAAGACCGTTTGCTTTTGGTCTCGCTTCAACACCGCAACCGACTCCGCAATAGGCACATGTTGTCTTAATCCAGCCTTCTTTAGTCATAACCTTTATCCTTGCTGATAATTTCCGTTAATTGTTGTTGAAAGCAAAACACGCGCCATTGGGGCGTTGTTGGGTTAAATATGTATTTATCCCTAATATAGTCAATTAATACAAATGGTTAGCTAATATACCACTAAAGTGGTATATGAGCTTTTTTGACAAAATATCAGTTATTTATTGTTTATTTGCACTGTTTTGGGATTTATCGCACTAAAAATGCTCAAAATCTTCTCTAATTGGATTTTTGTGGGTGTTGTTTTTGTGTTTCTAAATCAATGGCTGAAATCATATTTCATTGTTTTTAAAGAGTTTATTCAAAAAATAACGAGACTGTTATCATCGCTGGCATCCTTATTGCCTCTAAGTTGGCAAGCGAATAAAAAAATTTCGCCTGTCTATAAGGAGAAATGCCATGCAAGGAAATAGTATGAGAAGTAATCATATCTCATTGGTGGGTGCTGGACCGGGCGATCCTGATTTGCTCACGGTTAAGGCTCTTCGAGCAATCCAATCTGCTGATGTCATTATCTTTGACAATCTCGTTAGCCAAGAGATCAAGGCACTTTTTCCATCCAACAGCGAGCAGGTTTATGTTGGCAAAGCTAAGGGTTGCCATAGCTATACCCAGCAGCAAATTAACCAAACCTTAATCGACTATGCCCATCGAGGTGGACGAGTTTGCCGAGTTAAAGGGGGCGATGCCTTTATATTCGGTCGTGGTGGAGAAGAAATGCTACTACTCAAAAAACAAGGCTTTGATGTTGATGTTATTCCTGGCATTACGGCTGCTTCGGGGTGCACCACATACTCTGATATCCCGCTTACTCATCGCGGTTTAGCTCAAGGGTGTACTTTTATCACCGCCCATGCCGAAAAGGAATTGGACATACATTGGAAAGCACTGGCTGACCTGAATCAAACTCTCGTTATCTACATGGGATTAAGCAAAGCGGAGATGATTGCGAGCTCTCTTATAGACGCAGGTTTATCGGCGTCTACCCCTGTAGCGTTAATTGAAAACGGCTGTTGCCCAGCACAAAGAACGGTGCTGGGCAGTTTGGATGAGCTTGTCGAGTTAAGAGATAGTCATCAAATTCAGTCGCCTGCTCTCATTGTAATTGGCCAAGTGGTTAAAGTGGCCGAGCAAATGCAGTGGCTGTCGCAGCTCAACGAACGAGTATTGATGGAATCACCAAAACAAAATCAACAACACAAATTACAGCTGACAGCGTAATTATGAAAGGAAGCATTATGAAAACACAAAGGATTGTGGTGGTCGGCAATGGGATGGTAGGCCACAAGTTCATTGATAGCGTGATTGCTGCAAACGATGAGTCTGCGCAAATTATCACGTTTTCAGAAGAGTCGCGACTTGCTTATGACCGCGTGCAGCTTACCAGCTATTTTGATGACGACAAAGGTGCTGAGTATCTTGCGCTAACCGATGAAACTTACTATCAGAATCATGGGGTTAACTATGTCTTAAACGACAAAGTTGTCTCGATTGATACAGACCAAAAGCAGGTGACAACCGAAAGTGGGCGTCAGGAGAGTTACGATAAGTTGGTACTTGCCACGGGTTCATTTCCTTTTGTACCGCCCATTTCTGGTAATGACCAAGAGCACTGTTATGTTTATCGCACCATTGAAGACCTAGATGCCATCGAGTCGGGCAGTAAAGTCAGTAAAACAGGCGTCGTTGTCGGAGGTGGATTACTCGGTTTGGAGGCCGCTAACGCGATTAAAAACCTTGGTTTAGATACGCATGTGGTGGAGTTTGCCCCGCGCCTTATGGCGGTGCAGCTTGATGAAGGTGGCGGCGCATTGCTGCGCAGGAAAATTGAAAATTTAGGCGTATCGGTGCACACCGATAAAGCGACTACTGAAATTATTGCAGGTGAGCAGGCTCGCTATCGAATGAATTTTGCTGATGGTACTTACCTTGAAACCGACCTTATTATCTTCTCGGCCGGCATTCGTCCTCAAGATGAGTTAGCGCGTCAAGCAGATATTGAGATAGGGCCGCGCGGCGGAATAGTGATTGATGATCAATGCCGCACCAGCGTCGAGGATATCTATGCGATTGGCGAATGTGCGTTGTGGCAAAATCAGATCTTCGGGCTTGTTGCACCGGGTTATCAAATGGCAAAAGTCGCAGCTAGCCAAATTGTCGATTCATTGGAGCCACTGGCATTTACTGGTGCCGATATGAGCACCAAACTTAAATTGTTGGGCGTTGATGTTGCGAGTATAGGTGAGGTTCACGGCAAGACAGTTGGTGCGCAGTCATACACCTACAATGACGAAATTGAGCAAGTCTACAAGCGGCTAATTGTGTCTGAGGATGGCAGTAAAATTGTAGGTGCTGTTTTGGTAGGGAATGCTGATGCCTACGGCAGCTTATTGCAACTCAAACAAAACGACATGGCTCTCCCAGACAGCCCTTCGGTATTGATTCTGCCTAATGTGGCTGACGATAGCTCAGCAGGACTCGGTGTAGATGCTCTGCCTGACTCTGCGGTGATCTGCTCTTGTTTTGATGTGACAAAGGGTGATATCAAACAAGCGGTGGCGAGCGGTTGTAACACGATGGCTGCGCTAAAAGATACCACTAATGCATCGACAGGTTGTGGTGGCTGTTCAGCGTTAGCAAAACAAGTACTCGATAGTGAGTTGATGAACCTCGGCGTTGAAGTGAACAACGATATTTGTGAGCACTTTGCCTATTCCCGTCAAGAACTCAGCGACATTATTCGCGTTAACCAAATTAAGACGTTCGATGAATTACTATCTAGCCATGGCTCTGGGTTGGGCTGTGAGATTTGCAAGCCAACAGTGGGCTCAATTTTAGCGTCGTTTTGGAATGACTATATTCTGGAAGAGCAACACATGGAGCTCCAAGATACCAACGATATCTATTTGGGTAATATGCAAAAAGATGGAACATATTCGGTGGTTCCTCGTATCGCTGGTGGTGAAATCACACCAGATAAATTGATTGTACTTGGTCAGGTAGCTAAAGATTTCGACCTGTACACCAAGATTACCGGAGGTCAACGTGTTGACTTGTTTGGGGCACAACTCAATGAGTTGCCTTTGATTTGGAAACGATTGGTGGAAGCTGGATTTGAAACCGGACACGCTTATGGCAAATCGGTACGAACGGTGAAATCGTGTGTCGGGAGCACATGGTGCCGCTATGGTGTCGGTGACAGTGTAGGTTTAGCTATCGACATTGAAAATCG
Organism: Vibrio sp. CyArs1; assembly: GCF_022432925.1. Classification (NCBI taxonomy): domain Bacteria; kingdom Pseudomonadati; phylum Pseudomonadota; class Gammaproteobacteria; order Vibrionales; family Vibrionaceae; genus Vibrio; species Vibrio sp. CyArs1. The sequence continues at coordinate 10,322 of NZ_JAKRBO010000019.1, read as the reverse complement.
TTACAAAGGACTAAGATCGCCTCACAAACTGAAGTTCGCTGTCTCAGGCTGTACTCGTGAGTGTGCAGAAGCTCAGTCGAAAGACATTGGTGTGATTGCCTCCGACAAAGGTTGGAACTTGTATGTGTGTGGTAATGGTGGAATGCGTCCTCGTCACGCCGACTTGCTAGCCACTGATCTTGATGAACAAACACTGATTCGCTATATCGACCGTCTATTGATGTTTTACGTCCGCACTGCAGACCGTTTACAACGAACTTCTGTGTGGCTTGAAAACCTAGAAGGTGGCATTGAATACCTCAAACAAGTGATTGTCGATGACAAATTGCAACTCGCCGATGAGCTGGAAAAAGACATGGCTACCAATGTCGGTAAGTATCAGTGTGAGTGGAAAACCACACTCGAAAATCCAGAGAAACTAAAACGATTCCAACACTTTATTAATACCGATGAGCTGGATGGTAACCTTCAGTTTGTCAATATTCGCCAACAAAGATTCCCAACTAATAATAAGAAACAAGCGCTTGTTTTGGAGCAACGTATTGATGTTGTTGAAGTTTAACGACGTTGCCTCGCTATAGGCGAATGAAATTTGATAGTTAAGGAGAAGAATATGAGTCAGTGGTTAACTGTTTGCTCAACTGATGACTTAGTACCCCATACCGGAGTGTGTGCTAAAGTCGAAGATAAACAGGTCGCTATTTTCTATTGTCAGCGTAGCGACCAACTGTACGCGCTTTGCAATTACGATCCTTTTGGCCATGCCTATGTGATGTCTCGCGGCATTATGGGCTCGCTAGATGGCCAACCTTGTGTGGCTTCACCGCTTTACAAGCAGCACTTTAACTTACAAACGGGTGTCTGCATTGAAGAGCCAGAGGTCCAACTGACTCGGTTTGATGTACGAGTCAGTGGTAATGATGTTCAACTCAAGTTGCCACTTGCAGCTTAACTCTTTGTGTACAAGGAAACTTGATCAACAAATTGATCAGTAAAAGGAATTTGTTATGGAAAGCACTAAATTTAATTTGTTTTCGTTTTCTGGGAAGATGAAAACACTACACTTAAGCTGGATGGCCTTTTTTATTACCTTTGTGGTTTGGTTTAACTTTGCACCATTACTTCAAATGGTAAAAACGTCATTGGGCTTATCAACACAAGAGATCAAAACCTTACTTATCCTCAACGTGGCGCTGACGATACCAGCGAGGGTAATCATTGGTATGTTGACCGACAAATATGGTCCACGTCTGGTCTACTCCGCATTGTTGGCAATATGTTCTATTCCATGTTTTGTTTTTGCGTTGTCAGATTCATTTATTCAAGCGGCTATCGCTCGTTTCCTATTAGGTTTTATTGGTGCAGGGTTTGTTATTGGTATTCGTTTAGTATCTGAGTGGTTCCCACATGATGAACTGGGTACTGCGGAAGGTATTTATGGTGGTTGGGGCAACTTTGGCTCAGCGGCGGCGGCTTTCACTTTACCAACCTTGGCTCTGATGTTTGGTGGTGACGACGGATGGCGCTATGCCGTTGGTGTGACGGGCCTAATGAGCTTGGTGTTCTCAGTCATTTTTTATCGTAACGTTCAAGATACGCCAAAAGGATCGACTTACTTTAAACCTAAACATTTAGCTGCGATGGAAGTGACATCGAAAGGGGACTTTTTCTTCCTGTTGATCATGAAGATCCCTATGTATGCTGCACTTGCGCTACTCGTTTGGAAACTTGCGCCATCGAATATTGGTATGTTGAGTGACACAGTGGTTAACACCTTCTATGTGGGCTTAGTAGTCCTATACGGATACGAAGTTTCTCAAGTATGGAAGGTCAACAAATCTATCTTCTCTAAGCCAGTTCCGGAGATGCATCAATATAAGTTTAAGCAAGTAGCGGTTTTGAACGTGTTGTATTTTGCCACGTTCGGCTCGGAGTTGGCGGTGGTCTCGATGTTACCTCTGTTCTTCTCTGAAACGTTTGAACTGACGCCTGTTTTAGCAGGTATGGTGGCTTCAGCTTATGCCTTTATGAACTTAATGTCGCGTCCTGGTGGCGGTTGGATCTCAGATAAATTTGGTCGTAAATCGACATTGTTAATTCTAACAGCAGGTTTGGCTGTGGGTTATTTCATGATGGGCCAGGTCAACAGTGAGTGGCCGTTGTGGCTTGCAGTATGCGCAGCCATGGTTTGTTCATTCTTTGTTCAAGCAGGTGAGGGGGCGGTGTTTGCGACAGTGCCATTAATCAAGCGCCGCATGACAGGTCAAATCGCTGGAATGACAGGCGCTTACGGAAATGTCGGTGCTGTGGTTTACTTGACGGTTCTGTCGTTTGTTGACTATCAAACCTTCTTCTATGTTATCGCGGGTACAGCGGTTCTTGGTTTCGCAACTTTGATGTTTATGGAAGAACCCAGTGGTCAAATAGCAGAGGTAAACGAAGATGGTAGCGTAACGTTAATCAACGTATCTCATTAATGGTAATCGGGGAGTGAGCATGAGCACTTAGCGTGCTCACTCGTTCAAAAGCTCTGCTTGCACAGAGCTTTTGTTCTCCGAAGGTTTAATTAGGGAATGATTATGGGATTACCGCTTAACCATCCACAAACGCTGACGACATCATACGGCGGCGTGTCTTCTGCTGGTACTCGAAGCGAAAACCAAGATGCGTTTGTAGTTCGAGAGCCAGGACTACAAAGTGAGTTGGAAACCAAGGGTATGCTTGCTTGCATTGCCGATGGTGTGAGTTGCAGTGAACACGGGCAAAAAGCCAGTCACACCAGTGTGATGCAGTTTGTCGCCGATTATTATGCAACGCCAGAAAGTTGGAGCGTTCGGCGTTCGGCCATTCAGGTATTGACGTCATTGAATACTTGGTTATATGAGCAGAGTCTAAAGCAACCGCTGAAGCATAATGGACTGGTTACCACCTTTAGTGCCGTTGTCGTCAAATCCAATACGGCGTATCTATTTCATGTGGGTGATAGCCGAATCTATTTGCTTAGACAAGGCAAACTCCGTTTGTTAACCAGAGATCATCAGCGGACCAACATCGGTAAAGCGGCGTACCTAACTCGCGCTTTAGGCATGGATAGCAAATTGGAGGTCGATTTTCAGACCGTAGCCGTCGAAACTGGCGATCTTTTCTTGCTCTCAACCGACGGGGTACATGATTTCATCACTGAGAAACAGTTGGTCAACGTTATCCAAAATCACCTCCAAGGCTTTGAGACACGAAGCCAAACATTGACGGATCTTGCCATAGAAAATGGTAGCCAAGACAATGTCACCAGCTTATTGGTTTCTATCGATCATGTTCCCAACCTAACATTGCATGAGTTTCAACAACAATCACTTAACCAAGTGGTGCCACCCCCGCTTAAAGTGAACAACAGAATTGATAGTTACACGGTGACAAAAGTACTTCATGCTGGAACTCGAAGCCATGTTTATGAGGTGAGGCAGGAACAGACGGATCAGAAGTATATTCTCAAAGCGCCTTCTTTACTGCATGTGGAAGATAAACAGGCTCTACTCGACATAAGTAATGAGTATTGGGTGGGAACGCATGTGAATAGCCATCGAATCATGCGTACTTATCCACGACCGGCTAATTCTCCCTTTCTCTACTTACTATGTGAGCCGATAGAAGGGATCACGTTGAGGCAGTGGATGCTTGATAATCCGACGCCGAGCTTAGACTCTGTGAGGAGTATTGTTTCTGAGATAGTAAAAGCGGTGCGAGTGTTGCAACGGTTAGATATGGTACATCGCGACTTAAAGCCGGAAAATGTGATGATATCAGAGTCGCTGCAAGTGACTTTGATTGATTTGGGGTCTGTTTCGGTAAAGGGCTTAGACGAAGCAAGACAAGAACAATGTGCTCAAATGCCTAAAGGCGCGGCGAATTATATTGCCCCTGAGTATTTGAATGGCAACGAAGCGACAACTGTATCCGATTTATTTTCTGTTGCGGTAATGACGTATGAAATGCTGTCTGGCACGCTTCCCTATAAAGCGGCGATTGCACGTAGTGTCGACAGTGCACGCCATCAACAGTGGAAGTATCAGAGTATTCAAATCACCAATCCTGAACTCCCCCTATGGTTGGATATGGCCTTAAAGAAGGCTTGTCATCACAATCCGCAACATCGTCATCAAGCGTTGGGAGAGTTCTTATTGGATTTGAGCCAGCCGAATAAAGCGTTAATGAAACAATATGAGACGAGCCCGCTCATTAAAAAGCACCCATTGCTCTTTTGGAAGGGAGCGACAGCATTGCTTGCATTATTGGCCGCCATCGAGTTGATGCTATTAATGATTCAATAGCTGTTTATTTGACGCGCATAAGCTGGTGTTTAGTGCGACCAAGTTCAAACACTAAGATTTGTGAGCGCTTCATGCTCTCGACTTTACTCAGCATCTCTTGATCGTAGCCTTTGCCTTTCATCCAAGACAACGGAGACGAGAACTGATCTTCATTGACCACATATGACTGGTCTTTGAGTATGGACTCGGAAACATGGACTACCCAAATGCGAGAGCGAAATTCGACCGCATTCGCAAGAGAATTGAGAAGTTTTTTTAGCATGAAAATGACTCAGTGCATTGAGTTAACAGACAATAAGGCGACCGATTGTTACAAAAATCTTAACAATAAGATAGGCAAAACAAGAAAATTCGTCTTACGCTTAATTTAAACGGGACAAACAATTCTTACTTAACATCATGGATTGATAGGTAATGTCTATTACAAGAATCGTAGAATCCCATTTAGCAATATTGAAAATTTGGACAACAATAAACTTATCAAGATTAAGTTATTGGGGCTGAAGGAGATCGCCATGGAATCGCTAAAAGTTAAAGACTACATGACTCAAAGAACGGTGACCTTTACACAAGACATGTCATTGAGTGCTGCGCTTGATAAAGTCATGCAATCTAACCACCTTGGTGGTCCAGTTATTAATGAACGTGAACAAGTTATTGGCTTTATTTCGGAACAAGACTTGCTCGACAAGTTGGTTAAAGTTAGCTATCACTGTCAAGACACGCATACTGTTGGAGATTGTATGCATCAAGAGGTGCTGTCAGTGACACCTGAAACGTCCATCATTGAACTCGCAGATATGATGAAGGTCGGTAAACCGAAAGTCTATCCTGTTATCGACAATGGAAGATTGGTAGGGACGATTACTCGCCGCGATGTACTTCGAGCCATCGGCAAAAATATTGAAGCGTGCTTCAAACATCCTGTGTAAACTAAACAATATTCCCCTATGGGCGCTTCGGCGCCCTTTATTGTTTGTTGCATGTAAATAAAAGGACTGATATGGCGGACCAATCGGCTAAATTCGTTGAAGGATCAACCATGAGGCATATCCTGGTGATGTCAGGAACCTCAACTGTCGGAATCATGGCGATATTCATTGTCGATTTACTCGATATGCTGTTCATCAGTATGTTGGGTCAAGCCGAACTGGCTGCTGCGGTTGGGTTCGCTGGTACGTTAACCTTTTTTGCAACCTCCGTTTCTATAGGAACTTCCATCGCTATGGGTGCATTAATGTCCAAAGCGATTGGAGCTAAGAACGTAGATTATGCAAGGCAGATAGGCTCTAGTGTTCTTGTCATAGCATTTATCATTAGCGCGATTGTAACGGCAATAATGTGTGCCTACATTCCAGAACTGCTGACGGCTATCGGTGCAGAAGGGAGAGCACACGAGAGGGCAGAAGCCTACCTTTGGATCTTATTACCGAGTACGCCTCTGATTGCTTTAGGTATGGCTAGTGGTGCAGGTTTGCGAGCTGCGGGTGATGCGAAACGGTCGATGTGGGCAACGCTTGCGGGTGGGATCGTTAACGCTATATTGGATCCTATTTTCATTTTCGGTTTTAACTGGAATGTGGAAGGGGCCGCCGCCGCTTCGGTGGTCGCCCGATTTGCTGTGTTCTATTTCTCGTTTGCACCGTTATTACGTGTTCACAAATTACTAGCCAAACCTACATATTCGAATGTCATTAGTGATGCCAGAGTGATGTTGGCGATCGCTATTCCTGCCATTATTACTAATACCGCAACGCCTATTGGTAATGCGATTGTGACCACTGCTATTGCCCAGTATGGTGAGGATTTTGTTGCTGGGTTTGCGGTAATAGGTCGTCTGACGCCAGTTTGTTTTGCCTTTATCTTTGCGCTGTCTGGGGCTGTTGGGCCTATCGTGGGGCAAAACTATGGAGCGGTAAGAATTGATCGTGTGGAGGAAACGCTAAAGAACTCACTCATCGTGACGACCATCTACACATTAGTGGTTTGCGCTTTATTGTATCTTCTCCAACAGCCGATTATTAACATGTTCTCGTTAACCGGTGATGCATCGCTGATCGTGGCGGCATTTGCGACTTATGTAGCAATTACCTTTGTGTTTAATGGTGTGCTGTTTGTTGCGAATACGTCGTTCAATAATTTGGGTAAGCCACTGTATTCTACCGCACTTAATCTGAGTAAGGCGACTTTAGGTACTTTGCCATTTGTGTACTTAGGCTCATTATGGTTTGGTGCGTTGGGCGTCTTGTATGGACAAGCGGTGGGTAATATCGTGTTTGGGGTGTTAGGTTACATTGTTCTTAAATTCCATATCTCTGAACTGCGTAAGACTGGCGAATGTCAAAGTACAGAAGAAGACCCAAGTTTGGTTTGTGTTAACTCTCAACCATTCAGTACAACAGATCCGGTTATGATTAATGATGTGTCGAAAGTTGAGGAGCAGTTAGAGTCGCCAACACTATCAGGGTAAAATTCTTCTTGACCTTGGAGCTAGCTCCAAGGTTTACACTTGGGATGTAGGATAAGCAAAGGAGAATCCCATGTGTACAAAACATAAAGCGTGCAGCTCACAATCTATCAACGCTATTCGTCCCGCGGGTGATGCGTGCAACGCGCCAAAAATCGCACAAGTAACGGCCATTTCTAGCGAGCAATCTGCGGATTGTTGCGACTCAGAGAGCAGTTGCTGTGCGTCAGAACCTGATGAACCTGCCGCCTCCGGTGGGAAAAGTGAATCTGATTCTGGACTATTAAAATCTTGGAAAGTTGTCGGGATGGACTGTCCTGCATGCGCCAGAAAAGTGGAATCAGCAACCAATAAGTTAGCTGGTGTGGTGAGTTCTAAAGTTCTGTTTGCCACTGAAAAGTTGGTGGTTCGAGTTAATGATGCTGCGTTATTTACTCAAGTTGAAGCAGCCGTTGTTGATGCTGGTTTTACTCTGAACGCTCTAGATGGCAGTACCAATGGAGCGCCGCAAGACCAACTAACAGGCTGGAAAAAAACCTTAAAAGACAACTTTCATATCCTTGCTATCTCTACCGGTATGGCGATCGCTGGTGCGTTTAAAGGCAGCTTGCCGCAGTTAAGCGAATGGCTATTCACGCTTACATGTATTCTTGGTCTTATCCCTATTGCCTCAAAGGCATTGAAACTTGCCAAATCTGGTACTCCTTTTGCCATTGAAACACTAATGAGTGTGGCGGCGATTGGTGCTCTGTATCTCGGTGAAACGGTAGAAGCTGCAATGGTTCTGTTACTGTTTCTTATCGGTGAGCGATTGGAAGCGTTTGCTGCTTCTAGAGCGCGCAGTGGTGTCCAAGCGCTAATGTCCTTGGTTCCAGAAGAAGCTACAGTGATTGTAGATGGTGTGCGTCAAACCAAGAGTGCATCGGCACTTGTGCCCGGTGACATTATTGAAGTTGCACCTGGTGATCGTATGCCAGCCGACGGTTCGTTATTGGATGCTAACGCCAGCTTTGATGAAAGTGCATTGACAGGCGAATCGCTCCCTGTCGAACGCCATATCGGTGAGACCGTTATGGCGGGTGCGGTCCTTGCAGACAAAGTTGTGCGACTCACAGTTACGTCCAAACAAGGTGAAAACGCCATTGACCGCATTCTCCACCTCATAGAAGAAGCGGAATCGAGAAAAGCACCAATCGAGCGATTCTTAGACAAATTCAGTCGTTGGTACACACCATTAATGATGTTGGTATCGCTACTAGTAATTATCACGCCGCCTCTTATGTTTGCACAGCCATGGGAAACCTGGGTGTATCGTGGTTTAGCGTTACTGCTAATCGCTTGTCCTTGTGCGCTTGTGATTTCAACACCAGCAGCGATTACGTCAGGTCTTGCCGCGGCAACAAGACGTGGCGCACTGATTAAAGGCGGAGCAGCGTTAGAGCAGTTAGGCAACGTTCAAGCTATTGCATTTGATAAAACGGGTACACTGACGTTAGGCAAACCTCATGTTACTGACGTAGTAGTGACAGCTGATTTGGATACGGAGCACGTGTTGGCGCTATCTGGCGCGATTGAACAAGGTTCAAATCATCCTTTAGCAACGTCATTGATTAAGTACGTAGAGCAGCGTGGCATTACTATTCCAGAAGCCCAAGAGAAAAAAGCGCTGGTTGGTGTTGGTATCGAAGGTATTGTTGATGGTAGTAAGTGGATATTAAGCGCACCATCTAAAGTGACTTTTGACATTGCTGATGAGGTGATGGATAAAGTAGTTGAGCTGGAAAATGGCGGTAAAACGGTGGTGGTACTGGCAACAGAAAACACGGTGAAAGGTATCATTGCATGGCAGGATGAAGTTAGAGCGGATACCGCAGAAGCGGTGGAAAAACTCGCTAAACTCGGTATCGATACCATCATGTTGACAGGTGATAATGAGCGAAGCGCACATGCGATAGCAACGCCTCTGGGTATGGATTATAAAGCAAGCTTGTTGCCCGCAGATAAAGTCACCTTTGTAAATGAGTTAGCTCAAGGTCGTCGTGTCGCTATGGTCGGCGATGGCATCAACGATGCACCTGCGATGAAAGCGGCCAATATTGGTATTGCTATGGGTGGGGGGACTGATGTTGCGCTGGAAACGGCTGATGCAGCTTTGACTCATAACCGCTTGAGTGAGCTTCCTGTGATGATCGAGCTCTCAAGAGCAACACTCAGTAACATTAAGCAAAATGTTACGTTAGCATTGGGTTTAAAAGGCGTATTCTTAGTCACTAGTCTTTTAGGTATTACAGGGTTATGGGTTGCTGTCTTGGCAGATAGTGGCGCTACCGCCATCGTGACCCTCAACGCACTTAGATTACTGCGTCATAAATCTAAATTTGATTGAATGTAGTACTCAGCTTCGCTGTATTTATAAATAATTCAATCAATAAACCGCCTCTCTGTAGGGCGGTTTTTTTGTGAACAGCAAAGAGTTATTCGTGTAATTTATAGACCGATATGACAATAAAGTGTGATGCAAACCGTTTTTATTTGAAATGTTGATGCTGTTACATTAGTAAAGTGTGATCTGTGTACGTTTATGTTTGGCGTGATCTTATAAGCTTTACCACATATCCAAGAGACAAAAGGAGTCCCCCATGTCCCAAGCTGTTTTCCATCTCGGAGTAAATAAAGAAGATCTACAAGGCGCTACACTAGCGATTATTCCAGGTGACCCAGCTCGAGTTCAAAAGATCGCTGAGTTAATGGATGAGCCAGAGTTTTTGGCTAGTCAACGTGAATACACAGTATACCGTGCAAAACTAGACGGTAAGACGGTTGTTGTTTGTTCGACAGGTATTGGTGGTCCATCAACTTCTATTGCTGTTGAAGAACTGGCTCAATTGGGCGTTCGCACTTTCTTGCGTGTTGGTACGACCGGTGCGATTCAATCTGACGTAAACGTTGGCGACATGATTGTCACCACTGGTTCTGTTCGTCTAGATGGTGCAAGCTTGCATTTTGCTCCTATGGAATTCCCTGCGGTAGCCGATTTCGATGTAGCAACGGCAATGAAAGAAGCAGCAATTGAAGCGGGTTCTACGGTTCATACTGGTGTAACGGCATCAAGTGACACTTTCTACCCTGGCCAAGAGCGCTACGACACCTTCTCAGGCCGTGTTGTTCGTCGTTTCCAAGGTTCTATGGAAGAGTGGCAACAAATGGGCGTACTGAACTTCGAAATGGAGTCGGCAACGCTACTGACTATGTGCGCAAGTTCTGGTCTAAAAGCTGGCTGTGTTGCGGGTGTTATCATCAACCGTACTCAGAAAGAAACGCCTGACCATGATACGTTGAAGCAAGCGGAAACTCGCTCTATCAAAGTGGTTGTAGAGGCTGCGCGTAAGCTTCTTTAAGCATTGATTCAATTAGAAAAGCCTCCTGTTATGGAGGCTTTTTTTTAGTCAATGTACCGTCCTGAATAAGGTTGACACATTTCCAACATGAAATTGGAGAGTGTCATGAAATCAACGAGTAAACGAACC
>NZ_JAKRBO010000018.1:0-33892 GCF_022432925.1 Vibrio sp. CyArs1 | reverse complement strand
AACTCAGAAGTGAAACGCAATAGCGCCGATGGTAGTGTGGGGCTTCCCCATGTGAGAGTAGGACATCGCCAGGCTTTGAACAACATCTGTTTAAAGCACTGTATAGATAAGACTTTAAATAGACCACTGCGGAGTGGTAGTTCAGTTGGTTAGAATACCGGCCTGTCACGCCGGGGGTCGCGGGTTCGAGTCCCGTCCACTCCGCCACTTATTAGAAAACCCGATGCGAAAGCGTCGGGTTTTTTATTATCTAAAGTTTAGTAATTAACTTCCCTGGTGCTGTTATTATCGACTTAAACGGATTTTTACCTCAAGTCGTAACAGTCTGATATTTATCATAGTTTTCATATAGCCATTCAAGTCTGCATTCACATCTATCAATTAAGTTGATTGCAAGTAATTGAGAATCATTATCTAATAGGTCAAAAAAAGGACTATTAGAATGAATCTATCTCGTCGTACTTTCTTAAAAAGCTCATTATCATTTTCTGCTATAGCTGCTATCCCTGGGTGCTCATTAACAAAAGTCTCTGAGTCACAAGATCGCATCGTTTATGATCTGACGGCGCAACCTACGACTGCAGAACTTGTTCCAGGATATCAAACCGAGGTCTTAGGCTTTAACGGCCAAATTCCTGCGCCCACAATTCGCTGCAAGCAAGGACAGAAGGTAGTCATTCGTTTCACTAACAAGCTAGACGAACCCACGACGATTCACTGGCACGGACTTCGAATACCTATCGAGATGGATGGCGTACCTTTCCTAAGTCAGCCCCCGATAATGCCTAATGAAACCTTTATCTATGAATTTACGCCGCCAGATGCCGGAACCTTTTGGTATCACCCTCATATGAATAGCGTGGTTCAACTCGGCAAGGGATTGGTTGGAGCGCTTATTGTTGAAGAGAGCGAGCCTTTAGAATTCGATCATGATATGGAATTAGTATTAAAAAATTGGCACATAGACAAAAAAGGTAATTGGAAGCAGCTAATGATTCCCCGATATAGCGCTCGTATGGGTACTCCTGGTGAGTGGGGAACAGTTAATGGTACCAATGAACCTAATTACAAAGTTCGTCCTAACGGGCTTATTAGAGCGCGTGTGGTAAATGTTGATAATACCTTAACTTATAAGATCGCTGTAGAAGGTGCGACAGCTTGGGTAATTGCTATCGATGGAAACCCAATATCCACTCCGTATAAGCTTACTGACCATAAAATGGGCCCAGGTATGCGTCTTGATTTGGCCATAGTTGCCCCTAAGCAAGATGGTTCTACAGTTTATGTTCGCCACCTAAAGGGTAACTTCCCATTTCCTCTTTGTTCTTTCTCAGTCAAAGGTGAGGGCGTTGCTAAGGAACAAAAGATACCATCCTTACCATTAAACCCAATTCCAAAGCCTGACCTATCGAATGCCATCACCAAGGACTTTGTCTTCGAGTGGGAAGGGGCTGTTACTCCAGCAAGTAAAGACGGTAAAGCTATACCTAAGTTCTGGTTAATGAACAAAAGAGCTTGGGAAGGCATGAGTAAAGATAAAATACCAGATCCTATTGCAGAGTTGGAGTTGGGCCGTACTTATATTTTCGATCTCAGAAATGTCACACAGTATCACCATCCTATTCATCTACATGGTCATACTTTTACAGTGCTTGAGCTGGATGACAAAGAGGTCGAGCCATTTCATACCGACACTGTGTTACTTGGAAAAAACGGCAGAGCAAAAGTTGCATTTGTTGCAGATAACCCTGGAAGCTGGATGTATCACTGTCATGTTATTGAACATATGAAGACAGGACTAATGGGATACGTCAAAGTGAGTTAAAAGTGACTCCTGTAACGTTTTAAATTTTGACTACAAACGATAGACTATATCTGTGTCTTATGAAAACATAATTTTCGCTGACTTCTGTCGAAATCATCAAGTGTTCGTATACTATTAGCTCTATAGGCATTTAATTTTAGGTACTCGATGATGGGTCAGTTTGCAGTTTTAGGTTTTATAGCGATAGGTGGTGCTTTTGGTGCATGCTCACGCTACTTAGTTTCAGAATTATGTATTGTACTTTTTGGTCGAGGGTTCCCTTATGGGACACTTACCGTTAACGTAGTTGGTTCGTTTATTATGGGGTTACTCATAGCAGCTTTTGAGACTGAAGTACTTGCCCCAGAACCATGGCGTCAAATAATAGGTCTTGGGTTTCTTGGCGCTTTAACTACCTTTTCTACGTTTTCCATGGACAATGTACTCTTGATGCAACAGGGAGCATTTTTGAAAATGGGACTTAATGTTCTACTCAATGTGGTTCTAAGTATCTCTGCATGCTGGATAGGGTTTCAGTTGCTGATCAAAAGTTAAACAAAAAGATACATAGTTTGGTTGAAAAATCGGAACTAATTATTCTATAATCGCTTCAATACTTGTCGGAGTGCCTTAGGGCTGAGACCGTTAATTCGGGATCCGTTGAACCTGATCTGGTTAGTACCAGCGAAGGGAACAGGAGAAATAAAATGGAAACCCTCCCTCTTTTATTTATCAAATAGCGCAAGCTATTGTGGTTGATACCTCTTGTACTCACACATCCGTCAAGCATTTATCTTTTATAACTATATGATATATAAGGAAATGCTATGTCGACACGTAAGCAAAGCAGACTGGAAGCAAAAAACTTCATCGATACGCTATCGGTGACTCCCTATCCAAACTCTCAGAAGACCTATATTCAAGGTAGCCGCAGTGACTTACAAGTCCCTATGCGCGAGATATCGTTGGCCGACAGCCTGATTGGAGGCAGTCAAGATAACCCTATCTATGTTCCCAACGAACCTATTCATGTCTACGACACGTCCGGTGTTTATACTGATCCAAACCACCATATTGACCTCTATTCAGGCCTACCAAAGTTAAGAGAACAATGGATTGATGAACGTTCTGATACGGAAGTATTAGCCGGTGTGAGCTCTGAATTTGCCAAAGAGAGACTTGAGGATGAGACGCTTGATGAGCTTCGCTATGGTCAGCTTCCCCGTATTCGAAGAGGTGTAGAGGGCGCATGTGTTACTCAGCTCCATTATGCTAGGAAAGGCATCATTACCCCTGAAATGGAATACATCGCGATACGCGAGAATATGGGACGTCAAAAACTCAATGATGAAATGCTCACCCAGCAGCATCCGGGTCAGCACTTTGGTGCTAATCTACCTAAAGAGATTACGCCAGAATTCGTTCGAAAAGAGGTAGCTGAAGGGCGCGCGATCATTCCTTCCAATATTAACCACCCCGAGTCAGAGCCAATGATCATTGGACGCAATTTCTTGGTGAAGGTTAATGCCAATATTGGCAATTCATCAGTAACTTCATCGATTGAAGAAGAAGTAGAAAAACTTGTTTGGGGCACTCGTTGGGGCGCCGATACGGTAATGGATTTGTCGACGGGCCGTAATATCCACGAAACCAGAGAGTGGATATTGAGAAATAGCCCTGTGCCAATTGGTACGGTTCCTATGTATCAAGCCTTAGAGAAGGTGAATGGAGTTGCTGAAAATCTTACTTGGGAAGTTATGCGCGATACGCTTATCGAGCAAGCAGAGCAGGGCGTTGACTACTTTACTATACATGCTGGCTTACTTCTGAGTCATATTCCGATGACTGCTAAACGTGTTACTGGAATCGTATCTCGCGGCGGATCCATTATTGCTAAGTGGTGTCTTGCCCACCACGAGGAGAGTTTCCTCTATACCAACTTCAAAGAAATCTGTGAGATATGTGCACGCTATGACGTGGCTCTTTCCTTAGGAGATGGCTTACGCCCTGGCTCTATTGCTGATGCCAATGATGAAGCTCAGTTTGCCGAATTACGCACACTTGGGAAACTCACTAAAATTGCTTGGGAACACGATGTACAAGTAATTATTGAAGGTCCAGGCCATGTTCCAATGCATATGATCAAAGAGAATATGGAAGAGCAACTGGAGCATTGTCACGAAGCACCATTCTACACGTTGGGTCCACTCACAACAGATATTGCACCAGGATATGACCACATTACGTCAGGTATTGGTGCGGCTATGATTGGCTGGTACGGGTGCGCTATGCTGTGCTACGTCACTCCAAAAGAACACCTCGGTCTACCAAACAAAGACGATGTAAAAACGGGGCTTATCACCTATAAGCTCGCCGCTCACGCTGCGGACTTAGCTAAAGGGCATCCTGGTGCACAAATTCGAGACAACGCTTTGTCAAAGGCTCGTTTTGAGTTCCGTTGGGAAGATCAGTTTAACTTGTCATTAGACCCTGATACCGCGCGTCAATTTCACGATGAGACTCTCCCTCAGGAGTCCGGAAAAGTCGCTCACTTTTGTTCTATGTGCGGACCTAAATTCTGCTCAATGAAAATATCTCAAGAAGTTAGAGAATACGCCAAAGAGCAGCAAGGGGCTGAGAGCATCGACATCAAATTGATTGATGATCCATTGGAAGGTATGCGTCAAAAATCTAAAGAGTTCAGAGCTACGGGCGCCGAACTTTATCATCCAGCCGTAACTGAAGAGTAAGCGAAGGAGCATCCGTTGACACTTTTAATCCCATCTAATCATCAAGATCTTATTGAACGCGTTCGTCATGTTCTGTCGTTAGCGCAGAGTGTAGGCTTTGATATCGAAGATATTCAGATATCAGAAGTCAAAGAGTCGGATGTTATTCACATTGATGACTCTGAACGTCGCCAAATCATCAGTTCTGATCTGCTATCAGTGCAAATGAATAATGAGGCGGACTATCGACTTCACTATCACCATGGTTTTGTAGAAAGCGATTTCCCCAAGGTGATACAGTCAATGACGCTTGGAGACGTTTATATTGATGTTCATTCGGAGTTTGAACGCAAGGATATATGGTCTTGTCGTGAAGAGGTGATTAAGGCGTCATCGGGAGCGCTATCGTTAACTGATGCTCAAGAGCACTTTGCTTGGTTTATTGTCTCTATTGTGTTGGATTTTCCTCTTGAAGATGCTGTTATATTAGCTAGAGCAGGAAGTGTTTCACGTGAAACATGGCCATCAACAAGGGAGCAGTTCTTCACTCCGGTGATAGAAAACTCTCATCTAGCTATTAAAGTGGGATGGGCAGTGAGAGCCTCCACATCCGTATTTCCGACGTTATCTAAAAGCAGTCTTGGGCTGTACCCGGTTGTTGATAACGTAGAGTGGATTGAGCGCTTACTGAAACAAGGTATAAAGACGATTCAATTAAGAATCAAAGACCCTGATTACCCTAATCTTGCTCAGCAGATTCAGAAAGCCATTCAATTGGGTGAGCAGTATGACGCGCAAGTATTTATCAATGACTACTGGCAATTGGCTATTGAGTATGGCGCCTTTGGTGTACACCTAGGTCAAGAAGATATAGAGACTGCAGACCTTACCTTGTTGGCATCCAACAATATCGCGCTTGGTCTTTCTACCCATGGCTATTATGAGCTGCTTCGAGTGGTCCAAATTCATCCCAGCTACATCGCATTAGGTCACATCTTTCCGACAACCACTAAAGTCATGCCATCAAGACCTCAGGGGTTGGTACGACTCGCTCTGTATCAGCAATTGATCGACTCTATTCAATATGGAGAGAAGCTTGGTTACCCGACAGTTGCTATTGGCGGTATTGATCTGCAAACCGCTAAACCTGTTTGGGATTGTGGTGTTACCAGCCTAGCGGTAGTGAGAGCGTTAACATTAGCGGCTGATACTCAGCACGTTATCAATGAGTTCTCACTAATAATGGCAGGAGAGCGTGATGGTCTCCGATAAACAGTTTCAACAATATCTAAGGCAGTTGAGCTTGCCCAATGTCGGTGAAAACGGCCAAGCGGCGATTTGTGAAAGTCATGTACTAATTGTTGGGTGTGGTGGATTAGGAACAGCAGCAAGCATGTATATAGCTGGAGCGGGAGTAGGAAGAATCGTTATCGCTGATGATGATGATATCGAGCTGTCGAACTTACCGAGACAAATTACCTATCGTTCAAATGAGGTTGGGCAATCCAAAGTAAAAACTCTGGCTGATTTTCTCAAGGCACAAAACTCAGACATTAATGTTAGGACCATTAAGCGTCGTTTGCACGGTAGCCAATTAGCGCTCGAGGTGTCCTTGGCAGATGTTGTGATTGACTGTACTGACAATATAGAAACTCGGCAGGCAATAAACAAAGCCTGTGTTGAGAATCGCAAAGCTCTAGTGACTGCCGCCGCGATAGGTTGGAGCGGTCAATTGGCGGTATTTCAGTTCTCTAAACTAGCCACACCTTGTTATCACTGCCTCTATCCATTCGAAGAACTTGATAGGGCAATGAAATGTTCTGAGTCGAGTGTAATGGGACCAGTAGTGGGAATGATGGGCGTCTATCAAGCTTTAGAGGCGCTAAAGGTCATTACAGACTTAGGTAACAGCAGTCACCCTGAATTGAAGCTATTTGATGGCTTAACTGGACAGTGGCAGTCTCTTAAGATTTCTCATGATGAGACGTGTTCAGTTTGCCGTGATTCGAAGATAACAACAGGAATCAAAAATGATCCAATTTACCGTAAATAACGCACCGAAAGAAACCTCTCACGAGCTTAACCTCATTAGCGTACTTAAAGAGCTAGATATTGAAACGCAAGGCTGCGCGGTAGCAGTAGACGATGAAATTATACCAAGAGCCAAATGGTCGGATTTCACAGTCAAATCCAACATGTCCATCAATGTTTTCCAAGCTATCGCAGGAGGCTAATATGCTCACTATCGCAGGAAAGACCTTTAACTCACGTTTGTTTACTGGAACGGGAAAGTTCGCCGATAAGTCACTCATGATTGCAGCTATTGCTGAAAGTCAGTCAGAGTTGGCAACCATGGCACTTAAACGTGTTGACCTAAACCAACAAGATGACGACATCCTAAGTCCACTTATTGGTAATAACGTAAACCTATTACCTAATACATCTGGGGCGAAGAACGCAAAAGATGCCGTCTTTGCTGCGCACTTAGCGCGCGAAGCGTTAGGCACAAATTGGCTGAAACTTGAAATTCATCCAGACCCAAAATACTTGCTACCAGATCCTATTGAGACCTTGAAGGCGGCGGAGCAGTTAGTAAAAGACGGGTTTGTTGTGCTTCCTTACTGCCACTCAGATCCTACGTTATGCAAGCATCTAGAAGAAGTGGGTTGTGCTGCGGTGATGCCTTTGGGAGCACCCATTGGTAGTAACAAAGGTTTGGTAAGTCGTGATTTCTTAGAAATTATAATCGAGCAGGCTAACGTACCAGTGGTTGTTGATGCCGGAATCGGCGCGCCTTCTCATGCTGCGTTGGCAATGGAAATGGGCGCAGACGCTGTGTTGGTGAATACAGCGATTGCCGCGGCGGCAGATCCAGTTCAAATGGCTCGTGCATTTAAGCTCGCAGTCGAATCTGGGCGTTTGGCCTATGAAAGTGGCCTAGCAGGAACGGTAAACCACGCGGTGGCATCCAGCCCGCTAACCGCTTTTCTTGATTCAATGTGAGTACGATAGATAAAGGTGAAACGATGAGTTTTGTTGAGGAACACGCTAAGTACAACTGGGACGACGTTCGTCTATCAATATACTCGAAAACAGAAAGAGACGTTCAGCGTGCTTTGAGTAAAACCAAGTTAGATCTTGAAGACTTTAAGGCGTTAATTTCTCCGGTGGCAGAGCCGTACTTAGAGCAGTTAGCGCAGCGCTCTTTTGCGCTTACTCGTAAGCGTTTTGGACATACCATGTCGATGTACATTCCATTGTACCTGTCTAATCTCTGTGCCAATGCATGTACCTATTGTGGCTTCTCAATGGAAAACCGCATTAAGCGTAAGACACTCTCTGAAGAGGAAATCAATGCTGAATGCAATGTGATTAAATCTATGGGATTTGACAATATTCTGTTGGTAACGGGAGAGCATGAAAACAAAGTAGGGATGAAGTATTTCAAGCAAGTTCTTCCTGCAATCAAAAAGCACTTCAGCTACCTAGCAATGGAAGTTCAACCTTTGGCGCAAAGTGAGTATGCTGAGCTAAAGCATAGTGGTTTGGATGCGGTTATGGTGTATCAAGAAACCTATAATCGCAGAACCTATGCCGAACATCATTTGCGTGGCAACAAGATGGATTTTGATTATCGGTTAGATACACCTGATAGATTAGCGAAAGCAGGTATCGATAAGATTGGTATTGGCTCGTTGATCGGCTTAGAAGAGTGGCGCACGGACTGCTTTTTTGTAGCAGCACACTTACAGTACTTAGAAGGCCGTTATTGGAAGTCTCGTTACTCTATCTCTTTTCCAAGGCTAAGACCCTGTGAAGGTGCGTTGCAACCAAAATCTGTAATGACAGATAAACAGTTAGTGCAACTAATATGTGCTTATAGATTGTTTAACAATGAAGTTGAGCTTTCTCTGTCTACACGTGAATCTCCAACTTTTCGAGACCATGTTTATCCACTAGGAATCACCAGTATCAGTGCGGCATCAAAAACACAGCCTGGTGGTTACGCTAATGAAGAAGAAGAGCTTGAACAGTTTGCTATTAGTGATGAACGTAGCGCTCGTCTTGTTGCTGAGTCTGTCAAGCAAGTTGGAATGGAACCGGTTTGGAAAGATTGGCACCAATCCTATTCAGGATAAACCGGTATAGTCTATGAAGTGTTTCACGTGAAACAAAAAAAGGAGCTGTTAAACAGCTCCTTTTTAATCTCTCGGGTAAGCTAGCGAACAAGCGGTGCGCAGGCTTGCTCTAACCAATCAAGCGGCTCACCTTCAACAAGTGGCGCTACCTCATCAAACACTTTACGGTGATACGAATCCAGCCAGTTGATTTCTTCATCCGTTAACAATGAGCTAACGATATTTCGCTTATCGATAGGGCAACGAGTCAACGAATCAAAACCAAGCATGCTAGCATCACCTTGTGTCGATTTCTCGATAACCAGTTCCAAATTCTCAATACGGATGCCAAACTCATCAGCGCGATAGTACCCAGGTTCGTTTGACAGTACCATTCCGGCAATGAGTGGAGTGTTATTCACTGCTTTAGCAATGCGTTGTGGTCCTTCATGAACACTTAAGAAATGTCCAACACCATGGCCAGTGCCGTGATCATAGTCAAAACCATTTGCCCACAAATGCTGACGAGCTAAAACATCTAACTGGTGACCACAGGTGCCGTTGGGGAATAGGGCGGATGCAAGAGCAATATGACCTTTCAGCACCAATGTAAACTGGCGCTTCATTTCTTCTGAAGGCGAACCAATAGCGATTGTTCTTGTGATATCGGTAGTACCATCAAGATACTGGCCACCTGAGTCAACTAGATATAGAGTATCTTTAATAATCGCACCAGGGACTTCTTGATTTTCATGGTTGTAGTGACACATCGCGGCATTTCCTGCAGAGGCGGAAATCGTGTCAAAGCTAAGGTCTACGAGTGAGCTATCGAGTTGACGGAATGATTCTAACTTATCGGAGAGAATAGCTTCATCATAGAGATTTCCGCTAGCCACTTCTTTGTCCAACCAAGAGAGGAACTTAACCATCGCAGCACCATCTCGGATGTGACAAGCTTTCATTCCTTCGATTTCTACATCATTTTTAGCCGCTTTTGGCATTAGACAAGGGTCGGCAAGTTGTAACTGTTTCGCTCCGAAAGACTCAAGCTTTAATTGGAACCAAGCATTACTGGTTGCTGGGTCCAAGGTGACTTTTTTGCCAGATAGAGCCTCAAGAGCTCGCTCTAAATCGCTAGGGCTACATACTTCAACTCCGTTGCCTACGTGAACGTCGAATGCCGCACGGTCGTCAATTCGTGACTCATCAATGAAGAACTTTGTTGAGCCATCGGAGTAGAGGATGGCATGCGCCAATAAGACTGGCAGACGAGATACATCAAGCCCACGTACGTTCAGAAGCCAGCAAATCGAATCCAATTCAGTAATGATAGCGGCATCAGCGTCAGAGGCCACTAGTGATTGCCCTAGAGCTATACGCTTGTCTTGACTACTTTGTCCTACTTTTTCAATAGGCATTAAACGAACTTGGCTTAGCTGAGGTTCTGGACGATCGCTCCAATTAATGTCGATTGGGTTTTGTTCTGTTGCGACCAGTTCGAACTTACTACCCAATTGAACTAAGGCACCTTGATACCAGCTGCCACGGTGCATGCGCGGGTCTATACCAATACGAGAACCGACAGGAAGTGTCTCGGTTACCCATTTAATTGGTGGTTGCTCAATGAGGTGGCAGTATTCAAAAATACCATCAGGTACTTGTTTTCTTACTTGCACCGTATAACGGCCATCGACAAAAATGGCCGCATTTTTGCGAGTCACAACAGCAGCGCCTGCTGAACCAGTAAACTGCGTTAGCCAATGTAGACGCTCATTATGAGCGGGTACATACTCGCCCAAGTACTCGTCTTCGTGTGCGACGATAAACGCATCAAGATCGTTTGCTACAAGCCAAGCTTGAACCAGCTCAACTCGGCGAGAAATTTGTTCCTGCATCTGTTATTCCTTCATCATGGCGAAACAAGTCACCTGGTAGTATTTGCCCTATAAGCTAGCGCTTTTGCCGCCCATATACAATCGATTCCGGTGGCTGCGAAATAAGGTTTCAACAATCAAAACCCGACGTCAAACGTTATACGGGTTATCTCAGGTGTAATGTCTTCTGACGGATAATATCAATCAGCCAAGTTAGCGCTGGATCGCGATTTCTGTCCTTATGCCAAAAGAGTGTGTACGCCATCGGAGGAAACTCTAAAGGTAAAGGAAGCACGGTAAGCCCCATCTGCTCCGCGACTAGGTGTACGAAGTGTCGAGGTGCGGTAAAGACAAAGTCGGTGTAACTGCAAAGTGCTGCGGCATTATTGAAGTCAGGAACGGTGATTGCGATATCGCGCTCTCTGCCCATATCTGAGAGTTTGTAGTCTAATAACCATCGATCACTTCCATCACAACGAACTTGTACATGGCGAAGCGACAAGTAGGTTTCCAAATTCCAAGGCTTAGATAGCACAGGGTGATTTGCGCGGACTAAACACATTTGGTTGTCACGATACACTTCAAGCTCTTGGATATCATCAGGTGGATACATGGTTCGAACTGCATCTCTAATATCGATGTCTTTACCTGTAATCCCTAAATCAAGTTCACCTTTTTGCATTCTCTCAAACGTCAGCTCAGTCCAAGAGTGGGTGCTGATGCTGAGGTTTGGTCCTTGTCCAAAAATAGCTGGTAAGAAGTGCGGCATAATAAGCGGATAAACGCTTTCTACCGCCGCAATATGGAATCGATATTCACTGGTAGTCGGTGAGAACTCGGGTGGTTCAGTTATCGATTGCATGTGAGTCACTAGAACTTCGAGCTTAGGTTTGAGCTGCAATGCCCGTGGTGTAGGCAACAGACCATGCGCATGGCGAGTAAATAATGGGTCGTCGAAAAGCGCTCTGAGTTTGGCAAGTGACTTACTTACGGCCGATTGACTTAGACATAAGCGGTTCGCAGCGCGAGTCACGTTACATTCTTCAAGTAACACATTCAGACACAACAATAAGTTAAGATCAATTCTGCTTAGCTTTTCGAGATTCATATTAAGACATTCCTGCTGGGAATAATGCTAATGAGTATAAACCATTTCTGTTCATATCATAACAAGACTACACTCTGCGCAAACAATCTAAAGTTATCTTATCTGTAAGAGGTAAACACCTTGCAAACGGCACCGTCAAAAATCCAAATCGCAGCGTTAGTTATGTTGGTATTCTTTAGCCCACTGGCTATCGATATTTATCTTCCAGCGTTAACACAAATCTCTACTGCTTTCGATGTAGAGCATACGTTAGCGCAAGATACGATTACGTGGTTCCTATTTGCTATGGGTGTAGGACAAGTGTTTGCAGGTCCCCTTGCGGATAAACTTGGACGTCGAACGGTTGCTCTCGGCGGTATAGCTATCTATGGATTGAGTGCTTGCTTGGCGTGGGCGGCTCAATCAATTGATTGGATGCTTGCTGCTAGGTTGCTGCAAGGCTTAGGTGCGTGCGCGACATCTGTGGCAGCCTTTGCAACCGTTCGCGACATGTATGGGCCAGAGAAAAGCGGCAAGGTGATCAGTTATCTTAATGGCGCTATCTGCTTTATTCCTGCGTTAGCACCGATCTTGGGCAGCTACCTGACCCAACAATATGGCTGGCGTGCTAACTTTAGCTTTATGGCCGGCTTCGCGTTGTTTGTTGGTGCGTTAGTGCTATTCAACATGAGGGAGACCAACCCTAAACAAGAAGGACAGCAGTACTTTGCGCTGTCGCGCTACATCGATGTACTGCGAACTCCGACGTTCGTTTTCCATGCGTCGTTATGCTTATTAGCCATGGGTGTTATCTTAGCTTATGTCACCTCAGCCCCAGTGGTTTTGATGGACAAGATGGGACTAACGATGAATGAGTTTACCTACTGGTTTGGTCTGAATGCGGTCTTTAACATTGCGGCATGTATGCTAGCGCCTAAGATTATGGATAAAATAGGTACTCACAAAACACTACAATTAGGTATTACCACACTATTAGTTGCTGGTGGGTTAATGGCGTGGGGTGCACGTTTTGCAACACCTGCATCATTTATGCTTCCTGTGATTATGTCGTCAATTGGTTTCGCGTTGATTCTAGGAGCTTCCGCTGGTAAAGCGTTGGCACCATTTGGAGATAAAGCGGGTACAGCTGCAGCATTGTTGGGTCTGTTTCAAATGAGTGGCTCTGGATTACTCGTGGGGACGATGCAAAGAGCGGGTCTTGATGCGCCGTATATGATCGCAATGCAAATGTGGTTAGTGTTGCCTGCGTTATTTATCCTAAGATCGAAAGTTGGCAAAGGTTGGCATCAAACTGTAAAAATCGGCTAATTTAAAAACGATTTTGTTTTCCAATTAAAGAAACAGGTGTATATTTAGCAATAAACACACCGTATTAATTATTAACTGGATAAACGCAGTAATGTCTTTGACAACTTACGAAATGGCTCGCATTCTCGAGCAGATGGAAGAGTCTCCAGAAAAAATCATGTTTGGTAAATTGCTTAATGAACTAGGCAATCAGAGCGAAGAGCGCATCCGCAGTGCCGCTAAACAAGTACCAATCCACATGTTGCGTGATATCGTGTATCAATTTCAGAGAGTCATTGAGTCTCGCAAAGGTGAACAAGTTCAGTTATTAGCGAAAGAACTTTCTGACCAAGGTATTTCCGCAGAAGAACTTAAAGAGTTTCTGGCGAATAAATAAATCACATCCCAAAATAACCCCGCTTATCTAAGCGGGGTTATTTTTTCCATTCTTATTAATGCTAATTTAATTTAGAGCGGATAAGTTTATCTGCAGATATTGGTCCCGGTCCCCAAACGACAACTATCAAGATCATTAGTCCCCATAATTGATGATCATAAAAGCCTTTTTCCCAAAGTAGCGGGTAAGAAACAACCGCAATGATATTAAACACAAATAATATTGCTGCCATTGGGCGGGTAAACAAACCGAGAACCATGAAGACAGGTAACACCAATTCTGCTGCTGTTCCCATATAAGCCGCTAGCTCCCAAGGAATAAGAGGGACGTGATATTCATACTCAAACAAGTAGAGAGTACTGTCCCAGGAAGCAATCTTGGTGAGTCCCGAATTAAAAAATACCCATGAAACCCAAAGTCGACAGAACACTAATAATAAGGGCACAAAGCCGCGTTGTAGCGCTTCGATAAGGTTGTCATAAATCGTGAGCCAGTGTGTTACTTTCGTATTCATACCATACTCCTTGGATTGCTTTCGTCGAATAGAGTGAACCCGGCTACAACGTCCCACGTAAGCAAGTTTGGTAGTTCAGATAGTAGAGCGGGATTTATTCGCTTTAATGGATTGCCATGGCTTATCTCGACCCATAGCTGTTGAAGTTGATTATTCAGAATGTGTAGCGTTGGTTGAGCAGAACCTCGTTTAACCATGAGTAGCGTTTCGGCTTGGTTAATGTCTAGGTTATCGAATTCATGGTCTTTTACTGCTTGGAAAAGACTACCGATGGCATAATTCGAGTAGATTAAGTGACTAGAAGGTTTCACATGAAACACTAAGTCTGAATGTTGACTTTCTGGCACGGACGCCAAATTGACGATAGGTTCCAGATCTTCTTTTAAAGTAACGTCTTGTGCTCTTTGCAGTTCGTCTAATGACCATTCAATCGACATCACATCCAGCAGATATGGCACAGCAAGTGTGATGTTTTCAAGTTGGCTCACAGAGTCAGCAAACCCGGCTCCATAACTCATAACATTACCGGAGCGCGGAGGATGTTGAGTAATATGGTGCTTTGCCATCGAATCAAAACACTCATCACCAACCAGTTGGCGTGTTATAGGATAGCAAGCTGCTAGTACCTCAGATAAGCTAACAACAAAGTTATTTCGGTAGATCTGGACTCGATCAATCGCGGTAAAATGATCGGATAAAATGTCACAGTCCTCTCCGGTGCTTTGATAGAGGAGTGCTTGACTGAATCGCTGTTGGAGCTCGTTAAGCGTCATTGTTATGCACTCCTTAGAGTTTGAGTAAGGGGAACTTCAAGTAAGATGTCGATGGCTTTATTGGCTTCTTCTAATAGAACTTGCGGAGCAGGGATGTCTAAATCCCATTCGATCAAGGTTGGAACTGGTGTATTAATACGATTCCAGTCTTTATAGAGCTGCCAAACCTCATCGGATACTCGGGCGCTGTGTGTGTCAATCCAAATCTCTCCTTGTTCTAATTGCTTACGAGTAAATCCGGCTAGATGAATTTCGTCGACAGTGGCAGGGTCAATGGCCGCCAAGTACTGATTAGTATCGTACTGATGGTTGAAGCAGGAGACGTGCACATTGTTTAGATCGAGTAATAAACGACAATCTGTTTGCCGCTGTACTTCCGCCAGAAATTCCCACTCGGGAATCGTCGAATGATTGAAACGAAGATAACTAGACGGATTCTCTATTAACAGTGGGCGTTGAATGGCGTCTTGAACCTGCTGCACATTACGACAAAAAAGTTGTAGTGCTTCTTCAGTGTAAGGCAGAGGTAATAGGTCATTGAAATAGTGACCACCATGCTCACTCCAACTTAGATGATCGGAAACAACGAACGGCTGGATTTCACGGATTAATTGTTGGAGTGACAGTAAATGCGATTGGTTGACTTTACTGGTAGAGCCGAGTGACAAGCCAATACCATGACAGCTTATCTCTACCTGTTCTCGAATTGCCAATAACTGCTGATACTCCGTGCTGTTTGTTTGGAAGTAATTCTCACTATGAATCTCTAACCAACCAACTTGATTAGTATTGTGTTCGAAGTAGTCGAGGTGAGGTGTACGTAGACCCACACCGACTAATTGAAATGCCTGACTTCGATCCATTGTGATCTCCCTGATCTGTTGCCTATTGTGAGTAAGCTGTAGAAAAGTGAAAGGGCGCTCGATGACGCCCCTTCGTGTAGCTTGTAACTTGAAAATGGATGAACAAACAAAGTTACAAATAAGCTAAGCTGCAAGCAGTATTGCTTTCGGCTTTGGAGGCTTTCTATGCAGATTCAGTACTACCACCTGTAAGCTTGCCACATAGCCCTTTTGGTACCACGACAAACGCGTCTTTTTGATTATCTTCTTTGGCTGTACCAGCACATGAGCTTGTTTTTGTAGCACAGTCATTTTTACCTGCCTTTGATACGCCGTAGCATTTCTCTTTTTCTGCAGCATGAGCTGGAGCGGCAGTAAGCATAGTGCCACCTAGAGCGATTAGACCGGTAACTGCAGCAGTGATAGCTAGATTTGTAGTTTTCATAGTAACGTCCTCGAGACTTGATCCTTGTGGTTTCTTTTCACAAGCGCTTAGTTGCGACTTGCTTATTCAATAGGATAGGAAGGGCTTCGAAAATCTTTCAATTTATTCACAAAATATTTAAAAAAGTGTTAAATATTATTTTATTTACTTGATTTTAAAGAATTTAAATCAAAATAAAAAAACTGATATTTTTCTGAAACCAGAACACTGTTTGAGTTATAATCAATCGATATGTATAAATAACCAGTAGCTAAGTATCATGGATCCATCTCTTCTTCTCGACGGCCTTAATGACAAACAACGTGAAGCTGTTGCAGCTCCTTTAGAGCATATGTTGGTGCTAGCTGGTGCTGGTAGTGGCAAAACTCGCGTACTTGTTCACCGTATCGCTTGGTTAATGTCGGTGGAAAATGCCTCTCCGTTCTCCATCATGTCAGTGACCTTCACCAATAAAGCTGCTGCAGAGATGAGAGGGCGAATCGAAGAGTTGATGATGGGCAGTTCGTCGGGGATGTGGAACGGTACTTTCCATGGTATTTGCCATCGTATACTGCGCGCTCATTATCTCGATGCGAAGCTGCCAGAAGATTTTCAAATTCTAGACTCTGATGACCAACAACGCCTACTGAAGCGATTGATAAAAGCTCAGAATCTAGATGAGAAACAGTGGCCAGCACGTCAGGCTGCATGGTGGATCAATGGTAAGAAAGATGAAGGTTTGAGGCCTCAACACATTGATAGCTATCAAGATCCTGTAACGAAGACCTATTTGCAAATCTATACCGCCTATCAAGAAGCGTGCGATCGAGCAGGGCTGGTGGATTTTGCCGAAATCTTGCTGCGCGCTCATGAGCTACTACGTGACAACAAGTTTGTTCGCGAGCACTATCAAGCTCGCTTTAAACACATTTTGGTGGATGAGTTCCAAGACACCAACAACATTCAATATGCTTGGCTACGAATGATGACGGGCCCTGATTGTAAGGTGATGATTGTTGGTGATGATGACCAATCTATTTATGGCTGGCGCGGCGCTAAAGTCGAGAACATCCAGAAATTCCTCGATGAATATTTGGGTGCGACAACCATTCGTCTCGAGCAGAATTATCGCTCAACTAAGACCATTCTCGAAGCTGCCAATGAACTGATCGCCAATAACACAGAGCGTATGGGTAAAGAGCTGTGGACAGACGGTAATGAAGGCGAAAAAATCTCGGTTTACTCTGCTTACAATGAGCTAGATGAAGCGCGTTTTGCGGTCAATAAAATCAAAGAATGGCAGGAAACAGGCGGTAGTCTAACGGACTGCGCGATGCTATATCGAAATAACGCCCAGTCTCGTGTTTTAGAAGAAGCGCTTATTCAAGCTCAACTGCCGTATCGAATCTACGGTGGTATGCGATTCTTCGAGCGTCAAGAAATCAAGGATGCACTTGGTTACCTACGATTGATTGCCAACCGCAATGATGATGCAGCGTTTGAACGTATCGTAAATACCCCAACTCGTGGCCTTGGAGATAAAACGCTGGATACCATTCGTTTCGCTGCGCGAGATCGCGGTGCGACATTATGGGAAGCGAGTAATGCATTGCTGGAAGAGAAGGTATTTGCCGGGCGCGCAGCAGGAGCGTTATCGCGTTTCATCGAACTTATTAATGCATTAGAAGACGATACCTTTGAATCGGCACTGCATGAGCAAACCGACCATGTTATCAAAACCTCAGGTTTGTTCTTGATGTATGAGCAGGAAAAAGGTGAGAAATCCAAGGCACGTATTGAAAACTTGGAGGAACTGGTTACCGCAACTCGTCAATTCGAAAAGCCGGAAGAGGCTGAAGATATGACATTACTGACCGCATTCCTAACCCACGCCGCCCTCGAAGCGGGTGAAGGTCAGGCAGATGAGTTTGATGATGCAGTGCAATTAATGACGCTCCACAGTGCTAAAGGGTTAGAGTTCCCAATGGTATTTATGGTTGGGGTAGAGGAAGGCATGTTCCCAAGTCAGATGTCAGCAGAAGAAGCGGGCAGGTTAGAGGAAGAGCGCCGCTTGTGTTACGTAGGCATGACGCGTGCGATGGAAAAACTCTTTATAACCTATGCAGAAATGCGTCGCCTGTACGGTCAAGACAAATACCACAAGCCATCGCGATTTATTCGTGAACTGCCGGAAACATGTCTGCAAGAAGTACGAATGAAAGCACAGGTCAGCAGACCAACAAGCTCGGGGCGATTCAGTCAAACTGAGGTGAAGAACAACTTCAATGAAACCGGATTTAATTTAGGAGCGCGAGTGAAGCACCCGAAATTCGGCGAAGGAACGATTATTAACTTCGAAGGTAGTGGGCCGCAAAGTCGAGTTCAAGTAGCCTTCAATGGCGAAGGGATTAAGTGGTTGGTTACTCAATACGCGAAGCTTGAACAGCTTTAGGTTCCCCATGATCCAAATACTAAAAAAGCAGCTCAGGCTGTTTTTTTTATTCGTGCTTTACGAGTTCAGTTCTAATCTGGGATACAGATAAAGAAAAACCCCGAGGGCTTAGGCCCTGCGGGGTTATGGTCTTACTCGCAGCAATCCGGCTACTATAGGTGCTCCATGCATCTAATCCTTGATAGTGTGCTGTATTCCTTCAGCGTATTCCTTTCGTCGCCTTCCTAGCGGTGTCCATTGGTCTTATCCTGACCTGCTAACAATCCTCGTTAGCGCACTTCACTTGATCCCTGAGCGGTGTCCCTGACATCTTCCTGATGTTAAGTCCTTGCCTCATCCAGAGGTGTCCATTGTCTTTCCTTAGTAGTAACCATCCTAGTTACTATTGCGTCCATTCAATGTCCAATTTGCTTTCCGTGCCGACCATTCATCCTGAATAACCGTATCTTCTTCCTGAAGATGCCCAAATCCCTGAGCGTTTCCTGTTCCGTGTCAGATTCCTTCCGACATGGTTAATATTAAATGATACTCGCTTTAGAGCAATCGCGTTGAGGCGAAAAAGTCCCGTATCTTATCAATGAGAAAAATCGACAATTATTCAAAATCAATAACTTATTGTTAATCTTGGTCTAAGTCTTGGAGTACAAAGCGATAATGACCTACCGCTTTGTGAGAGATCTCTTACACGAAGAGTGTCGAATGGAGTAAGTTGCTCTTACAGCGACAGCAGAACCTGCAATAAGATCGTCAAACCAATGCCAGAAAAGAGTAATCCACACAAAGCATCAATGTAGATTGAGGCGGATCCTAACTTACGTTGCATACGTTTTGTCGAAAGTGCCCAAGCTAAAAACGAGAACCACGCAAGAGATAATGACCATAGAATGGCTAACGCCATCAATTTACCTGGAACCGACATAGAAGATGGCACCAACGTCGACATCAAACTAATAAAAAACACCAAGGCTTTAGGGTTGAGGATATTGGTTGTAAAGCCTCGAGAGAAAGCTTGTCGTCGACTCGATAGTAATAAACTCGGATCGTTAGCTAACTCCGCTGGCTGGTGGCGCAATCCCCAGCGTGAGACAACAGAGCGTAATGCACCGATTCCCAGATAGAGCAGATAGCTACCACCGGCGATTTGGACCATGGCAAACAGTGTTGGGTGTTGGTGAACGACATAGCTCACACCAGTTAAACTTAAGATGGAATGCAATAAGATGCCAAATGACAAGCCTAAAGCGATGTAGAAGCCTGTCTGACGACCAAACCGCGTGGCATTTTGTACCACTAAAGCAAAGTCGGGCCCAGGACTCATGAGGGCAATGAAATGAACTGTTGCCAGTGTCATCAGGATTGTGATTTCGTTCATGTTGGATATAGCTTGTTAGTTGATATGGGAAGGTGAAATGCCGTAGACGCTACGAAAAGCCTTACTAAAGTGTGCTTGGTCATAAAAGCCAGTTTGCAATGCAACTTGAGCTGAGGGCTGACCAGCTTTAACTAACACCATACTTTTTTCTAAGCGAAGGCGAGTTAACCAAGCGTGTGGAGACATGCCAGTCGCTTGCTTAAAAAGGCGCTGGA
The DNA here is from genome assembly GCF_022432925.1 of Vibrio sp. CyArs1. NCBI lineage: Bacteria > Pseudomonadati > Pseudomonadota > Gammaproteobacteria > Vibrionales > Vibrionaceae > Vibrio > Vibrio sp. CyArs1. Next base: position 13,983 of record NZ_JAKRBO010000018.1, on the reverse strand, counting down.
ATTGCCTTTCACTGAGGTCGCACAATTTAGCCAACTGCTCCAAACGGATTGGTTGGTCAAGATGGCTCATCACATAGTCACGAACTTGCGTTAGCTGTTTAGTACCAATAGGTTGTACATAAGCACAAGTAGGCTTCGCGTGCCTATTAAGCAGTTGCTCAAAGCTTTCATGCGGTAAACAATCACGCGCGAGAGCGCTGATGTTTTCATCACTCAACGCTAAGTGGGTGTTAAGTAAGGCACGAAACAGCATTGGCTCTTGAACAATTGGACTGTGAAAGCCCAATTGACCTTGGTGGTTGCTGGGCTTGAGTTGTGATAACCACTGTGGTGATACAGCAAGCACTTTGACTTCATAGCCTTCATCAAAGCGAGCTTGGCCATCGTGCAATTCATCCGGTGGCATCAATACCAAGTCTCCAGGTCCACTGGTATAGCTTTGACCTTTTAAATGAAACTGCTGTTGGCCATTGACGATCAAGCCAAAATGGTAATCGAGATGATAGTGTTTCTGAAACGAAAACTCTTTGTAGCAACCACTGATTAAATTGATATCAGGGATTGGCGAAGACAGGTAATTAATCTGCTGCAAAATAACCTCCTAATATCAATCCAATGGTGTCAGTTTATCGTTCAGAGGCATAAGGCGTCTTGTAAAAAACGGACACCCTATAGGATTACTGAGCGTTAATTCTTTTGTTGGTTCGGCTGGTTTTAATGCCATCAAAACTGAACACGACCAGTGCACCCCAAATAAAGCCGAACGTCAGTGCCTTGTCTAAAGTGAATGCTTCACCGTAAACCAGCACGGCTAGCAAGAACATCAAGCTAGGGCCGATGTACTGGAAAAAGCCGAGTGTCGATAGCTTCAGACGTGTCGCTGCACCCGTGAAACACAACAAAGGGAGTGTGGTCACAATACCGGCAGAAATCAACAGTATGTTCAGTGTGGCTGGATTTGCCAACATGTTTGAGGTTGGCGTGCTGGCAATGAACAACACATAAATTGCGGCAGCTGGCAGCATGACTAAGGTCTCGATAAATAGTCCCGTCTGTGCATCTAAACTGACCTTCTTCCTTAATAAACCATACAAACCAAAGCTCATCGCTAGCGCAAGGGCAACAATAGGTACCGAGCCAAAGGCAATAAGTTGAATCAGTACTCCGATGGTTGCCAGAGCGACCGCAAACCACTGTAGTTTTCTTAGTCGCTCTCCTAAGAACAACATCCCTAGAATCACATTAATCAATGGATTGATGTAATAACCAAGGCTAGCATCAAGCATGTGGTTTGCATTTACCGCCCAAATAAAAATCAGCCAATTCACACCGACGAGCAAAGCGGTTGTGATCAAATAGCCCATCTTTTTTTTAGAACGAAATACGTCTCTCACACTGCGCCAACGACGGCCAAAATGCAGTAGTGCAGTCAATAAAAAGAACGACCAAATAACACGGTGACTTAAAATCTCTAGCGGCGATACTTCAGACAGCGCTTTGAAGTAAATAGGGGCAATACCCCACATGGTATAGGCACCGATCGCTAATAGTACGCCTTGTTTGGCTTTTTGTTGTTCTTCTAGTGACATGCAAATTTTCTCAAGAGCGGGCCATGAAGGCCATAAAGGGAGGAAAGGTCTTGAGTATAACGTGTTGTCATCCATTGGACTAATTATTGCGCGTTTAGCGGACGTTTTTTATTAGTGTTGGCCATGATTATGAGTTTCTTTCCCATAGGAACATCTCTACAATGTAGCGTTTTCGACCTACCATTTTCTCGGGATATTGCATGACCGCTGTGTTACTTGCTGAACAATCTGAATCTCAACCAAGTTCACAGTCTGTTTTGGAATCGGTGTTCGGCTATCAAGAATTTCGTCCCGGACAGCAGGAAGTTATCGATAGCGCCATTGAGGGCAATGATGGCCTAGTCATTATGCCCACGGGTGGTGGTAAATCTCTGTGTTATCAGATTCCGGCCTTAGTTCGCAGTGGTATTACGCTGGTGATCTCTCCACTTATTTCGCTGATGAAAGACCAAGTGGATCAGTTAAAGGCTGATGGCGTTGCTGCTGAGTGCATTAACTCAACCCAATCTAAAGAAACCCTGATTGATATCTACCGCCGTATGAACAACGGTCAACTGAAGCTGATTTACGTATCGCCAGAACGAGTGTTAATGCACGACTTCATTGAACGTCTAGAGCATCTTGAGTTGTCGATGATAGCGGTCGATGAAGCGCACTGTATTTCTCAATGGGGACATGACTTTAGGCCAGAATATGCAGCCTTGGGCCGTTTAAAGGAGTGGTTCCCTTTTGTTCCTATGGTGGCGCTGACTGCCACTGCAGATGATGCAACTCGTAAAGACATTATCCACCGTCTTAATCTCAATAATCCCCATGAATATCTTGGTAGTTTTGACCGTCCTAATATCCGCTATACGCTAGTGGAGAAACATAAGCCAGTTTCTCAGATAGTGCGCTTCTTAGGGGAGAATAAAGGAGGCAGTGGCATCATCTATTGCGGCAGCCGTAAGAAAGTCGAGATGTTGACCGAGAAGCTGTGCGCCAACCATGTGCGTGCTGCAGGCTATCATGCTGGCATGGATATGGATGAAAGAGCCTATGTCCAAGACGCGTTTCAACGTGATGATATTCAAGTAGTTGTTGCGACAGTCGCCTTTGGTATGGGGATTAACAAACCCAATGTGCGTTTCGTCGCGCATTTTGATATTCCTCGTAATATTGAGTCTTACTACCAAGAAACTGGGCGAGCGGGGCGTGATGGATTGCCAGCAGAAGCAATGATGCTCTATGACCCTGCCGACATTGGTTGGCTGCGCCGTATGTTGGATGAAAAAGAAGAAGGGCCACAAAAGCAGGTAGAAAGTCATAAGCTCAACGCCATGAATGCGTTTGCTGAAGCGCAGACATGCCGACGCCAAGTGCTGTTGAATTATTTCGGTGAGTATAGTGAGAAGCCATGCGGCAACTGCGATATATGTCTCGACCCTCCGAAACATTTTGATGCGACGCAAGAAGCGCAAAAAGCGTTGTCTTGTGTCTATCGTGTCAACCAGAGCTTTGGTATTAGCTATGTGGTTGAAGTGTTGCGTGGTATGTCGAACATTCGTATTCGTGAACATGGACACGACAAGCTGACGACTTATGGCATTGGACGTGATCATAGTCATGATTACTGGGTGAGCATATTTAGGCAGCTAATACACAAAGGTTTGCTTAGCCAAAATATCACCCGAAACTCGACATTGCAGCTGACCGAAGAGGCACGCCCTCTGTTACGTGGAGAAAACAGCCTAGAGTTGGCAGTGCCTCGACTGGATACGGCTGCACGAAGTGCCAAATCTGACAAACTTGCTTCTAAGCATTACGATAAGAAGCTGTTTGCCAAACTGCGTAAGCTACGTAAGTCGATTGCCGACGAAGATGGTTTACCTCCTTATGTCGTCTTCAGTGATGCAACCCTGATTGATATGGCAGAAATACTGCCCACCTCTTACGGTGAAATGCTGGCAGTGAACGGCGTTGGTGAACGTAAATTAGAGAAGTATGCTGACCCTTTCCTTGATCTAATACAGGAGCATTTGACCCAACATGGCTGATTTTGGTTTGCGAGATTATATCGAGGCGGAAGGGAAGTTGGTGCTTGTTACACCAAGCTTTGATTTTGACAGTTTTGATACCATAGCCAGTTCTTTAGTTGCTCAGTTATCTGCCACTGTGGTTGAGAAACAATGGGATGCGGATATTCACACGTGGCTGGTGGATTTTGAAGGCTGCCGAATGTTATTAAAGGGCGAGCATTACAGTGAACTCATGTGGTTTGAGGCGCTAGATGTTACTGGTAGCAAAGACGAATTTGATTTTCTTGCGAGTATATTTCGACGCGGATTCTAGTCTATTTTCATCAGTAAACGTTTGCTCTATATCGAACTATTGCACCTAAAATTGATTAATGTATAATCGCCCGCCGCTACTTAAGTAGCCAACAAACACTTAATTTTAGTAACCAGAGGCTGTGCCTCACCTTGGGTTCCCTCAACCCCAAGCAAAACGAAAAAGGTACAATATGAGCCCGTTTTCTCCTGCGCAACAGCGCAAAGCCCTAACATTTTTAGTTCTCTTTCACTTAGTGATTATTGCGTCCAGTAATTATCTAGTGCAGCTACCCTTTACTATTTTTGGTTTCCACACCACTTGGGGCGCTTTTACTTTTCCTTTTATCTTCTTAGCGACCGACTTGACTGTCCGTATTTTCGGTGCTGGGTTAGCGCGTAGAATCATTTTCCTAGTTATGTTGCCAGCTTTAGCGGTGTCGTATGCGCTATCGGTACTGTTCTTTGAAGGCCAGTTTCAAGGATTGAGTCATCTGGGAGAGTTTAACTTGTTTGTCGCGCGTATTGCGGCGGCAAGTTTTATGGCATATCTATTAGGACAGATTCTTGATGTTCATGTATTCAACCGCTTACGTCAAATGAAGCAATGGTGGGTGGCACCGACCTGTTCGACACTATTTGGTAATGCGCTTGATACCTTAGCCTTCTTTGCTATCGCGTTTTACCAGAGTCCAGATCCATTTATGGCTGAACATTGGACAGAAATCGCCTTAGTCGACTACGGCTTTAAGTTAGTGATCAGCCTAGGCTTATTTGTGCCTATGTATGGTGTGCTATTGAACTTCTTAGTGAAGAAGTTAACCGCTGTAAACCCGAATATTTCGGTTACTGGTGTGAACGCCTAATCGGCAGACAAATAAAAAAATCCCGAACCTGTGATGTTCGGGATTTTTTTTAATCTTCGTACTATCTGTTATAGCGCTTGAATGTCGAGCGGCCAACCCATGTCGGACTGACGGTTCGATTCAATTTCTAATTCTGCTGCAGACAATGGGTTTTGCTCTAGCCACAGTTTATCTATCGAAAGGGTAAGTCGATTATCTTTGCATGCTACTGAGATATTCGGCTGTAACTCTCGCTTACGTCTATGAGTGATAATTACCGCTAAACGTAATAGTCGTAGTACACGCTCGGCACTTTTATTTGACAGCGCATGTTGTGCTGGCAAAGGACTAAGCTGATCCTTATATCGACGTACAACTTCCGCTAACAGGTGTTTTTGTGCACGAGTAAAACCCGGTAAATCTAAGTTGGTTAGTAAGTACGCACTATGTTCGCCAGCCTTTTTGAAGTCAAGAGTAAGACCAATTTCATGAAGCTTGGATGCACATTCAAGCAAAGCTGGTGCTTGTGGCTCCTCGAGCCAGGTATCACCACCACAATCTTTGAGCAGTTGCAGAGCCGTAGTTGCGACCTGTTCGCCATATTCCACATCTAACTGACAGCGCGATTGAACGCTATTGATGGTTCGAGCACGGATGTCATCTTGTTGCAACTCTTCGACCATGTCATACACCATGCCTTCGCGCAGTGCGCCTCCGGCCAGTGTCATAGAGTCAATGTTAAGAAGTTCAAAGATGGCAATCAGAATGGACAAACCACTAGGGAATACTAGTGCGCGTTCTAGAGTTAGGCCGTCGATATCCAGCTCTTCCAAATGATCGGCTTGCATGGCTTGTTTTTGAAGACGCTTTAGTTTGGCATGAGTGATGACTTCATCCATACCTTGAGCCAGCATGATCTCTTGTAGAGCTTGCACGGTACCACTAGCGCCAACACAAACATCCCAACCAATACGCTGGTAATTGTCGAGAATCGGTGCGAGTGCTTGCTTAGCTCCTTCAATGGCACGTTCAAAGTTAGCTTTATTAAGCTGTCGGTCTTTGAAGTAATGCTCAAGCCAAGTCACGCAGCCCATTTTTAGACTGGTGAGAGCTTTAGGCTCAAAACCTTCACCAATAATAAGCTCTGTGCTTGCGCCACCAATATCGACCACCAATCTACGGCCAGTCCCGCCCGAGGTATGGGCGACACCTTTGTAGATGGTTGCAGCTTCTTCTTCACCACAGATGACTTGTATTGGATAACCAAGAATGTCATTGGCTTTCTCTAAGAAAACATCCACATTAGTCGCGGTTCTCAGAGTCGCGGTCCCAACGATACGGATATTTTCTTTCGGGATGTCTTGTAGCCTTTCCGCAAAGAGGCTTAAACATTCCCAACCGCGTTGCATCGCTTCTTGGCTAAGCGCTAACTCGGCATCTAGACCAGCGGCTAAACGAACTTTCCGTTTAATTTTAGCCATCGTTTGAACACTGCCATCAATATGACGAACCACCAACATATGGAAACTGTTGGAGCCTAAATCAATGGCAGCGTAGAGTGGCGAAGAATTCACTGCGAGACTCATAAATACTGCTTACTTCCTGTTAAGATCGTTGCGCTCTTGGCCTTCTTTGAGGCTTTCTGTTTGACGGTCTTGAGCCACCAGTGTTGGTACGGCGCTGACCTGAGTTACGGCTTTTCAGAACTAGTGGCGCAGGCAGTTCTGTAAGTAGTGCACTGGAATCGTAGTCTGAGACGGGGATTTGGTGCTCAATGTACTCTTCAATTGCTGGCAAATTGATCGCGTATTCTTCACAAGCAAAGCTGATGGAGTGACCACTTGCACCAGCACGGCCAGTACGGCCAATACGGTGAACGTAATCTTCACAATCGTCAGGCAAGTCGTAATTGAATACGTGAGTTACTTGAGGAATATGCAGACCACGAGCTGCCACATCGGTCGCAACCAGAATATCGACATCACCACGAGTAAATTGCTCTAGAATTTTCTCACGTTTCTTCTGAGGAACATCGCCAGTCAGCAGGCCGACACGGTGGCCGTCGGCAGCTAGGTGCCCCCAAACCTTCTCACACTTGTGTTTAGTGTTAGCAAAGATGATAGCGCGGTCTGGCCACTCTTCTTCCACGAGAGTCTGTAGCAGAGCCATTTTTTCATTGTTCGATGGGTAGAACAGCTCTTCTTTAATTCGGTGACCAGTTTTTTGCTCTGGCTCGACAACGACGTGCTCAGGGTTGTGCATGTGTTCGAATGCCAGTTCTTGAACGCGATAAGATAATGTTGCAGAGAACAGCATGTTCAAACGGTCTTTTGGCTCAGGCATGCGACGGAACAAAAAGCGAATGTCTTTAATGAAACCAAGATCGAACATGCGGTCGGCTTCATCCAATACCACTGCTTGAATGTTGTTGAGATTGAAAACACGCTGTTTGTAGAAATCGATAATACGACCACAGGTACCGATAAGGATATCGACGCCTTCTTCGAGTTTAGCCAGCTGTTTATCGTAGCTGTCGCCGCCATAGGCGAGTGCAGTCTTTAACCCTGTACTCTCAATTAACGGCTTGGCATCGTTTTGGATCTGGATAGCAAGTTCGCGAGTTGGAGCCATGATAATCGCACGCGGTTGGTTTGGCTTGCGGCCATCATGTTCTGGCGTTGTTAGTAGGTGATTAAAGGTAGCAGTTAAAAACGCGAGCGTTTTTCCAGTCCCGGTTTGGGCCTGTCCTGCAATATCTCGGCCGGCGAGCAGTACCGGCAACGCCAAGGCTTGGATAGGGGTACAATACTCGAACCCTTTTTTTTCCAATCCTTCAATGATTTGCGGCTGCAAATCTAATTCGGCGAACTTTTGCTCTGTGATATGCGTCTTTTTCATCGGTATAGAATATCAGCTTAAGCTTGCAATACGAAGGTAAATACATTCCAATAGGAGATCTAATTGTTGGTGATTATCTCATCAATACAAAAAATATCGGAGTGAAAGATGAGTGAAAAGATTTTGCAGCTGACGGATGACGGTTTTGAAACTGACGTAATTAACGCTGCAGGCCCGGTTCTTGTTGACTTCTGGGCGGAGTGGTGTGGTCCTTGTAAAATGATTGCCCCAATCCTCGATGAAATCGCAGATGAGTACGAAGGCAAACTCACTATCGGTAAACTTAACATTGACCAAAACGCAGGTACTCCACCTAAGTTTGGTATTCGCGGTATCCCAACGCTACTTCTTTTCAAAGATGGTGGCGTAGCAGCAACGAAAGTTGGTGCGCTATCAAAGACTCAACTTAAAGAGTTCTTGGATGCGAATCTATAATGAAAAGTAACGAAAACCGTGTATCTTAACAAATACACGGTTTTGTTTTTTTCAAAGCTAGACTAGACTCAGTTTTAGTGATAATTTATCGCACGTTAAATAAACAAGTGTTCACTTCTTGGTCGATCCTGAGACCAAATCCTTCTTAACAACAAAACAGATCCTATTTTGACTAAACAAACATCCACCACAATGAACTTAACAGAATTGAAGAACAGACCTGTTTCTGAGCTCGTTAAACTTGGCGAATCTCTTGGTCTGGAAAATTTAGCTCGTCTGCGTAAGCAAGACATCATTTTCGCCATCTTAAAAGCCCATGCGAAAAGTGGTGAAGATATCTTTGGTGACGGGGTCTTAGAGATTCTTCAAGACGGTTTTGGTTTCCTGCGTAGCGCAGACAGCTCGTACCTTGCGGGTCCAGACGACATTTATGTTTCTCCAAGTCAGATTCGTCGTTTTAACCTTCGCACAGGTGACTCAATCGCTGGTAAAATTCGTCCACCAAAAGACGGTGAGCGCTATTTTGCTCTGCTAAAAGTTAACACGGTTAATGACGACAAACCTGATAACGCACGTAATAAGATTCTATTTGAAAACCTAACACCTCTGCATGCGAATGAGCGCATGACAATGGAGCGTGGTAACGGTTCAACAGAAGATATTACCGCTCGTGTTCTTGACCTTGCATCACCAATTGGTAAAGGTCAGCGTGGTCTGATTGTTGCTCCGCCAAAAGCGGGTAAGACAATGTTGCTTCAGAACATCGCTCAGAGCATCGCTCACAACCACCCTGAATGTGAATTGATGGTTCTACTTATCGATGAGCGTCCAGAGGAAGTAACAGAGATGCAGCGCCTAGTTAAAGGTGAAGTTGTTGCATCGACGTTTGATGAGCCAGCATCTCGTCACGTTCAAGTTGCTGAGATGGTGATTGAGAAAGCGAAGCGTCTTGTTGAACACAAGAAAGATGTGGTTATCCTACTAGACTCTATCACTCGTCTAGCGCGTGCATACAACACAGTAGTACCTTCTTCTGGTAAGGTTCTTACTGGTGGTGTTGATGCTAACGCATTGCATCGTCCAAAGCGTTTCTTCGGCGCGGCTCGTAATGTAGAAGAAGGCGGAAGCCTAACTATTATCGCAACGGCACTGGTTGATACTGGTTCTAAGATGGATGAAGTTATCTACGAAGAGTTTAAAGGTACAGGTAACATGGAACTGCACCTAAACCGTAAGATTGCTGAAAAACGTGTTTTCCCTGCGATCGATTTCAACCGTTCAGGTACACGTCGCGAAGAGCTACTGACTAAGTCGGATGAGCTACAGAAAATGTGGATTCTACGTAAGATTGTTCACCCTATGGGCGAAACAGACGCAATGGAGTTCCTCATTGATAAGTTAGCAATGACGAAGACGAACGATGAGTTCTTTGATGCGATGCGTCGTCAGTAATACATTTTAAGCTGACAGCAAATCTCAGATTTTAAACGTCACCCAATATGGGTGGCGTTTTTGTTTGCACTTAACCTCTTTCCAGCGCACAATATCAAAAGTGTTAACAGGAGGTTAATATGCTACAAGGATGGTTAGCGTCTCTTCTCCTAGTATTTGCTGCGTTGTTGTCGCAGCCAGCATTCGCGTCGAAGGAGATGACGCAACAAGAAGTCAATCAATGGATCAGCAATCCTATTGTTCAGCAGAAAGTCACTGAATATATGGATCTGGTGATGAAGGACGATATTGACGGATTAAAGTTTGCTCTCAATCGCTTAGCTCTACCTCAACAAGAGGTAGCTCGGTATGTGCTGTTGCAAGAAATCGAGCAGCGCAGCATCATCTTGACGCCTAAAATGGCTATTTTCGTAAAAAGTCAGAAATCTCTTCCTACGACCTATACTATGCTGGAGCGTGGCGATAGTTACGAGTTTTCGATACCCGCCTTTAATTATCCTGCCATCTCTGCCCGTCTGATCAAAAGCTGGAATAGCGACCAAAAAACTTTGGAGTTCATACTACAAGTCGAGCGAGAAGAGCTTGTTTTGCGAGACTGGTTATCTGAAGGGATGGATTACGATAGACAAATTCGTGAAGATCTATTGGTTCGTGAGTTTGATAGTTTGTCACCAGAAGCCAACGCCTATTTGACCAAGCAACTGACTGAAGCGACGATTACAGAATGGCTACCTTCAACTCGAGTATTAGTGCGTATGGCGCAGGTCAATCAGGATGAAAAGTTGTATGAACTGCTGTGGAAAATGCGTGCGGACTACCATAGCCAAGCTGAGCTTGAACGTTTGGCTCAAGTGAAGTCTCCATTTGCGATGCATCAGATCATGTTAGCATCCCGTAACCCTAGCTTAAAACAACAAGCCATTACAGAATTGGCAAGCATTAATCCATTGCCTGAAAACGTAAAGAATTTTCTTGTCGCCCGTATGACAAGTGTTGATGATGCCAGTTTCGTTGCCACTCAATTAGCGCAAAATGGTCATAGTGGTTGGGTTAGAGATGTCGCTTCGTCAAATAGCCAAGTAAAAGCTAGCTTAATTCTGCAGGCGTTGTCCAACTAGTTTCGTCCAGTGTTTGAAGCGCAAATTTCACTCATAGGTGGGTTTGCGTATATAATGCGTGCATCTTTCAAGGCGATGTTACCCCTATGAATTTTAAGGATTTACGAGACTTTATTCAGCACTTGGAAAGCCAAGGGCTACTTAAACGCATTTCTCACCCTGTCGACCCAGACTATGAAATGACTGAGATCAGTGACCGCACATTACGAGCGGGGGGGCCGGCATTGTTGTTCGAAAACCCCATTGGCTATGATGTTCCTGTGCTAACAAATTTATTTGGTACTTCTGAACGAGTAGCCATTGGGATGGGGCGCCAGCAAGTCTCGGAGCTTCGTGAAGTAGGTAAGTTATTGGCTTACCTAAAAGAGCCTGAGCCACCGAGAGGTTTTAAAGATGCGATCGATAAGATTCCTGTCTTTAAACAAGTCCTCAATATGCCAGTTAAAAGACTACGCAAGGCAAAGTGCCAAGAAATAGTTTGGCAAGGTGAAGAGGTCGATCTTGACAAAATTCCAGTAATGAGCTGCTGGCCAGACGATGTTGCGCCATTACTCACTTGGGGGCTGACCGTAACCAAAGGGCCAAATAAGAAACGACAAAACTTGGGCATTTATCGTCAACAAAAGATTGCCAAGAATAAAATCATCATGCGTTGGCTTGCTCACCGAGGTGGAGCGTTGGACCTGCGTGATTGGATGGAAACCAATCCAGGTAAACCTTTTCCAGTATCGGTTGCTTTCGGTGCTGACCCCACCACTATCTTAGGGGCGGTAACTCCTGTACCAGATACGTTGTCAGAGTACGCGTTTGCTGGTTTATTACGGGGTGAAAAAACCGAAGTGGTCAAATCCATTAGTAACGATTTAGAGGTTCCAGCGAGTGCGGAGATCGTTCTTGAAGGCTACATTGACCCTAATGAGTTTGCGGATGAGGGACCTTATGGTGATCACACGGGTTACTACAACGAAGTAGAAAAACACCATGTGTTTACCATTACTCACGTTACTATGCGTCAGAATCCTATCTATCACAGCACGTATACTGGACGTCCACCTGATGAGCCTGCTGTATTGGGTGTGGCGCTTAATGAAGTTTTTGTGCCAATTTTACAAAAGCAATTTCCTGAAATAGAAGATTTTTATCTTCCACCGGAAGGTTGCTCGTACCGTATGGCAGTGGTGACTATAAAGAAACAATATCCCGGTCATGCTAAACGAGTAATGATGGGAGTGTGGTCATTCCTGCGACAATTTATGTATACCAAGTTTGTCATTGTGTGCGATGAGAGTGTTAATGCTCGTAATTGGACTGATGTCACTCAGGCCATGAATGAGCATATGTTGCCAGGTCGAGATACGTTGATGATTGAAAGCACTCCCATTGACTCGTTGGACTTTGCCTCTCCGGTTGTTGGGCTTGGTTCCAAGATGGGATTGGATGCGACGATAAAGTGGGATGCAGAAGTTGCTCTTGGTGAGAATAAGTTTGGACCTTCAGGTACCATCGAAACCGCTCATGCATTTGACGAAAATGAATTGAAAAGCGAGATAGTTGCTCAGTATCCTGAAGTTATAGATTTGTATGTTGCGCCTGGAACAAGTACAAGTCGTATGGTGTTACTAACATTAAATAAGCAACGCGCAGGTCAGGCCGTGGAAGTAATGAAGGGTATTGCTGAATTGGTTGCTTGCTACTTTGACATTAAGTTTATGGTAGCGTGTGATGAAGACGTCAATGTTAGAGACTGGAATGACGTAATCTGGGCAATTACTACAAGAATGGATCCTGCTCGTGATACTGTCATGACTAACGATGTGAGTTCTCGAGCACTATTAGACGCCACCAACAAGTTGGAAACAGAAGTTGAGCGGGAATGGGGTATTCCAATAAAGAAAGATCCGCAGTTGGTCGAGAAGATAGATGCTATTTGGGATCAGCTTAATATCTTATGACCAAGCATGTAAGGCTAAAGCCTCAGAATCTTGAATTTAAGGTGAGTGATGGGGAAACCATCTTAGAGGCAGCGCTCAACCAAAACCTCGCGTTTCCACATCGATGCCGAGTCGGGGCCTGTGCTTCTTGCTTATGTCGAATAGAGTCAGGACAAGTCAGTTATGACTTAGAGCCAATGTTAACTGAAAAAGAAAAACAGCAAGGTTGGATGTTCTCTTGCCTTGCTTATGCTGAAAGCGATCTGGTGATTACTTTCAGTGACAAATAAAAGAGATAAAACATGACAGTAAAATGTAAAGTAAAGTCGATTGAGCCTTTAGCAGCAAACACCTATCAAATCTTGCTGCACCCGGAGCAACCAGTGAGCTTTAAAGCTGGTCAGTATTTAATGGTAGTAATGGGAGAAGCAGATAAGCGCCCATTCTCTATTGCTAGTAGCCCTTGTCGTCACGAAGGCGAGATCGAACTCCATATTGGTGCGGCTGAGCATAATGCTTACGCTATCGAAGTCGTCGAATCAATGAAACAAGCACTAGCAGACGGTGGTGACATCACTATTGATGCACCTCATGGTGAAGCTTGGATTCGTGAAGATAACCAGCGACCTATACTATTGATTGCTGGCGGTACTGGGTTTAGCTATGTGCGCTCTATACTTGATCACTGTATTAGCCAAAATATCGAACAGCCGATCCACCTCTATTGGGGCGGTCGTGATGAAGCTCAGCTCTATGCCAAAAAAGAGCTGATGGAAATTGCTGAGCAGCATCAACGCATTCAGTTCATTCCGGTTATTGAAGATGCGTCAGTGGAGTGGTCTGGGAAAAAAGGCAATGTGTTGCAAGCTGTGAGTGAAGATTTTGAGACGTTAGCGGATTTTGATATCTATATAGCAGGCCGATTTGAAATGGCTGGCGCCGCTCGTGAGCAGTTCACGCAATCCAAGCAAGCAAAGTCTGATCATATGTTTGGTGATGCCTACGCATTTATCTAAATGTTAGAGTTTTGTGGCCAAAAGGAGAGTTTTTATACTCTCCTTCTGCTTTTATGATGCAATTTTCAGCAAAAGCGCTTTTTTTCCAAAAAATATTAAAAAAGGGGTTGCGCCAAAAGAGGAACTCCCTATAATGCGCACCACCAGACGGGAAGGCAGCAAAGCAAGAGCCTGAAAGGTCTGGAAGGGCAAAAGCCTTAACGAAAATAATTTGAAAAAGTGGTTGACACGACAAGTTATCTAGTTAAAATGGCCGCCCACTTCAACGGAAAGCTGAAAAGCTTAAAAACAATAGTTTAGTCCATTGAAGTACTGTTCTTTAACAATATAAACCTATCAATCTGTGTGGGCACTCGTTGATGATAATCAAATTAGATACTTTGGTATCAA
>NZ_JAKRBO010000017.1:0-40018 GCF_022432925.1 Vibrio sp. CyArs1 | reverse complement strand
AAGTCAGTAAGTGAATGTCCCTGATCTGATCGTAAGATTCTGATTTAGTTCATTCGATTTCGGCAACAAAGCCCTTTTCTAATCCGAAAATCGGGGTAACCCACGATTACCAAGAATGATATTTTACTTGCAACATAGTTTTTATCTTTACTGTGGCAATTGCTACGCCAAGTTTATAACTAACTTATGACCCAATTTTCGGAACGTCAATTAACTATTGGCGACCTCTTGTGTACGTATTGAGTTAAAAACCCTCTTGGGGCTTTGGTCATTAAAATACCTAAAAGGAGAGGAAGTAGCATAATGAGTGACTGGTTAGAAAGTACATCGCCATTGATATAGCAAGAAATGATCAAAGCAACAACTGGGAAAATTAGAAAACAGATAGAGGCTTGAAATGGTGTTGAAACTTCACCTAGCTTAAAGTACGCGACTATACCACCTACACTTGCTACAAAGCCCAAATACGCAACAGCAGAAAGTGAATCCCAAGTCATGGCTTCTACATTTACATTTTCAGATATGGCCGAAACTATAAATAACAAAATAGAGGCGATAAAGCTCGGAATAGCGTTGTAGGTTAATACTTCTACCCCCTTACAGTACTTTTGAACTAGTACGTAAATAATGGCGTGAATGGCAACGGCTAAGCCCAAACAAATTGAGCCAATCAGGTGATCATCTCCCCCCATCTTCATTTCGTTCTTGAGAATTAGACACAAGCTAATAACCGCTACAATCAATCCGAATATCTGAGGTTTGGACAACCTTAGACTCAAGAAAAGACCTGACGTTAACATCACTGCAACAGGCATGTTTGCAAATATTATAGATGCCAAACCAGAGGAGATATATTGTTCACCAAAGATCATTAAAGTAAACGGAATTGCAAAGTACATTATAGCGACGATTAATATCCACAAACGCTTACCTTTTGGGAATAGCAGAGGTTGCTTAAAAGTCTTAGCTAGTGTTGCAAGCAGAGGCGCTGCCAGTAAAAAACGTAATGCGGTCGCAAATATGGGAGGAATAGAGTGAAGAGCTACTTCCATAGCGAACCAAGTCGTCCCCCAAATTAAGCAGACAGAGATAAAAAGAAAAATGGTTAGTGATTTTGGATTCATAGTGAGCATATTGTTAATAGTTGTTTAGAATCAGAGTGTTGTTACTCATTAAATGTGTGCCACAGTATAAATAACGAGTCGGAGAATTGTTTTCCTTTTCATGGTTAAAAAAAAACACTTAATAGGAAAATTTCCTAAGTATAATTAATTTTATGGGAATTTTTTCTATTAAGTGGTAAGGGTATATTTTATACTGTATATGCCTTTGTTGGTAAGTGATGAGAGGAGGCGTGTCTATTTCTTTGTGTTTGATTCTCAAAAGGCTTTGTTGCCTAAATCGATGGGACTAAATCAAGAAGCTACGATCTGATCGGATACACCCATAAATCATCGTAGCGTCATGCCAAAACCTCGTTACGAAACAACTAACTGGAAGCATTACAATAATGCCTTAATCAACCGTGGTTGTTTGTCCTTTTGGATTGATGAGGAAGCGATAGCCGAGTGGGAGCAGAACAAACAAGGCAAGCGTGGTAAAGCTCGCAGATTCACCGACTTAGCCATTACTATCGCACTAATGGTGAAACGCGTTTTCTCTTTGCCATTGAGAGCACTTTAGGGCTTTCTAAACTCAGTATTTAAGCTGGCTAACATCCCGCTTGTTTGCTCGTACTACAACTAAACAGGCCATTGTGCTAAGGAAGTTGGAGTTTCATTTACAACCAAAACCAGATGAGCAATACAACACCTGGCAATTGATGTCATTGGTCTCAAGGTTTATGGTGAAGGTGAATGGAATGTCAAGAAACATAGTACTGATGGGAAGTGAGAGTCTCGTGTGAGCTCCATGTCGCAGTAGGTTGTCAATAGCTTTACGGAACCAACAAGGAGTGGAAAAAGCGGAATGGCTATCACAAGCACCTACTATCAGAGACAGTAATGTATCGAGTGAATCAATTGTTAGGTGGGAAGTTAAGCCTGATAAATTACAACGCTCAAGTTGACGAGACTTACGCTATGCTTAAAGGCTGAAGAAGCTTACGGGCTTAGGTACGCTTGAAACTGAGTATATCGTATAAGAATCAAGCACGAGGGGACATGTGTATCTTGCCTCTGAATTAAGCAACATATATGGACGCCCCTCAGGATGCAATGGCTGATTCAATGATACGGTCGTTAACATATATCCGACGTCTTTATAGATCGATAACAGACCTTGCCATGATGTATTTGCCTCTTACTGTCTATTCAAAGCCACGGTTTCAACTGACCTGTTGTTTAACCAGAGTATAGTAAGGATAGTTCACCGTTGTTTTCATCCGCTATTGCAAACTCACTTGCCTATAATATATTTATCTTTCAATTATATGGCCTTGAAAGCACGACTAACGTCATACTCATAATCGGTAGTTAGAACACGCCATACTATACACTCAGCTTATTTGCTAAAGCCACTATGGCTTTAGCCTTTCCACGTCGTTCAATTAAGCCTCGTAGTTAAACTCCCACAGGATCCGTGATTGAGTAGTGCCCTCAGGTCTTGTTGTTCGATAGATTTAACAGGTGCAAAATGAATATCAGGTCTTGAATAAGCGTCACAAATGGCTCTTGCATCATTGGTACCGTTCTTTAGCTGTATCTTTAGTGTGGTACAACAGTGTTAGAAGGAAGATGCGTCCATCATATCTAAGCCTTTTAAAGTATGTATATTCAAGAGGATGCCTAAAGTAAAAAAGTTTTTTGTTACGTTCAACTATGTATGGAAAATTACACGTGGTAAGGAGCTTACTAGTATTTGAAGTCAATTTCTAGTGGAATTGGCAGAGTAGTTACGATGCAAATACACCCTAAATATCTATAAGATCTCGGGAAGGGACTATTTTTATAGCTTTGCGAATTATTATTAACTGTTACATTTTCATACAAAGGTTTGTTAAGAGTTGATTTACTATTTTGCAGCTGATGATTAAAAGATAATTATAACGCAGAAATACATTATTCTCTTATAAATGTCTTCATAAAGTGAAAATAAGCACAGCACTTAAAAGTAAGAATGAAAAAAGGAAGTTTATTATGTCCAAAATCTACAGCTCAAACGTTGACACTATTGGAAATACTCCACTAGTTAGACTAAATAAAGTATGCTCTGGAACGGTATTAGCTAAAGTTGAATCACGAAACCCAAGCTTCAGTGTAAAGTGTCGTATAGGGGCATCGATGGTTTTGCAAGCAGAAAAAGAGGGTAAGCTAAAAGAAGGTATCGAACTAATTGAGCCAACAAGTGGAAATACTGGAATTGCCTTGGCTTTTGTTGCTGCATCTCGTGGTTATAGCATAACGTTAACTATGCCAGAGTCGATGAGCCTTGAAAGAAGAAAGCTTCTCAAAGCTTTGGGAGCCAACCTTGTATTAACTGAAGCTGCTAAAGGAATGAAAGGAGCTATTTCAAAAGCACAAGAAATGGTAGTTAGCAACCCTGATAAGTACCTAATGCTACAGCAATTTAGTAATCCTGCGAACCCGTTAATTCACGAAAAAACGACAGGTCCTGAAATATGGGATGCGACTAATGGTAAAGTTGATATCTTCGTTGCAGGGGTTGGTACTGGGGGAACAATTACGGGTACCAGTCGATTCATCAAGAATACCAAAGGCAAGAGTATTATCTCAGTTGCAGTTGAGCCAGCAGAATCTCCAGTGATTTCTCAAACAGTCAAAGGAGAGGAGGTAATACCTGCACCACATAAGATACAGGGTATCGGTGCTGGATTTGTTCCAGACAACTTAGATTTAGGTTTAATTGACAGAGTGGAGTCTGTTTCTTCTGAAGACGCTATTGCTATGGCGCGACGACTTATGGAAGAAGAGGGTATTTTGGCTGGAATTTCATCAGGTGCGGCAGTTGTTGCGGCTAATCGATTAGCTTCTTTGCCTGAGTTTAAAGATAAGGTGATAGTGGTTGTTTTACCAAGCTCTGGTGAGCGCTATTTAAGTTCTGCATTGTTTTCGGGTATTTTTGGTGAAAAAGAAAGTAAGTAGTAGATACCGTGTTATTTTCGGTCAAATAGATAAACTTCATATCTATGAGTATTGAAGATGCGCGATTTTCGATAAAGTCAGGATCATAGCAAGCTCTATGAAAACTATGCTGACTCCTCTACAGAAGTAGTAACTCGAACAGGCACACGATTCAACTCGTGATAGTCGAATTTGTTACCGTATTAAAGCGGTTTTACTACTTCTGAAGGTTGGAGTCAGACCATGACTTTCCAAGTTCTTCGCATCTATGAATCAATCACTACTCGCCACCTTAGCGACTATGTTCTATTAACAAATCTTCAGCCATTCACATTACGCTCTTTATCTAGCATTTGGCTGAGAATATCTATTCTAATACTCACTAAATCATCTCTTATGTCGAAGATGCATTTGTTCTTAGTCATACAGTGACAAGTATGAATAAATGGCTTCACCATAATAGTTTGGCCAAAGGTAACCTAAGGGTATTCCACACAACTATAACTAGATAAGCGGTAAACGGCTTTGTTGCCGAAATCGAATGAACTAAATCAAAATCTTACGATCAGACCAGAGACATTAATTCACTGACTTTTATTTAATGCCGAAGCCTCGCTATAAAACCACCAACTGGCGCAAGTACAACAACTTCCTAGTGAATCGAAGTACACTCACGTTTTGGATTGACGAAGAAACAATCTGAACCGCATAGACGTGGTAGACCGCGATTATTTAGTGACTTAGCTATCACGACCGCTCTCATGGTGAAGTGCATCTTTTCCTCACCCCTAAGGGCGCTACAAGGCTTGATAGGCCCAGTATTTAAATTAGCGAATGTCCCATTGGTTTGTCCTCACTATACCGATATAAGCCGCCAAGCCAAGGATGTAAAAGTCAATTTCGAAGCCTCAACATGAGGCGCCATCTTACACCTAGCCATTGATGCAACTGGTTCAAGGTATACGGTGAGGGAGAATGGAAAGTGAAAAAGCATGGAACTGATGGTAAGAGTCGAGTCGGGCGTAAACTCCATCTCGCGGTTGATACAGATACACATGAAATTATCGCCGCAGAACTGACACTATCAGGTGTGACTGATGTGGAAATGCTCCCCAACTTACTCAAGCAAACACGCCGAACCATCAAGGAAATCTCGGGAGATGGAGCATATAATACGAGAAAGTGTCACAGAGCGATTAGGGTTAAGAAAGGGCTTTGTTGCCGAAATCGAATGAACTAAATCAGAATCTTACGATCAGATCAGGGACATTCACTTACTGACTTTGATTCCATGCCGAAGCCTCGCTATAAAACCACCAACTGGCGCAAGTACAACAACGCCCTAGTCAATCGAGGTTCACTCACGTTTTGGATTGACGAAGAAGCAATATCGGGGTGGAAACAATCTAAACAGCACAGGCGTGGTAGACCGCGATTGTTTAGTGACTTAGCTATCGCGACCGCTCTCATGGTGAAGCGCATCTTTTCCTTACCCTTAAGGGCGCTACAAGGCTTCATAGACTCAGTATTTAAATTAGCGGATGTCCCATTGGTTTGTCCTCACTATACCTGTATAAGCCGCCGAGCCAAGGATGTAGAAGTTAATTTCAAAGCTTCAACACGAGGCGCCATCCAACACCTAGCTATTGATGCAACAGGGCTCAAGGTTTACGGTGAGGGAGAATGGAAAGTGAAAAAGCATGGAACTGATGGCAAGCGAAGAGTGTGGCGCAAACTTCACCTAGCCGTCGATACCTCCACTCATGAAATCGTCGCTGCAGAGTTGAGTTTATCTGGTGTGACAGATGGTGAAGTGCTGCCAAATCTTCTACAGCAAATACGCCGCACCATCAAAGCAATATCAGGTGATGGTGCCTATGATACGAGAGCCTGTTTTGAAGCTATCGGTCGTAAGAAGGCCACTCCTTTGATACCCTCACGTGATGGCGCGGCATTTTGGGAGAGAGGACACCCTAGGAACCTAGCTGTAGGCTGCCAGAAACTCTACGGTTCAAACAAAAAATGGAAGCAGAAATACGGCTACCACAAACGCTCACTATCAGAGACGGCTATGCACCGAGTGAAGCAACTCTTTGGCGCCTCATTAAGCCTGCGAAACTACAATGCTCAAGTTGGGGAAACTTACGCGATGATCAAAGCGTTGAACAAACTCACTAGGCTAGGTATGCCAGAAAGTCAGTATATTGTTTGAGACGTAGTCATTTTAGAAGCATTGTGCCTTGAACTCGATTTAAGCAACAGAGCCCAATGAAGGTGCCGTGTGTTTCTAATATTTAAGGTAGCGCTTCGCTTTTACGAAGCGCTATCGTACTTATAATTTATCTAAAAATAACTTAGTTGCTAACTGAAGATAGTTAAGTTGAGCTTTAATTGCGTCTTTTACAATAGCTTCTCCAACATCAGATAGTTTTTCCTTCTTTATATCCAGTACTGTATTTTGCATTAACTGAACAGTAACATCGACAGATTTTTGAAATGCGGTCATGTCATTGTTTGAACCAAACTCAGAGATTAGTTTTTTAAACCTATCGTCAGCTTCATCTCTTATTGATTTAAACTCGCCGAAGCTAACGATATTGTCAGCTAAAATGTCATTAATAAGTTCTTCTTGGTTCTTTGAAATATTCATTTTTATCCTTTTTTATCTGTGTACTTCTGTTTTACTAGCCTGAATAAAATATAACTCAGAAAGATAAACATTAAAACACACAAAAATTACTGTTATTAATTCTCGTGGCTTGGCATGACAGATTAATACGAATTATTACACATGCTATTTCATGATTTTATCACTGGTTATTATGATTTATAAGAGCTATTTTGGCAGTAAATTTATTGTTTTAGTTTTTTTACTCTAAATTTTCAAACGTTAGATTAAATCTTAATAATACATTTCATTACAAATCTAATGATTTTAAGGCGTTATTTCGTCTATACCTCTGTTGCGGAAAACTGGTGAACTAAAGTGGATCTTGGCTTTGTTGCCGAAATCGAATGAACTAAATTAAAACCTTACGATCAGATCAGGCGTATTCATTCGCTGACCTTTATTTAATGCCGAAGCCTCGCTATAAAACCATCAACTGGCGCAACTACAACAACTTCCTTGTCAATAGAGGTTCACTCACGTTTTGGATTGACGAAGAAGCAATAACAGAATGGAAACAATCTAAACAGCATAGACGTGGTAGACCGCGATTATTTAGTGACTTACTATAACGACCGCTCTCATGGTGAAGCCCTTCTTTTCCTTACCCTTATGGGAGCTACAAGACTTGATAGACTCAGTATTTAAATTAGCGAATGTCCTATTGGTTTGTCCCCAATATACTTGCACAAGCAGCTTAGCCAAGGATGTAAAAGTTAATTTCAAAGCTTCAACATGAGGCACCATCCAACACCTAGCCATTGTTGCAACTGGCTCAAGGTATACGGTGAGGGAGAATGGAAAGTGAAAAAGCATGAAACTGATGGTAAGAGTCGAGTCTCGTGTAAACTTCATCTCGCGGTTGATACAGATAAACTTGAAATTATCGCCGCAGCGCTGACACTATCAGGTGTGACTGATGTGGAAATGCTCCCCAACTTACTCAAGCAAACACGCCGAACCATCAAGGAAATCTCGGGAGATGGTGCATACGATACAAGAGAGTATCACAGAGCGATTATGATTAAGAAAGCGACACTTTTAATCCTTCGGCGTTAGGGGCTGCATTCTGGGAAACGGGTATCCACGTAAACTGGCAGTTGGCTGACAAAAGCTTTATGGTACGAATAAAGAGTGGAAACAGAAGTATGGTTACCATAAGTGGCCATTGTTGGAGACCGATATGTATCGCGTAAAACAACTACTAGGTCCTTCACTCACGCTTCGAAATTATAACACACAAGCTGGTGAGACTTACTCCATGATCAAAGCACTCAATAAGCCAACTGGTATCGGTATGCTCGAAACTCAGTATGTTGTTTAAAATACGAACGATTTAGCTAGCGTTCGCTCTTTCGCTGAATTAGGCAACAAAGTCCAGGATAGACTCTATAGAAATTCAATAGACTTCTAAAAGTCAGAGTATTATAGCTAGTACTTACTATAATATTGAAGAATACGACGAAGCCACCTTAAGCATTAGTACGACCAACTGACAACATTTTAGACAGCTATATCTCTATAGTTTTTACATTTAAAATAATTATCAATAACTTAAATTGTGGCAAAATTAGTGGTGAAGTGCCTGCTCAGTGAGTAAAATCGCACAAGCTACTTGGCTTGATTTAAGTGCATATAAAATGCACTTAAATCAAATCGAATAAAAATAGATAGACCTAGTTCACTTTTTAAACATTAAGTTAATTGTTACAGGAACTTTGGATGAGATTGGAATCTCACCGACCTTGCTAGCAAGGTCGGATAAATTCCTATTAGGTATTCCAATATCAGAAATACCTAGAATAAGAGGAGTGCTGGAACTAACCATTAAATAATCATTTGATTTCAATATGACTACAGGAAATTCTAAAGATCTAGTATGGCCCCAAAACTCTACGTCTACAGGCACAACCATTCGATATGAACCATCCTTCAAATTTGCTAGATCAACCTTCCCTCTAACTTTTACCTTCGGGTGTATTGAAGACTTAAACAAAAATTCATTCAAACGAGAGTCTCTGACCTTCACTCCTGTATCAATACTTCTGACATCAATAGTAATGTCAAAATGGCCATTTTTATCAAGATTACCTGATAATTTGCTAATATTGGCAGGTTCAACAATGAACTGCTTTTTAATTGTTGCAAAACTAACCGAAGATAAGTCAGTGTCTAGAGTATAATCATTTGCAGAAAGTGCATTCATAGAAAACAACATAACCAAGAAGCTAATGAATTGTATTTTTCTTATCATAAATAACCTTTTTAAATTGGGACAAAGAAGTGTTTTATATTTTTGAATCTTTAATGGTCTTTAGTACAGTATTGTTTGTTATGTGTAGTATCCTCCCAATCTCCCTAACTCCTGACTTTCCTATTGCCATGCTAATAATCTGTTCTTTTACTCCTGGCTTACAGGCTTCATATGAATAACTGGACTGAAAAGTTCTTTTGCAAACAGTACATCTAAATCGGGAAAAACCAGCTCTGCTTTTTCCATGCTTTCTTACTGGTTCAGATTGGTTGCAGAACCGACATTTCATTTTTGGCTACCTCTAGTTAAATAGTGGATGGTTTTGAAATACTAACATGTATCTATAGCCATTAGTCATGCCCAAAAACTAGTTGCTTTGTAATGTTTTGTCATGTTTTTAATGTAAAAAGCGATAGTTTAAAATATATTTATTTTGAGTTATGACTCTATTTTTTGTGTTTTTTAGTGAAAAAACGACTTATTTTCATGGAAAATGAAGCTATATGATCCTAAAGTTGAAATGTATTGAATTGTACCGTCTCTCTCTCTCTCGTTTACACGAAAATTACCCATTGCTTTCTTGTGTTTATTTTTTGGATTAAGTGTAAATAATGCTCCCATTGATTAATTGTACGAAGAGAATTTTATGACAGATACGGAAAGGTCACATTGGGAAATGGCAATTGAGATCTATATGTTTCACCTAAATATGACAAGAGAGGAGGCTTGCTTTGCTCTAGGGATAAAATATTTCGACAAAGAAAGTTAGACATTGTTTCATGTTGTTTTTAAAAGAAAAAATAGATTGTCTGTAGACTCCGATTATAAAGCAGAATGTGATAAATAAAATGAAATTTCTTCATTAATTTCAACGCTTTGTGGGGCGGTGGGATAGTAAATAAAAGAAAAAATCGTACTCCATTTTTCGTAATGCATTAGAAGGAATCTGGCAGATAAAAATGTAAGGATAATAGGTATATGAGGTGTAGGTTTCGCACTTGTATAAGAGGAGAACACCATTTATGTGTGTGCAAATTGACAGGTTTATTAAGGGGAGCACGCAAAGTAGCGCAAATTACCAATACAAAAAGCAAGGTATATATAGTGCAAGTGGGCAATGTATAGGGTATGAGGTTCTAATTGATCAAATAAGAAGTCAAGGAACCTTGCTTGGTCCCAATGTTCATAGTGGCTTAACATTCTCATCATCAGCCAATTATTTACTCGAACGAATAAAAGTCGCCGTTGAGAATGGTAGGTTTGAATGTGATTGGTCTGGGAAGTATATCTTTCTCAACATTGAGCGAAGTAATCTCTGTGATATTACCTTGTTAGCGAGACTCATTGAGTTAAATAGCTATCTATTAGAAAAACAAATTGGGCTTGTAGTGGAAATGACTGAACGAAATGTATGTGGTAGCTGTTTACGAATCATAGAAGGGCTTACTCTACTAAAACAGAATGGCGTAGTGACGGCAGTGGATGACTACGATATTTACCATTCGGACTTTCGTGCTAATGAACTGGACATGAATTTATACGAGTTCATAAAAATTCAATCTCCTAGCTCAGCAAGAGAAGTGGATATGTTAGAGACCTTCGCACAGGTAAGGCCTGAAAAAATAATCATGGAACATGTTGAGTCTACGTCGATATTCAAAATGTTAGTTGGCTTAAATCGATTCTTTTGGGGGTATCAAGGCTACTGCTTTGACAAAGGTACTCCAATCTATATATAGCTGAGGGTTTAACTTTGACTGATATCGAGAAATATGCTGAGACTGCTTCAAGGTTGGAGAGGCAGCGACAGTTTAGCGAAGCATCTATCTACTGGAAAAAAGCCATAGGGCAAGCTACTGCTCGTCAGGATATAGCGTGGTACCAAATAAGGTATCAATTTTGCCTTAAACAAAGGGAAATATTATGAATGTCTCTGTTGAACGGCACAAAGATATTATTGGTGATTCTCTAGAGGAGTTTGGGTTCACTGAAGTTCAACGAGGAAGTGACAACTCTAACTTATTCATCATAGGAAAACTTAAATATGTAAATATCTGTATATCTTGTAACCTGACGAGTAAGAGTTATGAGTGTGATATCTTAGCTAACAAAGGCTATCACAACCTTGTATTAGATATTCCAACAATGGTTTTTTCAATTGATGCGCCATTGGAGGTAAATGTACTCGGTGCGATCAGGATGGCACATATCCAGGAGAGAGCCTTGGCTAAGTATGTGCAGACGCGCACTAAGTTCAGTGCTATTAACCAGTTAAAGAGATTAAAAGAGCAAAAGCAAAAAGGCTAACCTGATAGGGCTTTGTTGCTTAATTCAGAGAGAAGGCATACCTACCCCCATCGTGCTTAATTCTTAATCGATATACTGTGTTTCAGTCATACCAAGCCCTGTAAGCTTATTCAGGGCTTTGATCATAGCGTAAGTCTCGCCAGCTTGAGCGTTGTAGTTCCTCAGGCTTAATTTCCCACCTAGCAACTGTTTTACTCGGTACATTGCGGTCTCTGATCGAGAGCGCTTGTGATAGCCATACCGCTTTTTCCACTTCTTGTTGGAGCCGTAGAGCTTCTGGCAACCTACCGCTAAGTTACGAGGATGCCCTTGTTCCCAGAAGGCTGCCCCTTCTCTTGGCGGGATGAGCGGAACAGCTCGCTTGAACCGTATGACATTAATGTTTTGATTGGCCCTAACGGTATAGGTAAATCGCATTGTCTAAAGTCTTTGGTAGAGTATTGGTTACAGACGGGGATGGGAGACTACCAAGCGCTTGCACAATCTGGACACCAACCTTTTAGTGCAAGGCCTAATATCAGTAGGTTAATTTTGGTTTCTTATAGTCCTTTTGAAGAGTCCAATCTTGATTTAGAAAGCAGTAAGTTAATGGATAAAACTGCGTATCGATATTTTGGTTTTAGGCAGGCTCGTGAGGATGGAACCATCGGTATTAGTCGAAACCTGCCTGCATACAACTCTAGTGAATCGATTATTGATGCTTTATATGATGATTTTAAGAATGATTTTATCCAAGGTCGTGTGGGTAAGATAAGATTGATGCAGCAGAGAGAGTGTTAAAGCCAGCTTTAGGTTATGACCAGTTAGCATTGGAAATCGATTTAACTCCACAGATATCGCTTCTACAACCACATCTAGTTGAGATAAACGGTAAAACATACATTCCGTTGAATAGGGGGGGACTACTCTTGTTCACCAGGCGGACTTGAAGAATGCTTGCAAGCTGACCGAACGAGTTATTTTTCTTAAAGAACAACAACCTCTTTCCCTGAGCTCAGGGCAGAGACTATTTACTTTTATTGTGATTAATGTGTTAGGTGCAATTAGGTATAACAGTTTAATAGTCATTGATGAGCCAGAACTCTTTCTGCATCCGACTCTAGAAATAGAGTTTATTTCCTTACTGAAGGCAGTTTTAGCGCCATTTAGCTCAAAGGCAATATTGGCTACTCATTCCTTATCTGTTGTAAGGGAAGTGCCATCTAATTGTGTCCATATTTTCAGAGAGGATGAAACAGCGCTTGATATAGTCCCTCCACCTTTCGAAACCTTTGGGGGAAATGTTCAGCGAATATCGTCATATGTATTTGGTGATAAATCGGTATCTAAGCCTTTTGATGAATGGGTTGAAGCAAAAATGCAGGAACCTATAGATGCCGACTCTCTTATCAATCAGTTGGGTAGCGAAATCAATGAAGAGCTAATGATGAAAATACTAAGCTTGGGGAGAAAATATAGTGATAGCTAAGCTAGAGCTTCCTGAGTACGATTCAGCTCTTGTAGTTCGTGGTGTGATTGAGGAACGAGTTCACAA
This sequence comes from Vibrio sp. CyArs1, assembly GCF_022432925.1. Lineage (NCBI taxonomy): Bacteria > Pseudomonadati > Pseudomonadota > Gammaproteobacteria > Vibrionales > Vibrionaceae > Vibrio > Vibrio sp. CyArs1. The sequence goes on along the minus strand of NZ_JAKRBO010000017.1, from coordinate 27,173 downwards.
TAGAGATTTCTACAATGAGTTGCAAACCGATTGGGAAGCACACGTTTTGAGTTATGTCGAATGTGGAGGGGAGCCAAATCAAATAGCTCCGCTTAATCTTGCTCCTTATATTAGCCCCCAAAGGGTACAAGAGGAAAGTCGTCGTGTTGCGGGAAGAGGGGAGTCGTCAGATCCAACTCAAAGGCTTATTGATAAGCGAAAGAAAGCTTTGGTGGGTTTGTACTCGCCGAAGTCAGATAAGCAACCTTATGAAATACTGAAATTTCTACGACGAGGGCATGAACTGCTTTTTTGTCCAAGTTGCGGGGAACCTGGTAAACCAGGCACTCTTGACCACTATTTACCTAAAACTATTTATCCAGAACTCTCAATAGTTGTAGCAAATCTTACCCCTATGTGTAGTGAATGCCAGGGGAGAAAAGGCTCAGATATTACAGATGCTGATGGCAATAAGATGTTTATACATCCTTATTTCGATCCTATCGAAGATGTTTTATTGGAGCTAGAAATATCAGAGCCTTACTGTTCTCCATCTGCTTTCACGGTTAGAGTACCTGAAAATGTTCAAGAGCCACTTCGCTCTCTAGTTGAACGTCATATCGCAGGTGTAGATTTCATTGAGCGTTTTGAGGAGTTTTGTCGAGTTAATTATACTAATCTCCTGACGTCCTTTTCAGATGAAAGGGCAGAAGATGAACCAGATACATCTGGGCGCATACTAAGAAGATTTTTAAGGCAATACGAAAGACAGTCAGTTAACCGCTGGGAGTCGATCTTCTACAGAGGGATACTAACTAATCCGAATTTATTGACCTACCTTGATGAAGGAGATTTGCCTGAGTTTCTTTGAGTTCTGCCAATTTCATCTTTGCCTCAGCCGCATGGTGCGGCTGAAAACTTACCGATAGCTAGCTCTTGATATTCCAATGACGTTTAACTGTGGCTATTCCCATATATAAGTGTGCTGCTGTTTTACTTTGGGACATTCCTGCCTTTTTACACTCTTGAACACGTTTGGTCGTCTCAATCGCTTTAGGGCGTCCAAGCTTTGTACCTGCAAGTTTAGCTCGTTCTAAGCCCTCTTGTGTGCGTTCTTTTATTCTGTTTCTCTCGAACTCTGCAAATGCGGAGAACACTTGTAATATTAGTTTCCCTTCTGAAGAACTGAGGTCGACGATTGGCAAATCTAGACAAATGACACGGATACTTTTCTCGCTGAGTTGGCTAATCGTTCGTTGAACATCGATGTTATCTCGCCCTAGTCGATCGAGCTTAAGTACTACTAATGTGTCACCAGCTTCGATTTTATGTTCGATTAAATTGGAGAATTGCTCTCTGTCCATAGCTTTTGCACTACCAGATATGGTCTCGCTGATTACACGAGAGTCAAGCACGTTATAGCCAGCATTTCGAATAGCTAAGATTTGATTCTCGGTTGTTTGTTCCGTCGTTGATACACGACAGTAAGCAAAAGTTCTTTCAGTTATATGATACCAGTATCATAAAGTCTGGTATCATCATAACATCGGTGTCATAAAAACAATAGGTGCATTTATGATACCATTTTTAATGTATCTTTACTGGTGTCACATAATGGATGTTTTTTGATACCAGCTGTGTATTACCGATCTGATTGAGAATCCAGCCAGACCTTAAACCGGTCGATCTCGATGGTCGGGATTTTTCTAGTGTCATTGAGGTGCCAATCTTCAAAGAAAACTTCAAACAAGTCTGGTTTGTTATTGAGCAAGAGATCCATCGGTTTTGCAGTAACATAATCACTCTGAGTGAATTCTATTTCTGCGATGTCGAGTTCCACATTTACAATGCCCTTTTCTAGTGCCTGCTGAAACTCTTCGCATGTTGCTCTTGCTCGCGTGATCAGTACTTGTTTTTCTCTATACAGCCAGTCAATAGCAAAGAGATCACCATACTGTTTAAGTGCAGGTAAAATACTTAGCAATGCATCATAAATCTTACCTTGTGTATCAAACTGATCCTTTAAAAACAGATTATCGCCTTCGCTCGTTAGCCTAAGCGCTTTGCGCTGCAACCCTTCTGCTATCAGGTTTGACGGAAGCCAATCTAAGGATTGCAATAACTCAGCCTCTCTCTGGTTATTCCGCTCATCAACATTCATTGCTCTCTTCATTTTCTGATCAACACAATTTTGGTCTGTGATTACAACCTTTATAGTATTACTTAGATGAAAGATCAATTAGTTCATAAATATCAATAATTTAAGTTATAATATAGATAGGGACGGCCACTATAAATCAGCTGATTGAATCAGGTTGATTTTTGCACAACAAGTGTGCGAGTGAGGTTTTTCTAATTTGTCTCCGCACTCAGTGAGTGCGAAATTATATGAGTAGTTTTTCTTGGCTGTGACGGTTTGACAAGTCGGATTTTTTTAGTTATAAAAGCCAAAAAAAACTAAAATTTCTAGAGTTTAAGTCTTTTAAATGTCTTTTTTAAAGACGAAAGATGTGGTATGACTATTATAACTTTCATAACAATTATAAATTTATATCACTAATGTAAGGAATGAATTTTTTTCAAGACATCTGAGCAAACTTTTCCCAAAATCCTGCACTTGAAAACACTGCCATTGACGGCACTTTCCGTGCCAAAGCTTCGCACACAGTGACTGCGAAACCTTTTCCTCATCGCACTAATGGTGTGCAAAAATCAACCAACGTTGTTCGAACTTTTTTTCTTTGATGGGTAGATCTTTCTTGTGGATGAATTCACCGCTTCAGCGAAGGTTTTTGCTTCATCTTCAGTATAGGGTTTATGTTCCTTGCGTTGTTTTTCTTTAGTCATAGTTTTGGTTTATAGATTACAATATTGTCAATCTAACATATCTCTATCGAAGTGCTGAGTTATCAATCGTTAGAATTCAAACCTGCAAGGTTTGGATTAGCTGCGGACATATGACGGCCTTAAACTTTAGCTTGTAACGTCTACCTGTGACTTTCCACACGCATGAAAGTTCGAGTAGCTAGATGACTGTTTGGTCTGACTACTGATATTAATAATATGAGCGGTTAGATGTTTGCCTCAGTATCTCTTTATCAGGGTGCGCAGATCACACCTATACCTTAGTTTGCAGAGGAGTCCGATCGTTCCAGCACCTTAGATTATTGCATGAATCTGATTTTCCTTGTTCCGTATGAAACTCGGGAGCACAGGGATCGATCATAAACTCTACAGGCATATAGTGAGCCAGTGTCTAGTGCCATGAGTACATGCCTGCAAAGCCTGATCATTGAATTGGATATTGTGAGCGGCGGTTAGATGTTTGTTTCAGTATCTCTTGCACTTGGCTGCGCTGAGCACCCTTACACCTTAGGTAGTTGGATGGAATTTGATGTTCCGAGTTCCGCATGCAAGTCGGGAGAGTAGGGATCGATCATAAGCTCTACAGGCATATAGTGAGCCAGTGTCTAGTGCCCTAAGCATATGCCTGCAAAGCCTGACCATTGAATTGGATATTGTGAGCGGTTAGATATTTGCTTCAGTATCTCTTGCACTTGGCTGCGCTGATCACCCCTACACCTTAGGTTGTTGGATGGAATCTGATGTTCCGAGCTCTGCATGCAAGTCGGGAGAATAGGGATCGATCATAAACTCTACAGGCATATAGTGAGCCAGTGTCTAGTGCCGTGAGCACATGCCTGCAAAGCCTGACCTTTGAATTGGATATTGTGAGCGGTTAGATGTTTGCCTCAGTATCTCTTGCTCAGGGTGCGCAGATCACACCTATACCTTAGTTTGCAGAGGAGTCCGATCGTTCCAGCACCTTAGATTATTGCATGAATCTGATTTTCCTTGTTCCGTATGAAACTCGAGAGCACAGGGATCGATCATAAGCTCTACAGGCATATATATGGGCAGTGCTCATAAGGTAAATAGTTCAATACTCTAGCTTTTTCAAACATTCAATCTTCTGATTCAATGCCTCTTCCCACATTTCTAACCCCTGACGTTTCTCGCTGATGTATTCATACATGTCGTAATGCTTACCTGAAACGTCCGAGATTGCGTGGCCGTGTATTCGGTCACGAAATTCTTTAGATATCCCAGCTTCACCTCCTAAAGTTTTGACAGTACGGCGAAAATCCCTTGCGACGAATTGACGGATATCGGTTCGCTTTTTATAAGTAAGTAATGCTTGTGCGATGGTGTTGGTCGGCATGTGTTCTAGATGATTGGTTTTTTTGTAGAACACGAACGGACTCTTATCGTGATTATGGACTTGTAAGTCTTGCAGTATCTTTATTGCTGAATCGACTAAGGGGACGACATGAGGTTTTTTAACTTTCTGATACACTTCTCGAACGAGCAAGTACCTTTGTTCGAAGCTGACTTCTGACCACTTGATAGTAACGACTTCGTGGGGGCGCTGCCCGCCTAGATAAAAACAAAGTCTGAGTACTTGGCGAGTTTGATAGGCGAAATCTAGGTCATGAAAGCGATTCTCCATATCTATCATGAGTTGTGCGACTTCTTGCCAACTCATGTAATGTGTACCAGACTTCTCTGCTTCAGTTTGTTTAGGAATCGCGGATATAGGATTGTGTTTGATGCCGAAACGCACATCATGATTGAGATACTTAGGGTTGTGGTCATTGTTTAATGCAAAATTGAATGCTGCATGGAGTATAGACCGAATCTTATTGCTTTTCGGTTCGAAGCCTTGCTCTATTGGTATTGATAAAGCTTTTATGAAATCCTCAGGTTCAAAGTCCTTTGCTTTTTTATTTATGTCTACATAAGGGTAAACGTTATCGACGATTTTCTGTTTTTCATCTGCATAGCTACGATTTCCTTTGTCTTTCTTGTATTCAGTGTGCATTTCGATAAGTTGCTTAAATGAGCCACCCTTTAGAGCATCTGCTTCAGCTTGTTCTTTGGCTTTTGCTTCTTGCTCCAAGAATTCTTTAGGATCTATGCCGTTCGATAGCAGTTCAGCGTATTGGATGGATATTTTCCTTGCATTTGCGAGGGTCATTCCAGGAAATTTACCAATGTTGATGAATTTAGCTTTAGAGCCTACGTAATAACGAAATGTATAAGATATTGACCCTGATGGCTGAACTTTGACACCGAAGCGACCTTTTCCTCTTTCTCTAGAATTCTCCCAAACGTAGTGTGATGAGTTTTTAGGCTTGAGTCCCTTTATTTGATTAACTGTTAGCATGGTGATCCCTAGAGATGCGTAATAACTGAACCCAATATATTTTTGGTTTAGTTATGGGTCAAGTAATCAAGTAGCTAAATGCAATTATTTGTAATCGATTTAAAGCTTCTCTTGTGATTTTTTTGTTTAACTCATTGTTTATAATGAACTTTGTGTCTGTGTGAAATTCTATGAAACAATATCACTTCTAAGGATGTGGTCGTAGGTTCGAATCCTACAGGGCGTGCCATTATTTAAGACCCCTGATAGCTCTTTGAGTTGTCAGGGGTTTTGCGTTTTATGGACGTATGTCTGCTACACTATCTGCAATTTCACCTTCAAGAGAGTTCACCATGTCCTTTTCTAAACTAGGGTTAAGCCAACCATTACTTGATGCTATTAACGAGGTTGGTTATCAAAAACCAACAACGATTCAGACTAAGGCGATTCCTATTGTTTTGAAAGGCAGTAATCTTATCGCTGCGGCGCAAACCGGAACGGGTAAAACAGCCAGTTTTGTTTTGCCTATTTTAGAGAAACTTAGTACAGGTCAAACTGAACGTAAAAAGCGTGCACGTGCGATCATCTTAACGCCAACTCGTGAGCTGGCTCTGCAGGTGAACCAGAGCATTGAAGCTTATGCACAGTTTACGTCAATAAAATCTATGGCAATGTTTGGTGGTGTTGATTACGCACCGCAGAAGCAAGCTTTAATTGATGGTGTGGATATTGTTGTAGCAACTCCAGGTCGTTTGATAGACCTATACGGTCAGCGTGCGATTCACTTTGATGAAGTCGAGATTTTGGTGTTGGATGAAGCTGACAAAATGTTGGATATGGGCTTTATCGAAGCGATCAACAAGATTATTGCTCGTGTACCTGAAGACGCTCAAAGTTTGTTGTTCTCAGCGACATTGTCTAATCCTGTTCGCGATCTTGCTAAATCTGCGATAGACAACCCAGAAGAAATTGCTATCACTAAGCACAGTGCTTCTAAGAGCAATATTAAGCAGTGGATAGTCACTGTCGATAAAGACATGAAGTCCTCACTTTTAAGTCATCTATTGCAGCAGAATCAATGGAAACAAGCGCTTATTTTTATTGAAACCAAGCATGGTGCAGCTAAGCTTGTCAGCCAATTAGAAAAACGTGGCATTGCTGCTGAAGCGTTCCATAGTGGTCGTAACCAAAAAGTTCGTCAGCAACTTATCGAGTCATTCAAAGCGGGTGAGATTCAATACTTGGTGGCAACTGGTGTAGCTGCACGCGGTATCGATATTGAAAACTTGCCAGTGGTGATTAACTACGACTTACCTTATCCAGCAGATGAATATGTTCACCGAATTGGACGTACTGGTCGTGCCGATGCTGCGGGTGAGGCGTTATCGTTGGTATCAAAAGATAACTTCAAAAACCTGTGTATGATAGAAAGCCGATTAGGCCATTTGCTTGAGCGAGTTGAAATTGAAGGCTTTGTACCAAGAAAACCGGTGCCGATTTCTATCCTCAATTATGTACCTAAGCATAAGCGTGGAGAAGAACGCTAATTCTGCATAGAAATACCAATGAAATAAAATAGACACCGACTGAGGTGTCTATTTTTGTTTTATTCTGCTTTCTCAATCAGTAAGGTTATCCCATCGACATCTATCACTTTGACTAAGGTACCACTAGGTAAGTCGGAGTCAGAGTATGCTGACCAAGAAGTATCGCCCAGTTTGATTCGACATTTACCTCTGGTGATGTCTTGTTCCAGTACTGAAGTTTGACCTATGAGCTGTTTGTCTTTCTGATTTAGGCTTCGCTGCTTATCTGATTGCTTATCAACTCGGTGTTGTTTACGCCACCATAGCCAGGTCAATGCCAACGCAAACACCCCAAAGCTTATCCATTGCAGTTGCCAACTGATAGGAATGAAGGCGAGCACAATACCCACCAACATGGCTGCGATGCCAATCCACAACATGTAGCCAGCGGTACCGAGTAACTCGCCACACAGCAGTAATAACCCTAGAGCCAACCAGTGCCAGTAATTGACTTGGCTAAGCAGTTCTATCACGCGTTATCCTTCTTTTGTTGAGGCTTTGACTGATTAAACATTTCTGCAATACCAGCTACAGAACCCATGAGTCCAGTTGCCTCTATCGGCAACATGATAATTTTACCATTCTCCGCCTGACCGATTGATTTCAAAGCTTCGGTATAACCTTGAGCAATAAAGTAATTCACCGCTTGCATGTCGCCCTGAGCAATGGCGGTTGAGACCATCTCAGTTGCTTTAGCTTCCGCTTCTGCGGCACGTTCACGTGCTTCTGCTTGAAGTATAGCAGCCTGTTTCTCACCTTCGGCTTTGAGGATTTCAGATTGCTTATGACCCTCGGCTTTAAGGATCTCTGCTTGTCGCACACCTTCTGCTTCTAGAATGTCGGCACGTTTATTACGTTCTGCTTTCATCTGAGCATTCATCGCTGCGGTTAGGTCTGCTGGTGGTTGTACGTCGCGGATCTCAATACGAGTCACTTTAACGCCCCACGCATTAGTTGCTTCATCGACAATCGCAAGCAGTTTGGTATTGATAGAGTCACGTTGGCTCAACATTTCATCCAACTCCATCGAGCCAAGCACTGTACGCATATTGGTCAATGTCAGGTTGCGAATAGCATGCTCAAGATCGTTCACTTCATACGCAGCTTTTGCCGCGTCGATAACTTGGACAAAGCAGACTGCATCAATGACTACGTTGGCATTATCTTTGGAAATGACTTCTTGTGGCGGAATATCAAGAACTCTTTCCATCATATTGATTTTACTGCCAATAGAATCAATGAAAGGGATAATCAAGTTCAGCCCAGGTCTAAGCGTATGGGTATAGCGACCAAATCTTTCTACGGTCCAGTTATTGGCTTGTGGTACCGTTTTGACCCCGGCCACAATAAAAACAATTGCGACCAGAATGAAACCACCTATGGTGACCATTGCATCAATATCCATGAGTCTATCCTTGTATTAAAAATGTACAATCCTAAACAGTATACAGCGTTGTTAAGACAATACTGTGTAAAGGTATGTATTTTTTCGACGAGTAATCATTAAATTTATCATGGAGTTAAATTGATTACCGATAGCTAGGAAAGGCGGTTCAATGAAATATATTAACCTAATATGAAAAAAGGGAAGCCTGTGCTTCCCTTAGAATAGAGTATGACTAAGTTATTAGTAGAGCAGAGAATACAACTGACGGCGATATTTCGCGGCGATAGGGTTACCTTGACCTAGCGCAGACAAGATATCCATAAAGGCTTTTTTCAGGTCTCCATCAAGCGCATTCAAATTACGGCTCAGAGGCGTCCATATCAGAGCAAGTGCTTCTTCATCACGATTCACTTGGTGGTACTGAAGACCAAGTTCTGCGACCAGTTTAAGATCCTCAGGGTTTGCTTGTAATGCCGCTTCTAAAGATTGAATCTCAGGGCTATCAGCTGCCTGTTTGTGCAGTTCTAATTTCGCCACTAAGCTCTTATAGTGGTTGTCTTTGTATTCCATTGGAATAGTGTTGAGTACTTGTTCTGCACGTTCAAATTGATTGGTTTCAAGCAAGCAATTGGCAACTGCCAATTTGATTTCACCTTTATTTTGATACTCTTCGGAAAGAGTCCCAAATGCAGAAATAGCAGCTTCAAACTCACCTTGTTGTGATAACTCTAGCGCTTTGCGAGCGTTAAGTTCATCTTCACTTGGAAGATGTTTTGTCAGCATAGCTTTGACCGCTTCAATTGGTTGTGGACCACCTAGTCCGTCTACAGGTTGGCCATTCACGAATAACGCAATCGTAGGAAGTGCTTGAACACCGAATTGTCCAGCAATCGCTTGTTGCTCTTCACAGTTCAGCAATGCCAGTGTATAGGCGCCGGCGTATTGTTCTGTTAATGCCTTTAAAGCAGGAATTAACTGAGCGCTTTCTTCACTCATAGGTGCCCAAAAGTGGATCAGCACAGGAGCTGTCATTGAGCCTTCGAGGACTTCGCGGAAATTTTGCTCATTTAAATCAACAATGTACGCTGGTTGCATTGAATTATCCTTATTAAGTGATTCGCATTGTTCTCTTTTCAAGATTGGTATTGGTGAACCAAAAATCAAGGTTTGTCGAAGAGATTACAGAATTTAGATGCCAAAACGCCGCACTGTGAAGCGCGGCGTTTATGGATTTCAGAAATGCAGCAAGCGAAGGTGTTTAAAACATTACAAAGTATGCAAGTGTTACACCCACAGCCAGCCAGTTTAGCTGATTTAGCGTCATTTTTAGAATTCCAAATTGATATCGCTGTGAGCAAGGTGTTAGAGAGATGATTCCAACTTGTGTAGGGTATGGTTTCGTCTCTTATATTTAACTACGTTGAGCAATATATCCTTCATATGTGACACTAAAATTACAAATGATCATTTTTTATGCGGCTTTTCGCAAAATAGGATCTAACCATTTGCTTGGAAGCAGACGTTTTAGTAAGGCAAATACCTTCGTTGGTGTGGTGACTCGATAGCGTAACTTAGGGTTGTCTGACTCGAGGGCATGTAACAGCGGCACAACGCAAGATTCCGGCGGCAGTACGAATTGATTATTGGAGCCTTCCGCTGATAATCGGCTTAGCTGTTGCTGGTAATGCGTTTTATGTGCGCTGGCATCAATATTAATCCATTTTAAAAACGCGGCCTTGGCATTGGCTCTAAATTGTGTCTCAATAGGCCCTGGTTCTATGAGTGATACTTTAATGTTCGTTTGGTATAACTCAAGTCTGAGAGTGTCGGTCCATCCCTCGAGGGCAAACTTAGAAGCATTATATGCTCCACGGTATTTCATCGCAGCAAACCCGAGGACAGAGCTGTTTTGAATAATACGACCGTCGCCTTGTTTTCGCATTACCGGTAGTACTTGTTTCGTCAGCTCATGCCAACCAAAGAAGTTTGCCTCAAATTGTTCTCTTAGTGCATCGGTTGGCAGGTCTTCTAGGGCTCCGGGTTGGCCGTAGGCACCATTGTTAAACAAGGCATAAAGGCTCCCCTCACACAAAGCGAGTGCTTTTTGAACTCCCAACTTAATGCTCTTGCTATCGGTCAGATCGAGTTGAATACAAGTCAGCCCTTCTTGGTTGAGCCTATCCACATCTTTTGGATCGCGGCACGACGCAATGACCTTGTAGCCTCTATTTTGCAACTCATGTGCTGCGACGTAACCGATACCTGTTGAACACCCTGTGATAAGAATGGCCTTTCCCATGTTTGCGCTAACCCTATGATTTATTTCCTTTCAGTTAAGGTTAACGCTAAAGGTAGACGAGGTCTAGCGCGAGTTTGCGACGATGTTTTTCAGCGCTGAGTCGATGTGAGGGAAGGAGAAGTTAAAGCCGATCTCTGTGAGCTTTTTAGGTTTTGCTCTCGTGCTGTCAAGCAGTAAGCATGAAGACTCTCCCATAGCGAGTTTAATCGCCCATTTAGGAGTAAATAAAAAATGAGGGCGGCCCAACGAACTTGCCAGTGTTTTACTGAAAACTGCGTTGGTGACGGCATGAGGTGCACAGAAATTATATGGCCCGCTAGCGTGTTCAGTTTCCAGTAAACAAACAATCGCGCGCACCATATCTAGTATATGTATCCAAGGAATATATTGTTTTCCGTTACCAATCGGTCCACCGAGCCCCAACTTATAGGGCAGCAGCATCTTAGCTAATGCTCCGCCACCTTCGCCAAGCACAACACCAGTACGTAATAGACACACTCTTGTTTGGTCGGACTGTGCTCGCAAGGCGATGTGTTCCCAACGTTCACAGACGTTGTGAGCAAAGGTATCCTGATTGACATGCAGACTTTCGTCGAAAGGGTGATCTTGTTGATCTCCGTAATAACCAACGGCTGAGCCACTAATAAAAATTGCAGGAGGTTCAGTGCTGGCGTGAATCAGCTCCACAAGGGTTTCGGTGATCTTCCAGCGGCTGTCACAAATACGTTTTTTTTGAGCTTCGCTCCAACGTTTATCTGCAATCGGCTCTCCAGCGAGATTTATGACGGCATCAAACGCATTGAGGTCGTTAAAGCTATCTAATGAATCGACATAGTGAATATTGCCACAGTCAGTGTGATGTAGCGTTTTTCTTGCTGTCTGTTCATCACGGGTCAGCAGAGTGATGGAGTAGGTGGTTAGGTGTTTCAGTAACTCTCGCCCAATAAACCCTGTGCCACCTGTTACAAGCAAATTCATCTCTGTCCTTCTCCTCAGTAATTGACAACTTACCGATATGACTCAGTTGCTGAATAAGTAAATATAGCAATGAATCAGAGGATTAACTAACGTTGTTGTGGGTGTAGCACATGTTGTACTAGTCACAGTCTTGTGGATTGACGTGAGCATTGCGCAATATTGCCATTATTGTCACATCTTCTTACATTTAATGTGTGCCATCATAAAACTATCGTATGGAAGCGGAGGAAAGCGATGCAAGGATTGAAAGCGCTTCTTCATTCAATGGCCAGTAGTTTCAAAGATCTACTGCCCATCGTTTTGGTCGTGCTGTTTTTCCAATTGGTCGTACTGCAAGAGCCGCTTCCTAATGTTCTCTCTATCTTATTTGGCCTATTGCTTGTGGTCCTAGGGCTGACCTTTTTTGTATTTGGGTTAGAAATGGGGTTATTTCCCATCGGTGAGTCCATGGCTCAGTCGTTTGCACGAAAGGGCAGCGTCTTCTGGTTGATGGTGTTTTCGTTCTGTCTAGGCTTTGGGACTACCATTGCCGAGCCTGCGCTAACAGCGGTATCTGCTGAAGCAGCTGAAGTGGCGGCGGAAGGGGGGAAAATTCCGATGACGGAAGAGGCCATGCAAGACTATGCGGATGGCTTGCGCTTGGCCGTTGCCATTTCAGTTGGGGTTGCCATTGTATTGGGTGTGCTGCGCATACTTAAAGGTTGGCCTATCCAGTGGATGATTATTGGCGGTTATGTCGGTGTAGTGATACTGACAGGGTTCGCACCGGAATACATTATCGGTGTGGCTTACGACTCAGGTGGTGTAACGACATCAACAATAACAGTACCATTAGTCACCGCGTTGGGTGTAGGGTTAGCCAGCACCATTAAGGGGCGTAACCCGATGCTGGATGGTTTTGGTCTCATTGCCTTTGCGTCGCTGTTACCAATGATGTTCGTTATGGTTTACGGGATGATTGCAGTATGACTATCATCTTGGATTTTCTCACCACACTGTTGCTCACGATTCGTGACGTTACACCGATCATGGTGATCATTTTCGGATTTCAGTTTGCGATCTTGAAGAAGCCAATTACTAACCCGTTAAAAGTTCTACTTGGCTTTGGCTATGTGATTCTCGGGCTTAGTTTGTTTTTAGTGGGATTAGAACTTGCTCTGTTCCCGTTAGGTGAAACCATGGCGATGCAGTTAACGGCACCTGAATTCTTGCAAGAATTTAAGGTGACGGTAGGCCAGTCATTGGAGTGGATCGACTATTATTGGGTTTACCTGTTTGCTTACTGTATAGGGTTTAGTACCACGATTGCTGAACCATCGTTATTGGCGGTTGCTATCAAAGCGAATCAAGTTTCTGCTGGTTCGATTTCAGTAAATGGGTTAAGAATCGCAGTGGCGCTGGGGGTGGCTGTTGGTATCTCCCTTGGCAGCTATCGTATTGTTGTCGGAGACCCCATTCACTATTACATCATCGCAGGCTACATCTTGGTGGTGATTCAAACCTATTTTGCTCCCAAATTTATTATTCCGTTAGCTTATGATTCTGGCGGGGTGACGACCTCAACGGTCACGGTCCCTTTGGTGACGGCGTTGGGGTTAGGGCTAGCTTCCACCGTACCAGGACGAAACCCTATGATTGATGGGTTTGGTTTGATCGCGTTTGCTAGCTTATTTCCTATTATTTCCGTGATGGCGTATGCACAGTTGATTCAATTCTTGAGTCAACATTCAAAGCATCGCGATCTAGCTTCAAAGGAGAAGAACAATGCGCTTTAAGCTCATTCTGGCATTTGTTGAAGACAGTAAAACAGACTCCGTTCTTGATGCGGCTCGTACAGCGGGAGCCACAGGAGCAACGGTAATTAATAACGCGAGAGGGGAAGGGCTTAATAAAAAGCGAACCTTCTTTGGACTTACATTAGAGGTTCAAAAAGATGTGCTGCTGTTTGTTGTAGAAGAGCACTTATCGCGGCAGATATTAGAGACCATTAATCAGGTCGGAGAGTTTGACCAAACTTCGGGACAGGGGATTGCGGTGCAGATCGATATAGAAGATGCGGTAGGTGTCGCTCACCAAGTCGAGACATTAACCAAAGTGGTAGAGGATGAGCTATGAGCCGACATGAAAAAGTCTGTGTACGTGATGTCATGGCAAACAGTTATGTGATGGTGGATGGATTAAAGACAGTGCATGAGGGCATCGTTTTGGCTCGTGAGCATCAGGTAAAAGCACTGGTTGTCGAAAAGCGTCATGATGATGATGAATACGGTATCGTATTGATGAATGATATTGCCAAAAAGGTGTTGGCGAAAAACCGCTCAGCCGAGCGAACAAACATCTATGAGATTATGACTAAGCCCGCATTGTCTGTTGATCCTAATATGAATGTGAAATATTGCGCTCGCTTATTCGAGCGGTTTGGGATTAGTCGTGCACCTGTCATTGAACACGGTAAGGTGATTGGTATGGTTAGTTACAATAACATTGTTGTGAATGGTATGGCTAAAGAGGAATGAAACGGGCGAACTAGGTTTAGCTGAGTTACAATACCTCCATTAGTAATGGTGGAGATAAACCAGTGAAACTATTTTTTGCTTCTGATTTGCATGGCAGTCTTGGTGCCACTGAACAGGTTCTAGCAGAATATCATCGCTCAGGCGCGGAGCATTTAGTAATTTTAGGTGATGTGCTTAACCACGGGCCGAGAAATCCAGTACCAGAGAGCTATAACCCACCTAAAGTAGCGGAACGGCTTAATGAGCTCAGCACCAGTATTATTGCGGTACGAGGCAATTGCGATAGTGAAGTCGACCAGATGCTCTTAGACTTTCCTATGATGAGTGACTATGCATGGGTAATGTTGGCAAGTGGACAGCGATTATTCTTAACTCATGGGCATCTTTATAACACAGATAAACGACCTGCGTTAAAGCAAGGAGACGTGATTGCTCATGGACATACACATATACCAGTAGCCGAATGGCAAGGAGAGCAAATTATTTTCAATCCTGGCTCTATCACATTCCCACGAGATGGTTATGCTGCGAGTTATGGATTGCTTGAAGACAATACTCTCAGCGTTAAAACATTTGCTGGAGATGTTCTTGCATCAATCTCGCTATAAAGGTGAGTAGATAACAAGGCAATTAAATTGTTCAGATAAGTCGCAGACATAAAAAAACGCAGCCAAGGCTGCGTTTTTTCTACGTCGAGATTAACTAATTACTTAGTTACGCGTAGTACTGGCGTTTCACCAACAGTTACAGAACCAGCAAGCTTGTTCAGCTCTTTGATTTCGTCCATGTTAGAGATAACAACAGGAGTTAGCGTTGACTTAGCTTTCTCTTCTAGAAGTGCTAGGTCGAATTCGATGATAGTGTCACCTGCTTTTACTGATTGGCCTTCTTCAGCGATACGCTTGAAGCCTTCACCTTTCAGTTCAACAGTGTCGATACCAAAGTGAACAAATAGCTCGATGCCGTCGTCAGACTCGATAGAGAACGCGTGGTTCGTCTCAAAGATCTTACCGATAGTACCGTTAACAGGAGCTACCATCTTGTCACCAGCTGGCTTGATTGCAATACCGTCACCAACGATTTTCTCAGCAAATACGACATCTGGCACATCTTCGATGTTTACAATTTCACCAGAAAGAGGTGCGATAATTTCGATTGCACCAGTGTCAGCGCTGTCGTCAGATACTAGCTTCTTCAGTTTGTCAAACAGACCCATGTTGTGCTCCTAAAGGTTTGATTTTGTTCTGCTCAATTATATTAGCAGTTTGTCTTTTCTGCGATAAATTTTTCGACGTGTGCCTCAATTTCTGCAGCAGTCGCCATTTCTAGCGCTTCATCAGCCATTGCTTTTACTTCTGCGAAGTTAGCGTTGCGGATTACTTTCTTAACCTTAGGAATTGAAATACCGCTCATACTAAACTCATCTAGGCCCATGCCCAGTAGAAGTAGAGTCGCACGCTCGTCGCCAGCAAGCTCACCACACATACCAGTCCACTTACCTTCTTTATGCGAAGCGTCGATCACTTGCTTAATTACTGTAAGTACAGCAGGTGAAAGTGGGTTGTATAGGTGAGAAATAAGCTCATTACCACGGTCTACTGCTAGAGTATACTGAGTTAAGTCGTTAGTACCAATACTAAAGAACGAAACTTCTTTCGCTAGGTGGTGAGCAATCGCTGCCGCAGCAGGAGTTTCAACCATTACACCGATTTCGATGTTTTCGTCAAATGCTAGACCTTCAGCACGAAGTTCTGCTTTGTACTCTTCGATAGCAGCTTTCAGTTCACGAATCTCTTCTACAGAGATGATCATTGGGAACATGATGCGCAGCTTACCGTGTGCTGATGCACGTAGGATACCACGTAGCTGGTCACGAAGGATTTCACGACGATCCAAGCTGATACGAACTGCACGCCAACCAAGGAATGGGTTCATTTCTTCTGGAAGGTCTAGGTAAGGTAGGTCTTTATCACCACCGATATCCATAGTACGGATAATTACCGCGTGACCGTGCATTGCTTCCGCAACTTCTTTATAAGCTTGATACTGTTCTTCTTCAGTAGGAAGAGCAGTACGGTCCATGAATAGGAATTCTGTACGATACAGACCAACACCTTCACCGCCGTTACGGTTGATGCCATCGCAGTCTTTCACTGTACCGATGTTACCGCAAACTTCTACACGGTGGCCGTCTAGAGTTTCTGCTGGTAGGTCTTTAAGTTTTGCTAGTTCCTCTTTTTCTGCAAGGAACGCTTCACGTACCGCTTTAGCTTCGTCAATCTCAGCTTGAGTTGGGTTTACGATGATCTTGTTGTTCATCGCGTCAAGAACCAACATGTCGCCGTTGTTCACTTTCTTAGTGATGTCGTTAGTACCAACAATCGCAGGAAGTTCTAGTGAACGGGCCATGATAGAAGTGTGCGAAGTACGACCGCCGATGTCACATGCGAAACCTAGCACGTAATCAAGGTTGATTTGCGCAGTCTCAGATGGAGTTAGGTCGTAAGCTACTAGGATAACTTCTTCATCGATATCACCTAGTGAAACGATGTTGATGCCTAGTGCGTTCTTAACGAAACGAGTACCGATATCACGGATATCAGTTGCACGCTCTTTAAGGTATTCGTCATCTAGAGATTCTAGTGCAGTCGCTTGCTCTTCGATTACTGTGTGAATCGCGTTGTCTGCAGATAGTTTGTCTTTCTTGATGAGTGCTAGGATTTCCTCTTCTAGCTCTTCATCTTCAAGAAGCATGATATGGCCTTCGAAGATAGCCTCTTTCTCTTCACCAAAAGTCTCAAGCGCTTTTTGCTTAACGACTTCTAGTTGTTGAGCTGACTTGTTGCGAGCGTCAAAGAAACGCGCAACTTCTGCTTCAACTTGGTCATCTGAAATAGTCGACGTGTTTAGAACAATCTCGTCTTCTTGAAGTAGTAGTGCTTTACCAATAGCAATACCAGGAGATGCTAGGATGCCTGAAATCATAGCTTTACCTTTATTTGGTCTAATGTATTAAAGATTGGATAGTTATTAGCTACTTATTATGTGTAGCTGATAGCTAGAGCTATTTCCAATAAAGCCATTCTGTTTTCACAAAATGGCTTTAAGGAGAACTGGGTTCTTAGTGAAGCTCAGGGATTAGAGCTACTAGGTGGTCAACTGCTTGTTGAGCTTGTGGGCCTTCAGCAGAGATTGTGATAGTAGTGCCTTTAACTAGACCTAGAGTTTGTAGTTTGAATAGGCTTTTTGCGCTAGCGCTTTTGCCGTTAGTAGCCACAGTGATGTCAGCGTCAAATGCTTTTGCTTCTTTAACGAACTGAGCAGCCGGACGAGTGTGAAGGCCGTTTTCTGCTGTGATTTCTACTTGCTTCTCGTACATTTTTTATACCCCAATTGATTTATTTTATGTTTAGTTTCTAAACCAAACAAAGCTTATCGTTAAATGTTACGCCTCGCTATAGTACGAAAGTCATAACTGTTAAGAATTGTGTCGGTCTAGAATTGTAGGACATGATTGCAGTCTTCGCTGTATACCTGTCTTACGAAATTCTGTAATTAGCCTATTTATTTTTCGGCTTAAAATAAAACTGACCTGATATTACCAAAGGCTGACAGAGTTTCAACAAAAAAGCCCCTTAAAGGGGCTTTTTTCGTGCAAAAATTGATTTGGCAACATATTACTGCTGAATCTCTTTGTCAGTAAATATACCGGCAAACAATGCAGAGCTTAGGTAGCGCTCACCTGAACTTGGGAGTACGGTGACAATGGTTTTACCTTTGAATTCAGGGAGTTCAGCAAGCTTGTTAGCCGCAACAACAGCTGCGCCTGATGAGATACCAGCTAGGATACCTTCTTCTTCCATTAGGCGACGCGCCATTTCGATGGCTTCTTCAGAAGTAACCAGTTCAACACGGTCAACAAGCTCAAGATCCAAGTTCTCTGGGATAAATCCTGCACCGATGCCTTGGATTTTGTGAGGAGCTGGTTGGATCTCTTGACCTGCTAGCACTTGAGAAATGACTGGTGATTCTGCTGGCTCAACGGCAACTGAAACAATTGCTTTACCTTTTTCGCCCTTAATATAGCGGCTAGTACCTGTGATAGTACCACCTGTACCTACACCAGCGACAAATACATCGATCTCACCATCCGTTGCTTCCCAGATCTCTGGACCCGTTGTCTTTTCATGAATGGCTGGGTTTGCTGGGTTGTTGAACTGTTGAAGTAGCAGATACTTTTCTGGATTTGAAGCGACAATCTCTTCTGCTTTAGCGATAGCCCCTTTCATGCCTTTCGCTGCTTCTGTGAGTTCAAGGTTAGCACCTAGTGCCTTGAGAAGCTTACGACGCTCGAGACTCATAGATTCAGGCATAGTAAGTGTGAGTTTGTAGCCACGTGCAGCTGCAACGAAAGCAAGAGCAATACCTGTGTTACCACTGGTTGGCTCAACTAGCTCTACGCCTGCTTTTAGACGACCGTCTTTTTCCGCTTCCCAGATCATGTTTGCACCGATACGGCACTTAACGCTGAAGCTTGGGTTGCGTGCTTCAACTTTAGCAAGCACGTTACCATTACTTACTTTGTTTAGGCGAACTAGAGGGGTGTTACCAATTGTCAGTGAATTATCTTCGTAAATCTTGCTCATTATAATGTTCCTTCATTCAACCGTGGTGGTTATTGATTACCAGATAAGAATATGATTTTGTTTGGCAAGGGAAAAGAACCAAATAGTTATATATTATGGAAGAAAGTTTATGAAGCGCGCTTTTCGATGGGATTTTCTCGGTAAGAAGACCAGCTCGGCCATTGATACTAAAGGAGTTCAATGGCCGGTGTATAAGAGGTGATTACTTGTTGCGTCTAATGATGCCAAAGCCTAGGCAAAGTAATACCCACGCATATAAAGGCCAAGTTCCTACTTCACGATACCAAGTTGTTCCGTCGGTTGGAGTGACGTCAGTTCTAAGCACAGCGGTTTCAAACTGAGGGATTTGAGCAGTAATCTTACCTTTGTGATCGGTAACGGCAGTCACACCATTATTGGTCGAACGAATAAGTGGTAAGCCAAGCTCTAATGCGCGCATTCGTGCAATTTCCATATGCTGCAATGGCCCAATAGAGCGCCCAAACCAAGCATCATTGGACAGCGTTAACAGGTAATCGGTGTCATCAGTAACGTTCTGCCTAACTTGTTCCCCAAAAATAATCTCATAACATAATGCTGGCGCTAGATGCATACCGTTAGCCACAATATTAGGCTGTACGTAAGCACCACGGCTGAATGAAGACATAGGCAAGTTAAAAAACGGGGCGATAGGTCTTAATAGATCTCCAAATGGCACGAATTCACCGAATGGAAGCAAATGGTGCTTGTGATAACGTTCATCGAGATCCATTTCGTAATCACCGTAAGGTGTCTGTCCTACAACCAATATGCTGTTGTAATACTCACCGGACTCCGTTTTGTTGATGACCCCAGTAATGATCGCAGAATCATTCATTTTAGCCGCAGAGTCCAAGTTACGTAGAAATGAAGGTAATTCGAATTCCATTGCGGGAATTGCAGCTTCTGGCCAAATGATAATGTCCGCATCCCAGTTTTCACGACTTAGATCGGTATATTTCATTATTGTTGGCCATCGGTGATTGGGCATCCACTTCATGGCTTGATCGATATTACCTTGAATCAATGCGACCGATTTGGTGCGACTTGGAGCGGGCGTGACCCAGTCGTAGTTACGTAGGCCGAATCCAGTGGCGAATATGACTAGAGGGATGATAGCGAGTTGCCACTGTTTAGTTACGGTTAAGTAAGTTAGGCTGGCAGCCATTACGATCAGTAGCAAGGTAATGAGTTCAACGCCACCAATAGGTGCAAAGCTCGCTAACGGTGAATCAATTTGACTGTACCCTAACCACAGCCAAGGGAAACCCGTCATCACCCAACCGCGAGCCCAATCAAAGATTAACCAGAGTGCTGGCGCTGCGACAAAATAACGGGTTTTATTGTCTGACGGGAAGAATCGATTTAGAGACCAAGCAAACAGAGCTGAGTAAATGGATAGGTAGCCGACTAAGAGTGCCATTAAGAACACGCTGGCAATCTTCGGCATACCACCAAAGGTATCGATACTGACGTGAACCCAACTGATGCCAGTGGCAAATTGACCTATTCCCCATGCATAACCTGTCCAAAGCGCACTTTTTGTACTGCGACCTTTGATGAGGAGGAGAAGGAGAAATGGGCTCAGAATAGCCAAGGGCCATAGCTGATAGGGAGCAAATGCGAGAGTGGTGCTAGCACCAACAAAAGCGGCCCCGATGGGCCGCAATATGCGAAGATTTTTCTTCATTTAAATATCATCTCACTTTTTTGGTGAGCAGCAAGTGGTGAGGTTATTCCTCGACACTTGAAGCCGTTTCTTGGTCAGGTATTGTGACTTGGACCTGAACCACACGACGATTATCCGCCGCTGTCACCTTAAAGTTGTAATTTTCTATTTCAACCACTTCACCACGTGAAGGTAAGTGACCGAATGCAGTCATGACTAGGCCACCTACAGTGTCGACTTCCTCATCACTAAAGTTAGAGCCGAATGTTTCATTGAACTCTTCAATAGTAGTGAGCGCTTTCACCGCGAATGTGTGCTTACTCAGTTTTCTGATATCAAGCTCATCATCGTCATCGAATTCGTCTTCGATTTCGCCAACGATTTCTTCGAGAATATCTTCGATGGTCACTAGACCTGATACTCCACCAAATTCATCGACGACAATGGCCATGTGATAGCGCTCTTCACGGAACTCCTTCAGTAGGCGATCAACGCGCTTACTTTCAGGAACTACAACCGCTGGGCGAATCACTTCTTCAATATCAAACGGGGCGCTTTCTGAGCCCAAATAACGGAGGAGGTCCTTAGCTAAGAGGATGCCTTCTACATGGTCTTTATCTTCACTGATAACAGGGTAGCGAGAATGCTGTGCATCTGTCATCAGTTCGATTAGCTTATCGAGGTTATCGGAACGCTCGATAGTAACCATTTGCGAGCGTGGCAGCATAATATCGCGCACTCGCATTTCAGAAATTTCCATGACACCTTCGAGCATATCGCGGGTATCGTGGTCAATTAGGTCGTTTTCTTCAGAGTCGCGGATAACATCTACAAGCTCTTGGCGGTCTTTTGGTTCGCCTTGAAAAATTTGACCTAGGCGCTCAAAGAAGGACTTTCTACTCGGACCTTCCGACTTTTTACTGTTTCCCTCTGGTTGAGAGGGAGAAGACTCTTCGTTCATGACTTCTCAATTCAGAATGCTATCAGATGTGTGATAGCGCACATGCGTAAACAGATTCTTTTTAGCGCGAACGCCAGCGAAATGTGCTTACTCCTTTTCTACTAAATATGGGTCATCAAAGCCCATATCAAGCATGATTTCGGTTTCCAAAGCTTCCATTTCTTCTGCTTCGTCATCCTCAATATGATCATAACCTAGCAGATGAAGACTCCCATGTACAACCATATGTGCCCAGTGTGCAATCAAAGGCTTGGATTGCTCAATGGCCTCTTTTTCGACAACTTGACGACAAATGATCATGTCACCAAGCAGATCCATTTCTACACCTGGAGGAGCTTCAAAAGGAAAAGAGAGCACATTGGTTGGTTTATCTTTACCACGGTAGTCGCGGTTAAGCTGTTGGCTCTCTTCTTCATCGACGATACGAATCGTCAACTCAGCATCTTGTTGAAACGGAATAATGGTTTTGTCCAACCAGCCTTGAAATTCGTCAGCACTTGGTAACCCTTGTTCTGATTCGACTGCAATTTGAAGATCGAGTTCAATCGCCATTACTTTCCATCCACGGTTGCGCTAGCAGATGCTGCATCAAGCAGCTTTTGCGCCGCTTCACGTTCTTCACGTCGCTTACGCTCAATTTCTTTACGTTCTTTGGCATCTTTCGCTTCCCATTTCTCGTAAGCATTTACGATGCGCGCAACGACAGGGTGACGAACGACATCATCTGACTGGAAGAAGTTAAAGCTGATTTCGTCAACTTCACTCAGCACTTCAATCGCATGACGAAGGCCAGATTTTGCGCCACGCGGCAAGTCGATTTGTGTGACGTCACCAGTGATAACTGCGCGCGAGTTAAAGCCGATACGCGTCAGGAACATCTTCATTTGTTCAACGGTGGTGTTCTGGCTCTCATCGAGAATAATGAAGGCATCGTTAAGTGTGCGGCCGCGCATGTAGGCGAGGGGAGCAACCTCAATAACATTGCGTTCAATGAGTTTCTCTACGCGCTCAAAACCAAGCATTTCAAATAACGCATCGTATAGAGGTCGAAGGTACGGATCGACCTTCTGACTTAAATCACCTGGCAGGAAGCCTAGTTTTTCACCCGCTTCTACTGCTGGACGAGTCAGTAGGATACGGCGAATCTCTTGGCGCTCCAGTGCGTCTACTGCAGCAGCTACTGCTAGGTAGGTTTTACCTGTACCAGCAGGCCCAATACCGAAGCTAATATCATGAGTGACCATATTCACTAGGTACTGAGCTTGATTAGGTGTACGCGGTTTGATGATGCCTTTCTTGGTCTTTACGAAGACTTCTTTTCCGTGAGCGATTTCTGATTCGGTATTTTGCTCAAGTACACCAGATTCTTTAACGGCTAAGTGAATTTGCTCTGGCTCAATATCAGGGATCTGGCCACGCACAGGTGCTGTGTCGACATAAAGCGTTTTGATGATATCTAGAGCTGCGGCGCTAGTGTGCGGCTTGCCCACGATCGTAAAGAAGTTGCTTCTGTGGTTGATCTCGACACCTAAGCGGCGTTCTAAATGTTTGATATTGTCATCGAAAGGACCGCACAAGCTTGATAGACGGCGGTTGTCTGAAGGTTCTAGATGAATTTCTAGAGTTACGATTTGATTACTCAATGTTGCCTCACATTTTGCCCTTAAGGGCGATGTATGAAGCCCGACTGTGACCGGGCTTCGCATATTTTTACCCAATTAACTCCAAAATAGCACATTGAAGCTGTTTGGGTATAGGCGCTAAGGCGTAAAGGTCGCTACACCTAGCTCATCTTCGCGTTTGGTTTTTGCCATCATTTGTGTTGGAGAAATAACACTGCGAAGATCCATATCTTTTTCTGTTCTTACTAGCTCACCACGTAGGGAGTTTGCGAACACGTCTGTGATTTTCACGTCAACAAACTGGCCGATTAGCTCTGCACCACCTTCGAAGTTAACCACACGGTTGTTTTCGGTGCGCGCACGAAGCTCCATCAGGTTCTTCTTAGATGGACCTTCAACCAAAACACGTTGCTCAGTGTCTAGCATCTGACGTGAATAACGCATTGCCTGCGAGTTTACAGTTTGTTGTAGCTCGTATAAGCGGTCTTTCTTAGTTTGCTCAGGAAGATCACATGGGTAATCTGCTGCTGGCGTACCTGGACGAGGAGAGAAGATAAAGCTAAAGCTCATATCAAAATCTACGTCCTTGATCAGTTTCATCGTGTCTTGGAAATCTTTGTCAGTTTCACCTGGGAAACCAACAATGAAGTCTGAACTGATTTGAATATCAGGACGCGCTTTGCGAAGTTTACGAATGATAGACTTGTATTCAATCGCTGTGTGTGGACGCTTCATCATAGTCAATACACGGTCTGAACCACTTTGTACTGGCAAGTGTAGGAAGCTAACAAGCTCAGGTGTGTCTTCGTAAACAGCAATGATGTCATCAGTGAACTCTAGCGGGTGACTTGTCGTAAAGCGGATACGATCAATACCATCAATAGAAGCAACCAGACGTAGTAGCTCGGCAAAAGAACAGATATCACCATCGTGCATTGGACCACGATAAGCATTCACGTTTTGGCCAAGTAGGTTTACTTCACGAACGCCTTGATCGGCAAGCTGAGCAATTTCAAACAATACGTCATCCATTGGACGGCTTACTTCTTCACCACGAGTATACGGAACAACACAGTAAGTACAGTACTTACTGCAGCCTTCCATAATTGAAACAAACGCTGTAGCGCCTTCCGCACGTGGTTCCGGCAGACGGTCAAACTTCTCGATCTCTGGGAAAGAGATATCCATTACTGGCGCTTCATCGCTTTGTGACTGCTTGATCATTTCAGGCAAACGGTGAAGAGTTTGTGGGCCAAAGATAACGTCAACAAATGGCGCACGTTCACGAATATGGTCACCTTCTTGAGTCGCTACACAGCCACCCACACCGATAACAACGCCATCTTTTTTGTCTTTTAGGGTTTTCCAACGACCAAGTTGGTGGAACACTTTCTCTTGCGCTTTTTCACGGATAGAGCAAGTGTTCAAAAGTAGTACGTCTGCTTCCTCTGGATCTTCTGTTAGCTCATAGCCATTTGCCGCATTAAGCAGATCGGCCATTTTTGATGAATCGTATTCGTTCATCTGGCAGCCCCAGGTTTTAATTAGCAGTTTCTTACTCATCACTATCGCTCGTCAGTTATTTAAATCTTTTTCTTGCACAGGCGCTGTATTGCGAAAACAATGAAGCGGCTGCTTAAATTATGACCACCATCTTGGCGGTAAGCGGCGTATTGTACTGCTTTAAAAACCGCCTGACTAGGGGTAGTGTAAAATCTCTTTGAGAGCTTATATTTCAATTGCTGTAAGCGGTTATTAGGCCTCACAAAAGCAGGGTTTTTCGAAGGAATTCGCTCGCGCTTTTAGAGCGGGCTACGTACAATGAACACACATTGAATTTAGGGTAGTAAGAAGACGATGGAACAGTTTGAAATTGCAGTTGTTGGTGGTGGCATGGTGGGAGCAGCGATGGCGCTGGGTCTTGCTAAACAAGGGCGCTCAGTCGCTGTTATCGAAAAATTCACCCCTCAAGCTTTCGAAAATTCGCAGCCAATGGACCTGCGTGTTTCTGCTATTTCTCATCGTTCTGTTGATTTACTGACATATCTCGATGCTTGGAGCGTCATAGAGGCGATGCGTGTGTGCCCTTATGCACGTCTTGAAACATGGGAAGCGGAAAACTGTCGAATTCGTTTCAATGCCGAATCTCTGCATCTAGAGCAATTGGGCTACATTGTTGAAAACCGAGTGATCCAACTAGGGTTATGGCAGCAGTTTCATCGTTTCGACAACTTGAAAGTGATTGAAGGTGATGGTGTTGAGAGCTTAACGCTTGACGATGAAGGCTCAACTATCATCTTAGAATCCGGGCGTGAAATTGCTGCGACTCTGGTCGTTGGTGCGGATGGTGCGAATTCAAGAGTACGACAAGCCAGTGGCATTGGGGTGACTGCATGGGATTATCGTCAAGAGTGCATGCTGATTAATGTTGAGACGGAACTCCCTCAACAAGACATCACGTGGCAGTGGTTTACCACGTCAGGGCCTCGTTCATTTTTACCACTATGTGGAAACCAAGGCTCATTAGTTTGGTACGACTCCCCTAAACGGATTAAGCAGTTAAAGAATATGAGTCACGCCCAGTTAGAGCAGGAGATTGTTGAGTACTTTCCAGCTGAACTGGGTAAGGTTAGCGTATTACAGCACGGTTCATTCCCACTGACACGTCGACATGCACAGCGATATTATAAACACGGTTGTGTATTAGTAGGGGATTCAGCACACACGATAAATCCGTTGGCTGGTCAGGGCGTTAATCTTGGCTTTAAAGATGTAGAAGCCTTGTTGAAAGCGTTTGAAGATAAAGGGGTTTCTATTGAGGCATTGCGTCGTTATGAGCTAGAGCGTCGTCCAGATAACCTGTTAATGCAAACGGGCATGGATGTATTCTATAAAGGGTTTAGTAGTACCTTACCACCGCTGGCATTTGCTCGAAATGCTCTACTGAAAGTGGCAGAGCATTCTGGGCCGATTAAAGAGCAAGTTTTAAAATACGCGATTGGCCTTAAATAACTTAATAAATGACTAGACATACTGGGGCAGTGATAGGATCTGATACTGATTCTAGCGTTGGTGCCCCAGTTGCTTCATCGACGGTAAACAAAGCTAAATTGTCAGAATGCTGGTTTGCTGTCATAAGATACTTTCCATCCGGCGAAAGACACAAATCTCGTGGGAACTGTCCCCCTGAACTGACAAAGCCTTGATAAGCAGGTACTGCAGGGTCACTTACTTCAAACCAAGAGACGATAGACTCTCCGCGACCTGTTAAATAAACAAAGCGATTGTTCGGTGAGAGCTTAACAGCCGCCGCCGCTTCATGACTAATATGTTCAGGAAACGCTGAAGTAGAGTAAATTAGCTGCCAAATCCCATGATCGCTACGCTTGATAACATGCAGTGATTCATCGAGTTCACACAACACATACCCAAATTTACCATCTTGAGAGAAGTCTACATGTCGAGGACCACTTCCCAGCGGCATTACCAAAGACTGAGATAGAACCGCATCAGTTTTGTTATATTCGTAAAAGCTCAATGTGTCGATGCCTAAGTCTACCGTGACGAACTGTTGGCTATTGGGGATAAACTGTAACTGGTGCCCATGGGGGGCTTGCTGGCGAGTAGGATGAACGCTAGAGCCTTCATTAGCCAGTAAAGCTATACGTTCTCCAATAATGCCATGTGCCCGTAGGGCAAATATCTCGAAGTTACCTGTCCCATAATGCGCGACGCCTAATAATTCTTTATTCGGAGATATTGCAAGGTGGCATGGGTAATCACCATCAAGCAATCTTACTTGATGATCTTCACTGTTTGTAGGCACGAATATAAGGGCCGATCCTTCCTGTTGAGAACATTCGGAAATGAGATAATGTCCTTGCTCTGTATACAGAAGATAAGAAGGGTTGAAAGCATTTGTTATCGCTGAAGATATTGTAAGGTCATGAGGAGTGTTGAAATGCGCCGTTTTGAAACCTAAATCATCGCCTTTTGAATACTGTCCAATAGCAACGGAGTAATCTTGGAAAGTCATAAATATCCTTGAAGATCAGTGTATTGAACTAAGGTTGCCTGTCTATCCTAGAATGGACAGTAGCAAAATACTTTTCTGTGAGCTAATAGAAGAAATTAACAATATTGAAGAAACTTTCAAAGATTCAACTAACGTAATTGTCAGAGAGGAATAGATAGAAAAAAAGCTCGTCAAATGACGAGCTTTCTTAATAATGGTGCGGAAGGAGAGACTTGAACTCTCACACCTTGCGGCGCCAGAACCTAAATCTGGTGCGTCTACCAATTCCGC
>NZ_JAKRBO010000016.1:0-58950 GCF_022432925.1 Vibrio sp. CyArs1 | reverse complement strand
TGGTTGAAAGCACCGGTCTTGAAAACCGGCATACGTTAATAGCGTATCTAGGGTTCAAATCCCTATCTCTCCGCCACTTTTAAAGATTAAACCGCTGTTTTTACAGCGGTTTTTTCACATCTAGAGCCTCGAAAATCATCTTGCACAGAAAGGTAGCACAGATGTACTTAATGAGACTTCCAAACAGCGTGTACTACACACGCATCGCCACCCCACTTTCACTGCGCAGCAGTGGTTATCCTAAAGAGTTTAAATTCTCTCTACTGACTCGTGAGAGAAAAGTTGCTTACTTAAGAAACATAGAGCAAGTTCAATTGCTTATGGCATTATTTGAGAAAGCCAAACTCACAGCTATGTGTTTCAGTGACTTCAAAGCCGAGCTTGCGGACGTTATTAATCAAGTGCGTGAGAGTTACTGTCATCAGCCAGAAACCACGACTTGCGCCCCAAAGTTAAGTTCAGTATCACCTAAGCAGCCATGCAAACCTCGCCCTCGATTTGGGCAAGAGGCACTTTCTGAATTTATCGAATCCAAACAACTGGAGAACGTCACACAATTGACCATTACGCAGCTCCAACAGCGCTGTACTGACTTTCTCAAGTACCTTTCAGCACAAGGGCCAATCAACCTACTAATAGCCTTGCAATGGCTTACCGTGATGAATTGATACAACGTCAACTTAGCCATAAAACATTAAAAGACTACCTTGCGGCTAATCGTCAGTTCTTTAACTGGTGTGTTGCCAAAGAATTGGTTAAAACGAATCCGTTTGCTGTGGTTAAGTTGCCTAAGAAAACGGCGAAGACCTCAACCCAACGCAGGCGTTGGAAAGCCATAGAGCTTAAGCGGTTGTTCTCTAGCGCATGTTACAAAAATCAGGGCGAGCAATTTGACTGGATTACCAAGATACAGATGTATCATGGCTGTCGCCCTTCTGAAGCGTGTCAGCTTCGAGTCTCTGACATTAAGCGAGGAACTTTACCTTGTATCTATTTTTCCGATAGTGGTGAAAGCCAACATCTAAAGAATGCTTTTTCCAATCGACTCGTCCCACTGCATAAGAAAATACTCGACTTAGGCTTTCTCGACTATGTCGAACAACGTACAAGACTCGGTGCCGTTCAGCTTTTCGATGTTACGCCTCGCGGGAGTGATATGGATTGGTCAAAAGACTATCGTGATGCGTTTGGGAGTGTCTTAGATGCGTGTCGCTTCAAAGCAGGACAGCGCCCTACTGCCTACTCTTTTCGGCATACGGTGATAGATGAATTACAAAAGTCAGGTGTCGCTGAACATCTCGTTGCTCAGGTCGTTGGACACAAGCACAACACCATGACCTACGGGCACTATGCCAAGCGTCTTGAGCCCCAGGAGCTGGTTGATGCAGTGAACAGCTTTGACATCACTCTTAGCTAATCGAAACACAAAAAAACATCTCACTTAAAAAGTGTGACGCAATAGCAACCCGCTGCGGTAGTGTCACACTTTTACTTCGTAAAAGATGAACACTACCTGCGGGCAAGAGAAGTGTCTCTTGGCTCTCTGTCATGTGAACTCTGTTCATTTTTACTCAGTTATAGATAGTTTTGATGTAAATAAATGACCTGCTAAACATGTCACTCTTTGACAAACAAGTCTAATAATTCTCGAAAATTATATTAATGTGATATTGATTATCATTATCAAAACTATTTATATGATACAGTGCGCTTAATTAATCAAGCAACGGACAATATCTATGCTTGATAACTCGAAAACTATATGAGACAGGATTCTAAGGAGCAGCCAATAACAACGAGAAAAATAAAGATATTATGGAAATTACACTCAACACAAAATTCTAACATTGCTATTGCTCTAGATCTTTTGCCTCTAATCAGATGGTTGTAGAGCGATGATATAAATGGCTGATTCATGAGAAATATATTATTTTGGGGCTTGGCATTATCGTCTGCCCTCTATTACAGTAGCACTTCCTTTGCAAAAGAGTTGGCGGTTTCACCACAAATTGTAAACGGTAACGATGCCTCAATTGCTAACTATCCATCTTATGCACGACTTGTAGCTTGGATAGATAAAAATGACAATAGCTATACTTACAGGAAGTATTGTGGGGCATCTATTATAGATGCACAGTACATTCTAACTGCTGCTCATTGTGTGTATATTAAAAATACCGTGGGTGAGATTGATATCTTGTTTACATATGTGTATCCGCAATTATTGAATGAGTCTGAAAGTAACCTGCAAAGCACTTCTACCTCAAAAATTCGAGTATCTGAAGTTTTCATTCATAGTGGGTATGACAGTTCTACCTTTCTGAACGACGTTGCAGTATTGAAGTTAGACTCTCCCTTAACATACTTCCCTTTAGTTGGTAACTATATTGCTAATTTTCCAGCAATTAATGATGATGCGGCATCCAGTGGTGGGTACCGTGAAACGGGACATAAGAATAACTTTACTGCTGTAGGTCACGGAAATTCTTCTACAGGCATCGATGACACCGACACGCTTCAATTTGCAAATCTCACTTATGTACCCAATTACCTTTGTAATTATAAAGACAGAACGGATAAGAACCTTTGTATGGAGGGAGATATCTCATTCAGTGCCTCTGCGATGGAGAGTTTAGAAGCAGGCACTTGCCAAGGAGATTCTGGAGGGCCATTATATTGGGATGATTCAGGGACGCAGAAGCTTGTAGGTGTCACTAGTTTTGGCCCTGCAACTAAATGTGGTGAGCCTAGCATAAGTCATGGTGCTACATCAGTCTTCTCTGAAGTTCTTGATTTTACATCATGGATAAACGATGCGGTGAATGGCTCAGTTCCAGCAACGTATGTATTTACAGAAGCAGAAAGACAAAGTTACAGAGATGGAAATTATACCTATAAGTACACGTCACCAAATCATATTCAAAGCAGCAGCACTAGTGGCGGCGGAACGACGCCATTATGGGCATTAATTTCGCTTGCTGGTTTAGTATTTGTACGCAAAAAAAATTAGGCGTTACTCGGTCCACTTTTAGGCTTAAGTTAAACCTCCCGTTTGTTTATTCGCTCATGAAATATTAAGTTTTTTTAAACCGAAAAGTCTAAAATTGGCGTTTTTAAGCTATGTTTCTCGCCTTTCATCTATGAGAGGTGTGCATAGTCAGTAGACAGCATAAGGGTTAGTAAGTTCGTAACTTACTAACCTGATATGGAGTGCCAAGTCATCAGTTTTTCTTGACGTTAAGCCATGAAATAGGCTTTAATCTGTACCAGACAGACCAACAAATTGATTTTCTAGAAACCTAGATAACTAATTGTAAAAAAAGCGAATTTAATTTTTAGGCGTAGCGTTCAAATCCCTATCTCTCCGCCACATTAAAAAGCCCGCTGAGTAATCAGCGGGCTTTTTTACATCTTGAGAAACGCTGATCTTTCGTTTCATCATTAACTCTGTCAAAGTAAGAGTCCGTTTTATGGCAGCCAACCTAGGAAGTCTACTTTGATATTATCTGACTTTACGGTCACTCCAACCCTTCGAGAAGTTATTGGTAATGAGGCTCAGGTTTTCTCCTGTGAGCTTATTCAGACTCTATGGAGTGGCTATGGGCATTTAATTAGACTTGAGCTCGCACAATCCCATTTATCTAGTGTTATTGTCAAAGCGATTCAATTACCTGATGAAGTACCAGCTAGCCACCCTAAAGGGTGGAATACTCAACTTTCACATCAAAGAAAGCTCCAGTCCTATCAAGTAGAGTTTTCTTGGTATCAGGAGTTCGTATCGACAATGCCCTCAGGCTGGGCTCCACAGTGTTTCTCTGCTCATAAGTATCAATCTCACCTTGAGCTCATTCTTGAGGATCTGAAGTTATTAGAGCGCGCTAGAGTTGTGAAAACCGCAACAGAGATGGAGATAAAAAGCGTTCTAAAGTGGCTTGCTCAGTTTCATGCTTTTTGGCTTGGAGCGAATACGAATGGGCTTTGGAAACAAGGTACTTACTGGCACTTAGCGACTCGTCCTGACGAATGGCAAGCAATGCAAGATGAACGCTTTAAACAAGCTGCGCACATCATTGATGAAAAGTTAAACGAGTGTCCATACCAAACGCTGGTACATGGGGATGCAAAGTTGGCTAACTTCTGCTTCAATAAACAAGGTAGTGCTGTATCTGCGGTAGATTTTCAATACGTAGGGGGTGGTGTAGGAGTTAAAGATGTCGCTTTGTTCTTTACCACGACATTAGACTTTTCAACGGCTGACTTAAACGTAGCGGGTTACCTTGACTATTACTTCATACAGCTGCACTCAGCGATAGAACATTTTAAACCGGAAATTAATGCTAACCGTGTTTGCAAGGAGTGGCGCGCACTATTTGGATTGGCCTGGGCTGACTATCAACGTTTCTTGCTAGGCTGGAGTCCAGACCACAATAGAATTAATGCATTTACCAGCAAGTTTACTCAACAAGCATTAGATGATTTTCAGTTATAAAAAAAGCTCCGTCAGGAGCTTTTTTAACAGTAATAGTGCCTACTTACTCTCAATAAGTGTCAACGCTTTTCTCGACACTTCACTTGCTGCTTTAGATAAATTCTGTTTTTCTAGAGTATCAGCTAGATAGGCATAGTCAGAAACATCAGGACGAAGCGATAGGGCACGCTCGAAATGACGTTGCGCCTCTGGCCACTTTTCTTCTCGGAAGTAGAATTGCGCTAGTGCACTTTGTGCTTCAGGTGTATCCGGTTGCTTTTTAACAACATCTTCAAGTAGCACAACAACAGGGTGTGTATCTGCAAGGTTTAGTTCTGGTAATACCTTATACAAGTCATCATGACCCTGTTTTTTCAACGTTTCTTTAATTACAGTAAACGCTTCTGCATCAGCCTTTCGAGCGATAAGCTGTTTACTAAAACAGCCCACTAAGTGGGTGCTTTGGCGTGTTTTACGTGGCAACTTATTCCAATGATTGATTAAACCTTCACTGCCTTGCTGACTAGCAATATCTTCTAGCAATCCACATTGAGCGCGTTCGTTCAGTTCATTTTGCTCTAGTTCATCGATGAGCTTTGCCTTATGGAGTTTAGGCAGTAAATCAATTAAGGCTTGCCACTCGCCAAGTTCTCGATAGGTTGTTTTTTGCAAGCTCAAAACAATGGAGTTGTTTGGGTGTTCTGCTTTGAGAGTTTCTAAAGTACTCGCGGCAACTTCCCATTCCTCTTCTCGAACCGCTTGTTTCGCTCTAGTTAGCTGAACGGCAAGATCGGAGTTTTCCTGTTTAGCGGCCAGCGCTAGATAATGGTCACGCTTCGCTTTGTCACCTTGCCCTAAGGCAGCTTCAGAAGCGACGAGATAACATAAAAGCGGCATATCGTGATAGTTAGCCCAACGTGTTACCTTTTTCTCTGCAAGCTTCCAATCACCTTCTAGCAGCTTAACGATACCCTCATTGGTATAGCGGCGTGAACGACGCATTTTACGAACGCTGAAGTAATTAAATGTCGTGACGCTGGTGTAAAGCACTTTCTTGATGATGTATTCGAGCAGAAACAGCCCCGCCAAAGCTGCAATAACAAACACGACTAGGGTCGTAACGCTCATCTCGATGGTTTTATTGGCAATTGAGATCAGTACATAACCTTGCTGGCCCGAAAACTGGGTACCAACAAATAGACCCGCACCAAGTACGACGAAGAGAAAGATTAATCGAATCATTATTTCTCCTCCGTGATGATGGTGGTGACTTCACGGCGCAGACGTTCGTTGATGACATCGGATAATTGAGCTTGAGTTTCCAATTTGACTGGATAGTTAACTTGAATATTTTGTTGGCTCAGTTTGCCTAGCGCAGCGTTAAACTCTTTAACGCTATTGTTGTCCATATCAAAAAACGATTCTGACCATTTCTCTGCGGTTTCTAACGACATCTTATAGATCTCGCCTTGTTCTTTGTATACCGCACGAATCGCAGTTTCTATCTTAGATTTGATGTTTTCTTTGAGATAGAAGTGCTGCTCAGGTGAAAGCAGTGGGATTACATTGCCATCGCGAGTACGGAAAGTAATAAAGTTTTCTGAGAAGTCTTTTAACGACGTTATCAGGTTATCTTGCCAATCGTAGATGTCTTGTGAAACTTGGCGTTTCTCGACAGCAGGTGCATCAGGAAGGATGGCGTTGGCAAGAGGTAGCTTATCAACCTCTTGCTGTAGCGAAGTTAGTCGCAGTACGAGTCCGTCACGGTCAATAAGTGGAACAGTACGTAGCTTGGTGATGTCATTTGCCATTGACTGGCGCAGAGATACTAAGCTTGGATCGTTGAGTGCAGCGATACGCTGGTCAGCACTCTCCATCAAACGTGTCGCACTTACCACATCGTGCTCCAAGAACAGTTTGCGACCCGCGAGTTTAACCAAATAGTCGGCCTCAGCCAGAAGCCAATCATTAGGGCGACGACCTTTAACGTCGGCAACCGCAAGTTGAAGGCTTTCAATACTTTTTTGTTGCTGGCCTAACACGACTTCGGCTTTATGTGTCACTGTTTTTGCTTGTTTAAGTGTGTCCGACTGCACTTGCTGCATTTCGTTGCTTAAATTGCTTGTTGTCGCTTGTAGTTGTGACTCAAGCTTGGCGATGCGCGCTTCATAATCGTTGGCCTGCTTTTGCATTTGGTAGCTGAGACCACCACCAAAAATAACTGCTAAAACAATAGCTACCGCACCAAGCTTAACACCACGTTTGCCCTGCTTTTCTTCGAATTCCGGTGCAGTCGTTGGTGGTTTAGCTTGTTCGTGTTGAGAAGTTTCTTGTTCAGCTTTCGATGTATCAGCTTCTGGGGCTAAAGCCTTAACGTCTTGTTGTTCTTCAGACTGGATTTGCTCGTCTTTATTTTTGTTGGTCATTGTTAAGTCCTATTTCTAGACGCTGGAGAGCAGCAAATATTGTAGAGTTCGATGCACCTTGGGTATTGGTAACGTTATTAAATCCCTTTGTCATCGCTAAAGTAGCAATTCGTTCACTCGGAACCAATAGCTGTTGTTGTGTTAACCAGTTCAATTCTGGCTCTGATACTTGAGACAATAAAAACTCAAGTTGTTCACCACTGGTAACGACCAGAGTGTCGATACCCATTGAGCGCCATTGTTTTATTGCGTCTATTTTTAGTGGCAGATATCTGCGTTGGTAGGTTTCTAGGTATTGAACATCGGCACCAAGTGCACAGAGCTGATCATAAATGAGTTCTCGGCCGCCGTTGCCTCGAAGAATGATGACATGTTTTCCTGACACATTCGCCAACTCTGGTAATGCCAGTAGGTGTTCACTATCACTTACCGTCGGATAGTTTACGTTTTGTTGGCTGAGTTTGCTTAATTCATGTGCGGTTTTTTGACCAACCCCTAGATAAATACAGGAGTCAGGTAACGAGAGTTGCTGATGAGCAAGAATATGATGGAAGGCATAGACGGCGTATTGGCTGACGGCAATGATGATATCCGAACGTTGCAGTTGGTCGTCATCTAAACAAAGCTGCAGATTGTCCTGAATATCAATAAGTGGTTGATGGAGGGCAATGCCCCCCATTTTTTCTATGAGATTGCAAAGTTCTGCGCCTTGATTTTCAGGGCGTGTAACCAATACTCTCATCAGTCATTACTCGTGCTCTTGATAGAGCTTTTCTAGGATTTCTTTTGCGCCATCATCGAGCAGTTGATTCGCTAATTGTACGCCTAAGGCTTCCGCATCCGCTCGTTTACCACGAATTTCACCACGAACGATTTTTGAACCATCTGGTTCACCGACAAGAGCTCGTAACCAAATCTCGTCGCCATCGATCAGTGAGTAGCTACCAATCGGCACTTGGCAGCCGCCTTCTAACGTTAAGTTCATGGCTCGCTCACACAGAACACGATCAGCCGTGTTAGCGTGATTAAGAGGTTCGAGTAATTTAATCAATCGTTCATCATCAAGGCGACACTCAATGCCAACCGCACCTTGACCAACTGCAGGCAAGGATTCTTCAGGTTCGATAAAGCTGCGAATACGTGATTCAAGTTCTAGACGTTTCAGGCCTGCGGCAGCAAGGATAATTGCGTCATACTCACCGTTATCAAGTTTTCCTAAACGAGTCCCTACATTACCTCGAAGCTCTTTAATGACTAAGTCAGGGCGTTGTTCTTTTAACTGACATTGTCTGCGAAGACTACAAGTACCTACCACAGCGCCTTGAGGCAGTTCGCTAATGTTAGTGTAAGTATTGGAAACGAAAGCGTCACGAGAGTCTTCACGTTCGCAAATGGTGACAAGGCCTAGGCCTTCTGGAAAGTCTACAGGAACGTCTTTCATTGAGTGCACCGCAAGATCGGCGCGCCCTTCAAGCATGGCGACTTCCAGCTCCTTAACAAATAAGCCTTTACCGCCCACTTTCGCCAACGGGGTATCTAAAATGATATCGCCTTTGGTGACCATAGTGACTAACTCAACTTCCAGTCCTGGGTGCGCCGCAATAAGGGCATCTTTGACATAATGAGCCTGCCACAGGGCAAGAGGACTTTTTCGGGTAGCGATTCGGATTGGCTGAGTTTGCGTCATATCGTTCTCGTAAGCATTTCTTTGTTTTTGGTCATGCCACAATCCTAACACTGTCTCTATGAAATGCTTAGTGATTTCCCTAAGGCTCTCCTAAACGACAACTTTGCTTGTCACAAATATTGTTAATAGTGTGAGGTTAATCGCATTTGTTATTGCGACTACTGTTAGAATTGTCCGCTATGCCTTTGGAAGGCAAAACCAAATCCTCGATGTTGTGCTGTGAGGGGCTGTAGTGCCGAGTATTGCTTTACCGCCTATAATAAAAATGATACATTGATCACGTTTTGAACGCTTGTTTGTTTAAAACCTACGCAATATAGCAGTTAGATTAGACCTAGGAATCACCCTTGCAGGCATACACTCATACCCTTATCCAGAGACTTGATAATCTCAACCAGCAGCGAATCGAACGCGCGCTGGCGCTTATGGATATGCAAGGACAACGTGTTTTCCAACTGATTCCAGCGCTTTTCCACTTCAACCATCCTATTATTCCCGGCTTCTTTGAAACTGACAGCCCAAGTGGTCTTTACGGTTTTGAAGCAAATGACGTTCAACGTCAGTTCCTTGATGATATTGCATTAGCTTTGGGGCAACCGCTGCCAGAGCCGCGTCAACGCGATATTCTAGGCCTTTACACCATGGGCAGCACTTCGTCGATCGGCCAAAGTACATCAAGTGATTTGGATATTTGGGTTTGTATCTCTCCAGAGATGCCGACCGAAGCTCGTGAAAAGCTGAGCAATAAGTGCTTGTTGATCACCGATTGGGCCAAAGGCTTGGGTGTTGAAGCAAATTTCTTCCTAATGGATGAAGAGCGCTTTCGCAGCAATATTTCCGAAGAAATGACCGGTGATAACTGTGGTTCATCGCAGCACTTATTGTTGTTGGACGAGTTCTACCGTTCAGCCGTGCGTTTAGGTGGTCAAAGATTGTTGTGGCAAATCGTGCCACCGGAAATGGAAGAGTGCTACGAAGATTATGTCGAGCAGCTTTGCCAAAATGGATACATCAATTGTGATGAGTGGATTGATTTCGGTCGACTCAATCGAATTCCTGCAGAAGAGTACTTTGGCTCAAGCTTATGGCAGCTTTACAAAAGTATCGATTCGCCTTACAAATCGGTATTAAAAGCGATTCTGTTAGAGGCGTACTCGTGGGAATATCCACATACTCAGTTACTCAGTATCGATACTAAGCGACGTTTCTTTGCCGATGCGCCCGACCTCTATGGTATGGATGCGTATTACCTGATGCTTGAAAAGGTGACGCGTTATCTAGAACGTATTGGTGACACGACACGCCTAGATTTAGTGCGTCGTTGTTTCTACCTTAAAACCCATGAGAAGCTATCTCGTGAGCCTGGTATAGGCTCTGTGCCTTGGCGTCGTGAAGCGTTAAGTGAAATGACTGCTCAATGGCAGTGGTCACAAGAAGTACTGCAAGAACTAGACAGTCGTCGTAACTGGAAGGTAGAGCAAGTGATGGTAGTGCACAATGCATTGCTAGATGCTTTAATGCTCAGTTACCGTAATTTGATTCAGTTTGCTCGTCGTAACGACATTACCTCTGCCATCAGTCCTCAAGACATCAGTATTCTAGCGCGTAAGCTGTACGCCGCTTTTGAGGTTCTGCCTGGTAAGGTGACACTGCTCAATCCCCAGATTTCTCCTGATTTGCACGAACCAGATTTGACCTTTATCGAGGTTAAAGAGGGCAAGAGCTACAAGTCCGGCTGGTACCTTTATAAGCAACCACTCATTCCGCATCGAATCTTAGGGCAACCTGCTCTTGAGCATAATGAATACCTGAGTAAGTTGGTGGCGTGGGCGTTTTTCAACGGCTTGATTACCGAATCGACTCACCTCAACTCTGTGGTGCGTGAAGCGCATATCGACATCGATAAGTTCTATCAGATGGTGAGTGATCTGCGTAATACTTTCTCATTACGTAAACGTCGTCCAAGTATGCAAGCGCTTGGTAGTCCTTGTGAAATCAGCCAGTTGGCGATGTTTATCAACTTTGAAAATGACCCAACCTCTGAACTGTCCGCCAAAACGTCCAAAGTCGACCTGAAAAATGTTGATATATTGAGTTTTGGACAGGAAGGAAAAAGCCTTATCGGTTCGGTAGATCTGGTTTACCGTAATTCGTGGCATGAAGTTCGTACTCTTCATTTTGAAGGGGAAACGGCGATGCTTGACGCA
This sequence comes from Vibrio sp. CyArs1, assembly GCF_022432925.1. NCBI lineage: Bacteria > Pseudomonadati > Pseudomonadota > Gammaproteobacteria > Vibrionales > Vibrionaceae > Vibrio > Vibrio sp. CyArs1. Next base: position 48,162 of record NZ_JAKRBO010000016.1, on the reverse strand, counting down.
TTAAAAACAGTGTTAGGTAAGATGCACCAAGATGCGTTACCACCTGAGTCTGTGGATGTGTTCTGTTACAGCAAAAACTTACGTGGTGTCCTACGTAATACCGTCTATCAACTACTTGCAGAGTGTATTGAGCTACGCTTAAAACCTGTTGACCAAGAGAAACGTCGTCGTTTTAAAGCGATTAAAGTGGCGAACCAAATGTATGGCTTGTTCTTTGAACGTCGCGGCGTGTCAGTACAAAAACTGGAAAACTCAGTAGATTTCTATCGTAGTATCTCAACCAATAAATTGCAGGGCTCACCACTTCTTATGCTGGATCGTGAAGAAGAGTTCCAACTACCCGATGTAGTGGATGGCTTTGCGAGTGAGGGCTTGATTCAGTTCTTCTTTGAAGATACCGATAATGGTTTCAACATCTACGTGCTTGACGAATCTAACCAAGTAGAAGTGTATCATCAGATGCGTGGTAGCAAAGATGAGATGATTGCGAGTGTAAACAGCTTCTACACGTCTAACGTTGATAGTGAAATGTCATCGAAGTTAATTAACTTCAACTTACCGCAGTATTACCAACTGATTCATCCTGAAGAGGGAGAACCTTATATCATTCCTTATCGTAATGATGGCTCTCCAAACTCTAAAACGTCTAAAGCGGTGAACGCTTAAACCCAATCAATGTCTTCGCCGGCGTGTTTCACACACTCGGCTTTGACCATGTCCATAAGTTCAACATTGGTTTTTGAACAGGTCCAAGCGCCATCAATCAGTTTGAAATGAAATCCACCGGATTTAGACGCGAGCCAAATCTCGTGCATCGGCTCTTGGCGGTTAATGATGATCTGGCTACGGTCTTCAAATTCCAAAGTCATGACATTGCCAGACACTTCATAGTCGATATCTGCACCTGAATCATCAATTGCTTCTTCGATGTTTTGCATCTGCTCATCGACTAATTGGTGAAATTCCGTGTCGTTCATTTTGTAATCCTATTGCTTTTCTAATTCGTGGTGCGATTATAGGGGGCATTGATTCAATAATCACGATATGCAAAATGAAAAAGACGATTACCGCATTTTTTATGCTCGTCGTAGTGACATTAGCGGGATGTGGCCAAACGGGACCACTTTATCTTCCTGCTGATGACGCACCAGCAAACGAGCAAGCTCAATAATCACCGCCATCGATACAGTGTAAAGGGATACAGGATTTGGATTATTTCAACTATCAGGACGATGGCCAACTTTGGGCCGAGGAAACGTCACTTACGCAACTTGCCGAGCAATACGGCACTCCGCTATACGTCTATTCACGAGCGACGCTGGAACGTCACTGGAATGCGTTTGATAAATCGGTGGGCGACCACCCACATCTCGTGTGCTACGCGGTAAAAGCGAACTCCAATATAGGTGTGTTAAATACGCTAGCACGTCTTGGTTCTGGCTTTGATATCGTTTCTGGCGGTGAGCTAGAACGCGTTGTGGCAGCAGGTGGTGAGCCAAGCAAAGTAGTATTCTCTGGTGTGGGCAAAACGGCACAAGAGATGCGTCGCGCACTAGAGCTAGGCATTAAGTGTTTTAACGTTGAATCTGAACCTGAATTAGAACGACTTAATCAAGTCGCCGGTGAAATGGGTGTAGTTGCGCCGATTTCATTGCGAATAAACCCGGATGTAGATGCCAACACGCACCCTTATATCTCGACGGGTCTGCGTGACAATAAGTTTGGTATCGCATTTGATCGCGCTCCAACGGTGTACAAGTTTGCTCAAAGCCTGCCAAACCTTGCTGTCCATGGTATCGATTGTCATATCGGTTCACAGCTTACTGATATTGAACCGTTTATTGATGCGACAGATCGTCTGCTTGCTCTCATTGACCAGTTACGTGCTGATGGTGTCAATATTAAGCACCTTGATGTTGGTGGTGGTCTAGGCGTGGTTTATCGTGATGAATTACCGCCACAGCCTTCAGATTATGCGAAAGCGCTATTAGCTCGATTAGAGAATCACCCAGAGCTTGAGCTTATCTTCGAACCAGGTCGAGCTATTGCGGCGAATGCTGGTGTGCTGTTGACCAAAGTTGAGTTCCTAAAACATACCGAACATAAGAACTTTGCGATTGTTGATGCGGCGATGAATGACTTGATGCGACCTGCATTGTATCAAGCGTGGCAAGACATAATTCCGGTTTCACCACGAGAGGGTGAAGCGATAACGTACGACCTCGTTGGCCCTATTTGCGAAACGGGTGACTTTATCGGTAAAGACCGTTCTTTGGTCCTAGAGCAAAACGACTTACTCGCCGTTCGCTCAGCAGGTGCTTATGGCTTCGTTATGTCTTCGAACTACAACACGCGTCCACGTGTTGCAGAAATCATTGTCGATGGAGACAAGGCGCATGTCGTGCGTCAGCGCGAATCTCTGCAAAGTCTTTGGGAATTAGAAAGCATCTTACCGGAGTAATAGAACCACTATGCATTTCCACTTTTCTAAAATGCACGGTTTGGGTAACGACTTTATGGTTGTTGATTGTATTACCCAGAACGTATTTTTCTCACCCGATCTCATTCGTCGCTTGGCGGATAGGCATACTGGTGTGGGTTTCGATCAGCTTTTGATTGTTGAAGCGCCGTATGATCCAGAAACTGACTTCCACTATCGCATTTTTAATGCCGATGGCAGTGAAGTTGAGCAGTGTGGAAATGGTGCGCGTTGCTTTGCGCGTTTCGTGCAGATGAAGGGTTTGACCAATAAGTACAGCGTGAGTGTTAGCACCAAGAAAGGCAAAATGGTCTTGAAGTTGGAAGAGAACGACTTAGTGACTGTGAACATGGGACAACCTGAGTTTGAGCCAAACAAGATTCCTTTCAAAGCGAAGCAAAAAGAGAAAACCTATATCTTACGTGCTGGGGAGCATACGCTGTTCTGTGGTGCGGTGAGTATGGGTAATCCACATGTTGTAACGGTGGTCGATAGCACTGAAGAAGCTGATGTTGATAGACTCGGTCCATTACTTGAGGCGCATGAACGTTTCCCTGAACGCGTTAACGCAGGCTTCATGCAGGTGCTGAGCCGCCATGAAGTGAACCTTCGTGTGTACGAGCGTGGGGCGGGAGAAACTCAGGCTTGCGGTAGTGGCGCTTGTGGTGCTGTCGCAGTTGGTATTGTCCAAGGGTTACTGGATGAGAATGTCACAGTGCACCTGCCGGGTGGCGACTTAAAGATTAGCTGGAAAGGTGAAGGTCACCCGTTAACTATGACGGGACCTGCAACTCACGTGTTTGATGGGCAGATTTCTTGCTAGTCAATGCACCTTGAGGTCACTTGGGTATATACTAATGGCGGGTCCTAGAAATAGGCCCGCCATTTTTATCTACTGACAGGGAATAAAGGGAAACATTTTGTCTGAGTTTGAAGCGAACCACCTTACAGCAGAAGTGGTAGCACAATATCTTTCTGATCATCCAGATTTTTTTAAGGGTAGAGAGTCGCTAGTTGAATCCCTTTCCCTACCGCACCAACAGCAAGGTGCTGTTTCTCTCGTAGGTATCCAATTACAACGACAGCGCGAACGTATTGAAGCGCTGGAAGAAGAAATTACTGCCTTGATGTCTCTGGCCGCTCGCAATGACAAAACCTTTTATGAGTTTATGTCACTGCAAGAGAATCTACTCAAGTGCCGAGATCTGCAAAGTGTTGTAAATGCGATTAAGCAAACGGCTCAAGGGCTTAACCTTAATGGGTACTTGAAGCTAATTGATGAACAAAGTGCCGACCCGCTTTCTATGGAAAGTTGGCAGCGTTTTACTACCAATCATCTCAATGGAAAAGACGCTTATCTAGGTCGTCTTCGTCAAGCCGATAGAACCATGCTGTTTACTGAGCAGCAGATTGCCAACGGAAAAGTTCCTGAACTCGGTTCGTATGTAGTATTGCCATTAAAGCGTCAATTCGCCCAAGGTTTATTGATTTTTTCCAGCGAGGATGGCGGTCATTTTCAGCCGGAGATGGATACCTTATTTTTAAGACACTTAGCGCTGGTGGTCTCCTATCTTTGTGAAAGTTTAGAGTGGCAGGCGCAAGAGGAAGACGATGTCAGACCAAGTACTGCCTAGCGGGTTGCAAAAGCCGCTAGAGCGTTTCTACGAGTACCTTCGTAGTGAGAAAGGGCTAAGTCTCCACACGCAACGTAACTACCGTCAACAGTTAGAAACCATGGGCATGCACTTGCATGAAATGGGTATTGGTGCTTGGACGCAAGTCGATGCAGGCTGGGTAAGGCAGCTTGCGGGTAAAGGCATGCGTGAGGGCATGAAAGCTAGCAGCATCGCCACGAGGCTTTCATCGCTGCGAAGCTTCTTTGATTTTCTGATTTTACGTGGCGAGCTCACAGCAAACCCAGCGAAGGGTGTAAGTGCACCGCGTAAGCAACGTCCATTGCCGAAAAACCTCGATGTTGATGAAGTGAACCAACTGCTTGAGGTTGATGAAGATGATCCACTGGCGGTACGTGATCGCGCCATGATGGAAATGATGTACGGTGCTGGACTGCGTTTGGCAGAAATGGTCAGCATTGACGTTAAACATCTGAACTTATCCAGCGGCGAGCTTCGCGTTATTGGTAAGGGTAACAAAGAACGTAAGGTGCCATTTTCAGGCTACGCCACTGAGTGGGCGAAGAAATGGCTCAAAGTTCGTGGAGAACTAGCCAAGCCAGGTGAGGTAGCGTTATTTGTGTCTAAGCTTGGTACTCGGATCTCTCATCGCAGTGTGCAAAAGCGTATGGCGGAATGGGGGCAGAAGCAGTCTCTTGCTAGCCATGTTAGTCCACATAAACTGCGTCATTCATTTGCTACGCACATGCTCGAGTCGAGTAATAACCTGAGAGCAGTGCAAGAACTGCTTGGCCACGAAAATATCTCGACCACTCAGATTTATACTCATCTCGACTTTCAACATTTGGCTCAAGCTTATGATCAGGCACACCCTCGTGCCCATAAGAATGGTACGCCCAAAAAGAAAGAGGACGAGTAAATGCGTTTTTATCGTAGCTTTGCCCCTATCGAGGCCATGACCTTCGATCTTGATGATACGCTTTACGATAATTTCCCGGTGATAATCCGCGTAGAACAGCAAGCGGCACAATGGTTATATCAACAGCACCCAATTAGTCAGCGTTGGGATAAAAAGCAGTGGCATGAGTTTAAGATGGCATTGGTTAAAGCGGATCCTGCGTTAAAACACGACGTGACCCAATGGCGATATCAGCAGATTAAACAGGGTTTGGAGCATTTGGGTTACGATGATCTAAAAGCAACCAAGGCTGCACAAACGCTGATAGAAAAGGTATTGATTTGGCGTAGCGATTTCGATGTTCCACATGAAACACATGACGTGCTGTCCGCGTTGAGTAAACAGATCCCATTAGTAGCTATCACCAATGGTAATGTAGACGTGGAGAAGATAGGGCTCAGTCAGTATTTCGATCTGATCCTTAAAGCGGGTCCCGATGGACGAGCTAAGCCTTACCCCGATATGTTTGATAAAGCGGCACAACACCTAGCCATGCCACGTCGTCATATCCTGCATGTTGGAGATCATGTGATCACTGATGTTGCTGGAGCGATACGTAATGGCTTCAGTGCTTGCTGGTTTAACGACAAAGCAAAATCGCCAAGGCAGACGGTGCGTCTCAAGCAACTGCCTGATATTGAAATTAATCATATCCAACAGTTACTTGAGCTTAAGTTATAACGTGCTTTATTGAGAACAACTAGACAGAGCGTGCCCACTACGCTCTGCTTGAAACCACTGCAAATACTGTTCAAAGAACGTCAGCATTGCGTTGGCGTCATCACTGCTTTCTAGCTCTCTGACCATTTGTGTGCACACTTCAAACGTGCATAGATTACCCACTTCCTGATTACGTCTTAGTTGATATTGAGAGCTTTGCGTCGCTTCAAGATGAACTTTAGGTAAGTTTTGTAGCCACTGGCTGCGATTCAACATTTTCTTCGCTTCTTGCCACGTTCCGTCCAGTACGATGAATTTACTTGCTGAGGGATGCTGTGTTTGCCACTGTGTTAGTGGCATGCTGTCTTGACCAGGAAACACCAAGACTGGTGTTAGCACACTGCTTCCAGGCAGGCAGTATGGGTCAGGTTGCTTACGCTGCCATTCGCGGATATTGACCTGTTTGATTACCCGCGCAACAAGCTTGCCGGTATTAGTTTCTCGCTGAAATTCATTAGGATGAGTTAGTAGGGTGAAACAAAGATCTGAAGCGATCGTCGGGATCGCTTCACAGTAGCAATTGTGGATAAAACCACAAGTTGTGCACACTTGCGTCATGGTTAATTACTCTTGAACAATACCAAGCCGCCATTAGCGATCGGATAGAGTACATCACCAACTTTTTCTTGAGTTGCTGTTAACTGGTTATCTGACAGCGTGAAAATTCGCTGTGACACAAGGTACTGCTGTTGGTGGCGAGTCATGATGACTTGAACCTGTTGGTTGTTGAGTTGCTGCCAAAATCCGCGTTCTTCCGTTGCGGGTGAGTTGTCTGGGTATTCATAGCGGGTAATGGCTGTATGATCAGGAAGTAGCGTCATAGAGACTGTAAAACCGGCGGTCTCTGTGGATTGCGCAAGATACTCGCCTGTCCATTTAAGGGTGTTGTCACTGTTCGATAAGGTGCCACAGCCTTGTCTTGTCTGTTCACCCATGGTGAGCGCCGCACTCCATCCATAGATGGTGTCACTCATGGTATCGCTGCACGGCTTACTGCTCATTTGCAGATTAGCATTATCAAATTCATAGCGACGTGTGGTTTGAGTAATGGCGGTGTCTTTCAGCTTTAGGGTTTGCTTATCTTCACCTAATAAGGTGAAGCTGGCTTGTTGCGCATTATCAAACTTTAGTGACCAAAATGGTTCGTTCCCTAACACTTGCGTGGAACGAAGTGGCTGCTCGCAGCGTTTTGGGTTTTCTGCAGTGATCATATTGACCTGTTTCACGACAAAACGACCCGTGTAATCAGAATCAAACCCACGATGACTTGGTGGTTCTAAATAACCAATGACTTCAGCATAAACTGGTTGGTAGGGCCTTTGTGTGAGTTTTTCTGCTTGTTCTCGCACTTCTTTCGGTAATTGAAGCCAATATTGATGTTGGCTACCACACGGCTGAATAGTGCGAGTTTCGTGCCCGATAACCGCTTGGCCACGCATCACATAGGTTTGCGGTGTGATAGTTTCTGGGCGAGACAGTTCAGCTTGAGGAACCTGACTGTCCTTGCTTGAATCAGTAGTGTTGAAAGAAGAACACGCTTGAAGCAATATGAGTGGAGCAAATGCGAGCGGTAAACGCGACATTTTCATTAATCTCTTCCTTAGTCAGTCAAAGTTACAAGAAACACAGATACAAGGACCATTATGGCATATTGGTTATTTAAAACAGAGCCGGACGAATTTTCGATTGATACATTACGTGTCAAAGGTACAGCCTGTTGGGAGGGCGTTCGCAACTATCAAGCTCGAAACATGATTCGTGATGAGATGAAGGTGGGTGATTTGGTATTGATCTACCACTCTTCATGTAAGCAAATTGGTGTAGCTGGTTTAGCGACGATCACCAAAGAGGCTTATGTCGATCATTTTCAGTTTGATATTGAAAGCGATTATTACGATGCGAAGTCTGATCCCGAAAATCCTCGCTGGTTAATGGTAGACATTGAGTTTGGCGAAAAGTTTAAGCGCGTGTTGCCGTTGAGCGTACTTAAAACTATGCCGGAGTTAATGGAGATGCCTTTGGTGAAAAGAGGCAATCGACTTTCAGTGATGCCCGTTACTGAATCTGAATGGCAAGCTATCTTAAGCCGAGTCGCCAGATAACAAAACTCCCATTCTCGATAGCTAGGATATGCGCTACATAGGGACGAGAATGGGAGTATTTGACGGTTGAAATCGTCGCGTTAGATAAGGTTTTGTTTTAAAAACTCAGCGACGGCATCATCGGCGTTACTACCAATGACTTCATTGTTAGGTAGAGCACGTTTCACTTTGTCGTGCGCATTTTCCATAATGTAACCATGGCCTGCCATGGTTAGCATTTCCACATCGTTCATCCCATCACCAAAAGCGATGCAGTTTTCTAAGCCAAACCCAAGTTTTTCTGCCACGGCTTGCAGAGCGTCACCTTTCGACACCTCTTTTGCCATGACTTCTAAACACCAAGGTGTGGAGAACGCGATGTTTAGGGAATCACCAAACTTGGCGCGTAAAGCATCTTCAAATTCCACTAAATGTTCATGGTCTTGCTTTGGATGAGTAATGAAGATTTTTGCAATACCAGAAGTCGGTGCTTGGGTCGCATCGAATAGGTGGTAAGTAAATCCAGTTTCAGTATGGAATTTACGTAAGTATTCATCTTCCTGATTGAGTAGCCACTTTTCATCCTGATACATATGAACAAATAGTTCGCTGTCTGTACTTAGCACGTCAACAATCGGTTGTACCAGTTCCTCAGGCACGTTTTGGCTGTACAGCAATTGATCGTTTTGGTCGTGAACACGTGCACCATTTGATGTGATCATGTAAGCAGGAATACCCACTGATTCACGAATCCCAGCCACATCAACATGGTGACGACCAGTGGCAAAAATAAACGTATATCCCTTCGCGTGAAGTTCCTTAAGTGTTTGTTTGGAGTTATCACTAAGCTGGTGGTTCGTTGCCAGTAGTGTACCGTCTAAATCAGAAGCAACAATTTTAATGGAATCGCGGTTAAGGGTCATAGTTCTCTCTTTGTCATTGGAGGATAGGGTGAATTCGCAGCATTGTGGAATGGCTCTATTGTAGGGGATATTAAACCAGAAAAAGAGGGTAAATGGGTTACAGAAATATTTCCTCATTTACCCAAACTGTTACCAGTTGCGTTAGCACTTCTCGGCGCTAAAGAAATGGCAAATTGCATCCATTGCTTGATTGCGATACTCATCTTTTTCAAACAGTACTTCGTGTTTAGCCCCTTCAACCGTGATCATTTGAGCTTGGTGATTAGTACGTGAAAGCTTATTGATGAACTTGCTTTGGTCTTGATTGCTAACAATTTGGTCCGCGCCTGCTTGCACGAGGAGAAGCGGTATTTTCACTTGTCGAGTTTGTTGAATGCACTGTTTTGCAGCCATTAACCCCTGCCAAACCCAGCGAGTGCTTGGTCCACCAATTTTCAGCTCTGGCATTTTCTCGTACAGGTCTCGGAACCAGTGATAGCGTACTTCACTTTGTGAAAGAGGGTTGATATCGAAGGGTTTAGCGACATAACCTTGATACCCTGGTGCAAACGTTGGTTTCGGGTAGATAGCGGTCATAATCTGCGCAACTAGGGTCGCAATGGGCTTGAGGTACCATGGCACACTCACGCCATACATAGGAGCGCTAAGCGCTATTTTATCGAATGAATGATGAGGGCGAGTTTGAATAAAACGTGTGGCAATGTTTCCGCCCATTGAATGGGCAAGTAGGTGGCGTTGCTGATAGCGCTCAAGTTCGAACGTATCCAATATCATCTGCATATCGTCAAGATAGTCATCAAACTCATGGACGTGGCCCATTTCAGGGTTAGGCGCTAGGTGAGTTGAGAGTCCTTGTCCACGATGGTCAAAGGAATAGATGTCATAGCCTTGCTGAAAGAAGTCGTAGAACAGCTCCTGGTATTTCCAAGCGGATTCAATGCGGCCATTCACAACAACAAGTGCTTTTTGATGTTCCGGGCGAGTTAACTTACACCAAAAGAGCTTGGTGCCGTCTTTTGCTTTTAGCGTACCTTCTTGTCGATTCTCCCATAATTGAGCAATTTGTGAGTTTATAACTTGCTCAAATTGTGGCTCTTGAGTATAAGTGACATCGGTAGCGTTTAATTTGCTCATAAATTAGCCTATCTGGTGCATTATGTGTAATATGCTGTTTTTTTTCGATATTTTTGAATCGAATAGAATGCTTTTTGCCCACTATCCTCATTACTAGGATACGAGTAAATCAGTGGTAAGGAAATACAATGGATTATCATGTTTGGTTAGCGTACGTCGTAACTGCGATTGTTTTTAGTTTAGCGCCGGGTTCTGGCACGGTGAACTCGATTAGCAATGGTATCAGTTATGGGACGCGTAAATCGTTAGCCGCGATTGCTGGACTGCAGATAGGCTTAGCGATACATATCGTGCTCGTTGGTGCAGGTATTGGGGCTTTAGTGGCTCAATCGGCGATTGCTTTTAGCGTGATTAAATGGATTGGCGTGGTCTACTTGATTTGGTTGGGTATTCAAAAATGGCGTGATACATCGTCGGTTACCGCAATGGCGGAACAGGATAATCGCAGTGCATGGAACTTGATGCGCAGTGCGGTTTTTATCAACCTGACTAATCCCAAATCTATCGTGTTTCTGGTGGCGTTATTTCCTCAGTTTATTGATCCGAATGGCGATCAAGTAACACAGCTGGCCATTCTGGGTGTGACCACGGTGGCGATTGATGCAATGGTCATGCTTGGCTATACCACTCTAGCGTCGCAAATGGGACGCTTTATTCGTTCTGACCGTATCATGGCGAAGATAAACAAGGTGTTTGGTTCGATGTTTGTCGGTTGTGGTGCGCTGCTGGCCGCCGCAAAATCATAGCCTGATTGGCTTAGATATGTACGCTACTTACGTTGCTCGCCAACCCATTTTTAATGCTCGTCGTCATACACTAGGCTACGAGCTTCTTTTTCGAGACGGCGAAAAAAACGCGTTTCCTGCACACGTTGAAGCGAATAGGGCTACCTATCGATTGATAGCAGAGAACTATCTGTCATTAGGGACCAACCCTAGCATCACTGCGTCGCGATGTTTTATTAACTTTCCACACCAAAGCCTTATACGTCGCTTGCCGTTAATTTTGCCCAAGCAGAACGTGGTGATTGAGATCCTAGAGACTTGCCAGCCTAACGACGAGCTCTATCAGGTTGTCAAAGAACTTCATCAACTGGGCTATATGATAGCGCTTGATGATTTTGTCTACAGAGAGGCTTGGGAGCGATTCTTGCCGTTTGTGCAGATTGTAAAGCTAGACATTATGGCGATGGGTGTAGAGAAAGCGTGTGCTTTTGTTATACAACAAAAGGCGAAAGGAAGCCCTCGTCACTACCTTGCTGAACGTGTTGAGACTGAAGAAGAGTTTCTACTGACTAAACAAGCGGGCTTTAAGTTTTTCCAAGGTTTCTTTTTTAGTAAGCCTATTATGGAGAAGCAAGTTTACATCAGCTCTGAGCAGCTGGTGGCCATGGAGCTTTTCCAGCAAGTGTGTGTACCTGAAGTCGACTTTGATAAGGTTGAGCAAATTGTTTCCAAAGACGTGACGCTCTCTTATAAGCTGCTGCAATTTGTGAATACGCTCAGTCCTCGCTTAGATTCTGAAATTTCCTCTTTTCGCCAGGCACTTATTTATCTCGGTCAAGAGAAGCTTAAATTGTTTGTCTCTCTTACGGTTGCATCCTTTATTTCTAGTAATAAGCCGAAGGCACTGTATGAACTTTCATTGCAACGAGCTCAATTTTGCCGTTTGATGACCAAACATCCTCAATTCAAACAGCACCGGGATCAAGCCTTTATGATTGGTTTGTTTTCTATCTTAGATGCTTTGATGGACCTCTCCTTAGATAAGTTGCTGCATCAGCTTCCTCTCTCTAATGAGATTAAAGGCGCACTTCTGGAGCGTGAAGGTCCGTATGGCTGTTTATTGTCTCTAGGAGAGTGCTTTGAAATGGCAGATTGGCAAGGTGTGGAGCGTCATCGAGCGCATTTAGGTTTGTCGCAAAATGAGGTGTTCTCAGCGCTGGCAGATGCGCAGCGCTGGAGTCAAAAAATGCAATCGCTTAGCTAGCGAGTCTTGGGAAGTACGTCCAACATATTTTGGTAGGCCATTTTGTCTGCGATGTTCTTAGGCAGCGCTGACAAAATGGGATGCCAAGTGCTTAATGCGGTTTGCTGATAACCAAATGCTCCAACTACGTCGCTGCCAACCATAAATCGATCTGGGTAAGCCTCAATAAGTGCTAGCCAGCGTCGATCCAATTTGCCCTCAGGCATCATGACGTCGATCAGAGTCCACGACGCCAAAATATAGAGATTATCATGCTCGCTGAGTAAATCTGAGACGGTTTCATAGAGAAACTTCATTTTAATAGTGCGAGTAAGAGTGGACGTGGTACCTGCGTGAGCCCATAGAAAGCGGGTGTCTGGATTGGTGCTCAATGCTTGCTCGAGTTCTTGTAAATAAAGTGGATTATCTTCTCTTTGCGACGTGATATTGGTGTGCAACAGCACGGGCAAGTCGTATTGTGCGGCGAGCTGATACACTTTTTGCAACGCAGGGTGATTAGCGCGCGGTTTCTCGTCGGCAGTCAAAGCTGTTAAATGATCATGTCTAGTAATCACTTCGCCAATACCTTGCCAGAAACCAGATCGATACTTGAGTTCCTTTTCAATAAGCTCTGCGGCATTGAGATCGGTAGTATTAAAGCCGCTCAGGAAAGGATGTAATCTGGCTTGGCTTACCGCGGGTAACGCTTCAACTTCGCGGGCAATCAATTCGTCTGTGTGCGAATAATAGTAGACCGGGGTATCATCGCCATAGACAAAACGCGGTGCTTTAGGAGCAGAAGCATCCCACTTCTTAATAACAGGTAGCCCCATAACATAGGCGTGTTCGATATTTAGCTTATCCATGTTATCTATCAGAGCTTGAGCGCCTTCTGAACGCTGAAAGTAGTCGACAAGATGGACTTCAGCGTCGTTGACTCTTCCTTGATAGGCTGCGCTGCAACCAGCCGACAAAATGGTGATAAGCGCAACAGATAAATGCTGACCTAGCTTTACTCGCAGATCCATGAGTCACTTCCATGTTTAGTTAGATAATTAAAGCTAGCATGAGTCTTACTAGCAAAGCTAAATAAATTAGCGAGTTAGTGAGAAGTGTAGGAATTTGTCCCCTTGATAGGTTAACTCTCCTTTATCACCTGGGTTGAGGTGGTGATAGTAATGAACACCAATTTGAAATTCGCGTTTAGGACCAAATGTTCCTTTCTGGATGTAAATCCAATATTCATCTTCTTGGGTAGGATCTTCGGTAACGACGACTTGTTTATCTAAGATAGTGACTGCCGCTTTTCTCTCTGGAGCATTAACACCCACAGTGTGCTTTTTTTGTACATAAACAAAAAGATAGCCAGCAAGGATGATCAAAACGATGAGAATAATAACCAGTGATATAGGCATGTAAACCTCGTATGTCTAAGTGGCCTGGAACTAAGATCGCACATATTCAGAAGAAAATAATCTGCAACTCCCGACCATCGAGTCAATTTTAGGGTCATATCACACAAAAAATCGCATTTTTAGGCTTAAATCTTTACTTGAATTTACCTAACAATTGTCGAATTCTTAATACAGATAGTTAACAATGGAGTGAATGAAATCTTTGGATAGTAGCCAGCGCACCTATTTTCACATTTTTGCTGGTTGTGGGAGGGATGCTTATGTCTGACATTGAAAGTGTAGTGTTGCGAACGAGACGCTTAGAGAAGTTATTGAGGCAGCAATATCGTGCTGATGGAAAAGGTTTGCATCAACTTGTCTCAAGCTGCGAAGAACGGCTGCCGCATGATGTCATTAGCAAACTGAGATATATTGCCACTATCCGCAATAAAATAGTCCATGAAGATGATTATGAGCTAGACGATAAATCTGGTTTCATGAGAGCTTGTGATGAGTGTGAACAGGAGTTAACCCCGAGGAGCAGCCGATTCATTTGGCGCACAGCCATGTGGCTGATGGCACTGATCACATTGCTTGCGATGGGCTTTTACTATGTGCACTGGGAAAAAGTGCTTCATATCTTATCTAAGTAAATAGTTAAAATGAAAAAGGGACGCGAAAGCGTCCCTTTTTTTGTCTTTCTAGCGTTGGCTAGTAAAGAATCGGCAGTGTCATTAATCCAACCACGACGGCTATCATCACTAGACCCTGCTTCTGAGAAGATGAAATCATAACACTGCTCCTTTCTTGAATTCCTATCTTGTTAAACAGAATAGCACTGTTTTTTAATGTTTAGCAAGTTAGAAAGTGAATATCTTCTATTTTTTGCAGTTTTCTTTCCATTAACTAGCGATTAATGGTCAATAAAACAGTGTATTTTCGTAGCTTTAAATCTGTTCAATGTTGTGTTTTTGATGGTTTGTTGTTTTTAACTTAATGATATTAAAGAAAAAATATAGATCACAAAATTGATTATTATTAAAGCTTTGGATTATATTGTCTTCGATCGCTTTGTTTGGTCTAAGTGAGCTTTGTGTTGGTAAGTGGTCAGGATGTTGAAGAAAATCTTGTTCAGTGAGAGTGAGGGGCAAAAAATTCTTAGTATAAGAGAAGAAAAGTTGCAATTTGAACTATAGTCTAAGTACAGTGGACTCTTGGTTGTCATCTTTTAAGTATTGAAATATAAAGATATTAGTGACTTTTTGTTTCGTAGTTCTCTTCGCTGATTTTAGTTCATTAGTGGAAACTGACTTCCGATCTCTATGTTAAAGGGAAAACGTTTGCTTTTGTTTTTTAGCTAATGATTAACAAGAGTCAGTTCATTTTCGATGATCTGGCCCACTGTCAACGGCAATCTTATTTAATTTAAAGCAAGTCCAACTTTTCAACCTTACTACTGGACAGCAAAAGTGAGCTCCATACACTGGCGTGGATAACAAGAATTAGGTGTGTGTATGTGGAGTTGGCTGGCGATAGCTTTATCGTGTTTGCTGTTTATTTTTGCTGTCGAAAAAGGCGATAAGTCTCGAAGTGTGCTTTTTAGCGCTTTGACTCATAGTTTACTAATTGTGCTGTTGGCGACTTCAGGTTTAGAAACCAAGTATGAGCTTTTGGTGCTACTGGGGTTAGTTGTCTTCTTATTTAGTGATGCTTCTGGTCAATACACTCGGTTTGCCAAGCTTAGTTTTGTTGGGTATCTAATTGCTCAATCTCTCTATGGCTGGGCTATGTGGGGACAGGTGAATAGCCAATTTGTGCTGTGGTTGCCCGCTTTGATGCTATGTATCGCTATAGTCACCTTTTTTCTACTGTTACCTCGCCTTGACTCATTTCTGGTTCCAGTGACCGTGATGGGCATTTCTTTAGTGCATTTAGTGTGTGCAGCAGGTGAAGCCTGGTTAGCACAAAGTGGCATGTCATCTTTATTAGGCTTCTTGGGAGCGCTCACTATGGCCCTATCTGCCATGTTATTGGCGTTAGATAAATATCGTTTTCACTCGCGCCGTGCGCGCTATGCCATCTCTGGCAGCTATTATTTAGCTCATGCGTTAATCGTGGCTTCTGCGATTAGCTAGCACAAAAAAGTGTGCGATTGAGGTAGATCATCACGGAAGGGACCACTTTAACGTTAATATTCAATCGTTGATTTAATGAGGATTACCAAATGACCGCTGCTATCCATGCTCATAAAGTGCTTAATCTGTTACGTGAACAACCAATGACACGCGAACAGTTAGAACAAACCGTTATCGAGCAATTTGGAACTGAAGCTCGTTTCCGCACTTGCAGCCGTGAAGGCTTTGACCTTGATTCGCTGTTGGCCTTTTTTGTTGAAAAGCAGAAAGTGATTGAGAATCAGGGAGTATGGGAGCTAAACATAGAGAGAGTTTGTTCTCATTAGACGAGATTGTTTCGACTAAAAGACGACAACTAAGCCTGCTATACTTCACGAAAATCTATCGTTAGCAGGCTGTATTCATGGATATACTCTCCGCGGCGACCATGTTGTTCCTCATCATGGACCCGCTCGGCAATCTCCCTATTATTCTTTCCATCTTAAAACATCTAGATCCGAAACGAAGGCGGAAAGTTCTAGTACGCGAGTTATGCTTCGCTCTACTCATTCTGATGTTGTTCCTTTTTGCGGGGCAGAGCATACTGACTTTCCTTCATGTTAAACCAGAAACATTGAGTATCTCTGGTGGCATCATTCTATTTATCATTGCGATAAGAATGATCTTCCCACAGGCGGGCAGTGTGGCTGGCTTGGCGGCGGGTGACGAACCGTTTATTGTTCCTATGGCTATCCCGATGATTGCTGGGCCTTCAGTGATCGCCTCCATTCTGTTGTTATCAACACAAAACCCCGACAGTTTAACGGACCTGTCGTTTGCAGTTCTCATCGCTTGGGGCGCTACTTTCTTTATTTTGATGTTCTATAGCTTCTTCCATAAGTTGTTAGGAGAAAGAGGTCTGAAAGCGGTCGAGCGATTGATGGGCTTACTGCTCGTTATGATTTCGACACAGATGTTCTTAGATGGGATAAAGAGCTACTTGGGAAGTTAAAAAAGAAAAGCCGCATTCGCGGCTTTTCTCTTATTTATTTTCAGTATCTTCTGCTTTATCGGGAGCAGGCCCCATCATGTGTTTTTGTCTAATATCGAGCAGAGCGAAAATACCGAACGCTAGAATAGAGTATTTTTCCCATGTGCCTAGCTTGAGCTTGTCACCAAAGGCGCCAAGGAAAATGGCCATCTGCACACCATGCATTAAGAACAGAAAGGCTGTCATGATATACAGCGCTATCGCACCTTTTCCTGGGAATGGATGGAAAATATTTAGTATCAATACAAACCAAACAAATCCAAAGGCGATCTTCGCCAGCATTAACAGTGCTTTCATTTTGTTTCCCTCTCAAATAATCGATAACAAACCTGACCTGCCGTTTTTTCTTTTAATGGATCCCAGTGCTCAGGGATGACGTCGATTTGTAATTCTTTTTCCGTTTCAATATAGATTAACGCATTGTCGGCAAGCCAACCATTATCTTCAAGTTTTTGAATCACTTCTGGTAGCAAGCCTTGACGAAATGGAGGATCAATAAACACTACATCGTGTGGTTGTCCTGGTTGGTCTAAAAAGCTTAGTGCATTGCCGTGATGGGTGACGATATTGTCTGCCTTAACAAGTGCTACATTACTGATAATCTGTTGGTAAGCTTTGTCGTTGAGCTCAATCATAGTGACTTGCGCAGCTTGCCGAGAAGCCGCTTCAAATCCTAAGCTGCCTGAGCCAGCGAATAGATCTAATACCTTAGCGTGTGGAATATCTTGCGCTAACCAGTTAAACACCGTTTCTTTGACTCGATCGGTGGTTGGACGGAGTCCTTCTGCATCGTGAACCGGCAGTTTTCGTCCGCGCCACAGTCCGCTAATAATGCGCACACTCCCCATTGGTGCCTTACCCCCGCGAGTGGCGCCTGAACGAGATGTCGTCTTCTGGGACGGTTTTTGTGATGGAGTTTGCTTGCGACGTCTAACCATAGATTTTTTGACCGACAATTAAGTGTTACTATAACGGGCTCATTAAAGAGCTTAATTGGATAAGTGACGAAGTGTACCAATCTCTGACAAAAGTTTTCACTGCTTTGTCGCAATTATTTTTTGCATCGCTTGTCGTAAATAGATAGCGTTTTAAGCAAATCCGAATTTAAGACCATTTGAAAAGACAGTATTCAGGATAGTTTCAGATGACAGAAAAGAAAAAACGCGGGTTACTCTCGTGGCTTGGCTTTGGTGATGAAGAGCAAGCACCGCAAAAACAACAAGAGACATCTGCTGACGTTGAAGCCGAACAACCGCAGCAAGAAAGTAGTGATGTTGAGGTCACCGCAGAAACAGCACCTGAAACGGTAGAGCAGGAACCAACAACTGCGGAAGAGGTTGCAATACCTGAAGCGGAAATCAACACTGAAAGAGCAGAAGCAGAAGCAGAAGCAGAAGCAGAAGCAGAAGCAGAAGCAGAAGCAGAAGCAGAAGCAGAAGCAGAAGCAGAAGTGATTGCCCGAGTTCAAGAGCAAGAGAAGCCAACTGAGAGTTTCTTTGCGCGCCTAAAGCGTAGCCTAAGTCGTACAAAAGCCAATATTGGTGCAGGTTTCTTTGGCTTATTCAAAGGCAAAGAGATCGACGATGAGCTGTTTGAAGAGCTTGAAGAGCAGCTGTTAATTGCTGACGTTGGTATGAACACCACGGTTAAGATTATTGATAGCTTAACTGAAAAAGCCTCTCGCGCTGATCTTAAAGACGGTGAAGCTCTGTATGGTCTGCTTAAAGAGGAAATGGCAGAGATTCTAAGCCATGTTGAGAAGCCTTTGGAAGTTGATAGTACTAAGATGCCTTTCGTTATACTGATGGTAGGGGTTAATGGTGTTGGCAAAACAACCACCATTGGTAAGCTTGCTAAGCAGTATCAAGCCCAAGGTAAGAAAGTCATGCTGGCTGCGGGTGATACCTTCCGTGCTGCAGCTGTTGAGCAGCTTCAAGTATGGGGCGAACGCAATGACGTACCGGTTATTGCTCAGCATACTGGCGCAGATAGTGCGTCAGTTATTTATGATGCCATTGAAGCAGCAAAGGCGCGCGGCGTTGACGTTGTGATTGCTGACACCGCAGGTCGCTTACAAAACAAAGCCAACCTAATGGAAGAATTGCGCAAGATCGTCCGTGTTATGAAGAAGATTGACGAGTCGGCACCGCATGAAATCATGCTAACGCTAGATGCTGGCACCGGTCAAAATGCGATTAGCCAGGCGAAACTGTTTAGCGACGTAGCACCGCTGACGGGCATTACGCTGACGAAGCTAGACGGAACCGCGAAAGGTGGGGTTATCTTTGCCTTAGCTGACCAGTTCCAAATCCCAATCCGCTATATTGGTGTGGGCGAAGGTATTGACGATTTGAGACCATTTGAAACACAAGACTTTATCGACGCACTGTTTAGCCGAGAAGACTAAGTAAAACTCAAGGGATGCGCAGCATCCCTTGTCAAAAATAGGCATCCAATCAGGGGAATGATTCGGTGATCAAATTTGAGCAAGTGAGCAAGGCTTACCGCGGTGGTAGACAAGCGTTGCAAAAAGTGGATTTTCACCTTCGACGCGGCGAAATGGCGTTTTTAGGCGGCCACTCTGGCGCAGGTAAAAGTACGCTGTTAAAACTGATCTGTGCAATTGAACGACCAACCGATGGTCGTATCCTTTTTAACGATCACGACATCAGCCGTTTGCCATCAAAGGATATCCCTTTCCTTCGTCGTAACATTGGTATCGTATTTCAAGACCATCGATTACTAATGGATCGCAGTGTATTTGATAACGTGGCGCTGCCAATGCGTATCGAATCTATCTCTGAAAATGAAATCAAGCGTCGAGTTTCCGCAGCACTAGATAAAACGGGTTTACTGGATAAGGCCAAATGTCTACCGAGTCAGTTGTCTGGTGGTGAGCAGCAGCGCGTGGGTATTGCTCGAGCAGTTGTGAACCGACCTACTATGCTATTAGCAGATGAGCCTACCGGTAACTTAGACCCTGAATTGTCCAACAAAGTGTTAAAGCTGTTTGAAGAGTTTAACCGCGCAGGCGTATCCATTTTGTTGGCGACACACGATATCCATTTGGTTCGCTCTAGACCTCAATATCGTTACCTTGAACTGAACCAAGGATTCTTAAGTGAGGTCAGTGATGGTGTTTAAACGTAAAAATAGCAAGCCAAAAAAGCATCGTTTAAAGTCGGATAATTTCTTTACTGTGCATTGGAAGCAGGCAAAAGCGTCTTTAGTAGAGATGTGGCAGCGTCCATTGGGTAACATTCTAACTCTGGCGGTTATTTCTATGGCGCTAACCATGCCAGCTTGTCTTTACCTCCTAGGTAAGAACGTCGTGGCAGTGACCTCTAACGTGGCGAGCCAATCGCAAGTCACCGCGTTTATTTCCGTCGGTGTGCCGGATGCAAGGGTGTTGGTACTTAAAGACGCAATTGAAGGTTGGGAAGAGGTCAGTTCGGTTAAGTACATTACGCCGCAAGAAGGTTTAGCTGATCTCAGTGAACACTCTGGCCTGGATCAGGCTCTGAGTTTGCTTGACGGTTATGCGCTTCCTGGGGTGCTTACCATTATTCCAGTGAATGCCGACGTACAGACTGACCGAGACTTAGTGGCTAAGCTGCGTACTCAAGAAGAGATTACCGATATTCGCCGCGATGAAGACTGGTTGAGTCGATTTGATGCAATCAAAACCTTAGCCTCAACATTAGTCGTGACGTTATCGGTGCTGATGTTGGTTTCTGTATTCTTGATTGTGGGCAATACATTGCGTTTTAACGTATTAGCCAATAAAGAAGCCATTCAAACCATGAAATTGATTGGTGCGACCGATGCTTATATTTTGAGGCCTTATCTCTATTCAGGTATGTGGTTTGGGTTGCTGGGTGCGGTTGTTGCTTGGTTGTTGACGGCGTTGATTACTGTCCTACTCAATAGCGCTGTGACCGACCTTGCTACTCTGTATGATAGCGATTTCCGACTCCTTGGTCTTGGTTGGGACGAGACCTTGCTAATCCTGATGCTCGGACTATTCTTGGGGACAGGCGCGGCAAGAATTTCAGCTAAGCGTCACTTAAAAGAAATTGAACCGGTTTAGAAAACTCAGGTCAGAATACTGATTGAGCGGCAAAGCTGCTCAATCCTGATGCAGAGTGTAACAATTGTTCGCTTGTATGTGACTATTAATAATTATGTAGTTATTCAGTGAGATAGTGGGAGCTCAGTCCCATCTGGGCAGAAAATACCTATTAATGAATGAAATTTAATCGGCATTTACCCTTGTTTAGACCAATTGATTATGCATAATTACTAACCCCTTCTTGAATCTCAGCCTATTAAGGTTCAGTATTGATGGATTAAGAAGGCGTTAATCCCACTCGACACGAACGAGGAATTGAATGGCAAACCAAGCGTATCCAATGGCATTAGTGACACAAGATAGCCTTGATGGCTACATCCGCTCAGTCAACAGCTACCCAATGCTGACGGCTGATGAGGAGCGTGAACTAGCAGAGCGATTACACTATGACGGTGAAATAGAGGCAGCGAAAGGGCTGATTTTGTCTCATTTGCGATTTGTTGTTCACGTTGCTCGTGGCTATTCTGGCTATGGACTTCCTATGGCTGATTTAGTTCAAGAAGGCAATATTGGTCTGATGAAAGCTGTGAAGCGCTTCAACCCTGAAGTAGGGGTAAGACTGGTATCTTTCGCGGTGCATTGGATTAAAGCGGAAATCCATGAATACGTATTACGTAACTGGCGTATCGTGAAGATTGCGACGACTAAAGCTCAGCGCAAACTGTTTTTTAACCTACGTAAGTCGAAAAAACGCTTAGGTTGGTTCAACAATGGTGAAGTAGAAACGGTAGCAAAAGAGCTGGGAGTCGAGCCATCAGAAGTCAGAGAGATGGAATCACGTCTCGCGGCTCAAGATTCAACGTTTGAAATGCAAAACGATGATGACGATACCGGTTCATACACTGCACCTGCGCTTTATCTTGAAGATAAGAGCTCAGATCTCGCAGAAGACTTTGAAGCTCAGAACTGGGAAACTCACACCAATAACCGTTTAGGCCACGCGCTTGCGACGCTTGATGAGCGTAGCCAGCATATCGTGCGTTCTCGTTGGTTGGATGACAACAAATCTACGTTGCAAGATTTAGCCGATACCTACGGTGTGTCTGCGGAGCGTATTCGCCAGTTAGAAAAGAACGCAATGAAGAAACTTAAGGCAGCCGTCGGCGAGTTTTAAGCTTAATTTAAAGCAGAATAAATGATTAAGGCCGAGATCGAGAGATCTCGGCCTTTTTACTTTTGATCTGAGAATCAAAACGATCGAATTATGTGATCACATTTTTCACTTGTGGTCTGTGGATAAGTCTGTGACAAAATTATTTACCAACTGTCAGAAAGCAGCGACAAACGGTCGATTGAAGCGCTTTTGGTACTGGGGATACCTTTTGCTTTACACACAGATAGATCAAGATCATACCTAGATGTTGTGGATCGTTGGATCTAAAAGCACCTTATCAACGCAATCCACAGAGTTACACACAGATGGTGGTTTTTTAAGCTTAAGTGGATAACCTTATTGATTATCGGTACTTTGACAACACTGAATAGTGATACTATCAGACGTGAAATAACAACGTATAAAAAGCATCGAATCCAAACTAAATTTGATATTGATTGGTGCACAAAGAAAGTGAAGGTTTAGACTCTATGGAGCAGTTTCAACACATCGATGTGGTCAACGCACATCAACTACTGAGCAGTGACTCAGCAGCACGATTGGTGGACATTCGTGATATTCAGGCATTTACCGTGGCACATGCCTCGGGTGCATTTCATCTTACCAACGACAGCATTGTTGATTTCATGCAGCAAGTGGAGTTTGAGTCGCCAGTGTTGGTTATGTGCTATCACGGCATCAGTAGCCAAGGTGCGGCGCAATATTTGCTAAACCAAGGTTTTGAGCAGGTATATAGTGTTGATGGTGGCTTTGAGGCTTGGCAGCGCGCCGAATTACCAATAGAGAAATAACTATGATTAGATTGATCACGATTCAAAACCCGAGAATGGGTCAGGCATTTATCGATTATATGGCATCGAGAAAGATTGATGTACAAATGATGCCTGAAGGAAGTGGTCAATTTGCCTTGTGGCTGATACATAGTGAAGACCAAGTCGAGGCGGAGGCTGAACTCAAGCAATTTCTGACCGAACCTAATCATCCGAAGTACCAAGCCTCTTCTTGGGACATGGCTGAGACGCGACAGAATAAATTCCATTATCAAACACCCAGCTTTATGTCATTGCTTAAGGCAAAAGCCGGCGTGGCGACTTTGAGTATCATGCTCATCTGTTCAGTGATTTTTATTTTGCAACAGCTTGGTTGGGGGGAAGCTATCTTTGCATCTTTGCATTTCCCTGCTCTCGACGGACAGCAATGGCAAATCTGGCGTTGGTTTACTCACGCACTGCTGCATTTCTCGGCATTACATATCATCTTTAACTTATTATGGTGGTGGCAACTCGGAGGCGATATTGAGAAACGTCTAGGCTCTGTGAAGCTTATTGAGATATTTTTGATATCGGCTGCGGTATCTGGAACCGGACAATACTGGGTCGAGGGTGCAAACTTTGGTGGCCTGTCAGGCGTAGTTTATGCGTTGGTGGGATATCTTTGGATGCTCACTTGGAAACGACCTGAGCTTGGTCTTATCATTCAAAAGCCGATCGTAGGCTTTATGTTAGTTTGGCTTATTCTCGGTTTCTTCCAACCTTTCTTGGCGATTGCCAATATGGCGCACCTAACTGGTCTAGCAAGCGGTATCGTATTAGGGTTGGTGGACAGCCAGCGTTTGAAAGCGCGTTAGGTTGCGCTTTCTATTGGTATAAGTATTTGGTAAATAAAAGGTCGGCGATGACGGCCTTACCGGTTTCTGCTAACAGTAGGTTGTTGAGATTTTCAACTAAGGCGTGACGAATTTCTTCTCGACCAGCCAAAGATTTGATGACATCTGCATTTTGACGACCGAGTAGCTCTACAACCGCATCACGAATAAGTGGTTGATGATGTTCAATAATAACAAGGTCGCTGGCATCCGCGACCATAACGTCGATTCGTACTTGAACATAACCGAGTCGCTTGCCCTCAGTATAAAAGTTCGTCGTCAACTCTGGTTCTAAAGTAAAATAAGCGAGGCTAGGAGCAGTAGAATCTGCCGAAAGAGCAGGGAATGTGACAGTCAAGCCCATGATAAGGAAAAACTGGCTTAGGTAACGTTTACGCATATTTCTCTCTTTCTAACTCCATTTAGCCGATATTCCATAAGCCTAATTTTGTTACAATAGCACGATACAACTAGAGTTTATGGCCTCTTCGAGTGGTACAATACGCCATTCAGAAGAATAATGATTGTACGCCTTAAGCGCGTGTTATTGAATAGCAAAATGAATGATTCAGTTTTCGATTATCTGAAAGTATTAAGCCACGCTCAATGGCAATCTCCAGAACAGTTTCGATTTACCAATGATAATGTCTTGCAATGGTTAACAGAGCAGGGCTCTTTGTCACATAAATTAAGTGCTCATTGTGATCACTTCGCAGTAGAAGTTGTGCGCAACGAAGCCAGTACTCCACAATGCATGTCACATGAAGAAGTGGAGTTACTTGATCACGAAGCCTGCTGGCTACGAGAGGTGGTGCTATCAGGCGATGATGTGCCTTGGGTCATCGGTCGCACATTGATGTCGCTCGATGCCATGGATAGAAGCCAATACGACATTTCACAACAAGGAACTGTACCTATTGGGGTCACCGTGTTTTCAAGCTCAGATACTAAGCGTGATGCATTGCAAGTGGCTATGATCTCGACTCCGCAAGGGGACTTGTTTGCTCGTCGCTCTCGTTTGTGGGTCTCGGGACATCCAATATTGGTCGCGGAGCTTTTTCTTCCCGACTCGCCGGTCTATAACATGGAGAGTGAATAATGACCTCGGCAAAGGCAAAAGCCTATTGGCAGTTAATGCGAATGGACAAACCCATCGGCTCGTTACTGCTGCTCTGGCCAACACTTTGGGCGCTGATTCTTGCGGCCGAAGGGATACCAGATTTGCATGTATTAGTGGTCTTCTTATTGGGGGTGATCATGATGCGAAGTGCAGGTTGTGTGATTAACGACTTTGCAGATCGCAAGGTGGATGGTCATGTAGAACGCACCAAACTTAGACCGCTTCCAGCAGGTTTGGTGTCATCAAGAGAAGCCATAGCGCTGTTCCTTTTCCTCGCTATTGCGTCGTTTATCCTTGTATTGACGATGAATACTCTGACGATACAGCTGTCGTTTGTTGGACTATTTTTAGCGTTTATTTATCCATTTATGAAGCGCTATACCCATCTACCGCAATTGTTTTTAGGACTGGCTTTCAGTTGGTCGATTCCGATGGCGTGGGCTGCACAAGCAAATGAGCTGCCACCTATGGTTTGGTTTGTCTTTGTGATTAATGCCCTTTGGACCATTGGCTATGATACTCAATACGCCATGGTTGATCGTGACGATGACTTAAAAGTAGGGATCAAATCGACGGCAATCTTGTTTGGTCGCCGTGACAAACTCATCATTGGTTTATTGCAGTTTGCCACGTTACTTATGCTGTACACATTGGGTGGATGGTATGAACTCGGTGCGAGTTATTATTGGAGCTTGCTGGTGGCTGGGGCATTGTTTGTTTATCAACAATGGCTCATTAGACAGCGTGAGCGAATGCCGTGCTTCCAAGCTTTCCTCAATAACAACTATGTAGGCATGGTGGTGACGATCGGTTTGCTAGTAGCATTTTGGCCGTAGCAAGATAGAGAATAAAACAAAGGCGCTATTGAATAGCGCCTTTGTTATTTATGGGATTTACTCAGAAGTAGGTGCTTCTTCTATAGCATTTTCTACATCGCTTTGATGCACACTCTCCTGAATAGTTAATCTCACCTCAGGGTAGAGCAAGCTGTATAGTAGGCTAGCTAACGTTTCGGTAGCGGCGCTATCACAGTTACCTTCTACATCAAGGTAGCCTTGTTCTTTCAGGGTGCTGAACAGAGCTGCAAAGGCTCCTTTATCAAAGAACTCCGGAGCATTAATGCCATGAAGACGACCAAGACGCTGGGCAATTTCTTGGCTCTTCTGTTCCAAGTCACTCTTGCCTAGTTCAGGGTAGCTGGCCAGTAGATTAAGTGAAATCGCATAACGTTGAAGCGTCTCGGAAATCGTTCTACCTAGTAACATCAAGGTTTGAGTGTTGGATTGGTTCATTGAGACAAAACCTTGTTCCACCACGACCAGTTGCTGGCGCTCAAGTTCTGCAACGATGCCGTCGACGGCCTGTTCCAACTCTGCCTGGTCTAGATTCAAGAACAGCTCTTTCTTGAGGAAAGGATAAAGCTTTTCCACATTGTACTTGATAGCTTCAAGTGACAATTTATGTTGGCGGATTAACATTTGTGCGATCAAAGATGGCAATGCAAACAAGTGGATGATGTTGTTGCGATAGTAGGTCATCAGAATCGACTGGTGACGATCTAGGGAAATAATGTCACCTAAGGTATCAGATTCAATGACAAACTTGTCCAATGACTCGGCGTGAGCTACCAATTCTTCTGCTGAATCGTTAGGCAGCGTGCTAGTTTGTGAATAAGGAACATGCTTAAGCAGCGACAGATAACAATCAATCTGTGACACCAAGCTGTCACGAGATAACGCCCGTTGACGTGAGGCAAGCAAGGCTGTGGCACACAGCGTTAATGCATTAGTTGCCGCAGCATCGTTAATGTTAGTCATCATCTTGGTCGCAAGATCGTTGACTGCAGGTACCAACCACTGTGGTTTACTGGTGCCCATTGGATCAATGTCTTGCGTCCAGTTTGGCGCGGCTTCATTGAGATATTGATTGAGTGGAATTGGCTCACCAAAGTTCACATAGCCTTGACCAAAGTTGCGCAGTTTACGAATGGTCTTGATTACTTGGCCTGCATTCTCTTTTTCTTTGCGCTTACCACGTAGCTCTTTGGCGTAGGTGCTCACTTCCATCACATGTTCATAACCAATGTACACGGGAACTAGAGTGACAGGGCGGTTGAGGCCGCGCAACATCGCTTGAATCGTCATTGCCAGCATGCCGGTTTTTGCTTGCAGTAAACGGCCAGTACGTGAACGACCGCCTTCGCTGAAATATTCAACGGAATAGCCTTTGGCAAATAACTCTGCCAAATATTCGCGGAAAATCGTCGAATAAAGCTTATTTCCCTTGAAACTGCGGCGAATAAAGAACGCGCCACCACGACGGAAAATAGGCCCTGCTGGGAAGAAATTGAGGTTAATACCCGCAGCAATGTGCGGTGGTACCATGCCTTCACGGTAAAGAACATAGGACAATAATAGATAGTCCATATGACTACGGTGACAAGGTACATAAACAATTTCATGACCGTCTTGCGCTAAACGGCGCACGGTAGAAGCGTTATTGACGTTGATGCCTTGATAGAGTTTGTTCCACAGCCAATGAAGGATATGGTCGCCACTTTTTATCAGCTTATATGAGAAGTCAGCAGCAATTTCATCCATGATTTGATGAGCTTCTTTGCGTGCTTTTTGTTCACTAATATCGTTAGCTTGCGCGTAGTCTGTGATCGCTTGCTCAATCACTTGGGAGTTGAGTAAACGATGGAATAGTACTTGGCGGTTTGGCAGGTTAGGGCCAGAGGCAGCGAACTTCTGTCTTGAGAAGTGGATACGGGCTACACGCGCCAGTTTGTGAGCGATAGATTCATCCGTGCCATGTGAATCTGCCATATAGCGTAGCGACACTACTGGGCTAAAGCGCACCATGCAGTCCCTACCTGAAGCAATAACCGCGAAGGCTTTTTGCAGACCGTTCATCGGTTGCAGGTAAGGCTTTGGTGTTTCTTCTTTACCAGGTTTACGGCCCCAAAGAACGGTGGTCGGAATAACCTGAACATCAAGTTCACGGTCTTTCTCGTGCTCTTTAAGTAAGTCAGAAAACAGTGCGATGGATTCGTTCGGAACGTTCTGGTCGCTACTAATGAGAGTTGGTCTTGAGGCGATGAAGACAAAGCGACTACGCTCTTCTCCATTGAGCACGATAGGCTCTAATGGATCCGGTAACCCAACGGCCAAGGCTTGCTCTTGTAATGCGAGCAGATCGACATTGGAGCTAAACGGAAGGGCGTACACCACAGGTTTCGTTGCATCGATATTGTGGTCTTCGATAGGGTTAGATGGAATCGCCGTCCCTTTTACCAATACCGACATTGGCAGTTTAAGAAAGGAACGGAACAGTGATTGTCCTGAAGACATAAAGGTTCACAGCCTCAATTTGTTCGAAAGAAACAATGCCTGAGAAGCACACATACTATGAATTGTAGTGTGTTAATCCTAGGCACTATATTTAGAGCGGTGCAAGCATACCAGAAACTGGTCTTACCTTTTAATGAAAAAACTCGTTACATCCTAATTCGGTGTTTTTTGCTCTGTCTGAGTTAGATATGGTGTTAAGCCGCTAAAAAAACAACCAATTGTCTTTGCAATTAAACCATTACTGGATATACTCACAGTTAACTGTATAAACAGACAGGTGAATTATGAAGCCGCTAACGCCACGACAACAGCAAGTTTTTGATTTAATCAAAAGCAAAATAGACGATGTAGGTATGCCACCTACTCGTGCCGAGATCGCGAAAGAGTTGGGTTTCCGCTCTGCGAATGCGGCAGAAGAACACCTAAAAGCTCTAGCACGTAAAAAAGCCATTGAAATTATCCCTGGTGCATCTCGAGGCATTCGTATTCTGCTTGAAGATGCAGCGAACGAAGACGCTGGCCTGCCATTGATTGGTCAAGTTGCTGCGGGTGAGCCTATTTTGGCGCAAGAGCATGTTGAAGCACACTACCAAGTTGATCCGAGCATGTTTAAACCACAAGCTGATTTTCTGCTGCGTGTTAATGGCGAAAGTATGAAGGACATCGGTATTATGGACGGCGACCTACTTGCAGTACATAAAACGCAGGATGTTCGTGATGGACAAGTGGTGGTTGCACGTGTCGATGACGATGTGACGGTAAAACGACTCGAGCGCAAAGGCGCGACCGTATTGCTGCATGCAGAAAACGAAGAATTTTCTCCGATTGAAGTCGATCTAACTGCTCAGCACCTTGCTATTGAAGGGGTTGCGGTTGGTATTATTCGCAACACTGATTGGATGTAATAGCACTAAGGCAGATAAGCAAACGACTTCTCTGCCTTAAATTCTACGCGTTTTTGATGAAATTGTAGAAAAAATACCCGTCTCCACTCCCCACCGTGCTCACTTTCTGGTATGTTTCGCACCCTTGTATCGTTCAGGAGATAAATTGTGGAAGCTTGCCCACTGTGTGCGGGACTTTCTGTACACCATTATCACAGCGATAAGAAGCGAGATTACTTGCAATGTGGTTCCTGTCAGTTGGTGTTTGTACCAACGCAGCAACGACTTGATGCGAGCGCGGAAAAAGCGATTTATGACCTTCATATCAATGATCCTAGTGATGCTGGCTATCGACGTTTTTTATCTCGACTAGTCTCACCACTACAAGAACGATTATCACAAGGCTCAAAAGGTCTCGATTTTGGCTGTGGCCCGGGCCCAACCTTGTCTTTGATGTTCGAAGAGCAAGGCTATGACATGTCGCTGTATGATTTGTACTATTATCCAGAGAGTTCGGTATTAGATAATAGCTATGACTTCGTCACAGCAACGGAAGTTATTGAGCACTTGTATGAGCCAGACTTAGTTTGGCAACAATGGTTATCGCTCATTAAGCCTGCGGGATGGTTAGGCTTAATGACTAAAATGGTGGTTGATGTGGATGCCTTTGCCAAATGGCACTACAAGAACGACCAAACCCACGTTGTATTCTTTAGTCGAGCCACCTTTGTGTATTTGGCACAAAGAGATGGGCTGGAGTTAGAATTCATTGGTAATGATGTCATTTTACTGAGGAAGCTTACGTAATGAGTCGTAAGAAAAAATCGAGAAAGCCAGGCGCGAATCCAGAGCCTGTAATTGTTACACGCAACCGCACTGAATCGGATGTGGAAGGTCGCTTACGCAAGCGTTTGAAAAAGCGCAAAGGCCAGAAGTCTGGCAGTCGTCATTCAGAAGGTTCAAAAACCAAACAGGCAGGCAGCGCAGCAAAGCTAGACCCGCGTTTAGGTAGCAAGAAAAAAATCCCACTTATCGTTGATGATAAGAAAAAGCCAAGTAAACAAGAGCGTCGTTTATCTGCTGAGCAAGAACTTGAAATGCTCGAAAATGATGCACAGCTTAACGTATTGCTTGATCGTATTGAAAGCGGTGAAAACTTGGGTGCAGGTCTGCAAAAATACGTTGACGAGAAACTTGACCGAATTGAAGTACTGATGAACCGTCTTGGCCTAATGGAGCCAGAGATCGAAGATGAGGTTGAATCATCTATAGCTGAAGAGTCTCGTCAGACAAAGGGCAAAGCAAGCAGCGATGCTGATTTGTTGTCTCAATTTGAAGAGCTAGACATCGACCAATTCAAGGATTAATAAGGGTAGAGTAGATGAATACCTTCACACTGTTAGCTATTGCTGGTGCCATCATTATTGTCGGCTTGGCTAGTTATGCGGGCTATTTGCTACTGCAACTTAAAAAGCAAAAGGAGTTGCAACAGCAGCATCGCGACTTGGCTATCCAAAAGCGAAATGCCAACATTTTTGAAAGCGTCGATACGATTTGTTTAGCGACGATTCAAGGGCAATGTGATGTATCAGAAGCGGCGATTAGACTCTACAACATCATGGACTACGTTCAAGGTAATGACCGTGTCGATTTTGATGAGAGCTACCCTGCGACTTCTGAGCTATATCATATCGTTAAAGATATGCCACGCGGTGATGCGCGACAAGAGATGAAAAAGCAAGACCGAATGCGGGATAACCTTACACGTCAGAAGGCAGAAGCGCGTTTGAATGACGCAATTATCGAAGAGCTCAAAGACCTTCAGCAGAAGGTTAAGCCACTGAACAATGCCATTGATATTAAGCTTGTAGGATAGCCTTTTCGTTTCGTTGGTCATGACTAGTGATCAAGCTAGCATTTTTGTTGACGATTTGAGCAAAAATGCAGTTAACGGCGCTCGCTGTCATATTCCTGTGGCAAAATAGCGCCTAGTTGACGTACCGCCAATCTGCGTTTGTTAGGTTGTGATTGGGGCGTCAAGAAACACATGTTTATTGGAAGTATTACCATGTCTCAAAGTCAATCAGAAACTAAGCAACAGATAGTCTGGGATCAAGCGATTCTCGATAAGTATAACTACTCGGGTCCTCGTTATACCTCATATCCGACCGCTGTCGAGTTCCACGAAGCTTATACCATCTCTGATTACGACATGGCGTGTACTCAATATCCAGAACGTCCACTATCGCTGTACGTTCATATTCCGTTCTGCCATAAGCTTTGCTATTACTGTGGCTGTAATAAAGTGATTACCCGTCATGCATACAAAGCTGATGAGTATCTCGATGTTATCGAACACGAAATTCGTCAGCGTGCATCATTGCTTCAGGGTCGTAAAGTGACTCAGTTGCATTTTGGTGGCGGTACGCCAACCTTCCTAACCAAAAGCCAGATCAGTCGATTGATGGCAATTCTTCGTGGTGAGTTCTTCTTCCAAGAAGGTGCTGAGATCAGTATCGAAGTTGACCCGCGTGAAATTGAGTTGGATATGTTGGACCATCTGCGCTCAGAAGGCTTTAACCGCCTGAGTATTGGCGTTCAAGACTTCAATAAAGAAGTGCAAAAGCTGGTGAATCGTGAGCAAGATGAAGAGTTTATCTTTGCCATGGCTGAGCGCGCCAAACAACTAGGTTTCCGTTCAACCAACCTCGACCTTATCTATGGTTTACCGAAGCAAACGAAACAGCGTTTTGCCGAGACACTTGAGCAGGTTCTGACCATGCGTCCAGGACGTTTATCTGTGTTTAACTATGCTCACATGCCAAACTTATTTGCCGCGCAGCGTAAAATTAAAGACGAGGATCTTCCTCAAGCTGAAGAAAAAATGGCGATCTTGCAAGATACTATTGCAACGTTGACAGGCGCAGGCTATCAGTTTATCGGTATGGACCACTTCGCTCTTCCTGAAGATGAACTAGCGGTTGCACAGCGTGCGGGTGAGCTGCATCGAAACTTCCAAGGTTACACGACGCAAGGTGATTGCGACCTAGTTGGCTTTGGTGTTTCTGCGATTTCTATGATTGGCGACAGCTACGCACAAAACCAGAAAGAGCTGAAAAAGTACTACGCTCAAGTGAATGATTTGAGACATGCACTTTGGAAAGGTGTGGTCCTTGATAAAGATGACTTGATTCGCCGTGA
The DNA here is from genome assembly GCF_022432925.1 of Vibrio sp. CyArs1. NCBI lineage: Bacteria > Pseudomonadati > Pseudomonadota > Gammaproteobacteria > Vibrionales > Vibrionaceae > Vibrio > Vibrio sp. CyArs1. The sequence continues at coordinate 16,257 of NZ_JAKRBO010000016.1, read as the reverse complement.
AGTGATCAAGCAGCTTATCTGTAACTTCAAGCTCGACAAAACATTTATAGAAAAGACCTTTGGCATTGGCTTCTCAAGCTATTTCGCTGAAGATATGAAATTGCTGCAAACGTTTATTGATGATGAATTAGTTGCAGTGTCAGACGATTCGATTGAAGTGACACTGCGTGGTCGTTTATTGATTCGTAATATCTGTATGTGTTTTGACAAATATCTACGTCAAAAAGCGCGTCAGCAACAGTTCTCCCGCGTTATTTAATACCTACCGGATTTTTCATTTTGGTCGTAGCAGCCTGCTGCGGCCATTGTTCTAACGGTGTCGGTCGACCATACAAATACCCCTGTGCATGATGACAGCCAAGGTCATGAACGAGCTTAGCTTGCAGTGGTGTTTCAATCCCTTCCGCCACGAGCGTAAACCCAAAGCTGCTTGATAGCTTAGTGATTGCTGCAACAACACTCTGCTCAGCATTGTCTGGAGTCAGTCTATCTACAAAGGCTTTATCGACCTTCAGGCTATTAAATGGCAGCTTGTGGAGATAGGCGAGGGAAGAATAGCCAGTACCAAAATCGTCGATAGCAATATTAACGCCAAGCGCTCTAATTTTGCTGAGGTTGCCAAGGGTGATTGGATCATTGTCAGCCAGTCGCGATTCCGTCACTTCGACAGTAAGCTGACTTGCCGGAAAACCTGCTCGTTTGAGCAGTCCTGACAATTCATCCACATAGCTTGCGCTCGCTAGTTCAATGACTGAGACATTAATGTGCAATTGAAAGTGCGCAGGTAACTGTTGTTGTTTGATAGCTTTGACAACGGTTTCGAGGCTTTTCTCTGCCATAATCCGACCAATACTGCTAATCAGTCCCGAACCTTCAGCAATAGGAATGAAATCCAAAGGAGAAATGAATAGTCCTTCATCATCACGAAGTCGCAGTAGAGCTTCAGCACCTAAAGTTTGGCCATTGTCGAGTTCAATTATGGGTTGGAAATGCACCTCAAACTTATTGTTATCAATGGCATGACGTAATGTCGCTAACAAGCGCGTTTTCTTTTTCGAACTCTCTGCCATGTCGGGGGTATAAATGCAGCAGCGCTGACAATCAAACTTTGCGTGGCTATGGGCAATGCCTGCATTTCGCAGCGTTGTGTCTGTTGTGTCCTCTCCGGTAATAGGTGCGATACCAATAGAGACCTGTAACATTAATGGCTCACCTTGCATCACGAAAGGGGCGCTGAATATCTGTCTAATTCGATGTTGATAACACATCTGTTGCTGTGGCTTCACATCAGGTAGGTAGATGGCAAACTCGTCACCGGCAACTCGCCCTAGCACACCATTTTCAAGCAACACCCACGCTTTGAGTCTCTCTGCAATGACGGAGAGTAAAATATCACCTTGATGGTGACCTAAGCTGTCATTGATATCTCTAAATTGATTAATACCGAGCAGCATCATACAGCCGCTGTTGCTTTTCATTGTATTGCAGGTCTCAATAAAGCCTTGTCGGCTATACAGCTTGGTCAAGCTGTCACGGGTGAGCTGTTCTCGCAAAGTATGAAACGATGCTTGCAAGTGTGAGCGCATGGCGGAGAAGCTTTCTACGAGCAGCGAGATCTCTTTGATACGATTGTTTTTTGGTAATGGGTAGTCCCAAGAGCCATTAGAAATCTGTTTTGCCGCCTCAGCGGTTTCAGACATAGGCAGAATCAGTCGGTTGATGATGACGATACCGACAAGTAACCCCAGCACGCCTAAAATCAAGCCCGCGATTAGCGTTTGGTTGCTAATCATGGGTATATCGCCAAGCAGAGCGTGATTGGAGATAGATACCACAACGTACCAACTTAAATTGGTATTAGTTTGATAATGACTAACCATCACATAATGGGTGTCTCCCCGGTAAGGAAAGGCGAATAAGTGAGGTTCAGTCAGTTCGGTATTATCTAAAGTTTGATCAAGAAAGGTCAAAGCAGGATGCAAGCTGTCAGCCATTGATAGCCTTTGTCCGTTAGCATCGAGAATCGATTCATCATCGGCTTGTGCGATGAGCTGACGCTGGTTATCAATAATAAAGACTTGCGCGTTATGGGCGTGTTTTAATTCATTGAGAAAGAGACTAAAAGTATCGATCTGTACATCAACAGCAGCCACTCCAACGAAGGTTCGAATGTCTCCGTCTGAGCTAAATACCGGAGCGAGAGCAGAAATTGTCACTTCTTGTTCCGCGTCGGCGTTGGCATACAGCTTTGACCACATAGCCACGGGGTTTTCTTTGACCGGCTGGTACCAAGGGCGCAATCTTGGGTCATAAGGTTTTATGGTATCGATGACTTGAGACTGTCGGTTTTCACCTTGGTAGATATTAAGCTGCTCACCAGTATTCGCGTCCTTTACCATCAAAGAGTAACCGTTTGGGGTATGAATGGACTTTGCATTTCGTATGGCAAGGAATTCACCTAACTCGCCACCAAAACCCAATAAGTCAATTTGTGAAAACTCAGTATGAAGGGATTTAAAACTGGACAGCAAATAATCTTCGATAGCTAGGGCATCATTGGCGGAATACAGCTGATGGTATTCAATCGCATGAGCTAATGCGTCGGCCACTGCCATCGGCCTTTCAAGATAGATATCTAAGCTCTGAATCACGTTGTAGCTTAAGCTAGTAAGCTGCTTTTCACTTATCTCCAGCGCAAGGTCGTCGTAGTGCTCTTTCTGTAGCCATAAAATGGTGCCGATCGAGCACAGAAACACCAAAATAAATGGCGTGATTAGGGCTTTCTTGAAGGAGATTTTCAGTAAACCTGGCATATGCTCTGATGTTGTGTGGCAACGAGCTCGCAGATAGGCCTGAGGCTTTGCCGTAACGTATTAATAATCAATAGTTATAAATCGGCCGATTGATAGAATTATTTAGGTCATTTGAGACTAAATGACCTAAATAATGGCGGTGCGTTAGGCAAGTCGATGATCTAATAAGAACTTTGTTAGTAGAGTTCTTTTAGCTTTCTGGTAAGAGTATTCCGTCCCCAGCCGAGCACTTTCGCTGCATCTTGCTTATGGCCATTGGTGTGGCTAAGCGCTGCTTCAAGCAATATACGCTCGAATTGCGGTTGTGCATGGTTAAGTATTTCTGTCTCACCAGACTCAAGGGCCTGCTGAGCCCATGAAGAGAGTAGTGACTGCCAATCCCCAGCACCGATATCAGTAACGCGTCTTGGCTCTTCTAATAACTCGGTAGGCAAATCACTTGGTAGAATTTCACTGCCGCTGGCCATTACTGTGAGCCATCGGCAGGTATTCTCAAGCTGGCGCACATTTCCCGGCCAGTCGAGCTTATTTAAGATATCCACTGTGTCCGGATTAAGAGACTTGGTCTCCACACCGAGTTCTTCTGCTGCTAAAGACAAGAAATGCAATGTCAGCTTTTCAATATCCTGTTTGCGTTCTCGAAGAGATGGGATATGGATACGAATGACGTTAAGGCGATGGAATAAATCCTCACGGAATTCGCCTTCGGTCACCAGCTTTTCGAGGTTTTGGTGAGTCGCGGCGACGATACGTACATCCACTTTGACTGCAGAGTGCCCACCGACACGATAGAACTGTCCATCGGCTAAAACGCGCAGCAATCGAGTCTGAATATCCAATGGCATGTCACCAATCTCATCTAAGAATAAGGTCCCACCGTTGGCTTGTTCAAAACGTCCTTGGCGCACACTATTTGCACCAGTAAATGCACCTTTCTCATGGCCAAATAGCTCTGACTCGATAAGGTCTTTGGGAATTGCCGCCATATTGAGTGCGATAAAAGGTTTGCTAGAGCGAGGACTATGGCGATGTAAGGCGTGCGCGACAAGCTCTTTACCCGTACCTGATTCACCATTAATGAGCACAGAAATGGAGGAACGAGATAAACGGCCAATCGCTCGAAACACCTCTTGCATAGCGGGCGCTTCACCAATAATTTCCGGTGCATCAGCTGCGATCACCTCTTCCTGCGAAAGGGCACTTTTTTGCTCTAGGCTGTGAGTAATAGCGCGCTCGACCAGAGTGAGGGTCTCATCGATATCAAAAGGCTTAGGTAGGTACTCAAAAGCGCCTTTTTGGTAGGCGTTTACCGCCGCATCGAGATCAGAGTGTGCGGTCATTATGATGACTGGTAAATCTGGGGCGCTTTCTTGAACTCGATTTAGCAGCTCAATGCCGTCAATACCGGGCATACGGATATCGGACACCAATACATCCGGTGTTTCCCGCTCCAATGCCATTAGCACGCTTTCTGCATCGGCAAATGTCTCGCATTTGATATTTGCTGATGAAAGGGTTTTATCCATTACCCATCGTATTGAGCTGTCGTCGTCGACGACCCATACATATCCTTTACTCATAGCCAAACTTCCTTACAGCAAGCCATATTAAGTCCTCTTTCTCCTTGAGGCTAAATAGGCAGATAAATAGTAAAAATGGTGCGACCGGGCCAACTTTCTACATCTATTTTTCCATTATGTTGGTCGATCAAATTTTGCGAAATGGACAGCCCAAGACCCGTTCCGCCTTCTCTGCCACTTACCATGGGGTAGAACAGCGTATCTTGGAGTTCGGCCGGAATGCCGGGGCCATTGTCAATAATCTCTATCCGAGCAGCGAGTTTATGGCGCTGTCCATGAATATTGGCTTGATGCACAGTGCGCGTGCGCAAGGTGATTTGCCCATTATCTTGTTGTTTTAATATTTGCGCGGCATTACTGGTAATGTTCAATAACGCTTGTTCGATTTGGTCGGTATCCATCAAGATCGCCGGTAGACTAGGGTCATAGTCTCGTTCTATGGTCAGGCTGGTTCCTGCATCAAGCTCTACCAACTGACGTACCTTTTCTAAAATGAGGTGCAGATTTTCTTCTTTTTTCGTTCCTGGACGTTGTGGCCCAAGAAGCCTATCGACCAGCGCTCTTAATCGGTCTGCTTGTTCAATGATGATATTGGTGTACTCATTAAGTGAGGGATCAGGCAGCATCTTTGATAAAAGTTGTGCCGCACCTCGCAGGCCACCAAGCGGGTTCTTTATCTCATGAGCGAGGCCTCTTACCAGCAACTTTGCAGCTTGTTGTTGGGCATGCTGGTTGAGCTCCTGAGTCAGCCTTTTTTGCTGGCCAATCTTACGCATTTCCACCAAAAGCATCAGTTCCTTATTCCAAGATAAGGGGCTAACAGTCACCTCTAATAACAGCGGTTTGCCATCAACAACTAAAGTGACATCGCTATCGGTAATACTTTGGCCACTTTGTAGAGGCTGAGTAAGTAAAGCCAAGTCTAGAGAAGCGTGTTGAATAAACTGAGAAAGGTGGCAATTAAGCAGTCTCTTGGAACTTTGCGAGAACAATTGCTCTGCGGCAGGGTTAGCGTATTGAACTGTTAATCCCTCATTGAGCATCAAGGTCGCCGTTACCACATTATTGAGTATTGCACTGGTGAGTTCACAGTTTGCCACACGCTATCCTTAATCGATTTTGCATTGCGTTGCTCTATGATGGTGCGCTGCACGCAATGTCTTTTGTTTATGCACTAAAATGGTGCATTGATAATTCCAAGTATGGCGCAATTTTTTATAGAGTAAAAGCGTAAACGCTGATGGCTATGGCGATTGCACCGATGCACGATGTAAATGCACTGTTATCGTATTGGACGATGCAATAACCTTGCCGTTTTGTTGCGCTTGAATGGTTAGGGTGTGAGTTCCTCGGTCAATGGCGGTTAATGACCAATGAGGAGTAGTTTTCGGTGCACCATATACCTTGCCATCGAGAAGAAGCTGCAGCTTGGCTGCGACGTGAAGCTTGCCATCTATGTGACCAATAACATCGAAATTACCAGCGTTGTTGCGAATGGTGGCATCGTGAGTGGGATTGCGGATGCTGACTTTTAGCCTGATAGGCTTGGGGGTTGGCGTTTCTGAGAAAGAATTTGTTGCTGGGGATACGTCATTGCTGGAGTAAGGGGCGGGAGGGTCAGGCAACACAACTAACGACGATTGAGGGTTAGCAGGATTATCACTGAAGTGCTGCACACCTTTTTCATCGACCCAGGTGTAGATCTCTATACTCCAAGATAGAGGACTCAGGATACACAGTATCAATATCAGGGCAGATTTCATATTAGCGGAACCTTGCTTTACTTAAGAGTCCTGATGGTAATGCTGCAAGAAATAACACGGACATAAAAAAGGCCCGCCTGCGAGGCGAGCCTAATAATTGGTTGTAAACCTTTGAATTATACTGAGTAGTATAGTTCGAACTCAAGTGGGTGAGTTGTCATGTTTACTTTCTCTACGTCTTGAGACTTAAGATCGATGTAAGAATCGATAAAGTCATCAGAGAATACACCGCCAGAAGTTAGGAACTCACGGTCAGCGTCTAGACACTCTAGCGCTTCTTTTAGTGAGTAAGCCACTGTTGGGATCTCTGCAGCTTCTTCAGCTGGTAGATCGTAAAGGTCTTTGTCCATTGCTTCACCTGGGTGGATCTTGTTCTTGATACCGTCAAGACCAGCCATAAGCATTGCAGCAAAGCATAGGTATGGGTTTGCTGATGGGTCACCGAAACGTAGCTCGATACGACGCGCTTTCGGGCTTGGTACCACTGGGATACGGATAGAAGCAGAACGGTTACGTGCAGAGTAAGCAAGCATAACTGGTGCTTCGAAGCCTGGTACAAGACGCTTGTACGAGTTAGTTGATGCGTTGGCAAATGCGTTGATTGCTTTAGCGTGCTTGATAACACCACCGATGTAGTAAAGCGCCATTTCAGATAGGCCGCCGTACTTGTCGCCAGCGAATAGGTTAACACCGTCTTTCGCTAGAGATTGGTGAACGTGCATACCAGAACCGTTATCACCTACTAGAGGCTTAGGCATGAATGTCGCTGTCTTACCAAATGCGTGAGCAACGTTGTGTACAACGTACTTGTAAACTTGGATTTCGTCCGCTTTAGCCGTTAGCGTGTTGAAACGAGTAGCGATTTCGTTCTGACCCGCTGTTGCTACTTCGTGGTGGTGAGCTTCAACAACTTGACCCATTTCTTCTAGAACTAGACACATTGCAGAACGGATATCTTGAGAAGAGTCAACTGGAGCTACTGGGAAGTAACCACCTTTAACGCCTGGACGGTGACCTTTGTTACCACCTTCGAAGTCAGTGCCTGTGTTCCAAGCCGCTTCTACGTCGTCAATCTTGAAGAATGAACCAGACATGTCTGTTGCGAATTTAACATCGTCAAATAGGAAGAACTCTGGCTCTGGACCAACAAGTACAGTATCTGCAATGCCAGTAGAACGTAGGTAGTCTTCTGCGCGCTTAGCGATTGAACGTGGGTCACGGTCGTAGCCTTGCATTGTTGCAGGCTCAAGGATGTCACAACGAATGTTCAGAGTTGCATCTTCAGTGAATGGGTCTAGAACTGCGCTTGCCGCGTCAGGCATCATTACCATGTCTGATTCGTTGATGCCTTTCCAACCAGCAACTGATGAACCGTCGAACATTTTGCCTTCTTCAAAGAAGTCTGCATCTACTTGGTGTGCAGGGATAGAAACGTGCTGCTCTTTACCCTTAGTGTCTGTAAAGCGTAGATCTACGAATTTAACTTCGTTCTCTTGGATCAGCGATAGAACATTTTCTACTGACATCTTGGAAAACCTCCAGTGTTATTAAAGCGGTTAAGTACTCGATTAGTGTTAATCGGCATTGATTAACGTCTGCTTATTGAAGTGCGTTAATCGATGCTGATTTTACTAAAGCTAAAACCGTGCCAAAAAATAAATCCGTTATTTTTCATTGTGTTACAAAATTACTCATCATAATGGAGCAAGATGATGCACCAAAATGATCATTGAATGCACTTTTATGGTGCAATGTTAAATTTCTGCACCAAGTTGAATCAATGATGCCATACATTCAGCATGGTTTTTGAATCGGTGTCAACTGCAATCCTACGATGCGCAGATCGGCTGCGCTAAAATAGTGAATTTGGCGCTAGCGCCCGATATTTACGGCAAAACTAGCTTAAACCGACTATGTTTAAGCAAGATTTCAACGAAGAAGATCACAACTCTCGTAATTTCTGGTATATTGCGGGCGTTTTTTTAATCGAGTCAGCGGCTATCGTGCGGCGACTCTTGACTGAGTGAAAGAAATCTATGTCAACTCCACAGATTGATAAGTTAAGAAACATTGCGATTATCGCGCACGTTGACCACGGTAAAACTACCCTTGTTGACAAGCTACTTCAGCAATCCGGTACTCTAGAGTCTCGCGGTGAAACTGAAGAGCGAGTTATGGACTCGAATGATATCGAAAAGGAACGTGGTATCACGATCCTTGCTAAAAACACAGCGATCAACTGGAATGATCACCGCATCAACATCGTAGATACTCCGGGACACGCGGACTTCGGTGGTGAAGTTGAGCGTATTATGTCGATGGTAGACTCTGTACTGCTGATCGTTGACGCTGTAGATGGTCCGATGCCGCAAACTCGCTTTGTAACGCAAAAAGCATTTGCACATGGCCTTAAGCCTATTGTTGTTATCAACAAAATCGACCGCCCAGGTGCTCGCCCTGATTGGGTTATGGACCAAGTATTCGACCTATTCGACAACCTAGGTGCATCTGACGAACAATTAGACTTCCAAGTAGTTTACGCATCAGCGCTAAACGGCTGGGCTACGCTTGAAGAAGGCGAAGAAGGCGAGAACATGGAACCATTGTTCCAAGCTATCGTTGATAACGTTGAAGCACCTGCTGTTGACCCTGAGGGTGCACTGCAAATGCAGATCTCTCAGCTAGACTATAGCTCTTACGTTGGTGTTATCGGTGTAGGCCGTGTGACTCGTGGTACGGTTAAGCCGAACCAACAAGTAACGGTTATCGGTGCTGATGGTAAGACTCGTAACGGTAAAGTAGGTACAGTTTTAGGTTACCTAGGCCTTGAGCGTCACGAAGTTCAGCAAGCAACTGCAGGCGATATCATCGCAATCACTGGTCTTGGCGAGCTAAAAATCTCTGACACTATCTGTGCGCAGGGTGAAGTGGAAGCGCTACCAGCACTGTCTGTTGACGAACCAACAGTAACCATGACATTCCAAGTAAACACGTCTCCATTCGCAGGTAAAGAAGGTAAGTTCGTGACTTCACGTAACATCCTTGAGCGTCTAGAGAAGGAACTGGTACACAACGTAGCATTACGCGTTGAGCAACTGGATGATCCAGATAAGTTCCGTGTATCTGGTCGTGGTGAACTACACCTATCTATCCTGATCGAAAACATGCGTCGTGAAGGCTTTGAGCTAGCGGTTTCTCGTCCTGAAGTTATCATCAAAGAAGAAGATGGTCAGAAGCAAGAACCTTACGAAACTGTAACTATCGACGTAATGGAAGAGCACCAAGGTAGCATCATGGAAGCTATCGGCTTACGTAAAGGTGAGCTAACGGACATGGCTCCAGATGGTAAAGGTCGTATTCGTATGGACTTCATGATGCCATCTCGTGGTCTAATCGGTTTCCAAACTGAATTCATGACACTAACGTCTGGTTCTGGTCTTCTATACCACACGTTCGATCACTACGGTCCATTCAAGGGCGGTGAGATTGGTCAGCGTGTAAACGGTGTACTTATCTCGAACGGTGCTGGTAAAGCGCTAACAAACGCACTGTTTAACCTACAAGAGCGCGGCCGTATGTTTATCGGTCACGGTGTTGAGGTTTACGAAGGCATGGTTATCGGTATCCATAGCCGTGACAACGACCTAACGGTAAACCCGCTTAAAGGTAAGCAGCTAACTAACGTTCGTGCTTCTGGTACTGATGACGCACAGGTTCTTACTCCGCCAATCATTATGACTCTAGAGCAAGCACTTGAGTTCATCGATGATGACGAGCTAGTAGAAGTAACACCTGAAAGCATCCGCATCCGTAAGAAGTTCCTTTCGGAAAGCGATCGTAAGCGTGCAAGTCGCGAAGCTAAGTCTTAATTGATTTAGGTGAGATGTAAAAAAACCAGCCGCGAGGCTGGTTTTTTTGTGTTTGCTTTTTCGAAGACGCTAAAGGTTGAATAACTTAAAGTAACTGTTTCAATACTCTATCAGCTTGAACTCGAGTAATTTTCTTCAGCAATTTTTGTACAGGCGCTGGATAGTTTTCCACTTTTTCCAACTGCTTATAGGTACAGATCAACTGGGTGTGTTCAAGGATGTTTTCCACCTCAGCCTCAAACTTGTCGACAAGATGCGAGTAATGATCCTGAATCAAAATGGCATTCTCTAAATCCAAGCTCCAAGCTCGTGGATTTAGGTTGTTGCCTGTAATCAGCATATAACGCTTATCGACCCAAATACCTTTTAGGTGGAAGCTGTTGTCATCATGTTTCCATAGGCGAATGCACAAGTTGCGACTCGCGATATGTGCTTCGTTAGCTTTAGCAAAGCGACGCAGATTCATTTCATAGAGGTAAGGCAAACCACCAATGGTTTTGAAGTCTTCCTCTGGAGAAATGTAGAAATCGTTCGCCGTCTTATCACCCACCACGATTTTCACTTTAACACCGCGTTTCAGGGCACGCTTGATTTCTTTTGCTACCGACTTAGGGAAGTTGAAATAAGGGGTACAAATAAAAATCTCGTCTTTAGCACTAGCTAATAGCTGATTGATGCTTTGGTTAAGCTTGTTACGACGCTTACCAATACCAACAATAGGTGTCACTGCTGCTTGGTGCTCATTACTCGGCTGAGCGTTAAATTGATAACGTGCCTGAGACAGTGAACCACGTAGCTGCCGGATTTCTGCCTTAATATCTTTTGTCGTTGGCTTTTCTGGCAATGACAGGTCGTTGACGGCAGGATTGGCAATCAGTTCGTTTGCAACAAACTGAGCCATACTATTTGCTAGTTCAGGGTTGTTCAGAACATGGTAGCGGTCGAATCGGTAACGCTCATCGTAATTTAAGTAGATGTTGTTAAGACTAGCGCCGCTGTATATCACTTTATCATCGATAATAAAGCCTTTAAGGTGCAAGACCCCAAATACTTCTCTGCCGCGTACTGGAATACCGTAAACAGGAACGGCATGCTCGTGATTTTGTCTAAACTCGCGATACATCACTGCGTTGCCATCAGACTGGTCTGCGCCAATCAGACCACGTTGTGCACGGTGCCAGTCAACACAAACGGCAATATCGAGAGCCGGATTCTTTTGCTTTGCTTGATAAAGTTCAGTCAGGATTTGGCGTCCAGCGTCATCATCTTCTAAATACAAAGCGACTAGGTAGATTCTTGATTGTGCTTCGCGTATCGCTTGAATTAAATACTCGCGATAATCTTTGGCGGAATACAATACATCCAGTGCATTGGGATCCTGCGCGATTGAGGGAAGCTGTTCAAAAGAGTTCCTAAGAGCCATCATATGAGGGACTGTACCTTTGGTCATTGCAAAATTGCGAACCTAGAATTTTACCAAACTCTTGCCCTAAATGGGTAGTAAAGCGTTGATAAGTTTAACGGGGATCAATGTATCGCATAGCTGCCAGTGCTTTTCCGCCGTGAATATAACGAGAAAACAGTTGCTTAAGAGGACCTGGTAGCTCTTCTTGGGTAATCACTTTAAAGCCATGTTGTCCATAAAATCCCTGTAAATGTTCTAGTGCAAAACAAAAATCGTTATTGGTCAGCTCATTTTGTCGCAGTTGTGCCATGAAATGATGACCAATACCTTGTTGGCGGAAGTCTGGAAGAACCAGCATGCCGGTCATCAATCGATACTGCTCGATGGTACGAAATCGTACGAGGGCACAGAGGCTGTGGCCTTGGCTAAGAGTGAGAATACGTTCATCACTTTTTGGTTTGCCAGCTGGGTAGTGTGCTTTATACAGTTTTTTGGCAATCGGCAGTTTAATGGGGTCTAGCATACCGAATTTTAACGTATCCATAGCCAATGCTCGTTTCAAAAGGATAGAATAGCGGCAGTGTAAGCCATCAATGAATGCCCATGCAAACTGAAAACAATGCCCAACTTCGCCCATTTCACACCTTTGGTATCTCACAGCAGTGTCAGGTGCTAGTAGAAGCTGAATCGGTCGACGACCTAATTGCGATTTACCAAAACCCAGACTGGCAAGCGCTACCTAAACTGATGTTAGGTAAGGGCAGTAACATGTTATTTACGGAGCCTTATCAGGGCGTTGTTATCATTAATCGATTGCAAGGTATTTCGTACTCCAGCTCAGAGACTGAACATCTTTTGCATGTATCAGGGGGTGAAGACTGGCCGAGTTTGGTGGAATGGTGTGTAGAGCAGGGTTACGCTGGTGTTGAAAATTTGGCTTTAATCCCTGGCTGTGCTGGTAGCGCACCTATTCAGAATATTGGTGCTTATGGTATAGAGCTCCAGCAAGTATGTGATTATGTGGAGTACCTTTGTTTAGACAGCTATACCATAAAGCGGCTGTCTAATAATCAATGTCGTTTTGGTTATCGTGACTCCATTTTTAAGCACGAGCTGAAAGATAAGGCGCTCGTGACCGCCATTGGCCTTAAGCTAAACAAAACATGGCAGCCTATATTAAGTTATGGTCCGTTACAGTCTCTTGACCCAGAAACGACCACGCCAAAAGAAGTGTTTGATGTGGTCGTGAATGTGAGAAAAGAGAAGCTGCCAGATCCAGCTGTGACTGGCAATGCTGGAAGTTTCTTTAAAAACCCGATTGTCAGTATCGAACAGCATGAAACGCTCAAAGCGCAATACCCAGCGCTAGTGGCGTATCCATCGGGTGACAAGATGAAGTTGGCTGCTGGTTGGCTTATCGATCAGTGTGGTCTGAAAGGGCATACTCAGGGTGGCGCCATGGTGCATCCTAAACAGGCTCTTGTATTGGTGAATGCCAATAATGCCAAGGCGGAGGATATTGTTAACCTTGCCGCTTATGTCCGCGACTGTGTGCTGAAGAAATTTAATGTAGAGCTTGAGCATGAGGTACGCTTTATGGGTGCTCAACAAGAAGTGTATTTAAAGGAGCTGCTATGAGAGAGCATCATGTGAAATTAGCGATTTTAGAGCAGCTTTCTCAAGGCGGATTTCACTCGGGTGAGATGTTGGGTGAGCAGCTGGGTATTTCTCGTGCCGCTGTAAGTAAGCACATTAAAGGCATTCGTGATTGGGGGGTTGATATCTTTCGCGTTCAGGGGAAAGGCTATCAACTAGCGGCCCCTATGGAACTGTTGTCCAAAGAGAAACTATCGCGAACTGTTACCTCACCATTTGAGTTGATTCCTATTATCGACTCTACCAATCAATACTTACTCGACAAACAAAACAGCTTAGAGTCGGGTGCGGTGTGCATTTCTGAGTACCAGTCTAAAGGCCGTGGCCGCCGTGGCCGCCAATGGGTATCACCATTCGGTAGTAACCTTTATCTCTCCATGTATTGGAAGTTAGAAGCAGGAATGGCAGCGGCGATGGGGTTGAGTCTGGTGATTGGCGTGGCGATAGTTGAAGCCTTGGAACAACTTGGGATTGATGGTGTAAAACTTAAATGGCCGAATGACCTGTATTTTAATGACAAGAAGTTAGCCGGCATTTTGGTTGAAATGTCAGGCCAAGCTGGTGGCGCGGCAAACCTAGTCATGGGTATGGGTATGAATCTAAATATGAGTGAACAAGTAGAAGGCATCGATCAGCCTTGGACCTCACTCAATGAAGTGGCAGACAAACCATTTAGCCGTAACGATTTGGTGGTGGCCTTTATCAAGGCTTGGCAGAACGCTCTAGAAGATTACGAAATGTGTGGCTTACACGGTTTTGTTGAACGTTGGAATCGTCATGATAACTTTTTGGATCGAGAAGTTCGTCTGGTGATGGGCAATCGAGACATTCAAGGTATTGTGCGCGGCATCGATGCCACTGGCGCCGTTTTACTGGAAACAGAAGCGGGCATTCAACCATTTATTGGTGGTGAGATCTCTCTGCGTAAACTGAACTGATGTGGCTTAACTTATCACTAATTTAGCAACTTCACTCACTACATCAAATATTGTTACCACACTAGATATTGTCATCCCTGCGTAGGCAGGGATCTACCTTTGGCGCAAACAACCCCTCGTCAAAAACAGCCTACTTCCTCAAATAAACCGTCTCAACATTATGATCTTTACCTTTCTGTAAAATCAATTGAGCCCGCTCTTTGGTTGGCAAGATATTCTGCACTAAGTTGATCCCATTAATCGATGCCCAAATATTCTTCGCTTTGGTTTTCGCTTCTTGTTCATTCAACTGGGTATAGTGGCTGAAGTAAGAGCCAGGCTTAGTAAAGGCGCCTTGGCGGAATTTCATAAAGCGCTGCACATACCAGTTTTCAATGCGTTCACTATCTGCATCGACGTACAAAGAAAAATCGAGAAAATCAGAGATAAACACGCGATGTGGATCGTGAGGGTAGTCCATGCCACTTTGCAGGACATTGAGACCTTCGATGATTAGCACGTCAGGTAGGTCGACGACTTTCTGCTCATCAGTAATATCGTAAGTTAAGTGTGAATAGACGGGAGCGACAACGTTACGCTTACAAGCTTTGACATCGGAAACAAACTGCACCAATCGACGCATATCATAGGACTCGGGAAAGCCCTTTTTCGCCATTAACCCTTTTTCTAACAGTACCTTATTAGGATGAAGGAAACCGTCAGTCGTAATAAGTTCTACCTTAGGGTGGTTTTCCCAGCGACTGAGTAACGCTTTTAGCAAGCGAGCCGTGGTACTTTTCCCGACCGCAACACTACCGGCAATACCAATAATGAATGGTGGCGTATGGTCACTTTGTCCCAAGAACTCTTGAAGAACGGAGTTGCGACTCTGTCTCGCGGCAACGTACAGGTTAAGCAGACGAGAAAGAGGCAAGTAAACATCAGTGGCTTCCTGTATCGTCAGGTTTTCATTAATACCCTGAAGCTCTTTCAGATCATCTTCTGTTAATGTCATAGGGACAGCGTTGCGAAGTGCAGACCACTGCTCGCGACTAAATGACATAAAAGGGCTCATAACTCACCTAACTTAAGGTTTCCATACACGTAGAGTGCTGAACATACCTGAACAAAGGGATAAATCAAATATTTCATGCGACACTGCGTGCGTAATTCCCCGAAATGTGTACAAAAAGTCGTCAAAAAGGAAGAATGTGTGAAAAAACGAAATTTTTTTTGATTTAACGGTTGCATCAGCAAGATTCATTCAATAGAATGCGCTCCACTTATGCCGACTTAGCTCAGTAGGTAGAGCAACTGACTTGTAATCAGTAGGTCACCAGTTCGATTCCGGTAGTCGGCACCATTTTCACTTTGCCTAGGGCAATGATGACGAAAATGGTAAGTAAAATTTGGGGGGGTTCCCGAGTGGCCAAAGGGAGCAGACTGTAAATCTGCCGGCACTGCCTTCGATGGTTCGAATCCGTCCCCCCCCACCATATTCTTTAGGGAATAGCTCTCAGAGTTACGTGTTGCGGGCATCGTATAATGGCTATTACCTCAGCCTTCCAAGCTGATGATGCGGGTTCGATTCCCGCTGCCCGCTCCAACTCATTTAGAGTGCTGATATAGCTCAGGTGGTAGAGCGCATCCTTGGTAAGGATGAGGTCGGCAGTTCGAGTCTGCCTATCAGCACCAGCTCTCAAAGCAATATTTCCTTTTGATACTTTCTTTTGCCTCAACTATGTTTAGAGGCTAAGAGAAGCTTTATTACCAAGATTTTTTGGTTGCGTGGTCTTCAAAGCCACCTAAATCCGTACCTAGAGGGACAACTCATGTCTAAAGAAAAATTTGAACGTACGAAACCGCACGTAAACGTTGGTACTATCGGCCACGTTGACCACGGTAAAACAACTCTAACAGCTGCAATCTGTACTACTCTTGCAAAAGTGTACGGCGGTGAAGCGAAAGACTTCGCATCTATCGATAACGCTCCAGAAGAGCGTGAGCGCGGTATCACAATCGCAACTTCTCACGTTGAGTACGATACTCCAACTCGTCACTACGCACACGTAGACTGCCCAGGACACGCGGATTATGTTAAAAACATGATCACTGGTGCTGCGCAAATGGACGGCGGTATCCTTGTAGTTGCTGCTACTGATGGTCCAATGCCTCAAACTCGTGAGCACATCCTACTAGGCCGTCAGGTTGGTATCCCTTACATCATCGTATTCATGAACAAGTGTGACATGGT
>NZ_JAKRBO010000015.1:0-79734 GCF_022432925.1 Vibrio sp. CyArs1 | reverse complement strand
CGGATGCGAACTTTCGTCTGCGTTCCCGTGTCAGCGAGGGGGCATTATAGAGATCGAAATCTTCTTGGCAACCCTTTTTTTGAAGTTTTTCGCATTTTTTTATCGTTCGATTAAAAACAGCTCAAAACGACGCAAAAATCGACATTTTCTTATTATAGCTGAGCAAATTTATCCGCAAACAAGCTGACTTTATCCCAGTTAGTGTATTCCACTTCCTTTGAAGTATCTGTTTCTCCGCCGGTCATCGTCATAATCAGTTTAATCATAAAGCGGTCAAAAGGATTATAACGTGGGTAATACAATGCGCCGGCAAACACACCTATTAACTCCGGTTGCCAAGGTGACTTTTTCAAGAACGTCTTTATATAAGCACTGCCTTCCGGCGTATCTTTTCCTTGTTCTTCTTTTCTTGCGGTCAGATTGACGCAAAAGAATGCGGCTTTCATTGACGCTAACTTTGCACTGTTGGCATTTAAAAACTGATAGAGTTTCTTATTTAAATGACCATATCGGATTGATGCCCCGATAAGCACTTTATCGAACTCATCAAGATTAATGTTCATGTCTTGGTGTAGATTGACGATAGTGGCGGCATCATCACCTAATTGCTCAGCAATACGCGTAATGATTTTTGTCGTTTGTCCTTCACGAGAAGAATAGAGATAGAGAACTTTTTCCACGATGTTTCCTTTACCTTAATAAGCAGGCTGGTTAACTACGCCAAAATGCAGGAGTTAATAGAATAAGAAGGGTAAACACTTCAAGTCGGCCAAATAGCATCGAAACGATGAGCACCCACTTAGCGCTATCATTGACTTCACCAAAGTGGACAGCTACTTCTCCAAGACCTGGGCCGAGGTTGTTCAACGTAGCCGCAACTGCGGAGAACGCACTAAGCTCATCCATGCCAGTAGCAATTAACGCTAACATACAGACCACAAACACCAGCGCGTAAGCCGAGAAAAATCCCCATACGGCGTCTACAACACGCTGAGACAGTGCTGTCCCACCCACTTTGATGGTATATACCGCTCTTGGGTGTACAAGGCGTTTCATCTCACGAGCGCCTTGCAGAGTAAGTAATAAAATACGAATTACCTTCATACCACCACCCGTTGAGCCTGCACATCCACCAATAAAAGAAGAGAACAGTAGCAACACGGGTAAAAACAATGGCCATTCCGAGAATCCAGTAGTGGTAAAGCCCGCCGTCGTCGAAATAGATACTGACTGGAACAGTGCCTGATCAAACGCATCGTATACCGAGTTATAGGAGTGATGCTTCAATAAAATAAGGAAGCAGATCAGGAATAACACCACCTGTATAAAGATGAAGGCTCTAAACTCGGGATCTTTCCAATAGTACTTAGGATGTACACCACCTGAAGCAAATGCAGCAAAGTGCAAAGAGTAATTACAGGCCGATATAAGCAGGAATACCACGGTAATCATATTTATAGCATGACTATCAAAGTAACCCATACTCGCATCGTGAGTGGAGAAACCACCAATCGCAATGGTTGAGAAACTATGGGCTATCGCATCAAACGGTGTCATACCTGCTACCCAAAATGCCGCTGCACAAGCGATAGTCAAGCTTAAGTAGATGTACCAAAGCGCCTTTGCTGTCTCAGCAATTCGAGGCGTCATTTTGCTGTCTTTCACCGGACCAGGGATTTCGGCCCGATATAACTGCATACCACCAATGCCTAGCACCGGTAAAATAGCGACGGCGAGTACAATAATCCCCATGCCCCCAAACCACTGGAGTAATTGACGATAAAACAATATCGCTTTAGGTAGCTCATCTAAACCAACAATAACCGTCGCACCGGTAGTGGTTAAGGCGGAGAATGATTCAAAGAATGCATCGGTTATCGATACATTAGGGAAATCGGATATAAGGAACGGTAAGGCGCCGGCGCTGCCGATTACTGTCCAAAACAAAACCACAATAAGGAAGCCATCACGAGCTTTGAGCTCGTGTTTGTGGCGTCGGTTGGGAAACCAGAAAAAGCCACCACAAACTAATAAGACAAAAAAGGTCGTAACAAAAGGTACACCCGCACCATCACGATAGATGAGCGCGACAAGAGCTGGCGCAAGCATTGACACACTGAACAGCGCTAAAAGAAGCCCGACAATGCGGATTATGGATCGAAATTGCATATATGTTGAATGAAGCTACGCTTCGTTACGTCCTAGTTGTGTTCTACTGGAGAAACCATTGCCTTGGCTCCACTTTTATTAATTATGCTTTGCGTGAGTGCATCAACCTTATTCACCTCAACTTCTACAATAAGAATAACCTTATCGCTATAGTGAGATTCCACTTCTACTGCAGAACACTTACTAAGTTCAGACTGAGCCGTGGCTACAAATGCATAGTCTAACTCTAGTCGTAATTGTGTGGTGATTTTTTTTTCTATTGTTTGAATTAGCTTAAGTGCTTGTTGAACTCCTCCACCATAAGCTTTCACTAATCCGCCTGTTCCTAGCTTGATTCCACCAGAATAACGGGTAACAACAGCCGCCAATTCTCCAATCCCGGAACCGCTTAACTGTGCCAAAATAGGCTTTCCTGCTGTGCCAGATGGTTCACCATCATCACTAAAGCCCCACATCATCGAATTTTCTGGACGACCGGCTACAAAGCCCCAACAGTTATGTCTGGCACTACTGTGTTCTTTCTTCACATCATCGATAAACGCTTTGGCACTTTCGATACTTGGTGTATGGGCAATTTGTGTGATGAAGACACTCTTTTTGATTTCTTCTTCAAAAATCACAGAGTGCTCTGGTATCAAGTATGCAGTTGAGTTCATTAGGATTTATGAGATCTGTAGCCTAAAAAGGGTATTCTATCACGGGTGAATAGGATTGACTCCAAGATTGGACCACGGTCATAATGTTAAACAGTTGTTTAAAAAATGTATTGAAATTAAATTCAATGCGGTTCAATATTAGACGACTGGTCTAACCAGAAGCAAAAACAATAACTACCGCTTTCGCACAATCACGGATTGTCTGTCACGGAGAATGACAATGATTTACCAATCTGAAACCCTACAGGTAAAGGAAGTACACAACGGCATCGCCGAACTGTGTTTTAGCTCTCCCCAGTCGGTCAATAAACTTGATCTGGCTACTCTTGAAGCCCTAGACAAAGCACTTGATGCTCTTGCAGCATGGAATGATTTAAAGGGTCTAATCCTCACTACAGATAAAAGCGCATTTATCGTTGGCGCCGATATCACGGAATTCTTGGGATTGTTTGCCAAACCAAAAGCAGAACTCAAAGAGTGGCTTGGTTTTGCAAATAGCATCTTCAACAAGTTAGAAGATCTGCCCGTTCCGACACTTTCAGCCCTAAAAGGTCACACGCTTGGTGGTGGTTGTGAGTGTGTATTAGCAACAGATTTTAGAATTGGTGACAAAACCACCAGCATCGGCCTTCCAGAGACAAAACTTGGCATTATGCCTGGCTTTGGCGGCACTGTGCGTCTACCACGCCTCATTGGTGCCGATAGCGCAATGGAAATCATCACACAAGGTAAAGCATGTCGCTCAGGTGAAGCGTTAAAGCTTGGTTTACTCGACGCAATCGTCGAAACCGATGCACTGTATGAATCTGCACTTAACACGATTCAATTAGCCATCAATGAGAAAATCGATTGGAAAGCACGCCGCCAAGCGAAAGTGTCTCCACTGACACTGAGCAAGCTTGAAGCGATGATGAGCTTCACTATGGCTAAAGGTCTTGTTGCTCAAAAAGCAGGCCCACATTATCCAGCACCAATGGCTGCAGTAAAAGCCATTGAAGAAGCAGCTCGCTCTGGCCGAGATCAGGCTCTTGATATTGAAGCAAATTACTTTATTCAACTAGCTGGCTCTGATGTAGCCAACGCACTAGTTGGTATCTTCCTTAACGACCAATACATTAAAGGTCTTGCTAAGAAAGCCGCGAAGTCAGGTAAAGACACCGAACGTGCTGCCGTGCTAGGTGCTGGCATCATGGGTGGCGGTATTGCTTATCAGTCTGCGCTTAAAGGCGTACCCGTAATCATGAAAGATATTGCTCAGGCTTCTTTAGAGCTTGGCATGACTGAAGCATCCAAACTGCTGAACAAACGATTGCAACGTGGTCGTATTGATGGCTTTAAGATGGCTGGCGTATTGGCATCTATCACTCCAAGCCTTCATTACGCAGGCATCGAACAGAGCGATGTGATTGTCGAAGCGGTCGTTGAGAATCCAAAGATAAAGGCATCAGTATTGAGCGAAGTCGAAGGATTAGTCGGTGAGAATACTGTCATTGCATCGAATACATCGACGATTCCTATTAATGTACTTGCGAAGTCACTCAAGCGCCCAGAAAACTTCTGTGGTATGCACTTCTTTAATCCAGTCCACCGTATGCCACTGGTTGAAATCATCCGTGGTGAGCACACGTCAGAAGAAACCATTAATCGTGTTGTGGCTTACGCAGCAAAAATGGGTAAATCGCCAATCGTCGTGAATGATTGCCCAGGGTTCTTTGTTAACCGCGTACTCTTCCCTTACTTTGGCGGCTTTAGTCAGCTATTAAGTGATGGTGCTGACTTTATTCAGATTGATAAAGTCATGGAGCGCAAGTTTGGTTGGCCTATGGGGCCTGCTTATCTTCTCGATGTTGTTGGTATCGATACCGCTCACCACGCTCAAGCTGTCATGGCGGAAGGTTTCCCTGAGCGTATGGCGAAAGAAGAGCGCGATGCAATCGATGTTCTCTTTAGTAACACTCGCTACGGTCAGAAGAATGGCTCTGGCTTCTACGCGTACACTACAGACAAGCGTGGTCGACCGAAGAAAGCACCAAGTGAAGACATCACTAGCTTACTAGAACCGGTTTGCAAACCAAGCCAAGCGTTCGACGACGACACCATCATTCAACGTATGATGATTCCAATGATCAACGAAGTAGCACTGTGTCTTGAAGAGGGCATCATTGCAACACCACAAGAAGCCGACATGGCTCTAGTATATGGATTGGGCTTCCCTCCATTCCGCGGTGGTGTATTCCGTTACCTAGATAGCATTGGTATCGATAACTACGTAGCAATGGCAAAACAATACGAGTCATTGGGTGCAATGTACAAAGTCCCTCAGTCGCTAGTAGACATGGCAAGCTCTGGTAAGCGCTTCTATGAACTGCAGCAAACTGGCTCACTGTAATTACCCATTGGAAGAGGAATATCAAAATGAAAAATGTTGTCGTTGTTGATTGTCTTCGCACACCGATGGGTCGTTCCAAAGGTGGTGCATTTAGACATCAACGTGCTGAAGATCTATCAGCGCATCTTATGAAAGGAATTTTGGCTCGCAACCCACAAGTCAAACCTGAAGAAATTGAAGATATCTATTGGGGCTGTGTACAGCAAACATTAGAGCAAGGTTTTAACGTGGCACGTAATGCAGCACTGCTCGCGGGTTTACCTATTGAAATTGGTGCGGTGACCGTTAACCGTTTGTGTGGTTCATCAATGCAAGCTCTGCATGACGCGGCACGCTCTATTATGGTAGGCGATGCGGAAATCTGTCTTATCGGTGGTGTAGAACACATGGGTCATGTCCCAATGACTCATGGCGTTGACTTTCATCCACAGTTGTCAAAGAACGTTGCAAAAGCAGCAGGCATGATGGGTTTAACAGCTGAGATGCTAGGTAAACTCCATGGAATTAGCCGCGAACAACAAGATGAGTTTGCTGCCCGCAGTCACCAACGTGCACAAGCCGCAACCATAGAAGGACGCTTCAAAAACGAAATTCTACCAACAGAAGGTCACGCAGAAGACGGCTCTCTCTTCACTTTAGATTACGATGAAGTTATTCGTCCGGAAACTAACGTGGAAGGTCTATCTAAGCTACGTCCTGTATTTGACCCTGCAAACGGCACAGTCACCGCCGGCACTTCATCTGCGCTATCTGATGGTGCTTCTGCCATGTTGATAATGAGTGAAGATAAAGCTAACGAGCTAGGTTTACCTATTCGTGCAAAAATCCGCTCAATGGCCATTGCTGGTTGCGATCCTTCTATTATGGGTTATGGTCCAGTACCTGCGACTCAAAAAGCACTGAAGCGTGCAGGTTTGACGATGGATGATATTGATATTGTTGAACTTAATGAAGCATTTGCTGCTCAATCACTGCCATGTGCGAAGGATCTGGGTCTATTAGATGTGGTTGACGAGAAAGTAAACCTTAACGGTGGTGCTATCGCGCTTGGACACCCATTGGGCTGCTCAGGCTCTCGTATTTCCACCACGCTTATCAATATTATGGAAAGCAAAGATGCCAAGATCGGTCTAGCGACCATGTGTATTGGTTTGGGTCAAGGCATTGCAACCATATTCGAACGTCCATAACCCCATCTGAATGTAAAAACAGCTCCGCTTGCGGAGCTGTTTTTATTTATGCATAAAATGCATACATCAAATGTTCAAGTTTCATTTTTTTTTTACCTATTTGTCGCCTACACTTTGCAGCAGATAACACGTCAACTCATTGGAGACAACCATGTTCAAAGCACTGTTACTTAACCAAGAAGATAAAAAAACAATCGCTACTATTTCTCAAGTAGATGAGTCTCAGCTTCCAGAAGGTAATGTAAAAATAGATGTAAAATATTCATCTTTGAACTACAAAGATGGGTTGGCGATTACAGGTAAAGGCAAAATTATTCGCAATTTCCCAATGGTACCGGGTATAGATCTTTCTGGCGTAGTGTCTCAATCTGATGACCCTCGTTATAAGGAAGGCGACGAAGTGGTTCTCACTGGCTGGGGGGTCGGTGAGAATCACTGGGGTGGCATGGCAGAGAAAGCAAGTCTAAACGGTGATTGGTTGGTGCCAATGCCTGCTGGCCTAGATGCAGAAAAGGTCATGGCTATCGGTACTGCTGGCTTCACGGCTATGCTTTGCGTGCAAGCGATTGTTGATGCTGGCATCAAACCAGAAGATGGTGAAGTACTGGTAACCGGCGCAAGTGGTGGTGTCGGTAGTGTATCAGTAACGCTACTAAACCAACTCGGCTACAAAGTCGCAGCAGTCACAGGCCGTGCTTCAGAAAATGGTGAATTACTCACTTCTCTTGGCGCTTCTCGTATTGTTGAACGTAGTGAACTTGAAGAACCAGCTAAGCCACTTGAGCGTCAAGTTTGGGCTGCAGCGGTTGACACTGTAGGTAGCAAACTTCTCGCGAAAGTATTGGCTCAAATGAACTATAACGGTGTGGTCGCAGCATGTGGTCTGGCAGGTGGTTTTGATTTGCCAACAACCGTTATGCCATTTATTCTACGTAATGTCCGCCTACAGGGTATTGACTCAGTAATGTGCCCTCGCGAGAAACGTATCAAAGCATGGGAACAATTGGCAACTTTACTTCCAGAATCATACTACGCACAAGCGAGTAAAACAGTGGCGTTGGAAGAAGCGATTCAAGCAGCAGAAGATATCACTAATGGCGCTATCACTGGCCGTGTGACAATTAAGATCTAATCTTAGCTAACATATATTATTGAAAA
This sequence comes from Vibrio sp. CyArs1, assembly GCF_022432925.1. Classification (NCBI taxonomy): domain Bacteria; kingdom Pseudomonadati; phylum Pseudomonadota; class Gammaproteobacteria; order Vibrionales; family Vibrionaceae; genus Vibrio; species Vibrio sp. CyArs1. The sequence goes on along the minus strand of NZ_JAKRBO010000015.1, from coordinate 72,172 downwards.
GGCTCTCATGATGAGAGCCTTTTGTATTTAATACGCATTAGTACCGAGTATTTGCTTATCATTAGCAGGGCTTGGATTACCGTACTCTCCATTATGATTATGAAAAGCTTCTTTCGTCGACTTAATATCACCATCAAAGCGTGGATCCTGTGGTCGTTCATGGCTGTCCATAAACAACGCGATATCCCAAGCTTGCTGATCTGTTAATGTTCCACCTTGCCCCAAAGGCATGTTGTGTTTTATGAACGTAGCAGCAGTATTTACTCGATGCATTCCTGCTCCCCAGTTAAAACTATCCGGCCCCCAAAGTGCAGGAAAGACATAACGTCCACCCACCTGTCGTCCTTGTCCGTTTTCACCATGGCATACAGAACATTCTTTTTGATAAGCTTTTTCACCACGCTTGTAACTAGGTGCCTTCACAGGTTTCTCTAGTTTTCCAAATCCTCTTCCAGGCAACTTGTTATCAACAGAGACCCCAAACGACAACCAATAAGAGTAAGCATTAAGGTCCAATATTTCCTGACTTAATACCTCTGGGGGTTGACCATCTTTTGCGTTCATAGAATAAAGAAAACAACCTTGCAATCGATCTTCAAACGTATTTACTCGTTTATTTTTAGAACGATAGGCAGGGTAAGACACAAACGCAGCCCACATAGGTGCCGCATTGGCTACACTCCCCCCTCCAAGATGGCAATTGGTGCAGTTCATACCATTATTCACTCTTCCCGTCGGTTTCAATTGCTGGGTATTCATAAACAATGAATATCCACGCTTTATCGACTCCCCCAATTCACCCTTTGGTAAGTTATCCCAATGAGATACTTGATGAAGGGTTTCACCTTCGTTCAACGTCCTACCAGGCTCTATGGGGTGAAGCTCTTTATATTGATCAGCAAAGGCAACGAAAGTAAAACCAGCAAGCAAAGCGATTAGATAATGAGTTTTCATAAAGAACCTCCTTGCGATGAGAAGTATTCCGCAACAGCTTCGATTTCTTCTTCACTGAGTGCTTTAGAAATAGTTACCATCGTCCCTAACGAACCCGGAGGGCGTTGATCATTTTTCCAAGCGTTGAGTTGATTGATTAAGTAGTCTTTATTTTGCCCCATAAGCATAGGAAAACTTGGTGCAACCCCCACCCCATTAGGTCCGTGGCAACTGACACAAGCTGGTACATTGCTATTCCATTTACCACTGTATGCGATTCGTTCACCCAATGGCATATCAGCAGGCCACTTATCACCTCGCCATTGCAAGGTTTCAGGAGTATCAACGGGAATGGAGGCATAGAAATCAGCAGCGAGTACCAGCTGATCATCTGCAACGTCGTGAACGATAGGCTCCATAAAGCTGCTAGTTCGATGACCAGATTTAAACGCAAGGACTTGAGCCTCTAAGTAGGCTTTAGGCTGCCCTCGAAGGTTAGGGATGGTGTTTTCTCTACCAACACCATCAGAACCATGACAGTCGATACACGCCTCCATGATGTTATTGGCGAGAGCAGTATGAGTAAGGCTTATAGCAGCTAGCCCGACGATAATCCTTTTAATATTCATTGCTCATTCCTTTGTTGTTTTTAAGTCAAACTAGGATAAAGATTAGTGAATACAAGGAAATGAAGGTATCAATTCAACCGACTGCTAGCCTAACCCTACATCTTCAATTCTTTTAGTAATCAATTTGCCACATTCTTGTTTCAACACTTTGCGCAACCATTGCTGGGACTCAGAAGTATCGCAGCGTGAGTGCCAAATCAACGAATAATCAAATGGTGTGAACGTAAATGGCAATGGCTTAATTACTAAGTCATATCGCTCTGCAACCAAATACGCTAAATCGGCAGGAACGGTAATAATAAGAGGCATGGAATCAACAATCGCCAATGCCGCTTCAAGGTGATAAGCCCGTAACACCATTCTTCTTGGATTCTGATTAACCAATGCAGCATCAAGTAATGATTTTACGCCATCGCTTATCGCAATCATGGCGTGTGGCGCATTAATATAGTCTTCGAGTAATAGTGGCTTTTCCGCAAGAGGATGCTGTTTAGACACTAAACATGAAACCCCTACAGGCCCTAATATATCTTGATGCAAAGGTGAGACAGAACCTGATGGTCGACAGATAGCCATATCTACCTTATCGGTACTCAGCTGCTTAAAAAGGCTCTCGTGTTGCAGTGGGGCAAACTCTAGCGAAATGTTAGGCGCCTGCTGATACACCATAGGTAAGGCATAAGGAAGTATGGTCTGCATAGCGTAGTCAGTAGTAGCGATAAGAAAACGCTCATTGCAGTAATATGGATTGAACTCACTCGGTGTTAACAGTTGGCGGAATGATTCTAACGGCGCATCAATTTGTTTGCAGATCTCCAATGCTTTACTGGTAGGAATGATCCGTTGCCCTTGACGGGTAAACAGAGGATCGCCCAATAAATCTCTGAGCCGACCTAAAACACGACTGGTCGCTGACTGGCTAAGGTTCAAGCGCACAGCTGCTTGACTAACACTACCTTCTTCGACCAACACTTTTAACGCAACCAACAGATTCAAGTCACGACGATAGATTTCTTCGAGTTCCATAAACACTTCCTAACGGGTTCTTTTATAGTGTACACCGAGCCCGAATATCTTTACCTAGCGCCAGATAAAAAAAATCCCGCCTTTGACAGCGGGGAAGCCCAAGAAAATGGGGATAGTGTCGGAATGTCGTATAGTGTTAGAAATCTAAATTAGCCAGATGTTTATAAAATGTTAACTTTCTTGTTCTTCTGAAACATCTTGCCAGCGTCTCATCTCAATCCAAATCCCTAGGATTGAGGCGCTTAATCCAATTAAAGGAACAAAGCTCGGCTCTGCTGAAGTCTTTAATACCAGGGCACAGAACGCAATAAAGCAAAGCACTGAATAAATCGTCAATCTATCTAAAGCGGTCAACATAGCTACTCCCTTGCTTCTTTGTTACCAACTTGTTAAATAAAGTTAAAACAAAAAAATCCATTTGCCAAGAGTTATTGCATATTTTTTCTTCATAAGTAGAATTTGAGCTGTTTTTTATAGATCAGAGCACACCATGACAATCAATACAGACCTAGCAACGCAAACATTAGAAGCAGAAGGCTTGCGCTGTCCAGAGCCAGTGATGATGGTCAGGAAGACAATTCGTAAAATGGAACAAGGAGAAGTGTTGTTAGTGAAAGCTGACGATCCTTCTACTACGAGAGACATCCCAAGCTTTTGTCGTTTTATGGATCACCAATTACTTGGCTCGCAAACAGAATCTATACCTTACCTTTACTTAATCAAGAAAGGTCTCGCGTAAAGAATCAAAAAAGGCTGCATCATGCAGCCTTTTTACTATTCATCATATTCAAGCGTTCGGACTTCCGATTGCAACTGCTTAATCTGCTTTTGCATCGCACGTATTTCATTGTGCATGGGAATGAGGTGTTGCACCCTAATCCACGACTCTACAGAGAGTCCAGCCATCACAATGGCACCGACAACCATAGGTGTCCACATGTCGGTGAGCACCATTCCAAGAACCGTTAAAACAAAACCGAACGTAAATAAAGAACTCTGACTTTTCGCGGTCATTCCTGTGTAACGTGTAAGCATAGTATTGCCCTCTCGCTAGGATCCACATGATTAAAGTAGCATGACAATTGTGACACTAATATGTCACTCATCACGAAATTCACTAGATTCGTGCCAGAGTTTGATCTTGGATAAATCACAGTTAGCTAGTTGATATTGTTATTAAAAAATAGCCGCACCAATTGCTAATAATACAAACAGAGTGGCGGTAACCCGGCGAATCCAATCTAATGGCAATTTATCCGCTGACAACTTTCCTATCAGTACTACCGGAACATTCGCCAACAACATACCAATAGTGGTTCCTAGAACCACCAGCATTAAGGCATCGGCATACTGCGCCCCTAATATTGATGTCGCAATTTGAGTTTTGTCACCAATCTCTGCGATAAAAAACGCAATGAAACTGGCCACAAATGGTCCTTTGTTGGAGATACTTTCCTCTTCATCCAGTTTATCGGGAATCAGTACCCATCCGGCCATGGCTACAAAACTTACGACAACAACCCACTTCAGAACTTGAGGCGAAAGGTAATCGGCGACGACAACTCCTAACCAAGCAGCAAGTGCATGGTTGGCTATCGTTGCCAGAAAAATGGCTGCAATAATGGGAATAGGTTTACGGTAACGACTGGCTAACAGCAATGAGAGAAGTTGGGTTTTATCCCCAATCTCAGCTAAGGCGACAGTAGTAATTGAAATAGCTAAAACGCTCACGACATGCTCTAAGGGGCAGGGATTATAGTTTTTAACCTATAGATAAACCTCGCACCCCACCCCGGTTCACGATGTTTATCTAAGGTCTTGCTAAACTTGTTGGCACAAGTCTCGAACGCCATGGTGATTTTGCACCAATTATGTTGACGAACGAATTCTGACTCTTGCTAGAGTCCGAATAAGCTACTCCCCAAAGATGGCGGTATTGTAATCACACTAACCATCAAATTCAACAATAACACTGTCCCTTAAGCCGCAGTTGAGCGAGAAATGCAAAAAACTGACCTTTTTTCGCATAATGACGATTAATTAACCACTTTTACCCCTACTCCCCCAAGGAATTACTGGGTATACTTGATCGTTATTTTTACCTTTTTCAGATAAAGAATCGCGCGAATTGACTATGCAAAAATACGATATCAAAACCTTCCAGGGAATGATCCTCGCGCTGCAGGATTATTGGGCACAAAATGGCTGTACCATTGTACAACCTCTAGATATGGAAGTAGGTGCGGGCACCTCTCACCCAATGACATGTTTGCGCGCACTTGGCCCTGAGCCAATGTCGACAGCTTATGTCCAACCATCTCGTCGTCCGACTGACGGCCGCTATGGTGAAAACCCGAACCGACTACAGCACTACTATCAATTTCAGGTAGCGCTAAAGCCATCTCCAGACAACATTCAGGAGTTATATCTAGGCTCACTAGAAGTACTTGGTATCGACCCACTAGTGCATGACATTCGCTTCGTAGAAGACAACTGGGAAAACCCGACACTCGGTGCTTGGGGTCTTGGTTGGGAAGTATGGCTAAACGGTATGGAAGTCACTCAGTTTACTTACTTCCAGCAAGTGGGTGGTCTTGAGTGTAAGCCAGTAACCGGCGAGATCACTTATGGTATCGAGCGCCTTGCTATGTATATCCAAGAAGTAGACTCTGTTTACGACCTAGTTTGGAACATTGCACCAGACGGAAGCAAAGTGACTTATGGTGATATCTTCCACCAAAACGAAGTTGAGCAATCTACATACAACTTCGAGCACGCTGACGTAGACTTCCTATTCTCATATTTCGATCAATGTGAGAAAGAAACTAAAGAGCTACTGGAACTAGAGAAACCTCTTCCTCTTCCAGCTTACGAGCGCATTCTAAAAGCCGCTCACGCGTTCAACTTGCTTGATGCTCGCAAAGCTATCTCTGTAACAGAGCGCCAACGTTACATTCTTCGCATCCGCAACCTGACTAAGTCAGTAGCAGAAGCATACTACGCATCACGTGAAGCACTTGGCTTCCCAATGTGTAAGAAATAAGGCGAGGAGACAGTAAACATGGCAAAAGAATTTCTAATTGAACTAGGTACTGAAGAGCTACCACCAACACAACTTCGCACTCTTGCTGAAGCATTTGCAGCAAACTTTGAGTCTGAACTTAAAGATGCAGACCTAGCACACGAAGGTGTGAAGTGGTATGCCGCACCTCGTCGCTTAGCACTTAAGGTTTCAGCGCTGGCTGAAGGTCAAGCTGACAAAGTGGTTGAAAAGCGCGGCCCAGCAGTATCGGTAGCATTTGATGCTGATGGCAATGCAACTAAAGCAGCACAAGGCTGGGCTCGTGGTAACGGTATTACTGTTGACCAAGCAGAACGTCTAGTGACTGACAAAGGTGAATGGCTGCTATTCAAACAAGAGGTGAAAGGTCAGGCAACGTCTGAGATCATCGTTGAACTTGCAGCCAAAGCACTCGCTAATCTACCTATCGCTAAGCCAATGCGTTGGGGTGATAAAACCACTCAATTTATCCGCCCAGTTAAAACGCTGACGATGGTAATGGGTTCTGACCTTATAGAAGGCGAAATCCTAGGCGTAGCGTCTGATCGAACTATCCGTGGTCACCGCTTTATGGGTGAGCAAGAGTTCACTATCGAATCAGCAGAGCAATACCCAGCGATCCTCGAAGAACGCGGTAAAGTGATGGCTGATTATGACGCACGTAAAGCCATCATCCTAGCGGACTCTCAAAAAGCAGCGGCAGCGGTTGGCGGTGTAGCTGATCTCGAAGATGACTTAGTAGAAGAAGTGACGTCCCTGGTTGAATGGCCAGTAGTACTCACTGCGAAGTTTGAAGAAGAATTCCTAAAAGTACCTTCTGAAGCGTTGGTTTACACCATGAAGGGCGACCAAAAATACTTCCCAGTTTATGACGAGAACAAGAAGCTACTACCAAACTTCATCTTCGTTTCTAATATCGAATCGAAAGAGCCTCGCTACGTTATCGAAGGTAACGAGAAGGTTGTGCGTCCTCGCCTAGCCGATGCCGAGTTCTTCTTTAATACAGATCGCAAGCGCCCGCTTATCGACCGTCTACCTGAACTAGAGCAAGCTATCTTCCAGAAGCAGCTAGGTACTATCAAAGACAAGACGGATCGCATCACTGAGCTTGCTGGCTACATCGCTGAGCAAATCGATGCTGATGTTGAAAAGTCTAAGCGTGCAGGCCTATTGGCTAAATGTGACCTAATGACATCTATGGTATTTGAATTTACTGATACTCAAGGTGTGATGGGGATGCATTATGCCACGCACGACGGCGAAGATGAGCAAGTAGCACTAGCACTATACGAGCAATACATGCCTCGTTTTGCAGGCGATGACCTACCAAGCACTGGTATCTCATCCGCTGTCGCGATGGCAGACAAGCTAGATACTATTGTTGGTATCTTCGGTATTGGTCAAGCACCTAAGGGCTCTGACCCATTTGCACTTCGTCGTGCATCGCTAGGTGTGTTGCGTATCATCGTAGAAAATGGCTACAGCTTAGACCTTACAGATCTTATCGCAAAAGCGAAGTCACTATTTGGCGACAAGCTAACCAATGCAAATGTTGAAGAAGACGTACTTGAGTTTATGCTTGGTCGTTTCAATGCATGGTACAAAGACGAAGGCTTCAGCGTAGACATTATCCAAGCGGTGTTAGCACGTCGTCCGACTAAACCTGCAGACTTTGACCAGCGTGTGAAAGCAGTATCTCACTTCCGCGAACTGGAAGCGGCAGAATCACTTGCTGCAGCAAACAAGCGTGTGGGCAATATCCTAGCGAAGTTTGATGGTGAACTCGCCGCCGATATCGACCTTGCACTTCTACAAGAAGATGCAGAAAAAGTACTGGCAGAAAATGTAGAAGTCATGACAGAAGCACTAGAGCCAGCTTTCGCTACAGGTAACTACCAAGAAGCGCTAAGCAAGCTAGCAGATCTTCGTGAACCGGTTGATGCTTTCTTCGACAACGTAATGGTAATGGCAGACGATGAGGCGCTGAAGAAAAACCGCCTAACACTGCTGAACAACCTACGTAACCTATTCTTGCAAATTGCTGATATATCACTGATTCAAAAGTAATTTTATAGAAAAACAGCAAAAGCCCAGTTACCTAACTGGGCTTTTTTTTATTCCCACCACAAATAGTGCTTTGCCTCACAGTTTCATTAATGTATGTTCAAACATTAATCTTGCCACCAGCAGGATAAAAAACCGAAAAAATATAACAAGTGAACACAATGAACTAGGTACAGCAATGCAATTTTCTAAGTTTGGTGAAAAATTTAATCGTTACTCAGGTATTACCCAATTAATGGATGATCTCAATGATGGCCTCCGCACTCCAGGTGCCATTATGCTCGGAGGTGGCAACCCAGCCGCTATTCCAGCAATGCTCGAGTACTTTCACCAAGCCAGTGCAGATATGCTTGCCAACGGCGATCTCGTCGCAGCTATGGCTAACTACGACGGCCCACAAGGTAAAGATGCCTTTGTTAAAGCGCTTGCTAAGCTGCTGCGTGAAACCTATGGCTGGGCAATCACAGAAAAGAACATCAGCCTAACCAATGGTAGTCAAAGCGGCTTTTTCTATTTGTTCAATTTGCTTGCAGGTAAGCAATCCGATGGCTCGCACAAGAAGATTCTATTGCCTATTGCTCCCGAGTACATTGGCTATGGCGACGCGGGCATTGACGAAGATATCTTTGTCTCTTATCACCCAGAAATTGAATTACTCGACGGTGGCTTATTCAAATATCATGTGGATTTTGAACACCTGAAAATCGATGACTCTGTTGCCGCTATCTGTGCGTCGCGTCCAACCAACCCAACGGGTAACGTGCTAACTGACAAAGAGATCCACAAGCTCGATAAACTGGCTCGTGCTAACAATATCCCACTGATTATTGATAATGCTTATGGTCTGCCATTCCCAAACATCATTTTTGAAGATGTAGAGCCATTTTGGAATGAAAACACCATCCTATGTATGAGTTTATCCAAACTAGGGTTACCTGGCTTACGCTGCGGCATTGTCATTGCGAGTGAAGAAGTTACGCAAGCGATGACCAATATGAATGGCATCATTAGTCTTGCTCCTGGGAGCTTTGGCCCTGCGCTTGCCAATCATATGATTGAAAAAGGTGATCTGCTGGATTTAAGCTCGAATGTCATTAAGCCTTTCTATCAACAGAAATCATTGCGCGCGGTAGAACTACTGCAATCAGCCATAACCGACCCACGTTTTAGAATTCACAAACCAGAGGGGGCAATTTTCTTATGGCTTTGGTTTGATGAATTACCGATTACTACCATGGAGCTGTACCAACGACTGAAAGACCGTGGTGTATTAATTGTTCCTGGTGAATACTTCTTTATTGGTCAAGAAGACGAATGGGATCATGCTCATCAGTGTTTACGCATGAACTACGTGCAAGACGATGACAAGATGCAGCAAGGCATCGCTATCATTGCGGAAGAAGTAGCAAAAGCCTACGCAGAAGCCTAACACTAAAAAGAGCGCCTTATGGCGCTCTTTCACTCTTTATTTCCGAGTATTGTTTCAAGGCAAATATTAGCCTTCGATCAGTTTATTACCACCGATCTCAATTTTACGCGGTTTCATCGCTTCTGGTATTTCACGTTCTAGGTCAACGTGAAGCAAACCATTCTCCATGCTTGCACCGACCACTTTCACATAGTCTGCTAGTTGGAACTTACGCTCAAAATCGCGCTCTGCGATGCCTTGGTAAACATAGTTTTTACCTTCTTCAGCTTTACGCTCACCCTTAACAATCAATAGGTTCTCTTTTTGAGTAAGATCGAGCTGCTCTTCAGCAAAGCCAGCCACAGCCATAGTGATACGGAAGTGGTTCTCGTCTTGTTGTTCGATGTTATACGGAGGGTAACCGCCTGAAGCGTTTTTCGCGGTGTTCGCTTCCATCATATTAAATAGACGATCGAAGCCGATTGCGTTGCGGTATAAAGGAGTGAAATCTACAGTTCTCATAATACTATCCTCAGTTAAGCAATAGTCTTAGCTCTTTATTCATAAGATCTAAGGGGATTCATGGCTTATTCCCTGATGTTTGTCTATAAACGGGACATAAGTTGGAATCAATCTAAATAGTGTGCTGCCACCGTTATCCTCTCTTGAGCAATAAGGGATCAGCTATTTCCGAGGCCCATAAGTTGGCGTCCTCTTCATTACCCTATATAGGGACGATGCACTCCATATTCAAGAGAGCCCTACTCTTTTTTCTATAATCGAACACTCACTAGCAACAATAAGAATATGCGAGTAATAAAAAACGCCACCCTAAGGCAGCGTTTTTATTTAGCAGAACAACCCGTCTATACGTCTAGGTTGGCCACTTTCAGTGCGTTTTCTTCGATGAAGTTACGACGAGGTTCTACTTGGTCACCCATCAACGTGGTAAACAGTTGATCAGCGCCAACCGCGTCTTCAATCGTCACCTGCATCATACGACGAGTCTCTGGATCCATGGTTGTTTCCCACAGCTGATCAGGGTTCATCTCACCAAGACCTTTATAGCGTTGTAGGCTTAAACCACGACGTGACTCTTTGATTAACCACTCAAGAGCATCAACGAAGTTTGTAACTTCTTGAGTACGCTCACCACGTTTGATGTAAGCACCCTCTTCAATCAGACCGTCTAACGCTTCTGACGTATCTGCCAATTGGCGATACTCTTTCGAGTTGAGTAGATCAACACTGATAACGTGCTCATGAGTCACGCCATGGGTACGAACCACAACTTTAGGCAGGTTTACACCCAGTTCAGCGTGCTGTTCTACTTCAAAGCTGTATTGGCTTGCGCCCACTTCTTTGTTGTTTAGCTGCTCAACAAGCTGTTTAGACCATGCTTCCACCGCCGCAGCGTCATGACATTGCTCAGCCGTTAGACGTGGTACATACATGAACTCGCCAACCATAGCATGTGGATAACGACGACTCATGCGATCAACCGTTTTAACTGCAGCGTTGTATTGCTGAACTAGCTTCTCAAGTGCTTCGCCAGCCAGTGCAGGTGCTTCAGAATTAACATGCAGTGCCGCGTTATCTAGAGCCAGAGATACTTGATACTGGTTCATGGCATCTTCATCTTTAATATACTGCTCTTGCTTGCCTTTCTTCACTTTGTAAAGTGGTGGCTGAGCAATATATACGTAGCCACGCTCAATAAGCTCTGGCATTTGACGGTAGAAGAACGTTAATAGCAGCGTACGAATGTGAGAACCATCCACGTCCGCATCGGTCATGATAATGATGTTGTGATAACGCAGTTTGTCTGGGTTATATTCATCACGACCAATACCACAGCCAAGTGCCGTGATAAGCGTTGCCACTTCTTGTGAAGAAAGCATCTTATCGAAGCGCGCTTTTTCTACATTAAGGATTTTACCTTTAAGTGGAAGAATCGCTTGGTTCTTACGGTTACGACCCTGCTTAGCACTACCGCCCGCAGAGTCACCCTCCACTATGTATAGTTCAGAAAGCGCTGGGTCTTTCTCTTGGCAGTCAGCCAGTTTGCCTGGTAGACCGGCTAAATCTAGTGCACCTTTACGACGCGTCATCTCACGAGCTTTACGTGCTGCGTCACGAGCACGAGCAGCGTCGATGATCTTGGTACAAACAATCTTCGCTTCACCTGGGTTCTCAACAAGGAACTCAGACAGTTTCTCACCCATCGCAGACTCAACCGCTGATTTCACTTCCGATGAAACCAACTTGTCTTTGGTTTGGCTTGAGAACTTAGGATCGGGCACTTTCACCGAAACGATAGCGGTTAGACCTTCACGCGCATCATCACCTGATGTCGCGGTTTTCGCTTTCTTAGAAAAGCCTTCTTTATCCATAAACGTGTTCAGCGTACGCGTTAATGCCGCACGGAAGCCAGCAAGGTGAGTACCACCATCACGTTGAGGGATGTTGTTGGTAAAGCAATAGATGTTTTCTTGGTAACCATCGTTCCACTGCATCGCCACTTCGACAGTAATGCCATCATCACGTTCGTTATCGAAGTGGAAGATTTTTTGGATGATTGGTGTTTTATTGGTGTTTAGGTGCTCAACAAACGCTTGGATACCGCCTTCAAACATGAAGTGATCCATTTTGTCTTCTTCGCGCTTATCAATCAGCTTGATAGACACACCAGAGTTTAGGAACGATAGCTCACGAAGACGTTTTGCTAAGATATCGTAATGGAATTCAATGTTAGTGAAGGTTTCTTCACTTGGCCAGAAACGGATTTCCGTACCCGTTTTATCCGTATCACCAATGACTGTAAGTGGCGCTTCTGGCTCACCATGGTGATAGGTTTGCGTATGAATTTGACCGCCACGATGAATGGTTAGCGTCACTTTTTTCGACAATGCGTTTACTACCGAAACACCTACACCGTGCAGACCACCCGATACTTTGTACGAGTTGTCATCAAACTTACCACCCGCATGAAGTACCGTCATGATAACTTCTGCAGCAGAAACCTGCTCTTCTGGGTGCATTTCAGTCGGGATACCACGACCATCATCGCTAACAGAAACAGAGTTGTCCTCATGGATTGTCACAATAATGTCGTTACAGTGACCAGCCAACGCTTCATCAATTGAGTTATCAACCACCTCAAAAACCATGTGGTGCAGACCGGTTCCATCGTCCGTGTCACCAATGTACATTCCCGGACGCTTACGTACCGCATCCAGACCCTTTAGTACCTTAATACTCGATGAATCGTAATTTTCTGACATGAGTTTCTCTCACTATTTACCTGGTTCTATTGTGCCATGTTCCACATGAAACATCTTGCCATTTTCGTCAATCATATCGGCGACTTGGCTTTGGGTAATAGAACTTACAAAAACTTGAGCGTTCGTCTGTTTTAGGTAATCCGCTAAGCGTTTACGACGAAGGCTATCTAATTCGGAAGCAAAGTCATCTATTAAATAAATGCACTGCTTACCGGTCAACTCGGCGAGATGCTGTCCCTGCGCTAAACGCAATGCACACATCATCAGTTTTAGCTGACCTCGAGACAACACATCCTCAACTGGTGTGTTGTTCACTTTAATTCTTAAGTCGGCTTTATTAGGTCCACTAAAGGTGTACCCTAAGCTCTGGTCTCGTTCAAAGTTGCGCTCTAATAGCTCAGCATAGGGCGTATCTTTTTCCCAACCACGGTAGTAGCCAAGTTTGATTTCAAACTCGGGCAAAAACGACTGACACATTTCCTCAGCAAGAGGTTGCATCTGTTCGACATAACACCGACGCCAATCATCAATTTGTTCTGCCAGTTGGGCCAAATCACGATCCCAATAGCTCAGTTCTCGATAACTGGTTGCAGTCTTAAGCAGAGCATTACGCTGCTTACTTAAACGCTTAAATCGTCCCCAAGCTTCATGAAAGCCTGGTTCAGAGTGAAACACACCCCAATCGATAAAAGCGCGACGAAACTTAGGTCCATCCGTCAGTAATTCAAACCCTTCAGGGTGAATTAGTTGCAGCGGTAATACCTTGGCAAGCTGAGCCAATTTTTGCCCAGATTGACCGCCTATTTTAACCTCAGTTGAGCCATCACGCTGCTTATTAATGCCAACGGGTATCTCAAATTGATCCGAGTTCAAAAAACGGCCATGAACGAACAGTTCTTGGCAGTCATTTTGAATGACTCGTCCTGTCAAAGAACTCTTAAAAGAGCGTCCATGACCGAGCAAATATATGGCTTCCAATACGCTGGTTTTGCCACTGCCATTGGGGCCAATAATAAAGTTAAAGCCTGTAGATAGTTCTATATCACAGGCTTTAATATTACGAAATTGCTGTACGATTAAGCGCGTAAGCGGCATAACATCATGCCTAGCTTAGAGACGAATCGGCATCACCACATACATGGCACTGTCATCTTCGCTATTTTCAATCAACGCACTCGCATTGGCATTCGACATAGAAATACGAACCTGATCGCAACGAAGCGTGTTCAGTACGTCCAAAACGTATGACACATTGAAACCAATTTCTAATGCATCGCCTTGAAATTCGACGTCTAACATTTCTTCCGCTTCTTCCTGTTCAGGGTTATTCGCGGTAATGCGCATTTCATTTTGGTCGAGATTAACTCGCACACCACGGAACTTCTCATTGGAAAGAATGGCGGCGCGTGAGAATGCTTGTCGTAGTTCGTCGCAATTGGCTTCCAATGTTTTATCGGTATTTTGCGGCAAAACACGGCGATAATCCGGGAAACGACCATCAACGAGCTTAGAAGTAAAGACAAAGTTATTCACTTCCGCACGGATATTAGAGCTGCCAATTTGCAGCGTCACTGGTTGCTCAGGAGCATCTAATAACTTAGACAGTTCCTGCACACCTTTACGCGGTACGATAATTTGTTTGTTATCAAAGCTGCCTTCAAGTGACACCAAAGCAACAGCCATACGGTGGCCATCAGTGGCAACAGAACGAAGCGTGTTTTGGTCTAACTCAAACAGCATACCGTTGAGATAATAACGAACGTCTTGGTTCGCCATTGAAAATTGTGTTTTTTCTATCAGTGATTTAAGTTCAGCTTGAGTAACGGTCACCGCCACTTCTTGTTGCCAATCTTCAATATTTGGGAAATCACTGGCTGGTAAAGTCGATAGCGAGAAACGACTGCGTCCAGAACGTACTTGTACACGATCGCCTTCTAACACGATAGTGATAGTAGAGTCATCCGGCAGTCCACGACAAATATCTAGGAACTTGCGTGAAGGTACCGTCACACTACCCGCTTCAAACTCACTCTCTAGCGTCACTTTACTTACTAGCTCAACTTCTAAGTCGGTTGCAGTAAGAGAAAGCACCCCTTCTTCAACCTTCAACAGCAAATTGCCCAAAATAGGTAATGTTGGTCGTCCACCCAGTGCACCAGAGACTTGTTGTAACGGCTTTAATAAGTGATGACGTTCGATAGTAAATTTCATAGATAACTCTTCGTAAAGCTGGCAATCCATGCCACTTATATGCGAAATACAATAACTTGAATGCTAATTATAGCGATTATGCCATTATTATGAAGAAAGCGTACGAATTAAGTTCGAATAGTCTTCTTTTATATCGTGACTTTCTTCGCGTAGCTGAGCAATCTTACGACAAGCATGAAGCACTGTCGTGTGGTCACGACCACCAAATGCATCGCCAATTTCTGGAAGACTGTGGTTGGTAAGCTCTTTCGCCAAAGCCATCGCCAACTGGCGAGGACGTGCAACCGAACGAGAGCGACGTTTGGACAATAAGTCAGCCACTTTAATCTTGTAGTACTCAGCAACGGTCTTTTGAATGTTGTCTATAGTGACTAGCTTCTCTTGTAGTGCTAATAGATCGCGCAGTGCCTCTCGAACAAAGTCGATAGTGATAGGACGGCCAGTAAAGTTCGCGTTGGCGATAACACGGTTAAGTGCCCCTTCCAACTCACGAACATTAGAACGTAAACGCTTAGCAATAAAGAACGCCACCTCATCAGCAAGGTGAATTTGATGATCTTCTGCTTTCTTCATCAAAATTGCTACGCGGGTTTCAAGCTCTGGTGGCTCGATCGCAACCGTCAACCCCCAACCAAAACGGGATTTTAGACGATCCTCTACCCCATTTATCTCTTTAGGGTAGCGATCAGAGGTAAGGATGATCTGTTGGTTACCTTCTAATAGAGCATTAAAGGTATGGAAGAATTCTTCTTGAGAACGTTCTTTATTTGCAAAGAACTGAATATCATCGATAAGCAATGCATCAACGCTACGATAGTAACGTTTAAATTCTTCAATCGCATTGTTTTGTAGTGCTTTTACCATGTCTTGAACAAAACGTTCAGAGTGCATGTACACAACTTTCGCGTTCGGCTTGTTATCAACAATCGCATTGCCTACCGCATGCAACAAGTGGGTTTTACCCAGGCCAGTACCGCCGTACAAAAACAGCGGGTTGTATGCCGCACCAGGGTTATCCGCAACTTGACGTGCAGCAGCTAAGCCAAGTTGGTTCGACTTACCTTCAACGAAATTATTGAATTTATGCTTGATATTAACGTTCGAGCGATGATTGATATCTGAGACTTCTGCTTCATCGTCCCACGTTTTATGCACAGGCTGACGTGCTTGCAGCTGTGCTGGTGCTGAAGATTCTGCCGCTACATCAGCGGCCGTCTTAACAGGCTTAGGCGCTGGTGGCGCAGAAACTGGTTTACTACCCACTTCAAATCGTAAGTTAGGTACGTCATTACCGCAATACTCTTTGAGTAAACGGTTGATGCTGTTTAAGTATCTGTCACGTACCCAATCTAATACAAAGCGATTAGGCGCAAATAGAGTTAGGGTGTTGTCATTAAGTTCAGCTTGTAATGGTCTGACCCACATGCTGAATTCGGTAGCGGGTAGCTCTTCTTGTAGTCGTTGCGAACATTGCAACCAAAGCGAAGATGACACGGTGCTCTCACTCTATTTATTTGAATTGGAAAAGATTGGTAATTTTACCTGTTGATAACCAAGATCGCCAGTAAATGATCAGTGATCCAGTGAATAAGATCTAAGTTATTCACAATTTTTTCGGTTGAATTCGCTTGATCCACACAATTTGCCCTAATTTTACTCACAAATAAATGCACAAAACACAGATCTACCCACAAAAGCAGTATGTTGATCTAACTTGTGCATAGATCAACGTTCAAGCTGTCATTATCTTTTTGTTTGGTATTGATAGAGTGATGAAAAAGCCAGCATTCAACCCCGAGTTTGTTATGGTTAATAACAACTAGTTATTTAACTTATCGACATGTTTACCAGTAACATCCTCCCCATAAATATAAGGAGTAGTAAAATGAAAAACTGGATTAAAGGCCTTCTAACCGCTTTAGCGCTTTCTGCAACCGTATCTCAAGCAGCATATGCTGCGACACAACAAGAAGTGAAAGTCGGCATGTCTGGTCGCTACTTCCCATTTACGTTTGTTAAACAAGACAAGTTACAAGGGTTTGAAGTCGACCTTTGGGACGAAATTGGTCGTCGCAATGACTATAAAGTAGAGTACGTGACGGCAAACTTCTCTGGTTTGTTTGGTTTGCTTGAGACCGGTCGTATCGACACGATTTCTAACCAAATCACTATGACAGATGCTCGTAAAGCGAAGTATCTGTTCGCAGACCCATATGTTGTTGATGGTGCTCAAATTACCGTTCGAAAAGGTAATGACAGCATTCAAGGTATTGATGATTTAGCAGGTAAAACAGTCGCAGTGAACCTTGGTTCAAACTTCGAACAACTGCTACGTAGCTACGATAAAGATGGCAAAATCACCATCAAAACTTACGATACAGGTATTGAACATGACGTCGCACTAGGCCGTGCTGATGCTTTTGTTATGGATCGCCTTTCTGCACTTGAATTAATCAAGAAAACAGGCCTGCCACTGCAACTTGCAGGTCAACCTTTTGAAACCATCGAGAATGCTTGGCCATTCGTAAACAACGAAAAAGGTCAAAAGCTGCAACAAGAAGTAAATAGCGCACTAGCAGACATGCGAGCTGATGGTACGCTAGCAAAAATCTCTGAGAAGTGGTTTGGTGCTGATATCACTAAAAAGTAAGTGATTACTATTGATACGCCCACTACTCTTGGTAGTGGGCGTTTGTTTTTCTAAGAGTTTGGTACTGTTATGGGATTTGATTTTCAATACATGCTTGAGTTGATGCCGATACTGTTGAAGTATCTTGGTACAACCATGGAAATGGCGGTATGGGGACTGCTGTTCTCATTGATTCTATCGGTTATTTTAGCCAACATTCGCGTGTTTAAGATCCCGGTATTGGATCAGCTCAGTCAGCTCTATATAAGCTTTTTCCGTGGTACTCCATTGTTGGTTCAGCTGTTTCTGCTTTATTATGGCTTACCACAAATTTTTCCTTGGATGGTTGGGCTCAACGCCTTCAGTGCCGCAGTAATAGGCCTAACTCTGCACTTTGCCGCTTATATGGCAGAGAGTATTCGTGCCGCCATTATCGGCATTGACCGCAGTCAGATGGAAGCAAGTCTTTCTGTAGGTATGACAACTAGCCAAGCCATGCGTCGTATCATTTTGCCGCAAGCAACTCGCGTAGCCCTACCATCATTGATGAACTACTTCATTGATATGATTAAGTCGACGTCGTTAGCGTTCACACTTGGTGTGGCAGAGATTATGGCGAAAGCCCAAATGGAAGCATCATCCAGCTTCCGATTTTTTGAAGCATTTCTTGCCGTCGCGCTCATATACTGGGGTGTTGTGTTAGTACTTACTCGCGTACAAATTGTCGCAGAGCAAAAACTGAATAAGGCTTATCAACGATGATTACATTAAAAAATATCCACAAGCGATTCGGTGACACCGAAGTGCTCAAAGGCATCGATATTGATATCAAACAAGGCGAAATTATCGTCATTATTGGTTCTAGTGGTACCGGTAAGTCTACCTTATTACGTTGCGTCAATTTCCTGGAACAAGCAGATGAAGGCCAAATCTCTATTGACGATGTCTCGGTCAACTGCCAAAGCCATACTAAAGCAGAAGTATTGGCACTAAGACGCAAGACTGGCTTTGTGTTTCAGAACTACGCTCTATTCGCGCACATGACTGCGCGTCAGAATATTGCGGAAGGTTTGATCACAGTAAAGGGCTGGAAAAAAGAGCAAGCTCTTGAGAAAGCACAACAAATTCTCGATGACATCGGTCTAGGAGACAAAGGGGATCAATACCCAGCTTCCCTTTCCGGTGGTCAACAGCAGCGTGTCGGTATTGGCCGAGCGATGGCATTACAACCTGAGCTACTGTTATTCGATGAACCAACTTCAGCACTCGATCCTGAGTGGGTAGGTGAAGTACTTAACCTTATGAAAAAGCTCGCAACACAGCATCAAACCATGCTTGTTGTGACCCACGAAATGCAGTTTGCCAAAGAAGTCGCCGACAGAGTGATCTTCATGGCTGATGGCCATATAGTGGAACAAGGTACACCAGAGCAAATTTTTAACGATCCACAAGATATCCAACTGAAGAAATTTCTAAATCAAGTTGGGATCGAATAGGATCCTTGCGCTCTGGCTCACAAAAAGTATAATTCGCCAACCGGAATTGAAGTTGAACTGATTATTGACTCTTGACGAGTCAGTGATTACAATTCCGCCTCTTTGTTGAGAGGCGTCGGATTTCCTCTCTATATATAGAGTAGGGAAATATGTCCCACGCCGGGTTCAACGAGAACCTAAAACTACTGATCAGTAAAGGTAATAACCATGTCTAAACGCACTTTTCAACCTTCAGTTCTAAAGCGCAAGCGTACTCACGGTTTCCGTGCTCGCATGGCGACTAAGAACGGTCGTAAAGTAATCAATGCACGTCGTGCTAAAGGCCGTGCACGCCTATCAAAATAATTTTCTATTTTGAATAAGCACGCCTTTATTCGGGAGTTACGTTTGTTAACTCCCGAGCATTATCAAAACGTATTTAAGCAAGCTCATCGAGCTGGCTCCCCTCATTTCACCATCATTGCTCGTAAAAACTCTCTCTCACACCCTCGTCTTGGTCTTGCGGTTCCTAAAAAACAGATAAAAACAGCTGTTGCTAGAAATCACTTCAAGCGTCTGGTACGTGAAAGTTTTCGTAACAAACAACATGAACTTCCAAGCAAAGATTTTGTTGTAATTGCAAAGAAGAGTGCGCAAACTCTAAGCAATGAAGAAATGTTCAAACTTCTAGATAAGTTATGGCATCGCCTGTCTCGCCCTTCGCGTGGTTAGCTATCGGACTCGTCTACCTATATAGGTGGATTATCAGTCCTCTTATCGGACCTCGTTGTCGGTTCACCCCAACCTGTTCTCTTTACGCTATAGAAGCCTTGAAAGCTCACGGTTTTGTAAAAGGATGTTGGTTATCAGGCAAACGTCTATTAAAATGCCATCCTTTGAATGAAGGGGGATTTGACCCCGTTCCACCAGTCCAAAAACAAGACAGAGATAAATAACGATGGATTCTCAACGTAATATTCTGTTAATCGGTTTGGCTTTAGTTTCTTTTTTGCTGTTCCAACAATGGCAATCGTATAAGAATCCAGCGCCAGTTCCGACCCAACAGACGCAAAGCAGTACTCTACCTGCGCCATCTTTCGCTGATGAGCATGATCCTGCACCAGGTCAAAGCCAAACTGCTGCAGAAAAAATCATCACAGTGAAAACTGACGTACTAACGCTAGGTATTAATACCGTTGGCGGTGATGTAGTAACAGCAAAATTAAACGAGTACGCAACTGAGTTAGAATCTAGCGAACCGTTTGAACTTCTAAAAGACGATCAAGGTCACCAGTTTATCGCTCAAAGTGGTCTGGTAGGTCCTCAGGGTATTGACCTAAGCAGCACAAGCCGTCCAGCTTATACCGTGTCAGCAGACAGCTTTACCATTGCTGACGGTCAAGATGAACTGCGTGTTCCAATGACATTCGAAGCGAATGGCATCTCTTACACCAAAACCTTCATTCTAAAACGTGGCAACTACGCAATTGATGTTGAATACGATGTAGACAACAACTCTGGCCAAAATGCAACGTTCGGCATGTACGCTCACCTTCGTCAAAATCTACAAGACAAAGGCGGCAGCATCACAATGCCAACATACAATGGCGGCGCATACTCAACTCAAGACGTCCGCTATAAAAAATACAGCTTCGAAGATATGCAAGATCGCAACCTGTCTCTTAACCTGACAGACGGTCAAGGTTGGGCAGCGATGATCCAACACTACTTCGCAGCAGCATGGATTCCTCGTGAAGCACCAGGTACTAACCTTTACACTCGTGTAATCGGTAACCTAGGTGATATCGGTGTTCGTATGCCAAACGCAACAATTGCAGATGGCCAATCAGCAACACTGAAAGCTACACTTTGGGCTGGTCCTAAACTTCAGAAGCAAATGGCTGAAACTGCGCCAAACCTAGATCTAGTAGTAGACTACGGCTGGTTATGGTTCATTGCAAAACCACTTCACACGCTACTATCGTTCATTCAAGGTATCGTTGTTAACTGGGGTCTAGCTATCATCTGTTTGACCTTCATTGTTCGTGGTGCCATGTACCCACTAACAAAAGCGCAATACACCTCGATGGCGAAAATGCGTATGCTTCAGCCTAAGCTGCAAGCAATGCGTGAGCGTATCGGCGATGACCGCCAACGCATGAGCCAAGAAATGATGGAACTGTACAAGAAAGAGAAAGTAAATCCTCTAGGTGGCTGTCTACCAATCTTGCTACAGATGCCAATCTTCATTGCACTTTACTGGGCACTAATGGAGTCGGTTGAGCTGCGTCATTCACCATTCTTTGGTTGGATTCATGACCTTTCAGCTCAAGACCCATACTACATTCTGCCTCTACTAATGGGTGCAAGTATGTTCTTGATCCAGAAGATGAGCCCGACAACAGTAACCGATCCAATGCAGCAGAAGATCATGACCTTTATGCCGGTTATGTTTACCTTCTTCTTCCTATGGTTCCCATCAGGTCTAGTTCTTTACTGGTTGGTATCGAACATCGTTACTCTGATTCAGCAAACCTTGATTTATCGAGCGCTGGAGAAGAAAGGATTACACTCTAAGTAGTCCTGCTGATTGGTTAACAATACGCGAATAGAATAAAAGGCGGCCTAAATGGTCGCCTTTTTCATTTACCATGATTACAATTTGGCTAAAGTACTGCGATTAGGCAACACAATGACAACAGACACTATTGTGGCACAAGCCACAGCCCCAGGCCGCGGTGGCGTGGGCATTATACGAGTATCAGGCCCTCTCGCTGCTGAGGTTGCCTTACAAGTGACAGGGAAAACGCTTAAACCGCGCTACGCCGATTATCTGCCATTTAAAGCACAAGATGGCAGCGAGCTTGATCAAGGGATCGCTCTATACTTCCCTAACCCACATTCGTTTACTGGTGAGGACGTTCTTGAACTACAAGGACACGGCGGCCCTGTTGTTATGGACATGCTGATTAAGCGCATCCTGCTCATTCCGGGCGTTCGTCCAGCAAGACCTGGCGAATTTAGTGAGCGCGCATTCCTCAACGATAAAATGGACTTAACCCAAGCAGAAGCCATTGCCGATTTAATTGATGCCAGTTCAGAAGAGGCTGCTAAATCGGCATTGCAATCTCTTCAAGGGCAATTCTCTAAACGCATTCAGGTGCTGGTGGAATCGCTAATCCATTTACGTATTTATGTAGAAGCGGCTATCGACTTCCCAGAAGAAGAAATCGATTTTCTAGCGGATGGCAAAGTCGCTGGTGACCTGCAACATATCATTGATAACTTAGAGTCCGTTCGTAAGGAAGCCAACCAAGGTGCCATTATGCGCGAAGGGATGAAAGTGGTTATTGCTGGTCGCCCAAATGCAGGTAAATCTAGCCTACTCAACGCTCTATCAGGGAAAGAGTCGGCTATCGTTACCGATATCGCAGGCACAACTCGAGATGTACTGAGAGAGCACATCCATATAGACGGAATGCCACTGCATATCATTGATACCGCAGGTCTACGTGACGCTTCAGATGAGGTAGAACGTATTGGTATCGAGCGAGCTTGGGAAGAGATTGAGCAGGCCGATCGCGTTCTCTTCATGGTAGATGGCACCACAACAGATGCTACGGATCCAAAAGAAATCTGGCCCGACTTTATCGATCGCCTACCAAGTTCGATCGGCATTACCGTGATCCGCAATAAAGTTGACGAAACAGGCGAAATGCTAGGGATCTGCCATGTTAATGATCCAACCCTAATTCGACTTTCTGCACGCACTGGTGAGGGTGTGCCAGCTTTACGAGAACACCTAAAAGCCATTATGGGCTTCTCTGGTGCCAATGAAGGTGGCTTTATGGCAAGACGTCGACACCTTGATGCGTTAGAGCGAGCTGCTGAGCATCTCGATATCGGACAGCAGCAACTAGAAGGTTATATGGCGGGCGAAATTCTGGCTGAAGAACTTCGTATTGCTCAGCAACATCTGAATGAGATTACTGGAGAGTTTAGCTCCGACGATCTGCTTGGTCGTATCTTCTCTTCATTCTGTATTGGTAAATAAGGAACATTAATGATTCATATCATCACAGGTAGCACACTTGGCGGTGCGGAATATGTCGGTGACCACTTGAGTGACCTACTTATAGAACAAGGGCTAGAAACCACAATCCACAATCAGCCTGAGTTGAGTGACATTGAGGCCGAAGGGATTTGGCTTTTAATCACCTCAACGCATGGAGCTGGAGATTACCCAGATAATATCCAGCCTTTCATCTCAGCTCTGCAAGATACACCACCTCGCATGTCGAACGTGAAATACGCTGTCGTTGGCATAGGTGACTCTAGCTATGATACGTTTTGTGCAGCCGGTAAACACGCTTACGAGTTACTTGAAGACATCGGCGCGACACCACTGACAGACTGCCTGCAAATCGATGTTCTCAATGATCCCGTGCCAGAAGATGCTGCGGAAGTTTGGCTCAATGAACACATGAGCAAGTTTCGCTAGAAGCAAACACTTAATAATAAGCGGCTTCGGCCGCTTTTTTTATACCTGTGAGTAACTCTTCAACTTCAATTCACTCATAACGAGTAATTTCTGACCAATCAATCTGTGGATAAAATATGATCTTTTCGGTGAAAAACCTATATTTATCCAAAGAACAACTTTCAAGCTCTCCTTTCCCTGTGTATAACTAGCCTTTTTGATCCCAGCTAATACAGTGCCAGATCAACACTAGATCACAACAAGCGATCACGAAAAGATCCATGGATTTGTTGATCATTTTCGACTTATCCACAGAGATCGAGGATCCTAATAATAGATCTAATAAAAGATCATATATATAGATCTTATCTTTATATTACTTATTTCTTGGATCCAAAAAATGTGAAAACCGTTTTTCTCACTTCAAGAAAAGCGGTAGAATACTGCTCCTTTTGGTTTGTCTAAATTTCTCGATTGAATACTGAGGTCGGTTCATGCTTTATCACGAAACATTTGATGTCATCGTAGTTGGTGGCGGACATGCAGGAACGGAAGCCGCACTCGCATCTGCTCGTACAGGGCAAAAGACACTACTGCTAACTCATAATATTGATACGTTAGGTCAAATGTCATGTAATCCTGCCATTGGTGGTATTGGTAAAGGACATTTGGTTAAAGAAGTGGATGCTATGGGTGGTTTGATGGCAGAGGCCATTGATCATGCAGGTATTCAATTTCGTACGCTGAATGCGTCAAAGGGTCCAGCAGTTCGTGCCACACGTGCTCAAGCAGATCGTGCATTATACAAGGCTTATGTGCGTAACGCCCTAGAAAACACACCAAACTTAACACTATTCCAACAGTCGGTGGATGACTTGATCGTGGAACAAGATCAAGTACGCGGTGTAGTAACTGAAATGGGATTGAAATTCCATTCGAGATCCGTTGTATTAACGGTTGGTACTTTCTTAGGTGGTAAGATCCATATCGGTATGGAGAGCTCTTCTGGCGGTCGTATGGGCGATCAACCATCCATTGCACTCGCGGCTCGTTTGCGAGAGTTACCATTTCGCGTAGATCGTTTAAAAACAGGTACACCTCCACGTATTGATGCTCGAAGCGTCGACTTTTCTGCACTAGAAGTGCAGCATGGTGATAACCCTACGCCTGTTTTTTCTTTCATGGGTAACCGCAACCAACATCCAACGCAGATTCCGTGTTTCATTACGCACACGAATGAGTCCACGCATGAGGTGATTCGCAATAACCTCGATCGAAGCCCAATGTATGCCGGCGTGATCGAAGGTATTGGACCGCGCTATTGCCCTTCTATTGAAGATAAGGTCATGCGTTTTGCGGACAAAAATAGCCATCAGATCTTTATCGAACCTGAAGGTTTAACCACGCATGAGCTGTATCCAAACGGTATCTCAACCAGTTTACCATTTGATGTACAGGTACAAATCGTTCGTTCAATGAAAGGTTTTGAGAACGCGCATATTGTTCGCCCTGGTTATGCTATCGAATACGATTTCTTTGACCCTCGTGATCTAAAACAGACTTACGAAACCAAGTTTATTTCTGGTTTGTTCTTTGCTGGCCAGATTAATGGCACCACCGGTTACGAAGAAGCGGCGGCACAAGGTCTAATGGCAGGTCTAAACGCTAGCCTCTACTCGCAAGGCAAAGAAGGCTGGAGCCCACGTCGTGATCAGGCTTATATGGGCGTACTGATTGACGATTTATCAACCATGGGTACCAAAGAGCCTTATCGCATGTTTACATCTCGTGCGGAATATCGTCTATTGCTGCGTGAAGACAATGCGGATATTCGTTTGACTGAACATGCGCATAATCTCGGTTTAATTGACGAGAAACGCTGGTCGCGATTCAACGAAAAACTGAATAACATGGCGACTGAGCGTCAGCGCCTAAAAGAAACATGGGTTAATCCAAAATCCGAGGGTATCGAAGCACTTAATGTGCTACTGAAGAGCCCTATTTCTCGCGAAGCAAGCGGTGAAGATCTACTACGTCGTCCTGAATTGAACTATTCACAATTGACGTCATTAGACGCATTCGCACCCGCGATGGAAGATCAACAAGCCAGTGAGCAAGTTGAGATCCAGGTGAAATATGAAGGTTATATTCAGCGCCAACAAGATGAGATAGCTAAGTCGCTTCGTCATGAAAACACCAAGATCCCAGCCGATCTTGATTACAGCGATGTGAAAGGGCTGTCTAACGAGGTCGTTGCCAAGCTGACAGAAGCAAAACCTGAAACGGTTGGAATTGCTTCCCGTATTTCTGGTATTACACCTGCAGCGATTTCCATCCTGTTGGTTTACTTGAAGAAACAAGGAATGCTTAAAAAAGGTGAAGCCGCGTGAGCAACAACTTAACCGTAAAACTTGAACAATTATTATCAGAGACCTCATTAGAGGTCTCTGAACTTCAAAAGCAGCAACTTGTAGGCTATGTCCAATTACTTGATAAATGGAATAAGGCTTACAACTTGACTTCGGTGCGTCGACCTGAAGATATGTTAGTGAAACATATCCTTGATAGCATCATTGTTGGTGAGCACCTCGAAGGTGAGCGTTTTATTGATGTTGGAACGGGACCGGGACTGCCAGGGATTCCTTTGGCGATCATGCATCCAAACCGTTCATTCACTTTGCTTGATAGCTTAGGTAAGCGTATTCGTTTTATCAAACAGGTGGTTCACGAGCTTAAACTGTCTAATGTGACTGCGGTTCAATCTCGAGTCGAAGAGTTTGATCCTGAAGGTGGCTTTGATGGTGTTCTGAGCCGAGCCTTTGCCTCTATGACCGATATGGTGAATTGGTGTGAACATTTACCAAAATCACAGAGTGGTCGCTTCTATGCATTAAAAGGTCAACTTCATGAACAGGAAGTCTCAGAGCTACCGGAGTGGTGTTCTGTGATCGATATCAAACCTTTGCAAGTTCCTGAGTTGGAAGGTGACCGTCATCTTGTAATCTTATCCAAGAAGGGATAGTGGAGAAGTTGTCGTGGGAAAAATTGTCGCTATTGCGAACCAAAAAGGTGGCGTTGGTAAAACTACCACGTGTGTAAATTTAGCGGCATCAATGGCTGCCACTAAACGTAAGGTATTAGTGATAGATCTTGATCCGCAGGGAAATGCGACGATGGCCAGTGGCGTCGATAAGTATCAAGTTGAAACAACTGCTTACGATTTGCTGGTTGATGAGCTTCCTTTTGAACAGGTAGTTTGTCAGGACACTTCTGGTCAGTTTGACCTCATCGCTGCTAATGGAGATGTTACGGCAGCTGAAATTAAACTCATGGAAGTGTTTGCTAGAGAAGTGCGTTTAAAACATGCACTTGCGCCAATCCGCGATAACTATGATTTCATCTTTATCGATTGTCCTCCCTCTTTGAACCTACTTACAATAAACGCAATGGCTGCTGCTGACTCTGTGTTAGTGCCAATGCAATGTGAATACTTTGCCTTAGAGGGACTGACGGCATTGATGGATACCATCAGTAAGTTGGCAGCGGTAGTCAATGAAAACCTGAAGATCGAAGGGCTACTACGTACCATGTACGACCCTCGAAATCGTCTTGCTAACGAAGTGTCTGAACAATTGAAAAAACACTTCGGAGACAAGGTTTATCGAACCGTTATCCCTAGGAATGTACGCCTCGCAGAAGCGCCAAGTCATGGTAAACCAGCGATGTACTACGACAAGTATTCCGCCGGTGCCAAAGCTTATCTTGCCCTTGCTGGTGAGATGCTACGACGCGAAGAAGTATTGGCTTAACGCTCTTAAGGAAAATAGATTCAATGTCTAAACGTGGTTTAGGCAAAGGGCTCGACGCGCTTTTGTCGACGAGTTCTATTGCCAGAGAAAAACAACAAGTCGCAACGCAAAGCCAAAGCCTATCTACCGATGGTGATCTGGCTGAACTTTCAATCAATAGTCTGCGCCCTGGTATTTACCAGCCGCGTAAAGATATGGCTCCTGAAGCACTCGAAGAGCTCGCAGCTTCCATTCAATCGCAAGGTATTATTCAACCTATTGTGGTCAGAAGTGTTGGCCATGAGCAATTTGAAATTATTGCTGGTGAAAGACGCTGGCGAGCGGCAAGACAAGCTGGCCTGAAAATGGTGCCTTGTCTGGTGAAGAACGTTCAGGATCGTGCTGCAGTTGCGATGGCACTGATTGAGAACATTCAACGTGAAGACCTAAACGCCATTGAAGAAGCTCAGGCTCTGGAAAGGCTACAAGACGAATTTGAATTGACCCACCAGCAAGTGGCCGATGTGATTGGTAAATCACGTACTGCGGTTAGTAACTTGCTGCGTTTGAATCAACTAGAGCCATCTGTGAAGAAGCTAGTTGAAGCGAAACAGATAGATATGGGTCACGCTCGCGCACTACTAGCATTGGAAGGTGAAGTTCAATGTGAGGTTGCGGACACTGTTGCTAAGAAACAGCTGACGGTTCGTCAAACCGAAGATTTAGTGAAAAAGTGCTTAAAACCGAACTCTTCAGAGAAAAAACAGTCAGAAGACCGTGATGCTAAAGAAATTTCACATCGTTTAAGTGAAATTCTGGGTGCAAAAGTGTCTCTTGTACGAAATGCAAGCGGAAAAGCAAAAGTAACGATAAGTCTTGATGAACCTCACAAATTGGAGCAACTTATTGCCAAGCTTGAGAGCTAAATGAGATAATTGATGTAGGTCAATTATTTATAAATTGAAATTTTGTGCGAAAGTTATGGTTTTGTGAACGAAATAGCACCTTTTTGGTGCTGTTTGATTGCAATAACTTTGTCGGAAAGTATAATTTTCGCGAATCTCCCAGCACAGTAGTAATTTAGGTGCATTGTGGAAAAAACTATAGGTAAGAATACATGGTAGCTGTGCTAGCTAGACCAGGACGAGAGCTTGCAAAGCGATTGTTACTGATTCAAGCCAGTGCGGTTACATTGGTAGCTGTTGGAATGGCAGTAGCTGTAAATGCTGAGTGGGGAATTTCAGCGCTCATTGGTGGTGGCAGTTTTGTTATCGCTAATGCGGTTTTTGCATTGTGTGCATTTTTGTTTAGTGGGGCTCGAGCAGCGAAAAAGGTTGCCGCGTCTTTCTACGCAGGAGTGACTCTGAAAATCCTCATTACGGTTGCTCTATTCTCGATTGCTTACATGTATATTCAGGTGGAAGTGATTCCCTTGAATCTCACTTTTTTACTGGCCGTCTTAATTAACCTTATGGCACCAGTAATATTCGTCAACAACAAAAAATAGGATGAGTTATGGCTGCGCCAGGTGAAGCGCTAACATCGGCCGGATATATCACTCACCACTTGACCAACCTTTCTTTAGGAAGTCTCGGTCTAGTGGAGGAGACGAGTTTCTGGAACGTACATATCGATAGCCTGTTTTTTTCTGTGTTTACTGGTCTGATATTCCTAGGAGTGTTTCGTTCAGTAGCTAAGAAAGCAACAGCTGGTGTGCCGGGCAAGCTGCAGTGTTTTGTTGAAATGATCGTGGAATTCGTTGACGACAACGTCAAAGAAACGTTTCATGGACGCAACGCGCTAATCGCGCCTTTAGCACTAACTATCTTCTGTTGGGTATTTTTAATGAACGTCATGGACCTTGTTCCAATTGACTTCTTACCTTACCCTGCAGAGCAGATGGGCATCCCTTATCTCAAAGTGGTTCCTTCTGCTGATGTCAATATCACCATGGCTATGGCGCTAGGTGTTTTTGCTCTGATGATTTACTACAGCATCAAAGTAAAAGGTCTAGTTGGCTTTACAAAAGAATTGACGCTACACCCATTTAACAATCCAATCATGATTCCTTTCAACATGCTGATCGAAGTCGTGTCTTTGCTTTCAAAGCCACTGTCTCTCGGTATGCGTCTGTTCGGTAACATGTTTGCGGGTGAGGTGGTCTTCATTCTTTGTGCTGCAATGCTACCATGGTATTTACAATGGATGGGCTCACTACCATGGGCGATATTCCATATTCTGGTTATTACGATTCAAGCCTTCGTGTTTATGATGCTAACGATTGTTTATCTATCAATGGCACACGAAGACAGCGATCACTAACTTTATTAACGCTTTTTATTTGGGCAAATTTAAGCCAACAACTATAAATTGGAGATAGTAATGGAAACTTTACTGAGCTTTTCTGCAATCGCCGTAGGTATCATTATCGGTATGGCAGCATTTGGTACGGCGATCGGTTTTGGTCTTCTAGGTGGTAAATTCCTTGAAGGCGCGGCTCGTCAACCTGAAATGGCTCCGATGCTTCAAGTTAAGATGTTCATCATCGCAGGTCTACTTGATGCGGTTCCTATGATCGGTGTTGTTATCGCACTGCTATTCACATTCGCGAACCCATTCGTTGGTCAGCTAGGTTAATCAGCTTTTTCTCAGACAAGTTTCGGACTTGTCACCTGATTAAACTTTAGCTCGTCAATGAACCATTAGAGGGGTAGCTGTTGTGAATATGAACGCAACTCTGCTAGGTCAAGCAATCTCATTCGCACTATTTGTGTGGTTCTGCATGAAGTATGTATGGCCACCGATCATGAATGCGATTGAAGAACGTCAGAAAAAAATTGCTGACGGTCTAGTAGCCGCTGAGCGCGCTGCTAAAGACTTGGATCTAGCACAAGCCAACGCTTCTGACCAAATGAAGGAAGCGAAGCGCACTGCAACAGAGGTCATTGAACAGGCAAACAAGCGTAAAGCACAAATTGTTGATGAAGCTCGTGAAGAAGCTTTGGCAGAACGCCAAAAGATTCTTGCTCAAGCTGAAGCAGAAATTGAAGCTGAACGTAACCGTGCCCGTGATGAGCTGCGCAAACAAGTTGCAACTCTGGCTGTAGCTGGTGCTGAGAAGATTCTTGAGCGTAGTATCGATAAGGATGCGCAAAAAGATATTCTCGACAATATTACTGCGAAACTTTAAGGCGAGGGGCGCATATGTCTGAATTGACTACAATCGCACGCCCCTATGCTAAAGCAGCATTTGACTTTGCGGTAGAAAAGCAAGCATTAGACCAATGGGTTGAAATGTTAACTTTTGCCGCTGAAATTACCAAGAATGAAGACATTGCAGACCTGTTATCAGGTTCTGTAACGGCGAAAAAAGTCGCTGATATCTTCATTGCCGTTGGTGGTGAACAGTTTGATGAATTCGGTCAAAACTTGATTAAAGTTATGGCTGAAAATGGTCGACTAGCAGCCTTGCCGTATGTGTTAGAAGAGTTTGTAGCTTTCAAAAAAGAGCTAGAAAAACAAATTGATGTTGAAGTGATTTCAGCGTCAGCTCTAAACGACGAGCAACTTGCAGCGATCAGCGACAAACTTGAGAAGCGTCTAGAACGCAAAGTTAAGCTGAATTGCAGTGTAGATGAGACCCTACTTGGTGGGGTTATTATTCGAGCCGGAGATCTTGTAATTGACAACTCAGCACGTGGTCGTTTGAACCGCCTGAGTGAAGCAATGCAGTCTTGATGGGGATTGGAGCATGCAACTTAATTCCACAGAAATTAGCGACCTAATCAAGCAGCGTATCGAATCTTTCGATGTTGTGAGTGAAGCTCGTAATGAAGGTACTATCGTATCGGTAAGCGATGGTATCATTCGCATTCACGGCCTAGCGGACGTGATGCAAGGTGAAATGATTGAATTACCGGGTGGCCGTTATGCACTAGCACTTAACCTTGAGCGTGACTCGGTTGGTGCAGTAGTAATGGGCCCATATGCTGACCTTAAGGAAGGCATGAAAGTAACAGGTACTGGTCGTATTCTTGAAGTACCAGTTGGTCCAGAATTGCTTGGTCGTGTTGTAAACACGCTAGGTGAGCCAATTGATGGTAAAGGTCCAATTGAAGCTAAACTTACGTCACCAGTTGAAGTGATTGCACCGGGTGTAATCGACCGTAAATCGGTTGATCAGCCAGTACAAACTGGTTATAAGTCAGTTGACTCAATGATCCCAATCGGTCGTGGTCAGCGTGAGCTTATCATCGGTGACCGTCAGATCGGTAAAACCGCTATGGCGATCGATGCAATCATCAAC
Organism: Vibrio sp. CyArs1; assembly: GCF_022432925.1. Lineage (NCBI taxonomy): Bacteria > Pseudomonadati > Pseudomonadota > Gammaproteobacteria > Vibrionales > Vibrionaceae > Vibrio > Vibrio sp. CyArs1. Next base: position 40,878 of record NZ_JAKRBO010000015.1, on the reverse strand, counting down.
CAGAAAGACTCTGGTATCTTCTCTATCTACGTAGCGATTGGCCAGAAGGCATCTACAATTGCAAACGTTGTGCGTAAACTGGAAGAGCACGGTGCACTACAAAACACTATCGTTGTTGTCGCATCTGCATCTGAATCTGCTGCACTGCAATATCTTGCGCCATACTCTGGTTGTGCAATGGGTGAGTACTTCCGTGACCGCGGTGAAGACGCTCTGATTGTTTATGATGATCTATCTAAGCAAGCGGTAGCTTACCGTCAGATCTCTCTACTACTTAAACGTCCACCAGGCCGTGAGGCATTCCCAGGTGACGTATTCTACCTCCACTCACGTCTACTAGAGCGTGCAGCTCGTGTAAATGAAGAGTACGTAGAGCGTTTCACTAACGGTGAAGTGAAAGGTAAGACTGGTTCTTTGACTGCTCTTCCTATCATTGAAACTCAAGCAGGTGACGTTTCGGCATTCGTACCGACAAACGTAATCTCGATTACCGATGGTCAGATCTTCCTACAAACTGAAGCCTTCAACGCGGGTGTTCGCCCAGCGGTTGACCCAGGTATCTCAGTATCTCGTGTAGGTGGTTCAGCACAGACTAAGATTATTAAGAAGCTATCTGGCGGTATCCGTACTGCACTAGCTGCTTATCGTGAACTAGCGGCATTCGCACAGTTCTCATCTGATCTAGATGAAGCAACTAAGCGTCAGCTAAGCCACGGTCAAAAAGTTACAGAACTAATGAAGCAGAAGCAATATGCTCCAATGTCTGTATTTGACCAAGCACTAGTTATCTTTGCTGTTGAGCGCGGCTACCTAGATGATGTTGAAATCAACAAGATTCTAGACTTCGAAGCAGCGCTTCTATCGTATGCTCACAGTCAATATGCTGATCTTGCAAAAGAGATCAACACTACGGGTGCTTACAACGATGATATCGAAGCTCAGCTTAAGAAACTGACTGACGATTTCAAAGCAACTCAGACTTGGTAATTGGTGGGTGACCTTTTGGTCACCACTTATGGAGAGTAACGATGGCCGGCGCAAAAGAGATACGTAATAAAATCGGTAGTGTTAAAAGCACTCAGAAAATTACGAAAGCGATGGAAATGGTAGCAGCTTCAAAAATGCGTCGTTCGCAAGATGCGCGTGAAGCTTCTCGTCCATACGCTGAAACTATGCGTAAAGTGATCGGTCATTTGGCAAACGCAAACCTAGAGTACCAACATCCGTACCTAGAAGAGCGTGAAGCCAAGCGTGTTGGTTATGTCATTATTTCTACTGACCGTGGTCTTTGTGGTGGCTTGAACATTAACTTGTTTAAAAAAGCCATTGTAGAGATGCAAGGTTGGAAAGATAAAGGTGCTGAAATCGAGTTAGCTATTATTGGCTCAAAGGCGACAGCATTCTTTAACAACAGCGGCGCAAAAGTAGCGGCACAGGTATCTGGTCTGGGTGATGAGCCAAGTCTAGAAGACCTAATCGGTACGGTAGGCGTTATGCTGAAGAAGTATGACGAAGGCGAATTGGATCGCCTGTACGTAGTGTATAACCACTTTGTGAACACTATGATTCAGGAACCAACGATCGATCAATTGCTACCTCTGCCTAAATCTGACAGTGAAGAGATGCAGCGCGAACATTCATGGGGCTACATTTATGAGCCTGAGCCAAAACCACTACTAGACGCACTATTGCTTCGTTATATCGAATCTCAAGTGTATCAAGGTGTGGTAGAGAACCTTGCTTGTGAGCAAGCGGCTCGAATGATTGCAATGAAAGCTGCAACGGACAATGCGACCAACTTGATTGATGATCTAGAGCTTGTGTACAACAAGGCGCGTCAAGCGGCTATCACACAAGAACTATCAGAAATCGTTGGCGGCGCAGCTGCGGTTTAAGCTTAGGTAAAACGAAATAGATTAGAGGATTAACGATGGCTACAGGTAAGATCGTACAGATCATCGGTGCGGTAGTCGACGTAGAGTTCCCACAGAGTGACGTACCAAGTGTATACGACGCTCTAAACGTAACGGACTCTAAAGAGCGTCTTGTTCTTGAAGTTCAACAACAGCTAGGCGGTGGCGTAGTTCGTTGTATCGTAATGGGTAGCTCTGATGGTTTACGTCGTGGCGTAACAGTAGAGAACACAGGCGCGCCAATCTCAGTACCAGTAGGTACTAAGACTCTTGGTCGTATCATGAACGTACTTGGTGATGCGATTGACGAGTGTGGTGAGATCGGTGCAGAAGAAAGCTATGCGATTCACCGTGAAGCGCCAAGCTACGAAGAGCAATCTAACGAAGTTGCTCTTCTAGAAACGGGTGTTAAAGTAATCGATTTGGTTTGTCCATTCGCTAAGGGTGGTAAAATCGGTCTATTCGGTGGTGCAGGTGTAGGTAAGACCGTTAACATGATGGAGCTTATCAACAACATCGCACTACAACACTCAGGCCTATCCGTATTTGCGGGTGTAGGTGAGCGTACTCGTGAAGGTAACGACTTCTACTTTGAGATGCAGGAAGCGGGCGTTGTAAACGTTGAGAAGCCTGAAGAATCAAAAGTAGCAATGGTTTACGGTCAGATGAACGAGCCTCCAGGTAACCGTCTACGTGTTGCTCTGACTGGTCTAACAATGGCAGAGAAGTTCCGTGACGAAGGTCGTGACGTACTGCTGTTCGTTGATAACATCTACCGTTACACACTAGCGGGTACAGAGGTATCGGCACTTCTAGGTCGTATGCCATCTGCGGTAGGTTACCAGCCAACTCTTGCAGAAGAGATGGGTGTACTACAGGAGCGTATCACGTCAACAAAAACTGGTTCTATCACGTCTGTACAGGCGGTATACGTACCAGCGGATGACTTGACTGACCCGTCTCCAGCAACGACGTTCGCGCACTTGGATGCAACGGTTGTACTTAACCGTAACATCGCTGCTATGGGTCTATACCCAGCGATTGACCCACTAGATTCAACATCTCGTATGCTTGATCCACTAGTCGTTGGTCAAGAGCACTACGAGGTAGCTCGTGGTGTGCAGCAAACACTGCAGCGTTATAAAGAGCTGAAAGACATCATCGCGATCCTAGGTATGGACGAGCTATCTGAAGAAGATAAGCAAGTTGTATCTCGTGCTCGTAAGATTGAGCGTTTCCTAACTCAGCCTTACCACGTAGCGGAAGTATTTACTGGCGACCCAGGCATCTACGTACCTCTTAAAGAGACTCTACGTGGCTTCAAAGGTCTACTAGCTGGTGACTACGATGACATTCCAGAGCAAGCGTTCATGTACTGCGGTACTATCGACGATGCTATCGAGAATGCTAAGAAGCTATAAGGCTAAATAGGAGGCGATATGGCAGCAATAACCTTTCACCTAGACGTAGTAAGCGCTGAGAAAAAGCTTTTCTCTGGTCGCGTAGAAACGTTCCAGGTGTCCGGTAGCGAAGGTGAACTTGGTATTTTCCATGGTCACACACCGCTGCTGACCGCTATCAAGCCTGGTATGGTGCGTATCGTTAAACAGCACGGCCATGAAGAGTTCATTTATGTCTCTGGTGGTATTGTTGAAGTTCAGCCAGGCACAGCGACTGTGTTGGCTGATACAGCAATTCGTGGTGAAGAACTAGACGCAGCGAAGGCGGAAGAAGCCAAGCGCAAAGCTGAGGAACATATCCAGAATCAGCATGGCGACATGGACTTCGCGCAAGCGGCCAGTGAACTGGCTAAAGCCATTGCTCAGCTTCGAGTAATCGAGTTGACAAAAAAACGTCGTTAATTCAGTTAAACTGAACTAACCGCGATGAAAAAGGCGACCTATGGGTCGCCTTTTTGCTTAATTTTTATTAGAAATTTACCCAATCCATTTAACACTATTGTCATTCATAGCTAGAATGACGTTAGCTTAATTAACGTCAATGGTTTGATAATAATGAAATTCAGTGCAGTTGTTCTTGCTGCGGGGAAAGGAACCCGCATGTATTCCAATAAGCCTAAAGTGTTGCATACACTTGCTGGCAAACCAATGGTAAAACATGTCATCGATACTTGTGAAAGCTTAGGTTCTCAGAATATCCACCTTGTTTATGGTCATGGCGGTGAAATGATGCAATCGGCTTTGCAACAAGAAAAAGTAAACTGGGTTCTACAAGCCGATCAGTTAGGGACAGGTCATGCTGTTGATCAGGCATCTCCTTATTTGGCGGATGATGAAAAAGTGCTGGTCCTCTACGGTGATGTACCTCTTATCTCCGAAGAGACTATTGAAAACCTATTAGATGCTCAGCCTACAGGTGGTATCGCTTTGCTTACTGTCGTTCTTGATAACCCTATGGGTTATGGTCGTATCGTGCGTAAGAATGGTCCTGTTGTTGCGATCGTTGAGCAAAAAGACGCCACAGAAGAACAAAAGCTGATTAAAGAGATCAATACGGGTGTGATGGTGGCAACCGGTGGAGACCTTAAACGTTGGTTGTCCGGCTTAAGCAATGATAACGCGCAAGGTGAGTATTACCTGACAGACGTGATTGCAGCTGCTCATAATGAAGGTCGTGCAGTAGAAGCCGTTCACCCGGTAAACCCTATTGAAGTTGAAGGTGTGAACGACCGTGCTCAGCTTGCTCGTCTAGAGCGTGCATTCCAATCTATGCAGGCGCAGAAATTATTAGAGCAGGGGGTTATGCTACGTGACCCTGCACGTTTTGACCTTCGTGGTCAGTTACAGTGTGGCATGGACGTAGAAATCGATACCAATGTCATCATCGAGGGTAGTGTAACTCTTGGCGATAATGTAGTTATTGGTGCAGGTTGCGTACTGAAAGACTGTGAAATCGATGATAACACACTTGTACGCCCCTATAGCGTAATCGAAGGTGCGACAGTTGGCGAGGAGTGTACTGTTGGCCCATTTACACGTTTACGCCCTGGAGCTGATTTACGTAATGATTCGCACGTTGGCAATTTCGTTGAAGTGAAGAATGCGCGTCTAGGTGAAGGTTCGAAAGCTAATCACTTAACTTACCTGGGTGATGCCGAAATTGGCCAGCGCACTAACGTTGGTGCTGGTGTTATTACTTGCAACTACGACGGTGCAAATAAGTTTAAGACAGTTATCGGCAATGACGTGTTTGTCGGTTCTGACAGTCAACTGATTGCTCCTGTGATTATCGCTGATGGGGCAACGATTGGTGCGGGCACCACATTAACCAAAGATGTAGCTGAAGGTGAGTTAGTGATTACTCGCGCAAAAGAGCGCAAAATTACAGGATGGCAGCGTCCAACCAAACAGAAGTAAACTCTTCCATTAGAAAGGGCCTCATTGAGGCCCTTTTTTGTCTCTTGATACTTATGGTTAGTGGCTTGGAATAGCAATACGCTTTTCCAGCCAGCGTACAGCTTGTGAGACCAATAGTATTAATATTAAGTACTCGAGTACCAAAAACGTATAGATTTCTAAAGGTAAGTACTCATTTACAACCAGCTCATTGGCGCGTCTAGTTAGGTCACTTAGCCCGATAACGCTTACTAATGATGACATTTTGAGGATATAGACAAACTGGTTACCGAGTGGTGGCAGTATCTGACGAAAGGCTTGCGGTAAGATAACCAGTCGCATCTTCTGCCAATAATTGAGGCCGAGTGACTCAGCAGCTTCATGCTGACCACGAGTCACTGCCTGAATACCGCCACGGAACACTTCTGCCATAAAGGCACTTTCCGCGATAGTAAGTGCTATCACTCCTGCCCAAAAATGGTTGAGGGAAATGTCTAATAACGTGGGCATGCCGTAGTACACCCACAGTAACAAAACTAGAACGGGTATGGAGCGAATAACTTCGACATAGACTCGATTAATGGCGCGCAGCCAGGGCTTATCTGACAAGGCTGGAAAGGCAACAAGCAGACCTATAAGCATGGCAAACACCATACTTAGTAAGGAGACATAGATAGTGTCTTTAAAGCCCGCCAATAGAAAGCCGAGGTTAGTTTTTCCTTGTTCAGTTGAGGGATCAAGTACATACCAACCCCACTCATAGTCAGAACAGCCACTTAGAAGTGGTAGGCACAAAACAACAGTAAGTAATCGATAGCTCACAATCGTCCCTAATTATTCCTGAAAAATCCATCTGTTACTGCTATGTTATCAAGGATGTACCACTAATGTTTAATAATTTTAGGGACTATTCAATGAAGAAGTGGATTCTGGGTTTTATTATTACTTTTCTTTCTATCGGTCAGGTAGCGGCTGAAACCAGTCGTCTGCAGAAGATCTTGGATTCAGGTGTATTGCGTGTAGGCACTACGGGTGACTGGAACCCGATGACCATGAAAGATCCTGCGACCAATTCGTATCGTGGTTTCGATATTGACGTGACGACAGAACTTGCCAAAGATCTTGGTGTTAAAGTGGAGTACGTGGCAACGGATTGGAAAACGTTAGTAAACGGTATTACTGCTAACAAATACGATATGACGGGCAGTGCGTCGCTTAATATGTCTCGCGCTAAAGTGGCGGGATATAGCCAGCCCTATTTTTATCTGGCATTTGTCCCCGTGGTTCAAAAGAAAGACCTGGAGAAATTTTCTGATTGGGCCGATTTTAACAAACCTGATGTCAAAGTGGCTGCCACGCTCGGTACCGTGCAAGAGAAAATGGTGAAAGACTTTTTCCCAGATGCTGAGCACATTGTTATTGAAGCACCAGCTCGTGATTTCCAAGAATTACTCGCGCGTCGTGCCGATGTGTCAGTGACGTCAAATGTGGAAGCGGCAACGTTAGTAACCAAGTTCAAGCAACTTGCCATTGTACCTGTTAAGAAGCCTCGCAAGCCGACACCGATTTCGATGCTGTTACCACAAAGTGACCAAGTTTGGATTAACTATGTGAATCATTGGGTAGAGCTGAAAAAAACGCAGGGTTTCTTTGAAGAAACTGCGAAAAAGTGGGGGCTGAAAAGTCTATAATAATAGAAAAATGGGTGACTTGGTCACCCATTTTTGATTACTCGTCGCTCACGACTCGTGAGTTATCCGGTATTGTCAGTTCTTCGGTTAGTGCTGGTGTTGCGATCAGGTAACCGACCCACATTAATGCTAAACAACCAAGAATCACATAGCCTACCGCTGATTGAGCGACAACGGCAAATGCTGCAACTAGCGCACTGGCTAGACTACTAATACCAATCTGTAAGCTATTTTGCAGACCTGCCGCAGTTGCTGAACAATGTGGTGCGCTTGATAGTGCACGGTTAACCACAATTGGATACAGTGCCCCATTAGCGACTGCAAGTAAGCAGAATGGCGCTAGAATTGGCCATACGCTGGTTAGCTCCCACTGACACGCAGCAAATACTAACAGTATAGCGACCGTCTCTAGTCCTAGTAGCTGTTTCAGTACCGCGTCATCACCTAATTTAGCCACCAATTTCTTGCCCATATAGCCACCGAGCATAAATGCGATGGTTTGTGGAATGAAGCTCAAACCAATGTCTTTTGCCGAATAGCCCAGTTGGCTCATAATCTCTGGCATACCAGTTAGGTAGGCGAAGAACGCTGCAGAAGCGACTGAGAACAACATCACGTTGCCCACATACTCACGTGACCCCAATAGACTCTTAAGATCAGCACCAACAGATGATTGTTTATGCTCTGCTTTTTTATGATCTTTCATCGATAAGGTGATCATGGCTAGTAGAGCGCCAGTGATCGCCAGTACGACAAAGATACTATGCCATCCCCATAATTCAGTTAATAACACGCCAAGTTGAGGTGCTAGTGCCGGAGACAGGGCGACGAGAGGCATAATAGTGGCAAATATCTGTTGGCTGGCTCTTTTATCGAACTTGTCGATCACCATAGATTGCCAAATTACAGCCGGTGCACAGACTCCAATAGCTTGCAGCATACGCAGAGCTAGCAGTTGCCATACTTCTTGGCTCCAAGCTAAGCCTACCGAGGCAATCGTAAAGATAACGAGTCCTGCAAATAGGGTTTTACGGTGTCCGAAACGGTCACTGGCTAGTCCCCATAGGAACTGACCCAGCCCCATGCCGACTAAAAAGACCGTCAATGACAGAGCAATCTGCTCTGGTCCAGTCGCAAAATCTTGCTCAATGAGTTTAAACGCAGGCAAATACATGTCGGTAGCTATGAAGCCCAACATGGATAAGGTCGCAAGATAGATGAGTTGTAGTTTAGTTATTTTCATTGTTATTCCTTGAAATATTTTCACAGGAATGAATTGGCGCCAGCCCATACTGCTGATGGTGTGTATTCTATTTTTGGATCTTAGAAAAATAAAACGCTATATTTTGTAGCTATCTATCAAAAAATTTGAAAGCTAAAGTATGTATTCTCGCTCATCATTAGAAATGCTAGACGTGGTTGCTCGATTAGGAAGCTTTAGCGCTGCTGCTGAGGTGTTGCATAAAGTACCCTCAGCGATTAGCTACAGTGTGCGACAAATTGAACAAGAACTCGGGGTAAAACTGTTTACTCGGCTACCAAGAAAGGTTGAGTTAACCTCGGCCGGTGAAGTCTTCATGGTGGAAGCTCGGCAAATGCTGCGCAAAATGGATGAACTTACTCACCAGACACGACGTACAGCTCTGGGGTGGCAAAGTAGCTTAAAGCTGACCTTAGATAATGTGGTTAGAGTAGATAAGCTGTCTGATCTGATTGAAGATTTCTATCAAGAGTTTGAGTTTGCTGAGCTGCAGATCAATATGGAGGTCTATAACGGCTCTTGGGAAGCTATTTCCCAGCAACGAGCGGACATTGTGATTGGCGCGACGAGTGCGATTCCTGTCAGTGGTGAATATGGCGTTAAGAAAATAGGCAGCCTAGACTGGGCTTTGGTTATGTCGCCCTCGCATCCATGTGCTCATCAGGCGCAACTGGATGAAGATTTTGTCAGTCAATTTACCGCCATTTGCATTGATGACACGTCGCGAGTATTACCTAAGCGTCACAATGAGCACTACCCGCAACAGCGGCGCTTATTGCTACCCAATTGGTTTACTGCCATCGAGTGTTTGAAAAAGAACGTAGGCATTGGTTACATGCCTAGGCACATTGCTCAGCCACTTATCGACTACGGCATGCTGGTGGAGCGAACTCTCGAAGATGCTCAAGCACCAAGTGAGTGTTGCTTGGTGTGGAGAAAGCACGATAATCATAATCTATTGGATTGGATGGTAGAGTACTTAGGGGATGAAGCTCAGCTGTATCGCGATTGGTTAAAATAAAAATGGGAAGCAGCCACTTCCCATTTTCTGATTAAGATAAAAAGAACTTATAAGATGGATTATCGGTCTCGTCTTTGCACTGGTAGCCCAGTTCTCTCAGATGAGCCGAGAACTCATTCAAATCACTGTCTTCTAATTCAAAACCACATAAAACTCGACCGTAATCTGCGCCTTGGTTACGATAATTGAATAAGCTGATATTCCAATGTGTCCCTAACGTGCTTAAGAACTTAAGTAGCGCTCCTGGATACTCTGGGAATTCAAAACTATATAGGCGTTCTTTAAGCTGTTTTGACGGTCTGCCACCAATCATATAGCGAATGTGCAGTTTTGCCATTTCATCATCAGAGAGGTCAACCACAGGGTAGCCACTTGCTCTGAGATCACTAATGATGCCATCCAATTCTTCTTGACCACCTACGAGACGCACACCGACGAAAATGTTGGCTAATTTGTCATCGTTGTATCGGTAGTTAAACTCAGTAACCGCTCGGCCACCAATAATATTGCAGAACTCGAAGAAGGCGCCTTGGCGCTCTGGAATGGTCACCGCTAGTATACCTTCACGTTTTTCACCGAGTTCACAACGTTCAGAGACATAACGTAAGCCGTGGAAATTGGTATTAGCACCCGAAAGCACTGTGCCTAGCTGCTTACCTTGCAAGTGATTTTGCTCAGCAAACTTTTTCAGACCAGCAAGTGCCAGTGCACCTGATGGCTCGGCAATAGCGCGAGTATCTTCAAAGATGTCTTTCACTGCGGCACAGATTTCATCGCTAGAAACCGAAATGTGGCCATCAATATATTTCTGGCACAGTCGGAAGGTTTCATTACCAATGATTTTAACCGCAACACCGTCTGCAAACATACTGACCTGATCGAGTACTACAGGCTCTCCAGCATCCATCGCAGCTTTAAGACAGGCAGAATCTTCCGGTTCAACAGCAATGACTTTTATTTCAGGCATCAGTTGTTTGACCAAGACCGCAACACCCGCAGCTAGACCACCACCGCCAACAGGAACGAAAATATAGTCGAGGTGACCATTTTGCTGCAGCATTTCCATACCAATGGTGCCTTGCCCTGCAATCACCAATGGATGATCGAAAGGCGGCACAAAGGTGTAGCCATGTTCTTCTGACAGACGCTGTGCTTCGGCTTTAGCTTCATCAAAATTGCTACCATGCAGAACGACGTTACCACCAAAGCCACGAACCGCTTCAACCTTGATATCAGGGGTGGTTTTAGGCATCACAATGGTGGTATTGATGCCCAGTTTCGTGCCAGATAGTGCCATGCCTTGAGCATGGTTACCCGCTGAGGCGGCAATCACACCTGCACGTTTTTGCTCGTCAGTTAGATTGGCCACCATGTTGTAGGCGCCGCGCAACTTGAACGAGTGTACAGGCTGGCGATCTTCACGCTTGATTTGAACCTGGTTGCCGATGCGTGCTGCCAATCTTGGCATTTCTTGAAGTGGCGTTACGGTCGCCACTTCATAAACCGGTGCTCTGAGTATCTGGCGCAGATAATCTGCGCCAGACTCAGGATGATTATCTGCTGCACTCATTGTTGTTAGCCCTCTAGTTTAGACTTATCGCGCACCGCACCTTTGTCTGCACTGGTTGCAAGGTTAGCGTAAGCTTTAAGTGCTAAAGAGACCGTACGTTCGCGAGTAGCAGGTTTCCAGCCCAACTTGTCTTGCTCTGCGCGTCGAGTAGCAAGCTCAGATTCAGCGACATCCAATGTGATGCTGCGTGACGGGATATCAATGCTAATAGTGTCGCCGTCTTTGACAAGGCCAATAGTACCGCCATTTGCCGCTTCCGGAGAGGCGTGACCGATAGATAGGCCAGAAGTACCGCCAGAGAATCGACCATCAGTAAGAAGTGCACACTCTTTACCTAGGCCCATCGATTTTAGGTATGTGGTTGGGTACAACATTTCTTGCATACCCGGGCCGCCTTTTGGCCCTTCGTAGCGAATAACTACAACGTCGCCTGCTTTTACTTTGCCACCCAAAATGCCATCAACCGCATCTTCTTGGCTTTCAAAAACAACAGCAGGGCCTTGGAATACCAGGCTGCCTTCATCTACACCTGCTGTTTTAACAATACAGCCATCTAGAGCAATATTACCTTTCAGCACTGCGAGACCACCATCTTGGCTATAGGCGTTGTCTTTTGTGCGAATACAGCCATTCTCACGATCATCATCTAAGGTATCCCAGCGACAATCTTGAGAGAATGCTTGAGTGGTGCGAATACCAGCAGGACCTGCGCGGTAGAACGACTTAATTTCCTCGGAATCCGTCAACATGATGTCGTATTGATTGAGTTGTTCTTCCATCGTAAGGCCAAGAACAGTCTTAGTTTGGCTATTAAGCAAGCCTGCACGATTTAGTTCACCCAGAATACCGATAACCCCACCAGCACGGTGTACATCTTCCATGTGATACTTAGGTGTGGAAGGTGCCACTTTACACAGGTTAGGGACGCGGCGAGACATTTGGTCGATATCTTCCATATCGAAATCCACTTCACCTTCTTGAGCGGCTGCTAATAGGTGAAGCACTGTATTGGTTGAGCCCCCCATAGCGATATCAAGCGCCATCGCGTTCTCAAAAGCATCTTTGGTGGCGATGTTGCGTGGAAGGGCTGTCGCGTCATCTTGTTCGTAGTAGCGCTTAGTTAGGTCAACGATACGTTTACCAGCATTTTTGAATAGCACCTCACGGTCTGCGTGAGTCGCAAGTAGTGAACCATTACCTGGTTGAGAAAGACCTAAAGCTTCTGTTAAACAGTTCATCGAGTTAGCAGTGAACATGCCCGAGCAAGAACCACAAGTTGGACATGCTGAACGTTCAACTTGCTCGCTTTGTTCGTCAGAAACCGTAGGATCGGCACCTTGGATCATGGCATCAACCAGATCGAGTTTGATGATCTGATCAGAAAGTTTGGTTTTACCAGCCTCCATTGGGCCACCAGAAACGAAGATCACTGGAATATTTAGGCGCATTGAAGCCATCAGCATTCCCGGAGTGATCTTATCGCAGTTGGAGATACACACCATGGCGTCTGCACAGTGAGCGTTGACCATATACTCTACAGAGTCGGCAATGAGCTCACGTGAAGGCAGTGAGTACAACATACCGCCGTGACCCATTGCGATGCCATCATCAACAGCAATGGTATTGAATTCTTTGGCAATACCGCCCGCTTCTTCAATTTCTTTGGCGACTAGTTGGCCAAGGTCTTTAAGGTGAACGTGTCCCGGTACAAATTGAGTAAACGAGTTTACAACAGCAATAATTGGCTTACCGAAATCTTCTTCTTTGACTCCAGTTGCACGCCAAAGTGCACGAGCACCAGCCATGTTGCGACCATGAGTTGTGGTGGCTGATCTGTATTTAGGCATTGTACTTCTTCCTTATTTTGCTGATGCTGGTTTCTGTTCTGGGTATACGTAATCTAGCCAGCCCCACTTATCTTCAGTGGTGCCATTGAATAGGCCAAAATACGCATCTTGCATAACTTTGGTAATTGGACCGCGTTTACCTGTACCAACATCGATTTTATCAATGCTGCGTACCGGAACGATTTCAGCAGCGGTACCGGTCATAAATACTTCGTCTGCTAGGTAAAGTGCTTCACGAGCAATGTTAGCTTCACGAACGTCGTAGCCCATATCTTTCGCAATCGTCATTATTGAGTCGCGAGTGATACCTGGTAGGATCGCGCTGGTTGCTGGTGGTGTCGTGATGACGCCATCTTTGACTACGAAAATGTTCTCACCAGCGCCTTCTGATAGATAACCATCGACACTGAGAGCAATACCTTCGTCATAACCGTGACGACGTGCTTCACCGCCAACAAGCAATGAAGAAAGATAGTTACCACCAGCTTTTGCTGCAGTTGGAATGGTATTTGGCGCGGCGCGGTTCCAACTTGATATCATTGCGTCTACACCGTTTGCTAGTGCTTCTTCACCTAGGTAAGAACCCCAAGGGAAAGCAGCAATGATGAGCTCCATTTGCGTGCCTTCTGGAGGGCAAACACCTAGACCAACGTTACCGACAAAACCTAATGGACGAATATAAGCGGATTCAAGCTTATTTTGGCGTAGTGTCTCACGGGTTGCTTCCATGATTTCTTCCTCTGTGTAAGGAATTGGGAAGCGATAAATCTTAGCGGAATCTTTAAGGCGCTTGGCGTGCTCAGGGTGACGGAAAACCACAGGGCCGTTAGGTGTGTTATAACAACGAACCCCTTCAAAAACAGAAGTACCATAATGCATTGCGTGAGTTAAGACGTGAACGTTCGCTTCAGCCCATGGAACCATCTCACCATTAAACCAAATAAAATCTGCTGTACTTTTAGCCATTTAGCATTCCTTCCTTATGCACTTTGTTCTTGTAGGTTGTGATTGGTCAGTTCGTTGTGTTTAAGCTCTGTCACCTCGATGGTACGAATATCCCAAAGCTTCTCAATCTGATTGATCAAGGTCGTGATAGGGCGATCGCTATCAACAATGATCTCAACACTGGCAATCTTACTTTCATGGTTTTGTGTTGCAGCCACTTGTTTAATGATAAAGCCACGGTGGCGAATAACGCGTAATACGCGCTCTAGCAAGACAGGTTTGTCATCGGCTTTGATGTCTAATAAGTATCTGTCCATTAGGTATTCTCCAACATGTCACTATTCGAGGCGCCTGGCGGAACCAAAGGCCATACATTTTCTTCTTCATCTATCAACACGTGAAGCATGTACGAGGTCTTGCTCTCTAGCATTTCTTTGAGAGCAGGCTCAACTTCTTCTTTACGAGTAATGGTTTTACCTGGGATATCGAATGCTTTAGCAAGCATGACAAAGTCAGGGTTATCATCCAAAATCGTTTCGCTGTGTCGACCATCAAAAAACAGTGATTGCCACTGTCTAACCATACCAAGACGTTGGTTATTTAACAGCACAATTTTGACGGGTATTTGACGGCGCTTCAGTGTGCCTAGTTCTTGAACATTCATCATGAATGAACCGTCACCAGTAATAAGAATCGATTGGTCGTCAGGGCGACCGACTGCTGCTCCCATTGCTGCTGGTAGACCAAAGCCCATAGTGCCGAGACCAGCCGAAGTAATAAAGTTCTCAGGCAATCTAGGCTGGATATGTTGTGCTGCCCACATTTGGTGTTGACCAACGTCCGTTGAGATAATCGAAGACTCAGGCATCATGTCTGATAGCTGTTTAAGGAGCAGTGGAGCAAAAATTAAATTTCCTGGATGGTCATAGCGCCATTTAAAACCACTGCGTAAGCTTTCGCTGTGATGTACCCAAGGAGCAATATCTTTTGACAGTTCAAGCTGTGGCAAGATGACGTTTATGTCACCACGTAATGCAGCATGAGCTTGTCTGAGCTTGTTAAATTCCGCAGCATCAATATCGATATGAATCACTTTTGCATGAGGAGCAAAGGTATCCAGTTTTCCGGTCACGCGGTCATCAAAACGAGCACCAACCACGATTAAAAGGTCACATTCTTGAACGACTAAGTTTGCGGCCTTGGTACCGTGCATGCCCAACATTCCCAAGTAGTGTGGGTCATGTCTCTCAATAGTACCCAAGCCTTTTAGTGTGCTGACACTTGGCATAGGGTTGAGGCGTAAAAACTCACGTACAGATTCTGTGGCATCGGCAAGTTGCACACCACCACCTACATACAAAACTGGGCGAGAGCTTTGATCAAGCAGTTGCTGTGCTAACTGGACTTGCTCTGACGAAGCAACAGGGATCGCTGGTGGCGTAAACGGGGGAAGGACATCAACCGGAGCATTAGCAAGTTGGACATCTTTAGCAATATCGACAATAACAGGGCCAGGTCTGCCTGTTTTAGCAACTTCAAATGCCTCGGCAAGAATTGGAGCTAACTCTTCAATATCCGTGACCAGATAGCTATGTTTCGTGCATGAGAGAGACATACCAATCACATCCATTTCTTGGAATGCATCAGTACCGATATGGGAGCTGGCAACTTGACCAGTGATAGCTACGAGAGGGATCGAATCGAGAAAAGCGTCGGCGAGGCCGGTTACGAGATTGGTGGCGCCGGGGCCGGAGGTGGCCATACAAACAGCAACGTCTTTGGTGGCTCTTGCCAGTCCGATGGCTGCCATTGCAGCGCCTTGTTCGTGTCGGCAGAGGATATGTTCTACACCACCATCATACAGAGCATCGTAGATTGGCATGATGGCTCCACCAGGATAGCCAAATACTGTTTCAATGCCTTGCTGTCTCAATGCGGCTACAACTAATTCAGCACCTGTCATTATAGCCTCCTTGGGTGTCACGCTTGCTGTCGTGACTGTTTGTCGTTCGATTGCACATTGTGTGCTCCATTTCTTCCTGTCATATCCACCGAGAGGGTTTCTATGAGTGATCACTATCAAATTTATATTTTGAGTTTGTAAAAAAACCCCCGGACTTTTCAGTGCGGGGGTTTTTTGAATCTCGTGGTTATTTTCCGCCCACATGCCCCCGTGCGGTACCAATCAGGACCACAATAATCAGGCTAATCAGAGTGTGAGAGTGAGCGTTAAAAGTCATTATCTTGTTTCTAAATCGTTGTGTTGTTTCTAACGAAAATGTTTGCGTCACTAGTGGTATCACAAATTTCTGTTACCTGACAAGCAAAAAATCATACTTTTTTCACATTTACTCAGCATTAAATATGGCTGTATAACATGGGGTATATATAAAACTCTGACTTTTAACCATCTAAGTGAGAGAAATTGGAAGGAAAAAGGGATTTCATGGGATTATCGATTATTTATAGTCGAGCGAGCGTTGGTGTTGAAGCACCTTTGGTTACGGTTGAAGTCCACATCAGTAATGGTATGCCCGGTTTTACACTGGTAGGACTTCCAGAGACGACAGTTAAGGAATCTAAAGATCGAGTACGTAGTGCCATCATCAATTCACGATTTGAGTTTCCGGCGAAGAGAATCACGGTGAATCTCGCTCCTGCGGATCTGCCTAAAGAGGGGGGGCGATTTGATCTTCCTATTGCGTTAGGTATTTTGGCGGCGTCTGATCAGTTACCTCACGATAAGCTACTCTCACATGAATTTGTTGGCGAGCTAGCGCTTTCTGGAGAGCTAAGAGTCGTCAAAGGTGTTTTACCTGCTGCACTCGCCGCTAACAAAAGCCGTCGATGCTTAGTGGTGCCAGAAGGCAATGGTAATCAGGCGGCGTTGGTTGGCCGAGAGCACCATAAATCAGCATCAGGTCTACTCGATGTCTGTGCGTATTTGATGGGCCAACAAGCTTTATCCCTATATACCGACACTAAACAGATAAAGATGGTGCCGAAAACACGCGATTTACAGGATATCATCGGCCAACAACAGGGAAAGCGAGCTTTAGAGATTGCCGCAGCCGGAAATCACAACCTACTCTTTCTCGGTCCTCCTGGAACCGGAAAAACCATGTTGGCCTCACGGCTTTGCGACCTATTACCTGAAATGAGCGAACAAGAAGCGATGGAAACTGCCTCGGTCGCGTCGTTGACGCAGCAAGAAATCAATGAAGACAATTGGAAAACGCGGCCTTTTCGTGCCCCTCATCATTCGAGTTCTATGGCTGCATTAGTTGGCGGAGGTTCGATACCAAGACCAGGAGAAATTTCTCTGGCACATAATGGATTACTATTCCTCGACGAAATGCCCGAATTTGAAAGAAAAGTCTTGGACTCACTTCGAGAGCCGCTTGAGTCAGGCGAAATTATTATCTCCCGAGCTCAGGGGAAAACCCGCTTTCCAGCTCGATTCCAACTCGTCGGCGCATTGAACCCGAGTCCTACTGGGTACTATGAAGGCAATCAGTCACGTACCAATCCTCAGCTAATTCTACGCTACCTTAGTCGATTGTCAGGGCCTTTGCTCGACCGATTTGATATGTCGATTGAAATACCTTCATTGCCCAAAGGCACATTGTCTGAAGGGGGAGAGCGAGGGGAGTCAACTCAAGTCGTGCGTCAGCGTGTTCATCGAGCGCGTGATGTGATGTTAAGTCGCAATGGTAAGGTGAATGCACTCCTTCACTGCGGTGAAATCGAGGACCATTGTCGCTTAAAGAAAACAGATGCAGAGTTTCTTGAGAATGCTCTACACCGTTTAGGGCTCTCTGTTCGCGCCTATCATCGAATTATCAAAGTAGCACGTACTATAGCTGATCTTGGAGGTGAGAATGATATTCAAAGAGAACATTTAGCTGAAGCGTTAGGATATCGCGCTATGGATAGGCTGCTAAAACAATTGACCGCGCAAGCGGTTTAGAAGGCGAAGTTCATACCGACGGAGGTTATCCAATCGGCGGACTCATAAAAGGCGATGGAAGAATCTGTCGCGTTGTATCCTGATAGGGATATTAAAGATAATGCATCAACATTCCATAAAGAGAGGTATTCATAAGCCAGAAATGCACTGTATTTTTCATCGATACGATGATTCTGATCGAAAATGACATTCTCGCCACGATATTCATGATTCATATAACTCATGGTCGCGGCAATGCTGTGTTGCTGGTAGGTGAATAGGGCAGTAAGTTCACTGCCAGCCCCTTGGTTTCTGACGGCTTGACCTTTAGCATCATCAACCACATAAATCACCGATGGAAACAACAGCCAGTGATTATTAACCGCTAACGTGTAGGAGCCTTTCGCATAGTAGAGATGGCTATTCCTATCATAATCTGAGTCAAGATTAAGGTTTTTTGCCGAAAGCTCTTCATCAACAACTCGGGCACCGTATGCCAAATCTAGGGTAAACAGTGAGCCTGCGATGTTCTCCATTTGAAAACGATAAGCATCGCCTGTTGCTTCCGCTGCTTGCAGTTGTTCGGCGCCGACGTATGGATTGTTCCAAATCGGTTCTCCGAGGACGGTCGGTAAGTAAGAAATACTCCATATAGAACCATCGTTTTGTTGTTGTCTATAACCGCCTTCTAATACAAAGGTTCCGACGGCAATATCGTTACGGGAAGTTCCAATGAACCATTGTTTATTGCGTTGCGATCCAAAAGTGTAATTGACTACACCTAATGGCATCCAAAACTCATCGTATGCTTCTTGAGAGGCACTGATTTTAGGATCGGTACTGGCCACCAAATTGGATTTTTCTCCTACCAGTGTATTGCTGATTGATATTTCACCACTAAAGCCTTTACTCTGAGCTAGTGAAGCGAGAGATAGAGAGCTGTAGGTCGCAGTAAATGCTATAAGCGAAAGCAAGAAGTATCGAATAGCCATGACATATCCATAAATCAGTAGGTTGTGTGTAAAGAGGTTATTTCCTTATAAACTTGGCGGGTACTGTAGCGATAAAAAATGGCTTAGCAAAATGCTTCGCTAAGCCACCTATAACGGAAGGTAATGGGTGTGCCTATGACCTATTAGAATTTCCAGTTTAGGCCAACTGCGGTGATCCAGTCTTTTTCATCGTAGAAGTCGATGTTGGAATCGCTATTAGTCGCACCGGCAAAGGCAACAAGCGATAAGTTATCGGAGTAGAAAATTCCCGGATACTCATACGCTAGGAAAGCCTTCCATTCATCATCGCCACGAGTTTTGTCATAGATTGGATTTGCTGCATCATAATCACGTTTTAAATAGCCTAACGTCAGTGCTAATTTGTGATTTCCAAACGACATGAAAGAGGATAACTCTGCACCATAAGTATTGTGTTTCATCGCATTGCCATCCGCATCCTGCTGGGTGTAAATCAGAGCGGGATAGAGTAATACTTGTTGGCTCACAGGTAGCATCATTTTGAACTTACCATAGAGGATATCAGCGTTACGACTTAGGAGTTGTGCTTCCTGTGGAGATAAGGCAGGTACTCCTGTACCAGAGCGCTCCTCATCCAGTTCACGTTTGCCATAGGCAAGGTCCAAGCTGAATAACGATCCGGCAATATTGTCTAGTTGTAGACGATACGCGTTGCCTTTTTCTTTGGTAGTATTGCGAGTATCTGTCGTATAGGGATCTTGCCAGACTTCACCCTCTAGAATGGTTGGCAAGAAAGAAACACTCACTTTGGTTTTATCGCGAAATAGGTATTTGTAACCCGCCTCAAGTGCTACCGTACCAACGGCAATATCGGCTCGTGATGTACCTAAAAACAATTGATGGTTTGATTGCGCTCCAAAGGTATATTGAAGACTACCGAGGGGAAGTAATAATGCGCCGCTGTCTTCTTGTTGACTACCAGTGTAGTTGCGAAATTCATCGTCGGTATTAGTAAGATTCGATGTTTTGCTTGCGTAAGCCGCGTTTAATGCAATTTCACCGCTAAAACCATTGCTTTCTCCCAACTTAGCCACTGCTACCTGCGAGACAAGACCAAGGGACACTGCCAAGACACTCCATGCCTGTTTCATAACTGATCCTTATCATGTTCTGATTATTTTGGTAACGATTGTAATTATATGTTTATGCTATGTTATTAGTTCAGAATAAGCTCGTTTTTTTTGAGTTACAACACAAATCAGACCAATGATAAAATCATTGCACAAGGCAGTACGCCTTGTACAATTAACCGCCATAAAATTGTCACAAACGAATCATAGATAGTTGGTTATGCTTGGATACCTACTTTTTATTATTAGTGCCTCTCTGGTCATCATTAATACGGCATTTTGTTCGATTCCTATACTTGGGTTTGGATTGATCAAATTTCTAATTCCGATCAAGTCTCTACAGCGATTGTGTACGTCTTTAGCTAATCGCTTTATGTGGTTATGGGCGACGGTGAATCACGGTATTCTTCATTTGGTCAATCCCAAGGTGGTATGGGACATTGAAGGGCTAGAATCACTGCGAAAAGATGGTTGGTATTTGATGATCAGTAACCACCTAAGCTGGACTGACATTGTTGTGCTCTGCAGCGTGTTTAAAGATCGCATTCCAATGCCTAAGTTTTTTCTGAAACAACAGCTTTTGTATGTCCCTTTTGTCGGCATGGCTTGTTGGGCGCTAGATATGCCGTTTATGAAGCGTTATTCACGTGAGTATTTGCTTCGTCACCCAGAAAAGCGAGGACAAGATCTCGCGACGACTCGCCGTTCATGTGCAAAGTTTAAAGATACCCCAACGACAGTGGTGAATTATGTAGAAGGAACGCGCTTTACTGCCGATAAGCAGAAGAAAAGTAGCGCGGGTTACAACTATCTATTACAACCTAAATCCGGTGGCATTGCTTATACATTGGCTGCGATGGGTGACCAGTTTGAGAATATTATTGATGTCACTCTGGCGTATCCGGAAAATACGGATGAGCCTTTTAAAGCTGTATTAAAGGGTGATATGAAAAAAATCGTTGTAAAGGTTCGTATTTTGCCTGTAGATGAGAAAATTCTGGGTGATTACTTCAACGATAAGCCTTACAAGCGAGAGTTCCAAAAGTGGTTAGGTGAGGTTTGGAAGGACAAGGACCAAGTACTCGATGATATCCACACCAAATAAAAAAACCGAGCTCATATGGGCTCGGTTTTTACATTTTAGAGCGGCTTATTTCTTCAATAGGAAGTTTACCAGCTCAAAGTACTCATCCAATGACTGAATGCCACCAGCTTCGACTAGGTACTTGTTATTGACGATGACAGCAGGGACACCAGAAAGTCCGCTGTCTTTAAACTGCTTATCAAAACGACGCACCATAGAGTCAACAGCAAAGCCGTTAAATGCGGCATCAAATTTCTTCGCGTCCACACCTTCATCTAAGAAGATTTGACGTAGTTCTTCGTCATTGCGAGGCGGTTTGTTCATGTTATGGATACGGTTAAACATCACAGGAACCATCTTGTCTTCAATCTTTAACGCCACCATAGTCGCGTAGGCTTTGCTCATTGAAAGGCCCATGTTGCCACCCATAAAAGAAACGTGGTTCTTCTGGAACTTAGCGTCTGCTGGAATCTTTTTCTTAAGCTGCGCAATGATAGGCTCGAAACTGTTGCAGTGTGGGCAGTAGAACGAGAAGAACTCTGTTACTACAGGCTTAGAAGATTTTTCTAAGTCTAGAACTTTATAGTGAGTACCTTCTTGAAATTGTGCTGCACTTACTCCCAGGCTGACTAGAAGCGTCGCAAATAATGCGATGATTTTTTTCATTATTTTCTCCATGTGTAAAACCAAATCCTTATCAGGAATGGGGATAGTTTGTCACCACTGCGGTTGTAATGAAAGTGGCTTTTCATTCAGCGCGGCAATCTGTTCTTTAAAACCGAGCACTTGTCCTTCCCAGTATTTGGCATCATTGAACCAAGGAAAGGCTTGTGGGAATGCAGGATCATGCCAGCGTTTTGCCAACCAGGCCATGTAGTGCACCATACGTAGACCACGTAAAGGCTCAATTAGTTTCAATTGATCGTTAGGCAAGTCACTAAATTCTTGATATCCCTCCAACAGAACATCAAGTTGCATCATCTTGTCTTGTCGATCGCCATTGAGCAGCATCCATAAATCCTGAATAGCAGGCCCATTACGAGCGTCGTCTAGGTCCACAAACATCGGACCGTCACGCCAAAGAATGTTGCCCGGGTGGCAGTCGCCATGCAGACGAATGGTTTCACTCGGTTGCCAATGCGCTTCAATTTGCGAGATCAGTAAATCTAAGTCACTAAAAAACGCATTCTCTAAATGTGCAGGGATGAATGTAGACGATTGAAGCAGCTTTCTTGGCTGATATACGTACTCTTCCAGACCAATTGTCGGACGATGGATGAAGTTCTTTTGAGCTCCTACCTGATGGATACGGCCCATAAATCGACCGACCCATTCTAGTTGCTCTAGATTATCAACCTCGAACTGGCGACCACCTTCACTATTAAACAGAGTGAACAGATAACCTTGATACTCATGAATAGTCTCTCCGTTAATCGATAGAGGCGCTGCAATAGGTACTTCGTTTTCCACCAATTCACTGGAAAAGTCGTGCTCTTCTTGGATTTGCTCACGGCTCCAACGTTGCGGTCTATAGAACTTGACCACAAAGCGTTTTCTATCTTCATCAGTAAATTGATAGACGCGGTTTTCGTAACTGTTAAGAGCAAGCAAGCCGGATTCTGCTCGAACACCGATGCTTTCTAAGGCATACCACATGAAATCAGGAGTGAGGGCATCAAAGTTAAAGGCTTTATCTGTCATGTATAAAATAAAAGGGCTCATTGCTGAGCCCTTTTCCTATAATAGGTAGCTAACACGTCGGTTAGAGCTTCTTAATAAATCGACTTTCTACTTCTGTTGAGAAGTCATTACTGTCGCTCAGTATAAACTGAATTGTCGATACAGGTGAACTGAGTTGCTCTGGATCAGCACCTAAACTGATCGGCAAGTTATAGACTTCACCTGGTTCAACGGAAATGGTTTGTCGTCCATACCAAGTTGCATTTTCTAGTCCAGAAACACTGAGCGTATATTGTTGCTCTTGTTGTGTTTTATTGATGACCTTCAAGGTGTAGGTATTCTCCACCAGACCATCACTGTTAACTCGGAACAGTTGGTTACGATCCCTAAGAACACTCAGCCCCGCGGGGTCGACGGCCGAAATCTGCACAAAGAACAGGGCAATCATCACTAGTAATACCGAGCCATAACCTAGCAGCTTTGGTCGCATGACTTTGGTGTGTTTACCTGAGAGGCGGTGCTCCGTGGTGTAGCTGATGAGACCTTTCTCATAGCCCATTCTGTCCATAGTCTTGTCACACGCATCAATACAAGCGCCGCAGTTGATGCATTCGTACTGCAAGCCATCTCGGATATCAATGCCTGTCGGGCATACTTGTACACAAAGGTCACAGTCAATGCAGTCACCTAAGCCCAGTTTTTTCGGGTCTGCTTTACGAGAGCGAGGGCCGCGAGTTTCACCTCGTTGACTGTTGTAACCAACAATAAAGGTGTCCTTATCAAACATGGCTGACTGGAAGCGAGCGTAAGGGCACATATGGATACACATGATGGAGCGCATCCACCCTGCATTTGCGTATGTACAACCGGCAAAAAACAACACCCAGAATACGGGCCAGAAACTGGCATTAAAGGTGAAAAAATCACTAACGAGCGCGCCAATTGGCACAAAATAACCGGTAAAGGTAAAGCCAGTCGCTAACGCGATAGCTAACCAAGCGACATGTTTGAGACCTTTACGCATAATGAGGTTTGGACTGAGTTTTCCACTGTCTTGCTTGCGTCGTTTGTTGGCGCTGCCTTCTAGTTTTTCTTCAAACCAAATGTACATAAAGGTCCAGACGGTTTGTGGGCATAAGTAGCCACACCATACTCGACCTAAAAACGTGGTGATAAAAAACAGGCCAAATGCGGCCACCATAAATAGTAACGCGAGTAGGGTGAGATCTTGCGGATAAAGTGTGGTGCCAAAAAAGTTAAATTGCTGATTACCAATATCAAGCAATACCGCTTGTCTCTCGCCATAAGGTATCCAAGGTACCAGTGCGAACAATAGGAGTAAAAACCAGCCGCCGTAGCGTCTAAGCTTTTGAAAGGTTCCTTTACTTTCACGAACGTAGATGCGATTGCTTGGGTTAAATCGATCTCCGTTGCCTTTGTGGGTTTTGGGGTTGAACGTTTTGGGTGTTACATCCTTTACGTCAATTTTATCCTGACTCATGCTGAGGCTGTCCTTCTTGGGCTGACGGTGCGTTTTGACGCACTCTATCTATTCCGACATTGCTGCGACTGGTAAGTCACTTACTAATCAGTACGCAGTATTAAAACCCAGCGATTATAACCTTGATAACAATTTCATTTCTTTAAGGCTATCAACCTTTAACAACAAAATTAGCGTCGGCTCATATAAAAAACGACCCTTAGAGGGTCGTTTTTATAACATTTGGTTATTTGATGATGCCGCGAGCCTTTAAGAGTGCGGTTTTGAAGTCATCCTCTTGGTCTTTCGCCAATCCTGGAATCATTTCGTCTTTCTGGCTATTACGCATTTTTAGATGGTAGATAAGAACATCATCAGTGAGATCTTCAAGCTTACCTTCGTATCCAGCTTCATTGGACAGTTTTATAATAAATTCCAGTAAGTTAAGGTCAGGTTCTTTCTGCCATTCTGGATGTATCAACTCAATGAGTTCGTTAACGCGGTGACACTTCATAACTTTCTCCACAATTTTTATAAGTATTTTTGAGTAAAAGTACCAAAAATCGAGGCTAATACCAATAAGTGAAGGAATTGGACACAAAAAAAAGCGCAGGATAACTGCGCTTTTTATTATGCCGCTTTAACAACTCTGGTTGGAGCTGGTGCCATACGAACACTTTGTTCAACGAGCGTCATTGAAGGAGCGACTTTTTTTGCGACAGGCGCAGAAACGAAACCACTGCGACGACGCGACGCACCACGATTTGAGTACGAAAACCTGACGGGTGTTGGGCGCATTGTTTTACCTAACAAGTCAGGCAATTCCATTGCCAATCTAATGGCCTGATTACTTATGAGAACACCGAAATAACTCTCAATGTCACTCTTTTTTGACTTATGCCACTCCAAATAAGTAATCAGGAATAATGATATGCATGCATATCACGCATAGAATACCACCAAGTTTGTGTGGATACGATAGTTTGCAGTGAATTGTTGGTTATTTTTTCCACAATGAATTTGTGTGTTGGATATTTGTTTTCTCTATCATTTTGCGATAAAACGGTAACACTATCTTGGGATATAAATGGATGTGCGTATGTCTTTTTTTAAGAAAACCTTAGCAAGTTTTGGTATCGGCGCCGCGCGAGTGGATTCTGTTCTTCACCAAGAATATCTCTATCCTGGCGAGACAGCGAAAGTTACGATTCACGTCTACGGTGGTAACACTGCCCAGACGGTGGATAACATCAATATGAGGCTTTGTTGTCGCTATATTGATGAGGTAGCACGTAGTAACCACGACAATAGCAATCAACCGGGTGCACCGAAAAAAAGAGTATCGAAAACCTTTGAGCTGCAAACATGGAAGCTGCCTTACGCATTTACCATTGAGCCAGGAGAAACACGAGACTTTGAGGTTGAGCTTGACGTGCCTTGGAATACTCCAGTGACAATTGGTGATTCTAAAGTATGGTTGGAAACTGGATTGGATATCGCGCTAGCAGCTGATCCAACAGATAAAGATATGCTGACAGTGAGGCCAGACCCATTAGTGGACGGCATATTCTCTGCTTTGGAAGAGCAAGGGTTACGTATTCGTCAGGTTGAGTGCGAAGCGGCAAAGGGCTTTGTTATGCCGTTTGTTCAAGAGTTTGAGTTTGTTCCAACCACAGGGCCTTACCATGGTCGCTGGCGTGAGCTTGAGATCATTGCTTACCGTAGTGAAGATGAACTCAAGTTATGGTTTGAAATCGATAGAAATAAAGAGGGTGTAAAAGGCATGCTCTCAAGTCTCATTGGTTTAGGGCAACTGAAACGAGAAATGCAGATCCCAAGTTCACTGTCTGGTGAAGAAGCGGGTCAGCAAGTTCTGGCTTACTTAGAGCAAATAACCTAATTTCAGCTAACGCATGTTAGCTGAATATGGCATACTCTTTAATCACTATCCTTTTAGAGTATGCCTTAATGTCCTCAGCAACTACTTCCAATTACAGCGCTCGTGAAGAGTGGGCGAACAGCATCTCTCATGGTATTGGAGTGCTGCTGTCCATTGTAGGCTTGATACTACTGCTGCAAAAAGCGCTTGGTGCGAATGCCGATGTTCTCACGATTACTAGTATGAGTCTTTATGGCGCTAGCATGATCACGCTATTTCTGGCCTCAACCTTGTATCACTCTATTGCTAACCCTAACAGTAAACGCTGGCTGAAAACTTTCGACCATTGCGCTATTTTCTTGTTAATAGCGGGTAGCTATACACCGTTTATGCTGGTGAGTCTGAGAACACCACTAGCAATTGGCTTAATGGTTGTTATTTGGGCGCTGGCTGTTATTGGCATCATTATGAAGTTGTTCTTCGTTTATCGCTTTAAACGTGCTTCATTGATTACCTATCTTGTCATGGGGTGGTTATCGGTGATAGTCATCTATCAATTGGCTAAGCATTTAGAGCCTTCAGGCTTAATACTATTGGCATTGGGTGGTGCGATTTACACCTTGGGTGTTGTGTTCTATGCCAATAAGCGGATACCCTATAACCATGCTATTTGGCATCTTTTTGTGCTTGCAGGAGCAGCTTGTCACTTTTTTGCCGTGTACTGGTATGTAGCGCCGGTTTAGCGGCGCCAAAATGCAGGGAAGAAGAGTACTAACAGGGTCAGGATTTCCAAACGGCCCATTAACATACCAAAGCTAAGCAGCCACTTAGCGGCGTCGGGAAGTGGCGCAAAGTTACCTGTTGGGCCAATGATATCGCCCATCCCAGGCCCTACGTTCGCGACAGCGGTGATAGAGCCGGAGATACTGGTAACGGGGTCCAACCCCATAGCACTCAATCCTGCGGCGATAACGATAATAGTCACGAAGAACATCAATACAAATGCGACAACTGAGCGCACGATATCGTCATTGACTGGACGGTTATTGTAGCGTTGAACAAAAACGCCTGACGGATGAATAAGCTTCATCATTTGCTTATTAAGCAAGGTAACAGCTATCTGAAAGCGGAATATTTTGATGCCGCCCGAGGTTGAACCTGAACACGCTCCTACCATCATCATAAACGCAAAAATAACCGAAGGTAGCGGCCCCCAAGCCGTAAAGTCTTCCAGTCCAAAGCCCGTTGTTGTTACAACAGATACGATGTTGAACATGGATACTCGGAATGCATCATTTAGTGCATAGCCATCTTCCCAAAATAGCCACAACGCCACAACGGTGCTCGATACTAAAAACAGATACCCAAAGCCTCGAACCTGAGCATCCCTAAGCAATATTCTCGGATCGCGTTTTGTTAACGCAGCAACAAACAATAGGAAAGGTAGCCCGCCTAAGAACATAAAGATGGTACCGACCCAGTGTGCGCCTTCCGAGAAATGGTTCATAGAGCCATCGGAAGTGGAATAGCCGCCCGTTGAAAGTGTAGTGAATGAGTGATTAATTGCATCGAACAGATCCATTCCTGTCACTGTATAGCCCAGTAGACAAAGCCCAGTTAATACTAGATAAACCAGTACAATGTTTTTGGCGACCGTTTTGGCTCTCGGGCTGCTTTTATCTGACCAATCTGAAGATTCAGTCTGGAATAGACGCATACCACCGACATTAAGCATTGGCAGAACGGCAACCGCCATAACAATAAATCCGATACCACCTAACCATTGCAAAATAGAACGCCACAGTAAAATACTGGGAGCCATGTTGTCTAATCCGCTAAGTACCGTCGACCCTGTTGTCGTAATGCCAGACATGGTCTCGAAGTAAGCATCGGTGAAGCTGATATGGTTGATAAAAACAAAAGGGAGCGCGGCAAAGGCACTGGCAATAGTCCAAACCAAGCTAGTGATTAGGAACATATCACGCACACTGAGTTTGAAGTTTTTTGTGCGTCCAAGTGAGAGGCAAACAAAGGCGGCAAAATGGGTAATGACAACCGCTAAGCCAAAATCAAGGAAACCATCGGTACCAGTAAAGAAAGCAACCAATGTTGGGACGTACATAAATAGGGCTAGTTTAGAGAGCACTAACCCTATAACAAAAGAAACAGGACGGGCGTTAACCATTGGAGTGCCTTACAGGAAGAATGCACTTGGTTGGAACAATGCCTCAACGTCAGGCACGTATTTTTTGTCCACGAGGAACATCACTACGTGATCATCTTGCTCAATAACGGTGCGATCATGGGCAATAAGTACTTCTTCACCACGTACAATAGCGCCAATTGTGGTACCTGGTGGTAGTTTTATGTCACCAATGGCTTTGCCAACCACTTTAGATGTGGTTTCGTCACCATGAGCAACTGCTTCGATCGCCTCTGCGGCTCCGCGGCGCAGTGATGAGACGTTTACAATATCGGCACGACGAACGTGGGTAAGTAGAGCGGAAATAGTCGCTTGCTGAGGTGAAATCGCCACGTCTATGGTGCCACCCTGCACAAGATCAACATAAGCCCCACGCTGAATCAGTACCATGACCTTTTTTGCGCCCATTTTCTTCGCCAGCATCGCTGACATGATGTTGGTTTCATCTTCATTGGTGAGTGCAATAAATACGTCTACTTGGTCGATGTTCTCTTCGGTTAACAGCTCTTGATCCGCAGCATCACCACAAAAGACGATGGTGTTCTCTAGCTCTTCCGACAGCTTTTCGGCGCGCTTATAACTGCGCTCGATAAGCTTCACGCTGTAAGTTTGCTCTAGACGCTTAGCAAGACTAGCACCGATGTTACCACCACCAACAATCATGATGCGGCGGTATGGTTTTTCGAGTCGTTGCAATTCACTCATTACAGAGCGAATGTGATTACTTGCTGCTACGAAGAAGACTTCGTCGTCCGCTTCGATAATAGTGGTACCTTGTGGTCGAATCGGACGCCCTTGACGGAAAATAGCCGCTACTCGAGTATCAATGTGAGGCATATGCTCACGCAGAGTCGACAGTGCATTCCCTACGAGCGGACCACCATAATAGGCTTTGACCGCGACTAAACTTACGCGTTCATCCGCAAAGCTGACGACTTGCAATGCCCCAGGGTATTGGATCAATCGTTCGATATAACTGGTCACCAACTCTTCTGGAGCGATCAGGTGGTCAACAGGGATGGCACCTGAGTTGAACAGACTTTCTTTTTCAATCAGGTATTCACGAGAACGAATTCGAGCGACACGGTTTGGTGTGTTGAATAAAGAGAACGCAACTTGGCATGCAGCCATGTTGGTTTCGTCCATATTGGTCACCGCCACTAGCATGTCTGCATCTTGTGCGCCAGCTTCGCGCAATACATCGGGATGGCTAGCGTAGCCATTGACGACTCGCAAATCGTATTTATCTTGCAGCTCCCTTAGACGGTCACCGTTGCGATCGACGATGGTGATATCGTTGTTTTCACCCACAAGGTTCTCTGCGAGTGTGCCACCAACTTGACCTGCTCCAAGAATGATGATTTTCATAACATTGCGCTCTTTTGATAAATTCGACTTAACGAGTCACTAGCATAGCTATCAATAAGTTAGCATTCTACGCCTTTTTTAGCACAGCGTAATAGAAACCATCCATATCTTCTTCTCCAGGAAGAATCTGACGTCCTGGGTTATCGATATCTGAATCAATAAGCTGTGCGTTATCTGTGCGAGCAAGGAATGCTTTTACCTGCTCTTTGTTTTCTTGTGGTGTGATTGAACAAGTGGCGTACACCAGTGTTCCACCTACTTTTAATTGCTGCCACATAGCGTCGAAGATCTCACGTTGTAGCTCTGCGAGTGCTTCAATGTCATCGGCGCGGCGCAACCATTTGATATCAGGGTGTCTACGAATCACCCCGGTTGCAGAACATGGCGCATCTAATAGAATGCGGTCAAATTGTTCACCTTGCCACCACTCACTTGGTGTTCTTGCATCGCCACATACTACTTTAGCCTGTAGCTTTAGGCGCTTAAGGTTGTCATGAACACGCTTCAATCTGGTTTCATCACAATCAATAGCTACCACTTGGCTGTCTTTAGTACGCTCCAGGATATGTGCAGTCTTGCCTCCGGGAGCGGCGCAACAATCCAAAATCAACTCACCATCTTTAGGCTCTAAGTAGTTGATAGAAAGTTGTGCTGCGGCATCTTGTACCGATACCCAACCTTTATCGAAACCGGGAAGGTTGTTGACATCGCAAGGGGCGGCCAATTTTAGAGCATCCAAGGCTTCAGAGTGAGCGGTGGAATCTATGCCTTCATTTTTGAGTAGTGCTTGATAATCGTCACGATTGAGGTGCTGGTGGTTCACGCGCAGCCACATAGGTGCTTTGGTGTTATTAGCCTCTACAATCATTTCCCATTGTTGTGGGTAGCTTTCTTGCAGTAGCTTCAGTAACCAACTAGGGTGGCCGTATTTTCCAGCATTGTGGCTGACGGAAATCTCATCTAGCTGCTCTTGGTTGCGTTGGTAGTTGCGTAGTACTGCATTGATAAGGCCGCGTAGTCTCGGGCCTTTCAGCGTTTTAGTTGCTTCTACGGTCTCGCCCACCGCCGCATGAGCAGGAATTCGCATGTGGCCAATTTGATAGATGCCGACCAAAATCAGGTGATGAAATACACGTTGTTTGCCTTTTAATGGCTTATCCATTAGCTCGGATGCAACGGACTCCAAACGAGGCAATATGCGCAGCGCACCAAAGCAAATCTCTTGTAATAAGGCTTGATCTCTAGGTTTTACTTGTTGCTGGCCTAATGGAAGGGCGCTCGATAGAGATTGACCTTTATCAACCACTTGGAAAAGGATATTGGCCGCAGCAGCGCGAACATTCATGTTGGTTACCTAAATTTTTATCGACATTAAAAATAAAATAAGGCCCGCACTCAACGTGCTGGCCCTAACTATCATTGAGCATTTGCGTCTTTAGCTCAGAACGCTACTCACTTCAAACCAGCTGGCTTTAGAATTCAATACATCGCTCACTGGCATGGCTTTTTTGCCCGGTATTTGAATTTGTTCTAACACCAAAGTACCTTGACCGGTTGCGACGTAAATTCCTGTTTTATCAGCCTTAAGAATAGTCCCAGCTACTGATTCTGTCGCATTGTCTTCTACCCGCGATTGCCAAACTTTGATGTTGTTCTCTTCTACAGAGAAGAAGCTCATAGGCCATGGGTTGAAAGCACGCACGCAGCGTTCAATGAATTCTGCTGGCTGATTCCAATCGATCTTCGCTTCATCTTTGCTTAGCTTGCTGGCGTAGTTTGCTTCATCGTCATTTTGCTTTTCTGGCGCAGCATTGCCTGAGGCAATATCAGCAAGACATTCGACTAAAGCTTGTGGGCCAAGCTCTGCCAGCTTATCGTACATGGTCGCACTGGTATCTGTTGCTTCAATAGGTAGTGTGGCAATTTTCAGCATATCACCGGTATCTAGGCCAATATCCATCTGCATAATTGTCACACCGGTTTGTGCATCCCCAGCCCAAATAGAGCGTTGAATAGGTGCAGCACCACGCCAGCGAGGCAGGATTGAACCATGAACATTGATACAACCTAGCTTTGGTGTATCAAGAACGGCTTGTGGCAACAACAGGCCATAAGCGACAACCACCATGATATCGGCATTGAGGTCTTTGAGCTCTTGCTTAGCTTCGTCAGACTTGAAATTGACGGGTTGATAAACCGGAATATCATGCTCAAGGGCAATATTTTTGACCGGACTAGCCGTTAGCTTTTTGCCTCGGCCTGCTGGTCTGTCAGGCTGGGTGTAAACAGCGATAACCTCGTGCTCCGAAGACAATAACGCCGCCAAGTGACGGGCGGCGAAGTCTGGAGTACCGGCAAACACAATACGTAATGATTGGCTCACGGAAACCTCACTTAATATTATTGTTTAGCGTTGAAGCGCTTAATTTTCTCGAGTTTGTCTTTGATGCGTTTACGCTTTAGAGGAGAAAGATAATCAACAAACAGTTTACCCTCTAAGTGGTCAAGCTCATGCTGTACACAGATAGCCAATAGGTCATCTGCATCAAACGTAAACTCTTCACCATCGCGGTTCAGCGCTTTGACACTCACTTCAGCGGCGCGTGGCACTAGTGCGCGAGCACCAGGGACCGAAAGGCAGCCTTCTTCAATACCATCTTCACCGCGCTTTTCGGTAATTTCTGGGTTGATAAGTACCATCGGTTGGTCGCGAGTATCTGAAATATCAATCACAACAATTCGCTGATGAAAGTCAACTTGCGTTGCTGCAAGGCCAATTCCTTCTTCGTCGTACATGGTTTCAATCATGTCATCGACGACTTTTTGGATTTCCGGCGTTACGGCTTCAACGGGCTTAGCTACCGTTCTTAGGCGATCATCCGGGAAAGTTAATACTTGTAATACAGACATATACACTCAAAATGTTGAACTGTGCCGAATAGGCATGGACTTCGTTGGTTCAATTCTAGACATTTTCGCACCTAAATGACAGCATCCCTTGAAACAAAGCGAAGGATTGCGGTGTATGAAACAGGGAATATGTCTGTTATTGACTCTTTCATCTCTTTTTTCTATCACCTTATGGGCGTTTCAATCTCACGCTAGCGTAAGCGACTTCCTCAAACCAGATGCGCCTCGACATTATGTTGTTAAGTCTGGTGATACTTTATGGGCAGTTTCAGGGCGATACTTATCCTCTCCTTGGCGCTGGCCAGAGCTTTGGCGACATAACTCTCATATAGCTAATCCTCATAAAATTTACCCGGGAGATACGCTGTTATTAGTCTGGGTAGCAGGGCAACCGCAATTGATAAAGAAAGCGCTAAGGCGCCTTTCTCCAGTGATGGACGTTACGCTAAAACAGCCGTCAAGTTGGTTAAATCCTCGTGCCATTGCTCGTTATAGAGAACAAGAGAGATTGATACTTGCAAGTGAGTTAGCCACTTATCCTAAGATAGTAGGCTCTAGTCGTGGCTTGGATTACATTTCCAATCAAGATGAGGTTTACATTGATTATCAAGGCCATGAGCAAAACTGGGTCATTTATCGAGTGGGGAAGCTTTATCGCAACGATGATGAGCACTTTACTATGAGAGAAATTAAACGACTGGCGACAGCCCGTTTGATGAAACAGGTAAATGATATTGCCGTTTTGCAGTTGACGGATTTTAATCATGAGCTCAAGCGAGGAGACATTGCTATTCCTATCTCCGAGCTAGCTCGGGATGAATCATCAACGCTTATTGAGCCCAAAGCAGGGCCTAATGTAGAAGATCTTCGTATCGTAGGAATGCTCAATTCTCTGCATTTTGCGGTTCAAGGACATACGGTAGTGTTGAATGCAGGGCAAGACGCTTCTGTTGTTGAAGGCAGCAGCTACATACTAAAAAGGCCCAGTGAAACATTTGTTTATTCCGATGGTCAGCATGGCTTAAGTGGTCGTGACGAGTCTCATGTAGCTATGTCTCAGTTTCCATTAATAGACATAGGGCGCTTGATGGTGATTCACAGTTATCAACGTTTCAGTGTCGCACTGGTTACTGAGTCTCCAGAGCCCATCACCAAGCAAACCATTATTGTGCCACCAAGCAGCGATAGGGCGTATCGTGAGTGACGCTCGCACTCTAGCTTGGTTGCGGCTTTCTCTGTGCCCCGGCATCGGTGCTGTCACGTTCGAAAAGTTACGAGCAATAGATAGTCCGCTCAACATTGTTAGCTATACACCACAGGAACTGGCCTCTATTGGTTTGAAGCCGCATCAAGTGGCGTTTATCCATCATCAATCGATAGCGCTTGCTGAACAGGCCCTCGCTTGGGCGTCGGGAGAGCGTCGCTACATTGTGATTAGTGGCGATAAGGCGTATCCGCCGCTATTGAGCGAAACCAAGGGAGCGCCGCCGGTTTTATTTGTTGAGGGGCAGTTATCCTTACTTACGGCACCTCAAATTGCCATGGTGGGAAGTCGCAATGCTACTTTGGAAGGGCTAGAGATTGCTCGTAGCTATGCCTGTGAATTTGCAAAGCATGATTACTGCGTGACGAGTGGCTTAGCTTTGGGCATTGACGGTCATGCTCATCAAGGAGCGCTGGATGCAAAAGGCCCTACTATTGCCGTATTGGGTTCTGGTTTATCGCAAATCTATCCGGCACGTCATAAGTCCTTGGCCTCTCGAATTGCAGAGCATGGTGCGTTAGTCAGTGAACATTTACCTTCGGTAAAACCTAGGGCTGAGCACTTCCCGCGTCGTAACCGAATCGTAAGTGGACTGTCTTTAGCTGTGTTGGTGGTTGAAGCGACAGAGAAAAGTGGTTCGTTGATTACTGCTAAATACGCGGCTGAGCAAGGGCGAGATGTTTTTGCCATTCCTGGTTCAATTCGCCACCCTTTCCATAGTGGTTGTCACTCGCTGATCAAATTGGGAGCTTGTTTGGTGCAGTCTCCTAATGATCTTCTTAGTGAAATAGAATCTCTCACCAACTGGTCTAAAAAAGTACAACCGACACTTTTTGACCAAGTTATTGATAAAGAAGAATTGCCATTTCCCGATCTGTTGGCTAACGTAGGAATAGAGGCAACACCAGTTGATATTTTAGCGCAAAAGACCCATATTCCTGTGCAAGAGGTCATGCAACAGCTACTAGAGCTCGAGTTATTAGGGCATGTTGTTGCAGTTAACGGTGGTTATATTCTTAAGGGGAGAGGCTAGCTATGATGATGGACATACTGATGTACCTGTTCGAAACCTACGTGCATAGTGATGCAGATCTGCA
Organism: Vibrio sp. CyArs1; assembly: GCF_022432925.1. Classification (NCBI taxonomy): domain Bacteria; kingdom Pseudomonadati; phylum Pseudomonadota; class Gammaproteobacteria; order Vibrionales; family Vibrionaceae; genus Vibrio; species Vibrio sp. CyArs1. The sequence goes on along the minus strand of NZ_JAKRBO010000015.1, from coordinate 6,259 downwards.
GGTAGACCAAGACGAACTTGAGGATGAACTGCTGCGAGCAGGCTTTAAGCAAAAAGATATTTATAAAGCGTTAGAATGGCTAGAGGATTTAGCCGAACTGCAAAATGCGGATAATCAATCGGCTATTGCTACCAGCGCCGCGACATCGACACGTATTTATACGGCGCAAGAAATGTCACGCATGGATGTGAAAAGCCGTGGCTTGCTGTTGTTCTTGGAGCAGATTGGTGTTTTGACAGCTGAAACTCGTGAAATGGTCATTGATCGTGTTATGGGACTGGAAACCAATGATTTTGAATTGGACGACCTAAAATGGATCATTTTGATGGTTTTGTTCAATGTTCCTGGCAACGAAAACGCGTACACTCTCATGGAAGAACTGATCTACACCGCAGAGAGGGGTGTAGTCCACTAAGCTAAGCCAAATTTGGCGATAAGTTAAGAGACACCCATGAGTGGTAAAATCGATAACCAACTTTTCTCGGCTCATGAACATGCGTTGGATCATGAGCCCTGTCCACAGTGTCATTCAGGCAAGTTGCTACTTAAGAATGGCAAACACGGTCCGTTTCTAGGCTGCGACCAATATCCAAGCTGCGATTATATTAAACCTCTGCATCAAAATGATGGGCATATTATCAAAGAGCTTGGTGTTGCTTGTCCCGATTGCGGTTCAGAATTGCTGTTACGTCAAGGACGCTTCGGTATGTTTATTGGGTGTAGCAATTACCCAGACTGCCATTTCATTCAGTCGCCAAATAAACAAGATGAGCCAGAGCAAGAAGCAAAAGACTCCGTTAGCTGTCCAGAGTGCAGCAAAGGGGCGCTAAAAGAGCGTAAATCACGTTTTGGAAAAGTGTTTTTTGCGTGCGATAGTTATCCTAAGTGCAAGTTTGCCGTGAATCATGTTCCGGTTCCCGGAGTGTGTCAGTATTGTGGCTACACGTTGCTGGTTGAGAAAAAACGCGCAGCAGGAACGGTGTTGGAATGTGCATCGAGACGATGCCAGAAAGTACAAGAATAAAAAACGGCTCCTAATTGGAGCCGTTTTTTTGTATTTAGGCTAGCTAATACTTACAGCGCAAGCGCTGCGGGTTTGAGAGCAGGGTAGGCTGACTCATCCAGTAAGTCTGCAAGCTGAACGAGTGTTGCTTTTAGCTCGCGTTGACTCGTTGCTGACACATTAATATGCCCCATTTTGCGTCCAGCACGTTTTTCTTTGCCATACCAATGAACATGACATCCAGCTAGAGCGTAAACAGCATCTGGAACGGAGTCTTCACCAAGGATATTAACCATAGAGGTGGCTCTAACGGCTTCCGTGGAACCAAGAGGCATGTCGCAAACTGCACGTAGGTGGTTTTCGAACTGACACGTATCGGCACCTTGCTGAGTCCAGTGTCCTGAGTTGTGTACGCGCGGCGCAATTTCATTGACGAGAAGTTGGCCGTTTACATCGAAAAACTCCAGTGCCAATACACCGACATATTCGAGAGACTCGGCGACAGCGGTAAACATTTGCACAGCTTGTGCCTGTAGCTCAGGCTCATTGATAGCAGTAGACAGAGTAAGTACTCCGTCAGTGTGTACATTTTCTGCCAGTGGATAAATCGCAATATCACCGTGTTGGTTGCGAGCACCCACAAGCGATACTTCACGTTGGAACGGCACAAATTCTTCAGCCACGATGGCTTGATTATCTGAATCCGCAATGCACTGAGCCATTTCAGTCCAGATTTGCTCTATATTTTCTAATGTTTTGAGTCGCCATTGTCCTTTGCCGTCATAGCCGCCTAGTGCACTCTTAAGTACCATAGGCAAACCTACGGTGGCGATAGCGGTATCAAGATCGCTACGTTCGGTAATAACCGCATAGGTCGCGTTCTTAACCCCAGCATTATCAAGCAGCGCTTTTTCAATTCGTCTATCACCACCGGCTTTAATCGCTTCTGTCGATGGCAAAAACTTCCCACTTGCTTCACAGGTAGCTAGGACATCGAGGGGAATATGTTCAAATTCTGCAGTAATAACGTCAGCTTGCGATATGGCTTGCTGTAGACCTTGCCCAAGCACTTCCAGAGTTAAGGGGTGCACAATGTTTTCGCTGCGCACATCAAAGGCAGAGATCTTGATATTGAGAGGGGCGCCAGCCAGCGACATCATTCGTGCTAACTGACCTGCACCAAGTACCAATACGTGTTTCATTATTAGTCCTCAGACGGATCTGGGTTAGCAAGAACGGTTTCGGTCTGTTGGCTGCGGAATGCTTCGACTTTCTCCATCACGGCATCATTATGAACACCAATGATTTGCGCTGCTAAGATTCCCGCATTTGCTGCGCCGGCTTCACCAATAGCGAGTGTGCCAACAGCAATGCCTTTTGGCATTTGCACAATAGACAGCAAAGAATCCATGCCTTTTAGTGCTCGGCTCTGTACAGGAACTCCGAGGACAGGAACACTGGTAAATGCTGCCGCCATGCCCGGAAGGTGCGCCGCACCGCCTGCTCCCGCAATAATAACTTTGATGCCACGCTCTTTTGCAGTCGTTGCATAGTCTGCTAATAGTTGAGGCGTGCGGTGCGCAGAAACAACCTTGGTTTCATAATCTACACCAAACTGATCAAGCATCTCTGCTGCTAGTTTCATGGTTGGCCAATCTGATTTTGAACCCATAATAATGCCGACTTTCATCCGAAGCTCCTTCAAGGCGTGTGCAAATGGACTAATTTGCGCGCATTATACGAGGATTTTTTTCTAAGGAAAACGTTTGCGTGAGTGATTTTTGTGTTTTTTTCTGGATTCTCATGTCGCTTTTCCGCATAGTGCCGTTGAAATGTAAATTAATTGTTTAGGTTTTAATAAAAGGAAGGCTCGGTGGATAATTTTCAAAGTACAGTTGCCGCACTTAAATCTGGTGAAGTGATTGCTTATCCGACTGAAGGAGTATTTGGTGTCGGTTGTGATCCTGATGATGTCAGTGCCATTGAAAAACTACTGGCAGTGAAACAACGTCCAGTAGAGAAAGGACTGATCCTAATCGCTGCCAACTATGAACAGCTTCGACCTTATGTTGACGAGACTAAGTTGACAGCGACGCAGCTCGAAAGTGTACAAAATACTTGGCCAGGACCTTATACCTGGATTATGCCAGCGAGTGACAGAGTCTCATCATGGCTTAGTGGTGCATTCGATACGATTGCGGTTCGAGTTACCGATCACGAGTTAGTGCAGCAACTTTGCCTTTCTTATGGTAAGCCGATTACCTCGACCAGTGCCAACTTGTCAGGAATGCCTTCCTGCATGACAACCGAAGAAGTCAAATCGCAGCTAGGTGATCGATTGGCGGAAATTCTTGATGGTGAAACTGGTGGTCGTAATAAACCGAGTGAAATTCGAGATGCAAGAACGTTAAAAGTATTGAGACAAGGCTGAGGGTAACTAGATGCAACAAGTGGATAAACATCAGGTCAAAGCTTTTTTATTACAGCTCCAGGATGATATTTGCCAAAAGCTTGAACATGAAGATGGTGGTGCAACATTTCAGCAGGATGAATGGCTGCGTGAGCAAGGTGGCGGTGGTCGTAGTCGAGTATTAAAAGATGGTGTGGTCTTCGAGCAAGGTGGTGTTAACTTTTCTCATGTCTTTGGAGACAAAATGCCAGCTTCCGCGACAGCTCACCGACCTGAATTAGCGGGTCGAAAATTTGAAGCAATGGGCGTGTCTTTAGTTATTCATCCTAAAAACCCTTACATTCCAACATCCCATGCCAACGTACGTTTCTTTATTGCTGAAAAAGAGGGCGAAGCACCTATCTGGTGGTTTGGTGGTGGCTTTGACCTTACGCCGTTTTATCCATTTGAAGAAGATTGTCAACACTGGCACCAAGTGGCCAAGGATATTTGTGCGCCATTTGGAGAGCAGGTCTATAACGAACATAAGAAATGGTGTGACGAGTACTTCTTCCTTCCTCATCGTAACGAAACTCGTGGTGTGGGTGGTTTGTTTTTTGACGACCTCAACCAATGGGGTTTCGAGCGCAGCTTTGCCTATATGAAAGCCGTTGGTTCTAGTTATACCGATGCGTATTTACCGATAGTACAGAAACGAAAGCATACAGAATTCGGAGAGAGAGAGCGTCAGTTCCAACTTTATCGACGTGGTCGCTATGTCGAATTTAACTTGGTCTTTGACCGAGGTACATTGTTTGGTTTGCAAAGTGGTGGTCGCACGGAGTCTATTTTAATGTCGATGCCACCACTAGCTCGCTGGGAATATAGTTATCAACCAGAAGAAGGCTCACCAGAAAACGAGCTTTACGCGCACTACCTTCAGCCGCGAGACTGGTAAAGCGACAGGCATAGCTTGGCGAATGAGTGTCGAAGTGATAGTGTCGAACTATTCACTTTGGCACGCAGCAGGCAAGGACATGAGCAAGCCCGATCAGTACGTCGTTTTTGGAAACCCCATTTCACAAAGCAAGTCTCCTTACATACATACACTCTTCGCACGTCAAACTTCTCAACATATTGAATATGGGCGCTTGCAGCCAGAGGAGGGAGAGTTCACTCAAGCTGCTAGTCAGTTTTTTGCTGATGGTGGTCGAGGCTGCAATATTACAGCGCCATTTAAAGAAGATGCCTTCCAGTTCGCTAGTCGATTAACCGAGCGTGCTGAACTAGCCGGAGCGGTCAACACACTCAAGAAGCTGGATGATGGTGAAATCATTGGTGATAACACTGACGGAGAAGGGTTGGTTCAAGACTTGTTGCAGCATCAAGTGCAATTAGCGGGCGCTTCAATTTTAGTTATAGGGGCTGGCGGCGCAGCTCGAGGTGTACTTAAGCCGTTACTCGATCAACAGCCAAGCTCTATAACCATTACTAATCGTACCTATGAAAAAGCTCAACAACTGGCCGAATTGTTCTCGCCTTTTGGAACTATACAAGCAGCGGAAATAAACAATGTTGGCTGTGCCTATGATGTGGTAATCAATTCGACATCTGCTAGTTTATATAAGCAAGTACCAGATATTAGTGATTCGATCTTCGGTGCCAATACTGTCAGCTATGATATGGCTTATGGTCAGGGACTGACGACATTTAACCAGTGGGCCAAAACGTCCGGTGCTCGATGTGTTTATGATGGATTAGGTATGTTGGTGGGACAGGCTGCAGAAAGCTTTTTGTTGTGGCGTGGACTAAGACCTGGGACGAAACAAATTCTTAGAGAGCTAAGAAAGAACCTCGAGGCTTAAGTAATGAATCAATCTATTCTATTCTCCGACCAAGTGACGTGGGATGAAGCAACTGGAATGGTTGAGTTTCATGCACACCGGTCGGGTATGCTTATTGTTTGTTTGGTGAGTTTAGAAAAGCTAGCTCAACTCGCCTACCAGAAAGAGGTCTCTAAACAAGAGGCTATACCAATGTTTGACTCTGTTCGCTTTGATATAGAAGAAATAGCAGAAGCTCTCATAGAAGATGAGAGCTTTGATGAGCAAGGTAAGATAGTCATTCGTTAACGAATGGAATGCACCTTGTGCATATAGTCGTTCTTATTCTTAACATAGTTATCAGCTGATTTCTGTAAAAAAGCACGTTCCTTATCCGTAAGAGGTCGTGCTTGTTTTACCGGGCTCCCTACATATAGATAACCACTTTCGAGTCTCTTATTTGGTGGTACCAAACTTCCGGCACCAATCATTACCTCAGACTCAACGATTGCACCATCGAGAATAATGGACCCCATACCGACCAAAACTCGATCTTCAATAATACAGCCATGAAGCATTACTTTATGACCAATGGTTACATCATTACCTATAAGTAACGGATAACCCTCTGGGTTATCGCTGTTCTTGTGAGTAACATGAAGAACACTGTTATCTTGGATATTGGTGCGCTCGCCAATAACGATATGATTCACATCACCCCTAGCAGAAACTAAAGGCCAGATACTGGCGTCTTTTCCTAAGCGTACATCTCCAACAATCACGCTCGTCTTATCTATATAGACCGAGTCATCAAGTTGAGGAGAGATGCCTTTATAGCTGCGTATTGAAGTCATAGTGTTCCCTAAGTCGATATTTGTTAGTTAGTTTGGCGCTAATTTAAGGCTATTTATAGGGCTAAAGAGCAAAATATAATCATCCAAACAAAAAAACAGAAAAAAATGCATTTTGGGTATTGCCAAGAAGATTTCGATCTCTATAATGCCCCCTCGCTGACACGGGAACGCAGACGAAAGTTCGCATCCA
>NZ_JAKRBO010000014.1:0-79995 GCF_022432925.1 Vibrio sp. CyArs1 | reverse complement strand
GCGCTCGGAAGGATTCGAACCTTCGACCGCCTGGTTCGTAGCCAGGTACTCTATCCAGCTGAGCTACGAGCGCGCAATATGTTCAATAAGAACAGTGTTATACAACACTTCGCAAGAATGGCGGTGAGGGAGGGATTCGAACCCTCGATACGGCTACAAACCGTATACTCCCTTAGCAGGGGAGCGCCTTCAGCCTCTCGGCCACCTCACCGTCTTGCGGAGGCACATATTACGATTTACCAAAAATAAGTCAAACATTTTCTTGGTAAAATTAGGAAAAAACAGACTAAGCGTTGGCAAATTAACCAAACCACCATTTAATCGTAGCTTTCCTACACAAAATCCGACTTAGTGCCTCTATTAAGCGACGAATTTTGCGCAACAAAAAGGCCGGCATAACGCCAGCCCTCTCAGTTTGGATTAGTAGTTGCCAGAAGCAACGTTACCATTTCCTTTTTCCGCCTGAATGCGCATGTAAATTTCTTCACGATGCACTGAAACTTCTTTGGGAGCGTTAACACCAATGCGAACTTGGTTACCTTTAACACCTAGTACAGTAACAGTGACTTCATCACCAATCATCAACGTTTCGCCAACACGGCGAGTCAGAATCAGCATTCTTTGCTCCTTGAGTATTCTCTAATTATCTTGCTACGAAACTTATTATCCAACAAAAGTTATATTTTCGTAAACTATCTTATGAAAAGTATTTACCCCAAATGTACCTGTTTTTCTTCTCTCATAACGGATTCACTGGTGATAATGTAGTTATCATGCAGTACGTTAGCCGCTTTGTCGATAGCTCCCGGTTCCATTACTAACGTAATTGAGTGCTTATCCTCACAAAAGTGTAGAACAGATATGTCTGATAAGTTGAGAAGTTGTTGATATTGTGATGCTTGCGCCTTTGCATCGGCGCCAACAAGCGTCAACAACGCAACCTCTTGAGTCGCTACCACTTTCTCATCAATAACCAGTCGAAGCTTATCGCAACACTCTTGGCCCACTAACAATTGCTTGTAGGTGGAATCTGTCACCCAATGGCAATCATCAACCCCTAGCATTTGGCGCTGTTTATCAACGATATCAGCGTGCTCTGCCATCATACATAGAGCCATTATTTGTTTTCGTATTGCTAAGCCGCTAATTCCAGGCCTCGATTCCATGCCAGCTACTAAGGTCCCTTCGCCCGGTTCGAAACTCGACAACACACGAAGCGGCACTTGATGTTTCCATGCATAAGCAACACAAGGCAAATGTAAGACTTTCGCCCCTTTGTGTGCCATTTCATGCATGGTAGGAAAATCAATGGTATCAAGCCTTTCTGCTTTACTGACAATTCTTGGGTCGCAACTGTAAACGCCATCAACATCTGTGAATATCTGACACTCTTGAGCTTCAAGCGCTCCGGCTAACGCGACCGCCGTCGTATCAGAGCCACCTCGACCTAGAGTCGTAATGTCACCAATTTCATTCACGCCTTGAAAGCCCGCCACAATGACAATTTTGTCCTGAGCCAAATAGTCATCAATCACACTGGTATCAATACTACTAATCGTTGCGTTGTTGTGGTTGTTGTTAGTGGTAATTCTTGCCTGTCCGCCAGTAAGAGAAACCGCAGCGTGTCCAAGTTTACTTAACGTCATGGATAGCAATGCCATAGAAATTTGCTCACCGGCAGATAACAAGACATCCAGTTCACGAACATTGGGTACTTTGTCGATCTGTTTAGCCAGATCAACCAATCGATTGGTTTCTCCCGACATCGCAGATACGACAACAACAACTTGTTTGCCCGACGCTTTAGCTCGAATTACGTGCTCTGCAACATTATGAATGCGTTCTACAGAGCCAACAGAAGTTCCACCGAACTTTTGCACGATTAGTGGTCTTTTCACCAGTCTTCACCTTCCCAAGACAACTTTACGTTGTCGATTTTTGAAATTACGGCCAATTTAGCCGCTCCCTTATATTAAGCGACGTCCACACGCACACTTATTAAATCAGCTCTTCAGCAGAGTATTATGCAATTAGTACTTAAAATGCACCGAGACCAAAAGCAACAATGCCCAATCAACGTACATTGATTGGGCATTTTATGATGTCGATTAAAGAGTTATAGACGCTCTTCTAACCAGCTACGAATCGATTTTAACGCTTCAGGTAGCGCTTCAACATCAGAGCCCCCTGCTTGCGCCATATCAGGACGACCACCGCCCTTACCGCCAACTTGCTCGGCAACCATCTTAACAAGGTCGCCTGCTTTTACTTTGCCTGTAAGGTCTTTCGTCACACCTGCAATCAAACCAATTTTGCCATCTGCTACGTTCGCAATAAACGCAATACCGCTGCCCATTTGGTTTTTCGAATTGTCCATCATAGTACGAAGGTTCTTGCTATCAGCACCTTCTAGAGCTGCAACAAGAACTTGCGTACCCGCAATCTCTTCTACTTTGCCCATAATGTTGGCACTTTCAACCGCTGCAAGTTTATCTTTCAGTTGCTGAATCTCTTTTTCTAATGACTTAGCTTTACTTGCCGCATCAGTTAGTTTCTCTTCATATTGAGAAGCTTGAGCTTCGATAGCGTCTAGTGCCGCTTCACCAGTGACGGCTTCGATACGACGAATACCAGCAGCAATACCACCTTCCGATGTAATCTTGAACAGACCAATATCACCCGTATTGCTTGCGTGAATACCACCACAAAGCTCCGTTGAGAAGTCGCCCATAGATAGAACACGAACTTCATCATCGTACTTCTCACCAAACAGAGCCATCGCTCCCTTGGCTTTCGCTGATTCGATATCCATCACGTTAGTTTCAATAACGTGGTTAGTGCGAATCTGCGCGTTAACCAGACGTTCAACTTCTTTGATCTCTGCTTTCGTCATCGCTTCTAAGTGAGAGAAGTCGAAACGTAAGTTATCAGGCTTCACCAAAGAACCTTTCTGTGTAACGTGCTCACCAAGTACTTGGCGCAGTGCAGCATGCAACAAGTGAGTTGCAGAGTGATTCAATGAAATAGCAGCACGACGCTGTGCATCAACAATCGCATCGACTTCATCACCTTTTGCTAGAACACCTTCGACAAGCTCACCATGGTGTGCAATCGCGTTGCCCAGTTTTTGGGTATCTTCTACTTTGAATAGACCAGCCGCTGTTTTCAGTACACCTGCATCACCACACTGACCACCTGACTCTGCATAGAACGGCGTTTGTTCTAGCACCACAATTGCTTTGTCGCCCGCTGATAGCGCATCAACTTCTGCGCCTTCAACAAACATAGCAGCAACAGAACTTGAACCTTCTGTGCCTGTGTAACCGCAGAATTCAGTGTCGGTATCGACTTTAATCGCAGCATTGTAGTCCGTGCCAAACTGACCGGCTTCACGAGCACGCTGACGCTGTGCTTCCATCGCTTTCTCAAAGCCTTCTTCATCGATAGTAAACTCACGTTCACGAGCCACATCGTTAGTTAGATCTGCTGGGAAGCCGTAAGTGTCATAGAGCTTGAATACTGTCTCGCCATCAAGAACCTTTTCATCACCAAGGTTATCAAGAGCTTCTGTCAGGATTGTCATACCACGTTCAAGAGTACGCCCGAAATTCTCTTCCTCGATGCGAAGTACTTTTTCAACAACAGTTTGTTGCTTCTTAAGTTCTTCGCCCGCACTCCCCATAACAGAGGCAAGAGTACCAACAAGCTTGTGGAAGAATGCACCTTGCGCACCGAGCTTGTTACCGTGACGAACTGCACGGCGAATGATACGACGTAGTACGTAACCACGACCTTCGTTAGATGGCATCACACCGTCAACGATTAGGAATGAACATGAACGGATATGATCTGCAATTACGCGTAGAGATTGGTTTGATAAATCTTGGTAACCAATAACTTCAGCTGCAGCTTTGATCAATGTTTTGAACACATCGATTTCGTAGTTTGAGTGAACGCCTTGCATGATGGCAGAAATACGCTCAATACCCATACCAGTATCAACCGATGGTTTAGGTAGCGGTTCCATAGTACCGTCTGCATGACGGTTGAACTGCATAAATACGTTGTTCCAGATCTCGATGAATCGGTCACCATCTTCTTCAGGAGTACCAGGACGACCACCCCAGATGTGCTCACCGTGATCATAGAAAATTTCTGTACATGGACCACAAGGACCAGTATCACCCATTTGCCAGAAGTTGTCTGACTCGTATGGCTTGCCGCCTTTCTTGTCGCCAATGCGAACAATGCGATCCGCTGGCACGCCAATTTGCTTGTTCCAGATTTCAAACGCTTCATCGTCGGTTTCATAAACCGTTACAAGTAGGCGATCTTTTGGCAGTTTCAACGTTTCTGTTAAGAACTCCCAAGCAAAGCTGATAGCATCTTCTTTGAAGTAGTCACCAAAGCTGAAGTTACCCAGCATCTCAAAGAAAGTATGGTGACGAGCAGTGAAGCCAACGTTCTCAAGGTCGTTGTGCTTACCACCAGCGCGAACACAACGCTGGGCCGTAGTGGCACGAGTGTAGTTACGCTTTTCTAAGCCAAGGAAACAGTCTTTAAACTGGTTCATACCGGCGTTGGTGAAAAGCAGAGTTGGGTCATCGTGTGGAACCAACGATGAACTGTCTACGATTTGGTGCCCTTTGCTCTCAAAGAACTTAAGGAACGCGTTGCGAACCTCGTCTGTGCTCATGTACATGCAGCTCTTCCTGAAATAATTCGAGTTAGATTTTGGGGAAGTATTGTAACCCCATGAGTAAGGATTCGCCTAGTATTCTGGTAAAAAAGGCAGGAAACTGGAAGAAATTAGAGATTAATCGCGTTAGGACAAGTGGTTGCAGGTGAACTAAGGATTCTCAAGAGCATTTAGTGCATAGTTAATCTGTTCAAATGTGTAACCTCGATACTGCAAAAAGCGCACTTGTTTGGCGTATTCTTTCGGATCTTTTGATTTTCCGAGTCGAAACTTTTTCTCCGCCGTTGTTTTAGCCAACTCAAACCAGTCCACTTGCTCCTCTAACATCGCTTCATCAACGACAGAATCTGAGACGCGCTTTTGGTTTAATTCTTGGCGAATTCTACGCTCACCATGACCCTTGTATACATGCTGACGAATTTGGCTCTTGGCAAAACGCAAGTCATCCAAATAGCGACAATCACGACAAAAATCTAACGCCGCTTCTACTTCAGATTCTTCGTAGCCTTTAAAAGCAAGTTTTTGATAAAGCTCATACTCACCATGATCTCGACGACTCAACAATTGAATCGCGGCTTCTTTCGCTGACAATGATGGTGGTTTTCGTTGAAACATAGTCACTCGACGAACAAAGTACAGATACAACAAAGCCCTGCTCTGCAGGGCTTATCTCAATGAGGTTGTTAACGCTTACAACTCTTCAGCTGGCGCTTCACCTTGCTCTGGAGCTTCTTCCAGTGCTGGTGTTAGTAGCATTTCACGAAGCTTCGCATCAATCGTTTGTGCCGCTTCTGGGTTTTCGCGAAGGAATTTACATGCGTTCGCTTTACCTTGACCAATCTTATCGCCGTTGTAGCTGTACCATGCACCCGCTTTTTCAACAAGCTTGTGCTTAACGCCTAGGTCAATAAGCTCGCCATAACGGTTGAAACCTTGGCCGTATAGAATTTGAGTCTCAGCTTGTTTAAATGGTGCTGCAATCTTGTTCTTAACAACTTTGATTCGAGTTTCGTTACCAACAACCTCGTCACCTTCTTTGATAGAACCAGTACGACGAATATCAAGACGAACAGACGCGTAGAACTTAAGTGCGTTACCACCTGTTGTCGTTTCTGGGTTACCAAACATCACACCAATCTTCATACGGATTTGGTTGATGAAGATACACATACAGTTAGACTGCTTAAGGTTACCAGTTAGCTTACGCATCGCTTGAGAAAGCATACGCGCTTGAAGACCCATGTGGCTATCGCCCATTTCACCTTCAATCTCTGCTTTTGGCGTTAGAGCCGCAACAGAGTCGACTACCATCACGTCAATAGCACCAGAGCGTGCTAGTGCATCACAGATTTCTAGAGCTTGCTCACCTGTATCTGGTTGAGAGACAAGTAACGAATCAATATCAACACCAAGCTTCTTCGCGTAGATTGGGTCTAGGGCATGTTCTGCATCGATAAACGCACATGTTTTACCTTGCTTCTGTGCCGCGGCAATACACTCTAGCGTTAACGTTGTTTTACCTGATGATTCAGGACCGTAGATTTCTACGATACGACCCATCGGAAGACCACCAGCACCTAGAGCGATATCTAGAGAAAGTGAACCTGTTGAAATGGTTTCAACGTCCATGGTGCGGTTATCACCAAGGCGCATAATCGAGCCTTTACCAAATTGCTTTTCAATCTGACCTAATGCAGCGGCTAACGCCTTTTGTTTATTCTCGTCCATTACTTTCTCCACAACTATCCTTTACGGATATAGGCTCTACGCAAGTTACTTGCTTTGGCAGTTTTCTAATTAGTGAGCGATGCATAAAAGCATCGCGATATGGTTTTATTATACTGTTGATTCATACAGTGTCTATACCTGTATGAAAATTTTTCCGACACAAACAGCAAATCGTTGATGCCGCGAGTGTTATTTTGTTAACAGTAAGGCTCGTCTTCCAATACGTAACGATACAATATCAATAGCGCATGCATTACAGCTTGCTGACGTACTGCGGCTCGGTCACCTTCAAACAAACAGGTTTCAACCTTGAGCCAACCTTGTTGTGAAGCCCACGCAAAGCAAACGGTTCCTACCGGTTTGTCTTCACTCCCCCCTCCAGGACCAGCAATTCCACTAATGGCAACGCTAAGCGTCCCTTTAGAATGCTGCAGCGCACCCTGTGCCATTTCAACAACAACAGCTTCACTCACCGCTCCATTCTGTCCAAGGGTTTCAGTTGCGACGCCAAGCATATCGATTTTTGCGTCGTTGCTGTAAGTAACAAATGCTCGATCAAACCACGCAGAGCTACCAGCAATATCAGTGATTGCCGTCGCCACACCGCCACCAGTACAAGACTCCGCGGTCACAAGGATATGATCTTTCTGTTCGAGTAACGCGCCTAGGTTGAAACTTAACTCTTCAATAGTGTTCATCTAGCAAACTCCTAAACAACTCAATGTTTGACAACGACCCCAAGCCATAGAGCCACTTTTTTATATTCCCTTTTCGCTCACGTCGGTTTCACGTATCCTAAGCAGCAATTGAAACAAGCAGCTAAAGATGTGACAGTGAAAGCGGAACAAAAACATACGCCAATGATGCAGCAATATCTGAAACTCAAAGCCGAGAATCCAGATATCCTGCTTTTCTACCGAATGGGTGATTTTTACGAGCTCTTTTATGACGACGCGAAACGTGCGTCTCAACTGCTCGATATTTCTCTAACCAAACGGGGCGCATCCGCGGGCGAGCCTATTCCAATGGCCGGTGTCCCTTTCCATGCCGTGGAAGGCTACTTAGCAAAACTGGTTCAACTGGGCGAATCTGTCGCTATCTGCGAGCAAGTTGGCGATCCTGCTACCAGTAAAGGTCCAGTAGAGCGTCGCGTGGTTCGAATTGTCACGCCAGGAACCGTTTCAGATGAAGCCTTACTATCGGAACGATTGGATAACCTAATTGCCGCAATCTACCACCAAAACGGTAAATTTGGCTATGCCACGCTAGATATTACCTCAGGTCGCTTTCAACTTTGTGAACCTAGTACCGAAGAAGCGATGTTGGCAGAGCTGCAACGCACGGCACCTAAAGAGTTGTTATTCCCTGAGGATTTTGAACCCGTTGAACTGATGGCTAACCGCAATGGTAATCGCCGTCGTCCAATCTGGGAGTTTGAGATTGATACAGCAAGGCAACAACTGAATCAGCAATTTGGTACCAAAGATCTTATTGGGTTTGGGGTCGAGAAATGCGAACTCGGACTCTGCGCTGCAGGTTGTTTAATTCAGTATGTTAAAGATACTCAGCGCACGGCTCTACCACACATCCGTTCATTGACGCTAGTGAGCCAAGACCAATCTGTAGTACTTGATGCGGCCACACGTCGCAACCTTGAGCTAACTCAGAATTTGTCGGGCGGACAAGACAACACGTTAGCCGAAGTCTTGGATCACACCGCCACAGCAATGGGTAGCCGAATGCTGAAGCGCTGGATCCATCAACCGATGCGCTGTATTAAGACTTTGAACTATCGCCTTGATGCTATCTCAGAACTCAAACAAGATGCGTTGTATACCGAGCTTTCGCCTACGTTGAAACAAATTGGTGATATCGAGCGTATCTTGGCACGTTTGGCACTTCGCTCTGCAAGGCCACGAGATATGGCTCGATTACGCAGTGCTCTGAACCTCTTGCCCGAGCTGGCACTAAGTCTTGAAACCGTTGCTCACCCATACTTGCAGCAACTGGCTCAATACTCCGCACCTATGGACAGCTTGGCAGAACTGCTTGAGCGCGCTATCAAAGAAAACCCACCCGTAGTAATTCGCGATGGTGGCGTCATTGCTGATGGCTACAATGCCGAATTGGACGAGTGGCGTGATTTAGCTAATGGTGCGACAGCTTACCTTGAGAAACTGGAGCATAATGAACGAGATCGCCACGGTATCGACACCCTGAAGGTTGGTTACAACAATGTACACGGCTTCTACATTCAAGTCAGTCGCGGTCAAAGTCACCTAGTACCACCGCACTATGTGCGCCGCCAAACCTTGAAGAATGCCGAACGCTATATTATTCCAGAGTTAAAAGAGCATGAAGATAAAGTGCTTAACTCTAAGTCTAAAGCGTTGGCAATTGAGAAGAAGCTATGGGAAGAGCTGTTTGATTTGTTGCTGCCACAGTTGGAGCAACTGCAAAATCTAGCTTCAGCCCTATCGCAATTAGACGTTTTGCAAAACCTAGCTGAGCGTGCTGAAAGTCTCGATTATTGTCGCCCAGCCCTCAGTGAAAATGCCGGTATTCTGATTCAAGGTGGCCGCCACCCTGTCGTTGAACAGGTGATGGATGAGCCATTCATTGCCAACCCTATCTCGCTCAACCCAGAGCGAAAAATGTTAATCATTACCGGTCCGAATATGGGTGGTAAGTCGACCTATATGCGCCAAACGGCACTGATTGCACTGATGGCTCACATTGGCTCTTATGTCCCTGCAGAGTCCGCTGAAATCGGTTCACTGGATCGCATCTTTACGCGTATTGGGGCATCCGATGATCTTGCCTCTGGTCGTTCTACGTTCATGGTCGAGATGACCGAAACGGCAAACATCTTACACAATGCGACAGAAAACAGCTTGGTGTTAATGGATGAAATCGGCCGTGGTACCAGCACCTATGACGGTCTATCGCTAGCGTGGGCAAGTGCTGAATGGCTAGCGACCAAAGTTGGCGCTATGACCTTGTTTGCGACCCACTATTTTGAACTGACAGAAATGCCAAACCAGCTACCACATCTCGCTAACGTTCACCTTGATGCGGTAGAGCATGGTGACTCCATCGCCTTTATGCACGCGGTTCAAGAGGGAGCGGCGAGTAAATCCTACGGCCTTGCTGTCGCCGGATTGGCTGGTGTACCAAAAGCGGTCATAAAGAATGCGAGACAAAAACTCACTCAGTTGGAACAATTAGGTCAAAAGCCAACGACCAACGATTCTCCACAAGTCGACATTGCCAATCAGTTGAGTTTGATTCCAGAGCCAAGCGAAGTGGAAGAAGCTCTGGCACAAATCGACCCTGACGATCTAACACCGAGACAGGCATTGGAAGAGCTTTATCGTCTGAAACGTTTGTTATAGAAGTAACGACTTGCTCTCTTGTTGAGAATTTTAGCAAGAGAGCAAACTTGATTATGCACTCATAATTGTCATAACTAGCAATGTTGAATGCCAGATAACAAATAAGACTATATCGCTACATAGCTACATGAGTCACGCAAAGTGATTGACTCAACGCCACATCAAATTCCTGCACTTGCCCATCTAAATTTACTATCAGACTGTACAAGTCATCTGGATTAGGCTGACTCGGATCAGCATATTTAGGTGCTTCAACCTGAAACAGAGCCGATGCATGATGTGCTCGAACATCAATAGGCAAATGTAATGTCATACCGTTAAATCTGACTGACGCTGATACTAAACCTGCACGGTAGGTACGATAATGAAGGTCGACTTTAAACTCACAGCCACCACCATGGTGCCAGATCTGTTCCGTTGCTACATGCTCTAACCTAACATGTGGAATAAATTGCAAATAAGGCATTTGCCATACACCGATACGTGTCTCGGTTGCAGGTTTGGTAACAGATAAAGAACACTGCGGCGCTTCATCAAGATCAATCAACAAATCTTCTTCATCATACTCTAAGAACAAGATTTCAATGCGATTGGGTCCCTGTTGTAAATGGGCTCTTACTTCGCGACGATACGTCGCTTCACTGCCATCACAATCCAACACTGCACGACCATTAATACGAATTTCTGCATAATGCTCAACACCACCGATCACCAAATCGACCGCCGGATTCTGCAACTCTTCTTCCGTTAACTCAAAGTCATGCATGAGGTGCCATTCTTGGTTGGCAATCATTTCTTCGGTAAGCTCTGAAGGTAAGACCTGACTTAAAGCGCCTGGGAAAGAGAGATCATCTTGAGGTATAGAGAGATCAGTAAGTGGAGACAGCTGCCATAGGCCAGCCAAATTCTTTTTCATGGTGTGAATTGACCTAGATCATATTTAGCGCAGTATAATCAAATCCGTTATCGAAAGATAGTTGAACCCGCCAGATAGCAAAAAGGCCAGCTAAGCTGGCCTTTCAACAACAATTAAGGCTTACTCTTCGTCGCCTTCATCTTCATCGGTATAAAGAGCATCTTCGCCCTCGTAGTATGTACCCCAACCATCATAGATGATGTCGTACTTCTCAGCTAAGTTCACTAGCTTTTCAACTTGTGCGTCAATCTGCTCTGCATTCAGAGTCGATTCCATTGTCGCGTCGCAGCATAACAGTTTGTTACCGTCTTCGTCTTCGGTCTCTTCCGCTTCTAGCACTTCGAAGCCCATTTTGAACGCTTCAACAACCGCCTTCTCTAGACGATCGAAATCTTCAGCAAACAGGTGGTGTTCGATCTCATACAATGCCTCTGGATCACTTCCATCTTCAATTAAGGCCTGAATGATATCGCGAGTTTCTTCCTTTTGAATTTCGATCAAATCTTCAACGGACATATACTCATCTTGTTGAGACATAAAGTGCTCCAGCTATAAATAGGTTATCGGCATGAATAATACGAGAAGTCAGCTGAAATCGAAAGATCAATCCGAGATCTTTCCTGACTATTTTTCAGTTATCGAACTCAAACCGAGCAAGATCGAGATCACAGAAACATAATTTTAACATTTCATTACTTACCTCTGATTTCAGCATAAACTTAGACAAAAGCCATAGCTAATCAGCAACAATCGCCCAGAAAGGTTATGAGGCAATTTTGCATATCAAACACTCTATTCTTAAGTTTGACCTGGTTTTGCTTTAGTCACAATACCCAGTATTTTCTGCAAATTTGCGTTTTTTTATGCAAATATCACTCATGAATATTGTATTAAAACTGCTCAAGAGGCCTGCATACTCAAGCAAGAATTCACAGAAACTAGCACAACTCTCTCATAAAAACTTTATCTGCATTTCTCTACTTAAATCCACAATATCACTGCAATTTTAAGCTTTCGCAGTAACAAACACTGACATTTTGACTTGCATCTTGATAACAAGCTTGTCATAAATAGCGCAATCAAAACTGAAAGGAATCACAATGAGTAAGTTGTACGTTGGGTCGGAAGTAGGCCAGTTACGCCGTGTATTGTTAAACCGTCCAGAACGCGCCCTAACCCACCTCACGCCATCAAACTGCCATGAACTACTGTTTGATGATGTACTGGCTGTAGAAGCCGCTGGTGAAGAGCATGACGCTTTTGCCAATACATTACGCAGCCAAGATGTGGAAGTACTGCTGCTTCACGATTTATTAGTAGAGACTCTTGCCGTCCCTGAAGCGAAGGAATGGCTTCTCGAAACGCAGATTTCTGATTTCCGTTATGGTCCTATCTTCGCTAACGAACTTCGTAACTATCTGACAGAAATGGACGACGAGCACTTAGCAACTATTTTGTTGGGCGGCCTCGCATACTCTGAGCTACCAATAAAAACCCCTTCTATATTACAAAAGATGAGTAAACCGCTTGATTTTGTCATTGAGCCACTGCCAAACCACCTTTTCACCCGTGATACCTCTTGCTGGGTCTATGGTGGCGTATCGTTGAACCCAATGATGAAGCCCGCTCGTCAACGCGAGACAAATCATCTAAGAGCTATTTATCGCTGGCATCCAACCTTCGCAGGTCAAGACTTCATTAAATATTTCGGCGATGAAGATCTTCATTATGATAACGCCAACATCGAGGGCGGTGACGTTCTTGTTATTGGTAAAGGTGCCGTATTAATTGGTATCTCTGAGCGCACCACCCCACAGGGCGTGGAAAACTTGGCGGCGAATCTATTTAAATCCGGACAAGCGTCTCAGGTCATTGCCATTGACCTTCCGAAACATCGCTCTTGCATGCATCTTGATACCGTTATGACTCATATGGACGTGGATACCTTCTCAGTTTACCCAGAGATCATCAACGACAAACTGGATACTTGGCGTCTAACCGCCGACAGCAAAGGCCAAATGCAAGTTGAAAAATTACCTAACTATCTTAAAGCCCTAGAAAGTGCGCTTAACGTTGATCAATTGAAGATCATCACAACGGGTGGTGATAACTACGAAGCAGAGCGTGAGCAATGGAACGATGCTAACAATGTGCTCACCGTCAAACCCGGTGTCGTTATCGGCTACGAGAGAAATGTGTATACTAATGAAAAGTATGACAAAGCGGGCATTCAGGTCCTAACCATCCCAGGTAATGAGCTAGGACGTGGTAGGGGCGGAGCCCGTTGTATGAGCTGTCCAATCGAACGAGATGGCATTTAAACATAATTATTTATCAAAAGCCCCTATTAGGGGCTTTTTTTGCATTAAATTAAAATACTTATTCACAATAAAGGAATTTTTATGTATAAATAAACCAAGAAACTAAATAAAAGGGTACGAATCATGGCTTACAACTTACGAAATAGGAATTTTCTCAAGCTTCTCGACTATTCACCAAAAGAGATTCAGTTTCTTCTCGACCTGTCTAAAGATCTTAAAGCCGCTAAATATGCCGGCACAGAGCAAAAAAAACTGGTAGGGAAAAACATCGCACTGATCTTCGAAAAAGCCTCGACTCGTACCCGATGTGCTTTTGAAGTTGCCGCTTTTGATCAAGGTGCTCAAGTCTCTTACATCGGCCCTTCCGGATCCCAAATAGGCCATAAGGAATCGATGAAAGACACGGCTCGTGTACTAGGTCGTATGTACGATGGCATTGAGTATCGTGGTTTTGGACAAGATATCGTTGAAGAGCTAGGTACTCACGCTGGCGTACCTGTTTGGAACGGTTTAACCAATGAATTCCACCCAACGCAAATTCTCGCTGACTTTTTAACCATGCTAGAGCACGGCAAAGGCAAGTTATTACACCAAATTAAATTTGCCTACTTAGGGGATGCTCGCAACAACATGGGGAACTCTCTAATGGTCGGTGCCGCAAAAATGGGAATGGATATTCGTTTGGTTGCGCCAAAAGCTTTTTGGCCAGAGCAAAGCCTCGTTGATGAATGTCAGACCATCGCATTATCAACAGGTGCTTCGATTACTCTCACCGAGGACGTACAACAAGGTGTAGCCGATTGTGACTTCTTGTATACGGACGTTTGGGTCTCTATGGGCGAGTCAGCCTCGGCGTGGGAAGAGCGTATTGCCTTAATGAAACCGTATCAGGTAAACATGGATACGATTAAAGCTACCAATAACAAAGATGTGAAATTTATGCACTGCTTACCTGCATTTCATGATGACCAAACCACAATAGGTAAAGAAATCGCCGAAAAATATGGCTTGAATGGTCTCGAAGTCACAAATGATGTATTCGAGTCGGATTACTCCATCGTGTTCGATGAAGCCGAAAACCGAATGCACACCATCAAAGCCGTCATGGTCGCCACATTAGGCAGCTAGTCAAATTCACTTGCAGTTTAACGATAAACCTTTGATGTAATCGCTTGCGCTCACGATTTTTAGGCGTATAATTCTCCGCAATTTGTCTGGGGAACAATCAATGGCGCAAGCGAGTTTTACAACATATCACGCTCTCGATAAGCTTTTTGCTTATCACGCACCGTTATTATTTCCTGTTGATTACTAAACCTCCCATTATGGGGGGTTTTTTTATGCCTGCATTCCTAGCTGTGATTGAGCGTACGCCTTTCGCACTTGGAATATCCATCTGGTCTGGTTTTAACTATAGGGAAGATAAACATGGCGAATACGCTCTTTCAAAAGCACATTATCTCAATTCCAGAGTTGTCACGTGATGAGCTAGAACTCATTGTACAGACAGCCGGTCAACTAAAATCAAACCCTCAACCTGAACTCATCAAAAACAAGGTTGTTGCTAGCTGTTTCTTTGAACCTTCAACACGTACGCGTCTGTCATTTGAAACCGCCATTCAACGTATCGGCGGAGACGTGATTGGTTTCGATAGCGGTGGTAATACCTCGCTTGCTAAAAAAGGTGAAACACTGGCAGATTCAGTTCAGGTTATTTCATCTTATGTTGATGCGTTTGTCATGCGTCACCCACAAGAAGGTGCGGCACGTCTGGCTTCTGAATTCTCAAACGGTGTGCCAGTTATCAACGCAGGTGATGGCGCCAACCAACATCCAACACAAACACTACTAGACCTATACAGCATCTACGAAACCCAGGGTCGTTTAGATGATATTAACGTTGCCTTTGTTGGTGATTTGAAATACGGCCGCACGGTACACTCGTTAACGCAAGCCCTAGCGAAATTCAATAACGTTCGCTTTTTCTTTATCGCTCCCGATGCACTTGCGATGCCTGACTATATCTGTGAAGAGCTTGAAGAAGCTGGCATCCAATTTAGCCTGCATACCGACATGGAAAGTGTCGTATCTGAACTGGATGTTCTATATATGACGCGAGTACAGAAAGAGCGTTTTGATGAGTCTGAGTACGCACACATTAAATCGGCTTATATTCTCTCTGCTGATACATTGAAAGGCGCACGCGATAACCTAAAAGTGCTCCATCCGTTGCCACGAGTTGACGAGATTACTGTCGACGTAGATAAAACGCCTTATGCGTATTATTTCCAACAAGCTGAAAACGGTGTGTACGCCCGTGAAGCTCTACTCGCTCTAGTTCTAAACGAAACGCTTTAAGGAGGATTGATCATGTCTAAAGAAACCCAGTTGCAAGTAGAAGCAATTAAAAACGGCACGGTTATCGACCATATCCCAGCAAACATTGGCATCAAAGTTCTCAAACTGTTCGCTATGGATCAATCCAAACAGCGTGTCACGATTGGTCTAAACCTTCCTTCTTCAGCATTAGGTTGTAAGGATCTATTAAAGATAGAGAACGTGTTTATCACTGAAGAACAAGCGAACAAGCTGGCACTCTATGCACCACATGCTACCGTCAACCAAATTGAAAACTATGAAGTGTGTAAAAAGCTGGCGTTAAAACTGCCAGAAACAATCACGGGAGTATTCGAGTGCCCTAATAGCAACTGCATTACTCACAATGAACCCGTAGACAGTAGCTTCAAGGTGTTCGAGAAACATCAAGACATTCGTCTCAAATGCAAATACTGCGAAAAAGTCTATTCGCGTGAGATCGTTACTGAAAGCTAAGAATGACACGATTATTAAACAAGCCTACACATTGTAGGCTTGATTTTTATTGAGCCTAGAGGCAGTCTAGACTCTCTTTGAATTCACAGAACAATGGATAAAACGATGACAAAAGTACTTCATACAGAATCTGCACCAGCAGCAATCGGTCCTTACGTACAAGGTGTCGACCTTGGTAACATGGTACTGACTTCAGGTCAGATCCCAGTAAATCCGCAAACGGGTGAAGTGTCAGAAGATATCGCTGAGCAAGCACGTCAGTCTCTAGACAACGTAAAAGCGGTTGTTGAAGCATCTGGCCTAACGGTTTCAGACATCGTAAAAATGACGGTTTTCGTTAAAGATCTCAACGACTTTGGTACAGTAAACGAAGTGTATGGTAAGTTCTTTGACGAGCACCAAGTGGCTAACTACCCTGCGCGTTCTTGTGTTGAAGTTGCTCGTCTTCCTAAAGATGTGAAGATTGAAATCGAAGCTATCGCAGTACGTAAGTAAGTTCTGCTATGTATTAAAAAAGGGTTGTCATTGACAACCCTTTTTAGTGTTATTTTTTGCTGTTTAACTCAGCAACTTCAGCATCAAGCTGCTCTAGCTTCTCTGCCATCTGCTCTCGGCATACATTCGCCAGTTTTCTCACATCTTCTTTGCCGTAGCCTTCGATCGAGATAGGTGGCAGCATCTCAACGATGATATGACCATTATCCCACTTATTAAGCTTTAGATGGCTCGTACTGCTACACACAATAGGAATGATTGGTGTCTTTGCCCCAATCGCTGCATGAAAAGCACCCGTTTTAAATGGCAATAAGCCGCGTCCGCGAGAGCGTGTACCTTCCGGAAACATCCAAACTGAAAGGTTACTTTTCTTCATGCTATCAACAACTTGGTCAATCGTACCTTTCGCTTTACTGCGGTTAGCACGATCAATCAGAATATTACCTGTTAAATAATAAAGCTGACCAAAGAATGGCATCCATAGCAGGCTCTTTTTACCAACAGTTACCACATTAGGTGTAACGGCAGAAGATACCGTAAACAAATCCCAGTTGTTCTGGTGATTAGCGATATAGATGTGTTGACCGCGTTTGTAGGCATCTTCAGGTAAACGAAGATCGAGTTTAATACCAAAGATCTTCGACATAGCGCCAAAATAACGCCCAAACGTAAACACGTGTTTAGGATTTCTCGGACTAAGTAAACAGTAACCACATCCAAATACGAACATAATTACCGCAAATATCGCCACTGCAATGCAGCGTAGGAAAGCAACCATTTTGGTCTCCGCTAATGGCTTCAAAAAAAAGCCGAAACCTTAAGATTTCGGCTATTTATAATCTATCGTTATTATTCAGCAGAACCCGCGATACGTGTGATGTTAGCACCTAGTGCAGACAGCTTATCTTCAATACGCTCATAACCACGATCGATATGATAAATACGGTCTACAATTGTCTCACCATGCGCAATACAACCAGCGATAACCAAGCTTGCCGAAGCTCGCAGGTCAGTCGCCATCACTTGTGCACCACTCAATGATTCAACATCACCACAAATCACAGTGTTGCCTTCAATTTCTGCTTTTGCGCCCATACGCATTAGCTCAGGAACGTGCATAAAACGATTTTCAAAAATCGTTTCAGTAATCACACCGCCACCTTTTGCCATCATATTAAGCAAAGTAAACTGAGCTTGCATATCTGTAGGGAAGCCTGGGTGTGGAGCAGTACGAATTGAAACCGCTTTAAGCTCTCTGTCGGTCATATCCAGTGAGATCCAGTCATCGCCAGTCTCGATCTTAGCTCCAGCTTCTTCTAGCTTAGCCAATGCCGCCTCTAATAGATGAGCATGAGTATTGCGACAAACAATCTTACCGCCTGATACCGCCGCCGCTACTAGGAAAGTGCCTGTTTCAATGCGATCTGGAACAACAGAGTGCTTGCCACCACCAAGACGTTCTACACCTTCGATAGTGATAGTATCAGTACCTGCTCCAGTGATTTTTGCACCTAGCTTGTTCAAGAAATCAGCAGTATCGACGATTTCAGGTTCACGAGCAGCATTATCAAGTACGGTAGTACCTTCAGCCAATGTTGCAGCGCACATTATCGTGATAGTCGCACCAACACTCACTTTGTCCATCACAATGTGAGCACCTTTCAATCGACCTTCCACTTCCGCTTTCACATAACCATCTTCTAGTGTGATGGTGGCACCGAGCTGCTCAAGACCATGAATATGTAAATCTACCGGACGCGCACCAATGGCACAGCCACCAGGAAGTGAAACTTGTCCTTTGCCAAAACGAGCAACCAGTGGACCTAATGCCCAAATCGATGCACGCATGGTTTTCACCAAGTCATAAGGTGCACACAACTCGTTAATCTCGCTACCATCAACATGAACAGAACCATTGCGATGCACTTTGGCACCTAAACGGCTAAGTAGTTTCATTGTCGTATCAATGTCACGAAGATGTGGTACGTTGGCCACTTCTACAGGCTCTTCAGCCAGAATAGAAGCGAATAGAATAGGTAGTGCTGCATTTTTAGCACCTGAGATCGACACTTCGCCAGATAACGGCTGATCCGATCCAATAACTCGAAACTTATCCATTAATAAACCTTACAAAGACATCAGCTTTTTATCACGAGCCCACTCTTCTGGAGTATAGGCTTTAATTGAAACTGCGTGGATGTCATTACGCTGAATATAATCCATCAGAGGACCATAGATCATCTGCTGCTTTTTAACTCGGCTCATGCCTTCAAATTGAGCATCTACCGCAATCACTTCGTAGTGGCTACCTTCACCTTTCACATGTAGCTCTTCTAGGTTCAATGCGTTTTGTAATAGTTCCTGTACTTTTGTGCTATCCACAAGATACTCCTAAATGTGTTTCTCAATAACTGATTCAACGTTATACAGCTGAAACAGTATTTTCAGCTCATCCGGCACGAAGCTGAGCATTATATGACACTTTCGATTTTTTGCATGCTCTAATAAGTGAATTAGCATCACCAATCCCGCAGAATCGAAACGTTTTACTTTATCTAACGCCAATTCAATCTCAGGCTCATCAAAACTAACACTTTGAATAGTATTCCAAAGCTCAGGTACAGTATCGCGATCAACGTTACCAATTAGCTCAAAAACACCTGCGTTACGAACCACTAATTTAGTGTCCATTATTTTTTGCTGCCTTCAAAACGAATCGGCGCCTGTGCCAACTGCTCAAGTTCTTCTGCTACCGCTAATATACCATCTTGACGAATTTTACTATTCCATTCAGATTGCTTACTAGAGAGTAGACTAATGCCTTCCGCAATCATATCAAAGGCTTTCCATTCGCCGGTTTTCTTATCCTTTCTGAGTTTAAACTCGAGATTAATATTAGGTCGAGGTGAGTCCATAATCGTGACACGAACACCAATAATAGTCGTCTTATCATCAATTTTTGGTTCCGGGCCAAATTGAATATCCTGTCCGGTGTATTGAGTTAGAACCTGTGCATAAGAGGTAATCAAGTACTCTCGAAATGCTTTGGCAAACTCTAATACATCCTCTCGTTTAGCACCTTTTAAATTAGGCCCCAATAGCTTCAATGCTGCGTAGCGATCATTCACGTAAGGCATCAGCTCTTCTTCGACTACCACCTTAAGATAATCAGGATCTTTCTGAATTTGCTCTTGCTCATTTGCTAAACGGGTAAACGTTTTATCGGCGACTTTCTGCATCATGTCATAAGGCTTGCTGGCATCAATTTCATTAGCATGCAGACCAAATGAGAGCATCAAGGCACTAAATATCAGTAAACATTTGTTGAACATTACTTTACTCCTTTTTCTCATCAGAACCGCCAATGCTATAGAGCACTTGACCTATCATATCCTCAAGCACCAACGCTGATTTGGTATCCTCAATTCTGTCGCCATCAGCCAAGTACCCTTCATCATCAAAGATAAACCCAGGTACCAAACCTATATATTGCTCACCAATCAACCCTGACGTTAGTACTTGCGCGCTCGAAGTATCTGGGAAATGGTAGTCGGAGCTAATAGACAAAGTTACCACTGGCAAATAGCTCTCTTTATCAAGGCTAATATCACTAACTCGACCGATAACGACGCCGCCAACTTTCACAGGAGAGCGAACTTTTAGGCTACCAATATTATCGAACCTTGCTTCCAGCTTATAAGTATCCCCTGAGCCCAATCCTTTCACGTCAGCAACCTGAAAAATCATAAACAAGATTGCGCAAAGTCCGATGATGACAAAACTGCCTACCCACAATTCTAACTTTCTGGTTTGTTGCATTGAATTGTCCTTTATTCTTAATTGCCAAACATCAGTGCTGTAAGCACAAAATCTAATCCCAATACCGCCAGTGATGAGTGCACGACGGTTCTCGTTGTCGCCTGACTAATACCTTCTGAAGTCGGTATGGCATCATAACCATTAAACAGCGCAATCCACGTCACCGTAATCGCAAACACCAAACACTTAATGACGCTATTACCAATGTCTCGACCCAGTTCCACTGACGACTGCATCGCTGACCAAAAACTGCCGTGGTCGATACCTTTCCAGTCCACACCAACCAGTTGGCCCCCCCAAATACCTATCGCCATAAAGATCATGGCCAAAAGTGGCATGGAAATAACTCCGGCCCAAAAACGAGGTGAGATCACTCGTTTAAGAGGATCAACGGCCATCATTTCCATACTCGATAACTGTTCAGTGGCTTTCATTAAACCAATTTCAGCAGTCAGTGCCGAACCTGCACGACCAGCGAATAACAGAGCGGTGACGACAGGACCCAATTCTCTTAATAGCGATAACGCCACCATCTGCCCTAAACTGCCCTCCGCCCCATAATCGACGAGTACCACATATCCTTGCAGACTTAAGACCATACCGATAAACAGCCCTGAAACCATAATGATGGCCAATGATTGCACACCAACGTTATGTAACTGTTTTATTAATAGAGGGAAGTGCTTTTGAGGCTGCGGTTTGGAAAACAGAACGCCAAATAGCATAAAGGTTGCCCTACCCCAAGATTGGCAAAGAGATAAGGTTCGCTGGCCGACTTTTTGGATCCATATTGATGGAAACGACATATTAGAACAGCTCCTCAGTTAATGCTTTTGCTGGATAACGGAATGGAACTGGTCCATCGGCTTCGCCGAGTAAGAACTGTTGGACTCGAGTGTCAGGGTTACTTTTTAATTCATCAGGAGTACCACAAGCAACAACTTTTCCATCAGCGAGCAAGTAAACCCAATCTGCTATGGACATGACTTCGGGAACATCATGAGAAACAACAATAGAAGTAAGGTCTAGTGCTTTATTCAACTTACCAATAAGCTCCACCAACACGCCCATCGTTATAGGGTCCTGACCCACAAAGGGCTCATCGTACATGATTAATTCAGGATCAAGCGCAATAGCTCTTGCGAGTGCCGCACGTCTTGCCATACCTCCAGAAAGCTCACTTGGCATCAGTTGAGATGCCCCACGTAATCCGACAGCCTCTAACTTTAGCAGTACTAAAGTACGAACCATCGATTCACTCAGTTCGGTATGCTCACGCAAAGGAAACGCGACGTTGTCAAAGACATTGAGATCGGTAAATAGTGCACCCGATTGGAATAGCATGCTCATTTTTTTACGAACATGGTAAAGACGTTTTCTAGAAAGCGTAGGAATATTGTCGCCTTCGAACCAAATCTCCCCATGGTCAGGCGAGATTTGTCCACCGATCAGGCGAAGTAATGTCGTTTTACCAATTCCCGATGGTCCCATGATAGCTGTTATCTTACCTTTTGGTACATGCAACTCGACGTCATCAAAAATGACGTGTGAGCCACGCGCAAAAGTCAGTCCCTTTACGGAAACCAAGTCATTGTTTGACATACATTTCCTTATCATCCTAACAATAGTCCTATGATCAACAATAATAATGACACAAGCGGACAATTAAAACCCTTATATCCAAATGGTTGGGTAATGACAGAGTCAAACCCAATTACAACAAACTTGCGCCGTCACGAGCATTTATAACTTCTCTCTTCACGTTAGCTTATCTATTAGCGTATTAGCTTCGGCGCACTATTGTTATTTTATTTGTTGATTAGCTTCCATTTTGGCCGACAAACCGTCAAAATTAGCCGCCAAATGTCTCAGAAAAATAGAAGTGGATAAAAACATGCTTGAAGCCGTAGTGTTTCTGATAATTGGACTGGTTTTTCTCGTTTGGAGTGCTGATAAATTAGTATTCGGCGCCGCGGCACTGGCACGCAATGTGGGTATCTCACCACTAGTTATCGGTATGACTATTCTTGCTATGGGGTCATCAGCGCCAGAAATGATGGTTTCGGCCACCGCCGCCCTAGAGGGGAAAACGGATACTGCGGTTGGTAACGTACTAGGCTCCAACATCGCCAATATTGCGCTTATTCTTGGTATTACGGCCATGATTAAGCCTCTTTCTATTTCATCTGCGGTTCTGAGACGCGAGCTACCTTTAATGATTGCGGTAACGCTTATCGCAGGTCTTATTCTTTGGGATAGTCACCTTGGTTTTTATGAGGGAATTATTCTATTTGCCTTATTTGGCGCATTTATCCTTGCCATGCTTCGTATCAGCAAAGCAGAAAAAGAGAGTGGCAACAATGACGCCATGCTAGAAGACCAAGAGTCCGAAATTCCAGAAGGTGTGAGTAACGCTAAAGCAGCCATGTGGGTGGTGATTGGCCTAATAATCCTCCCTATCGCAGCAGATAGACTGGTAGATAGTGCGGTAACGATCGCTCAATATTTTGGTATGAGCGACCTTGTTATCGGTCTAACGATTATCGCGATTGGTACCAGCTTACCTGAACTGGCTGCTTCTCTGGCTGGTGTTCTGAAAGGCGAAGATGATATGGCGGTAGGTAACATCATAGGTTCAAACGTCTTCAACATCCTCGCCGTTATGGGTATTCCAGGTATCATTAATCCTTCTATACTCAGTGAACATGCTATGGGCCGTGACTTCTGGGTTATGCTGGCCGTTTCGCTATTACTGGTTGTAATGGCACTAGGCAAATCTAAGAGCATTAATCGAATTGAAGGCTTTATTTTGTTCGTGCTATTTCTTGGTTATCAGGTTTATCTATTCGCTAATATGGCAGCTTAGGAGCGGTTATCATGTCTGGTTTTGATTATGTTAGCGCTGCAAAGCGTGTTTTAGATACCGAAGTACAAGCACTTCAACACCTTGAGCGCTACTTTGACAAGCAATTTGAATCGGTATGTGATGCGATTCTCAACCACCAAGGCAAGGTTATTGTCATGGGGATGGGTAAATCAGGGCACATTGGTAAAAAAATTGCGGCTACGCTTGCTAGCACTGGCACATCTGCGTTTTTTGTCCACCCAGGAGAAGCTGCTCACGGCGATTTGGGTATGATTGAAGCTCGCGATCTCGTTATCGCCATCTCTAACTCCGGTGAGTCACACGAAATCATTAGTTTGTTTCCTGTCTTCAAGCGCCTTGGTATTACTACCGTAAGCATGACTGGAAAACCTGAATCTAACATGGCAAAGCTCTCTGATTTTCACTTGCAAATCACTGTGCCTAAAGAAGCGTGTCCACTTGGTTTAGCACCGACTTCTAGCTCGACGGCAACTCTGGTCATGGGAGACGCATTAGCCATCGCCCTATTAGAAGCTCGTGGCTTCGGTGAAGAAGACTTTGCTCTGTCTCATCCGGGCGGCGCATTGGGTCGTAAGTTACTACTTAAACTGAGTGATATCATGCATTCAGGTAAAGCGCTGCCTGTCGTCGGTCCACAGACCTTGGTACGCGACGCACTACTAGAAATTTCCGATAAAGGACTTGGCATGACAACTATCGTGGACAACGATATGAACTTGCTAGGTATCTTTACCGATGGAGACTTGCGACGTATTCTTGATAAACGAGTCGATATTCATGACACCACCATTGGCGAGGTCATGACCGTTAACCCAACTACTGCTGCGCCTAATATGCTAGCGGCTGAAGGGTTAAACTTAATGCAATCGAAGAATATTAACGGCCTTGTACTGCTCGATGACAACAAAGTCGTGGGTGCACTCAATATGCATGACTTATTAAAAGCAGGAGTAATGTAGTGTCTAAACAAGTTGAAACGCTCTATGGGTTGGTGGCTTCATCCACTTACGATAAAGCAGCAGACATCAAACTCCTGATTTGCGACGTGGATGGCGTCTTCTCCGATGGTTTGATTTATATGGGCAACCAAGGTGAAGAACTTAAAACCTTTCATACTCGTGACGGTTACGGTATTAAGGCTTTAATGAGTGCAGGCGTAGAAGTCGCCATCATTACAGGCCGTCGCTCACAGATCGTTGAGAATCGTATGACCGCACTGGGTATTTCTTTGATTTACCAAGGGCAAGATGACAAAGTCGCCGCTTATCAAGACATTTGCCAAAAGCTTGCTATCCCAGCATCGAAAACTGCTTACATCGGTGATGACCTTATCGATTGGCCTGTCATGGAACAGGTCGGCTTAAGCGTCTGCGTGGCGGATGGACATCCACTGCTCGCCAGAAAAGCGGATCACGTCACTACGATTCCAGGTGGACGCGGTGCAGTTAGGGAAGTTTGTGATCTGATCCTAGAATCAAAGGGAGAACTAGAGCTTCACAAAGGTCTTAGTATATGAGTTTGTCTCGTATTCTTTATAGTCTACTTGCCATTATTTCTATTGGGTGTGCTTACTACTTGTACACCAACGATGACTCACGTGTACTCCAAGTTGTTCCAGATCTTGAGTTGCCAGCGTTTAGCGGTACGAATTTACACAATATTTCATACAGTGATACTGGTGTTCGTAGCTATAGTATTACCTCTTCACATTTAGAGCATTTCTCCAAAAAAGGAGAAACCGTGTTTGAACAACCCATATTGCGTATTTTTGCTAATGGTACGACTCAAGAATGGGAAATTTCTGCTGCAAAAGCGATTTTGGATAAACATGAAGTGCTAACTCTTTATGATGATGTAGTCGCACGAAATTTGCTTCCGGACTCAGGGTTTGACACTCTATCGACTCAACGAATGAGCATACAGTTAGATAACCGTGACTTCTGGGCCAACACAGACGTTCTCATGTTGGGACCACAATTTGAAACCCGCGGACAAGCAATGAAAGGAAACTTTGCTGACAATCTCGCGGAGCTATATAACAAAGTGAATAGTAAATATGAAACTCTCGCACCTTAGTCTTAGTCTTAGTCTTAGTCTTTGCCTACTGCTTCCAGTCTCTGCGTTCGCTCTTTCGACAGATACTGAACAACCAGTTTATATCGACTCCGACACTCAACAGCTTGATATGAAGAGTAATCGAGTCACATTCGCGGGCGACGTTAAGTTAAAACAAGGCAGTATTAACATTAATGCCGCAAAAATCGTGGTCACTCGCCATCCGCAAACTGGCGCTATTCAGGTAATAGAGGGCTTTGGGAACTTAGCTACATTTTCCCAACTAACAGATGATGGAAAAACTCTCTATGGCGAAGCAAAAAAACTGCATTACTCATTAAAGGATGATCAGTTAACCATGACTGATCAGGCTATGTTGTCCCAAGATGATAGCGTGATCCGTGGCACCACCATTAAGTACCGAATCTCATCACAGAAATTAGTAGCGGACGGCAATGCCAATGAACGCGTCTCAACAGTCCTTCAACCTCAGCAAGTTCAAGAGAAATAGATTCAGCTATGGCGTTATTGAAAGCGACACATTTAGCAAAAAGCTATAAAAACCGTAAAGTGGTCTCAGACGTTAGCCTTTCGGTTGAGTCTGGTCAGATAGTGGGATTGCTGGGCCCTAACGGCGCAGGTAAAACTACGTCGTTTTACATGATTGTAGGTCTGGTTGCCCGTGATGAAGGCACCATCACTATAGACGGGGAAGATATTAGTATTCTCCCAATGCATAGCCGCGCCAAAATGGGCATTGGCTACCTGCCACAAGAAGCCTCCATTTTCAGAAAGCTCAGTGTTGAAAACAACATTATGGCAGTGCTTGAGACTCGTAATGAGATCACTCAAGAAGAGCGACAAGATAAACTAGAGGACCTGCTAGATGAGTTCAATATTCAGCACATTCGGAAAAGTGCTGGTATGGCGCTGTCTGGCGGCGAACGTCGACGTGTCGAAATTGCTAGAGCTCTAGCCGCTAACCCACAGTTCATCTTACTGGATGAGCCATTTGCGGGTGTCGACCCAATTTCAGTGATTGATATCAAGAAGATCATCGAGCACTTGCGCGATAGAGGCTTGGGAGTTCTTATCACCGACCATAACGTTCGTGAAACCTTAGATGTGTGTGAAAAAGCATACATTGTGAGCCAAGGTCACCTAATTGCTGAAGGAAGTCCTGAAGATGTTCTCAATAATGAACACGTAAAACAGGTTTATCTCGGTGAACAATTCAGACTATGATTTAATAGGCTTGGATAAAATTTTAATAATAGGCTAGCAATACTGCATGAAACCCTCATTACAACTCAAGCTAGGTCAACAGTTAGCAATGACGCCCCAGTTGCAACAAGCAATTCGCTTGCTGCAATTGTCGACGCTCGATCTGCAACAAGAGATTCAAGAGGCCCTAGACTCAAACCCATTACTTGACGTGGAAGAAACCGCGGAAGAAGCACCGCCTTCTAATGAGGAAAAGTCGAGCCCTGAAAGTAAAGAAGAAGCATCTGCAGAGCCAGTTAGCGAACCAGAGCCGAAAGACAGTTCTGAACAAATTGAAAGTTCTGAAATATCGACAGAACTTGAAATGGATACTACATGGGATGATGTCTATAGCGCCAATACCGGTAACACGGGCATTGCCGCTGATGATGACATGCCAATATATCAAGGTGAAACCACACAGTCTCTACAAGACTACTTAGTTTGGCAATTAGACCTCACGCCATTTACTGAAACGGATCGTGCCATCGCCTTAGCCATCATTGATGCTGTCGATGACTACGGCTATCTGACCCTATCCTGTGAAGAGATTCTCGACAGTGTCGATATTGAGGATGTTGAGCTTGATGAGATTGAAGCAGTAAGAAAACGCGTTCAGCAATTCGATCCGCTAGGCGTTGCTTCTCTTAATCTGCAAGATTGCCTACTACTGCAACTCGCTACTTTCCCTGAAGATACTCCATGGCTCGCAGAAGCTAAGCTGGTCTTGTCTGATCACATCGATCAATTGGGTAACCGTGATTACAAACTCGTAATTAAAGAGACTAAGCTTAAGGAAGCGGATCTTCGAGAAGTTTTGAAGCTCATCCAACAGCTTGACCCTAGACCAGGCAGTAAGATCACGCCTGATGAAACTGAGTACGTAGTGCCGGATGTCTCCGTATTCAAAGACCGCGGAAAATGGATAGTTCAGATTAACCCTGACAGTGTTCCAAGACTTAAAGTGAATCAACAATACGCGAAACTCGGTACAGGCAACAGTGCTGACAGCCAATATATTCGCTCTAATTTGCAGGAAGCGAAATGGTTGATTAAGAGCCTTGAAAGTCGTAATGAAACTTTGCTCAAAGTCGCTAAATGTATTGTCGAGCATCAACATGACTTTTTCGAATACGGTGAAGAGGCAATGAAACCAATGGTTCTCAACGATGTTGCCCTTGCTGTAGACATGCATGAATCGACGATTTCTCGAGTTACCACTCAGAAATATATGCATACCCCACGCGGCATTTTTGAGCTGAAGTATTTCTTCTCAAGCCACGTATCGACCGACAATGGCGGCGAGTGTTCCTCGACAGCCATTCGAGCACTAATCAAGAAGCTTGTTGCTGCAGAAAATCCAGCCAAGCCATTGAGCGATAGTAAAATCGCAGCGCAACTAGCTGACCAAGGAATTCAGGTTGCTAGACGAACAATAGCGAAATACCGTGAGTCGTTGGGCATTGCCCCTTCCAGTCAGCGTAAACGCCTACTTTAAGGCCAATAACTAAGAAGGAAAGTCTATGCAAATTCAAATTGAAGGCCACCACGTCGATGTCACTGAGTCAATGCAGGACTACGTTCAGAGTAAATTTCAAAAGCTGGAACGCTTTTTCGATCATATAAACAGCATTAACGTCATATTAAAAGTTGAAAAATTAAACCAGATCGCAGAAGCTACGCTCCACGTTAATCAAGCTGAAATTCATGCGGCGGCAAATGATGAGAATATGTACGCTGCCATTGACGGGCTTGTCGATAAGCTCGTTAGACAATTGAATAAGCATAAAGAAAAATTAAGTAATCACTAAAATGCAAATAAGTGAAGTATTAACTCTGGACTGCACCAAAAGTGCAGTCCCTTGTACGAGTAAAAAGCGCGCCCTAGAAATTATTAGCGAAATCGCTGCAGAACATACTGGTCAAAACTCTACCGAACTGTTCGAGTGCATGCTGAGCCGTGAAAAAGTGGGCAGCACTGGAATTGGCAATGGTATCGCTATTCCTCATGCCAGAATGCATGACAGCGATAAAGCTGTTGCGGTGTTACTTCAGTGCCAAGCGCCGGTTGACTTCGACTCTATTGATAACCGCCCAGTTGACCTTATGTTCGCACTGCTAGTTCCAGATGAGCAGTGTAAAGAACATTTAAAGACTTTGTCATGTATGGCAGAGCGATTAAATGATAAAACTGTCCTAAAGCAACTTCGTAATGCTCAATCCGATCAAGAGCTTTACGATATTATTGTTAGCCATTAGAACAAGCTGAGAAAAAATGCGATTAGTCGTTGTAAGTGGACATTCAGGCGCAGGTAAAAGTGTAGCGTTGCGAGTACTAGAAGATTCTGGTTACTACTGCGTTGATAATCTACCGATCGATTTACTGGAAGCCTTTGTGGATTCATCGAAAGATTCCCAACAAAGTGTTGCCGTCAGTATTGATATTCGTAACTTGCCTGACAACCTGAATAACTTAACCTCTAAGTTGAAACAATTGTCTAAGCAACACGACGTCAAAGTGCTTTTCCTTGATGCATCAAAGTCAGTGTTGTTAAAACGCTACAGTGAAACTCGTCGTATCCACCCTCTCTCTCAGCGAAAAAATAAACTGTCACTTGAGCAGGCCATTGATCTAGAGCACACACTTCTCAAGCCTATCAAAGAGCATGCCGACTACACCATTGACTCGAGTGAGCAGTCCATACACGACTTAAGCGAAACCATTCGATTTGAATTAGAAGGCCAAGAGAAGAAAGATCTTGTCATGGTTTTCCAATCGTTTGGGTTTAAATATGGTATGCCAAG
Organism: Vibrio sp. CyArs1; assembly: GCF_022432925.1. Lineage (NCBI taxonomy): Bacteria > Pseudomonadati > Pseudomonadota > Gammaproteobacteria > Vibrionales > Vibrionaceae > Vibrio > Vibrio sp. CyArs1. The sequence continues at coordinate 50,780 of NZ_JAKRBO010000014.1, read as the reverse complement.
TGATGCCGATTACGTGTTTGATGTGCGTTTTCTACCCAATCCACATTGGCAGCCAGAATTAAGACCAATGACTGGACTAGATGCACCAATTAAATCTTTCCTAGAAGCTTATCCTGACGTCATCGAGTTGAAACAACAAATTCAAGGCTTTGTTGAACGTTGGCTACCTTTACTTGAAAAGAACAATCGCAGCTATCTGACTGTTGCAATTGGTTGTACCGGCGGTAAACACCGCTCTGTTTATATCACTCAGCAGATTGGTGAATATTTTGCTCAGCTCGGCCATCAAGTAAAAATTCGTCACGCATCGCTAGAGAAAAACAACTAACAGGAATCCAAATGTCACTATCTCGCACTGTTCTCATTCAAAATCGTCTTGGTTTGCATGCTCGAGCTGCGGTCAAGTTAGTCGAACTAGCACAGAGCTTCGAGGCAACCGTGACAATTTGTAATCATGAACAGAAAGAAGCGACTGCAGATAGCGTAATGGGCCTTCTTATGCTCGAGTCGGCTCAAGGTGAGAACATCACCATTAAAGCGTCAGGAAACCAGGCTGAGGATGCTCTGCAAGCAGTCTGTGAGTTGGTTGAACACCGTTTTGACGAAGACGAATAGATTCCGCACACTTTTCTGTTTTATTTCCACTCTCCGATAACTTCTTCGTGCCCTGTAGGTTACTTGAACCCAAAATTAAGCTACTATTCAGTACATTAAAAAGCAGTTGAGTGTAGGGGGCATCCATGGCAGAGCAAATAGAATTCGATCAAGCTCACCAAACCCTCCAAGAAGTCAGTGAAGCGCTAGAAAATGGCCGCTTCGTTTACGTAAGAAGACAACTTCAGGACATGGAGCCTGAAGATATTGCCCATCTTCTAGAAGCCTCTCCACGTAAAAGTCGTGAAGTCCTGTGGCAACTCACCGATCCTGAAGACTATGGTGAAATCCTTGATGAACTCAATGAGGACGTCAAAGATAGTCTTGTCTCCAAAATGGCGCCAGAAAAACTGGCTGAAGCAACGGAAGGCATGGACACCGATGACGTAGCTTATGTCCTACGTAGTCTGCCTGATACCGTATCGCGCGAAGTCCTGTCACAAATGGACACCGCAGACCGTTTGCGTGTCGAGACCGCCCTTTCTTACCCAGAAGATACCGCCGGCGGTATCATGAATACCGATGTAATCACTATTCGTGGCGATGTCGATGTCGATGTGGTTCTGCGTTACCTGCGCATGAAAGGTGAGCTACCGGAAGCGACAGACGCATTGTATGTGATAGACGAAGAAGACATGCTGATTGGTCACCTTTCTTTGACCACACTTTTAACCACTCAGCCCGATGTCAAAGTCGTCGATGTCATGGACGATGCCGATGAGGCAATCCATGTTGAAACTAGCGATTCGGACGTTGCCTCGTTATTTGAACGACGCGACTGGGTCTCTGCCCCTGTTGTTGATAGTGAACACCACCTAGTCGGCCGTATCACCATCGATGACGTGGTCGATATTATCCGTGAAGACGCCGAACACTCGATGATGAGTATGGCTGGTATGGATGACGATGAAGATACCTTTGCACCTGTTGTGAAATCTGCACGTCGACGCAGTGTTTGGCTGGGCGCCAATGTACTTGCCGCTTTAGCAGCAGCATCTGTCTCCAATATGTTTGAGGCCACACTAGAGCAGATGGCAGCAATAGCTGTATTGATGACCATCGTACCTTCCATGGGAGGGGTTGCAGGTAACCAAACCGTTGCCCTAGTAATCCGAGGCTTAGCTTTGGGTCATATCGGTGACAGCAACCGTCGAGAACTGCTACTCAAAGAAGCCGCCATCGGCTTTCTCAATGGTATCCTCTGGGCCCTAATTATCGGTGGTATCGTAGTAGCTTGGAAAGGTGATTGGATGCTAGGCGGGATTATCTCTGCCGCCATGATGACCAATTTACTGGTTGCTGGCATTGCTGGCGTTACCATCCCTATTCTGCTCAAAAAAATGAATATAGACCCTGCCTTAGCGGGCGGAATGGCCCTTACGACCATTACCGATGTTGTTGGTCTTTCGGTCTTCTTAGGCTTAGCCACCATAATGATCAGCTAATGCCAGATACAAAAAGGGCGTAACCAGTAGGTTACGCCCTTTTTCTCTATTTGAGATTTACTCACCAGCGACTTTCATTGATTCCAACAGGATAGAGCCCGTTTGAATTTGTGAGCGCGTTTCAACATCACTGCCAACTGCCACAATTTGCTTGAACATTTGCGCTAGATTACCAGCAACAGTAATTTCCGAGACTGGGTATTGGATTTCTCCATTTTCGACCCAGAATCCTGCAGCACCGCGAGAGTAATCACCGGTAACGATATTGACCCCTTGCCCCATCACTTCGGTGACCAGCAGGCCAGTGCCAAGCGTTTTCAACATGGCATCAAAATCTTGTCCTGTCGACTTAACAAACCAGTTATGAATACCTCCAGCATGCCCTGTTGGCGTCATATTCAGTTTGCGCGCAGCGTAACTAGTCAGTAAGTAGGTCGCCAGTTTGCCGTCAGTGATAATATCTAAATCTTGAGTTGCCACACCTTCGTTATCAAACGGACTAGATGCTAAGCCTTTAAGTAGGTGAGGTTTTTCTTCAATAGCAAACCAATCTGGCAGAATCTGTTCACCCAGTTTATCTAACAAGAACGACGACTTACGGTACAAATTACCGCCGCTAATCCCCATTACTAAGTGTCCCATAAGGCCAGTCGCAACATCATTGGCAAAAAGCACTGGGTATTGACCCGTTTTGACTTTTCTAGGGTCTAGACGCTCAACTGTTTTAATAGCAGCCTTCTCACCGACCAACTCTGGTGTCCACAAATCATCACGGTGACGAGCAAGAGTATAACTGTAGTCACGCTCCATATCGCCATTTTGACCTTGGCCAATGACACTACAGCTAATGCTATGACGGCTAGACGCATAACCGGCCAACAGGCCATGGGAGTTTCCATAGACCTTAACGCCATAGTGGCTGTCGTAACTGGCACCATCACTCTGCTTTATTTTGTCACTGTAAGCTAATGCTGCTTTCTCAGCAGCAATTGCTTTTTGCGCAGCCACATCGGGATTTGGCTCATCTGGATGGAAGAGATCAAGGTCTGGGATATTCGTTACCAACAACTCTTTCGGAGCTGGCCCTGCAAATGGGTCTTCGGAGGTGTACTGGGCAATATCCAGTGCAGCAGCTACCGTTTGTGCAATGGCTTTTTCACTCAAATCAGAGGTTGAAGCACTGCCCTTACGCTGTCCACGGTATACCGTGATACCCAGCGCACCGTCACTATTAAACTCTACGTTTTCCACTTCACACATGCGCGTGGAGACGCTTAAGCCAGTGCTCTTAGTAATAGCGACCTCAGCGGCATCTGAATTTACTGAAGCCATATCCAACGCTTTAGCAACAGCGGCTTCTAGCTCAGCTTGCTGCTGAGCAACTTGCTCTCTTACATCCATAATCCATCTAACTTTTATCGTTTAATTGAGACTAGAATAACAAGGTTTTCGCATTCTCCCCAGATTTCTTGCTAAAATAGCCAATATTCGTAATGAGATAGTGATATAGGCAGTAAACATGGCCCGCAAAAATCAGAAAGCGCCTTGGGAAGAGGAAGAAGAGATCATTTGGGTAAGCAGAACCGAAATGAAAAACGACATGGAAGAGTTGCAAAAACTCGGTGAAGAGTTAGTTGGACTAAAGCCTGCTGTGTTGGATAAGTTTCCTCTTAGTGAAGATCTGAGAGAAGCGGTCGCCGATGCCCAGCGCTTCAAGAACGAAGCTCGACGTCGCCAACTGCAATACATCGGTAAGCTGATGCGCACCGAAGATCCAGAGCCAATTCAGGCGGCTCTTGACCGTGTACGTAACAAGCACTCACAATCTACTGCGGCACTTCACAAGCTTGAACAACTGCGTGACCGTATTGTAGAGCAAGGCGATGAAGCCATCGCGGATGCACTTGAGTTGTACCCAAACCTCGACCGTCAACGTCTACGCCAACTTGCTCGTCAGGCCAACAAAGAAAAGAAAGCTGGAAAGCCAGCAAAAGCATTCCGTGAAATTTTCCAAGCACTTAAGCACGAAGAAGAACAAGAGTTCTAACTTCAATGCTCAATTTAAGGCTATAAAGGCAGCGTAAGCTGCCTTTTTTATATCCATAAAACGCTAATGCGCCGCTTTTACAAACCGCGCGAGCTCTTGATTGTCATGCTGCGCCGTCAACGCCGAGATGTCTCCTTCAGCAGTGATGATGCCATGACTAAGGTAGGCAAACCGGTTGGCAATGGCTCTGGCATCACTAAGGTGATGCGTCACCATAATAACTGTCGCTTGTTTTTCTTGAGCTAGAGAGCGAACAACCGACAGCATTTCTTTACGAAGTACCGGGTCTAACGCCGAAAACGGTTCGTCAAGTAGCCAAATCGGGTGAGGCTGAACAAAGCAACGAGCTAAAGCCACTCGCTGCCTCTGCCCACCAGAAAGCTCAGACGGTAAACGTTGAATCTTATCAATAAGACCCACCTTGTCTGTTGCATCTCGCACTCGCTGTTGATCTTCTGCAGTTAGTTTAAGAGCTGGATTGAGTCCTAGAGCAATATTATCGAACACTGAAAGGTGCTCGAATAAGTTGTGCTCTTGAAACAACATAGACAAAGGCCGCAGGTGAGGCTGCTTAGATTGAATCTCTTCATCATCGACAGATATCCTTCCCGATTCAGGCTGACAAAACCCCGCTATAAGCGCCAACAGTGTCGATTTACCAGCACCACTGGACCCAATCAACGCCAACACATCACCTTTTTCTACTGAGATAGAAAACCGAAACCAATCACTGTGGTAGCGATAGTCGACATGATCCATAGTTAACATTATGATTTCTCTCGCTCGGTCGATACAGGTCGTAACAACGACTCCGTTAAGGTAAATACACCAATACTCAATATAAACAGCACTAGGGATACTACAGCCGCTGCTTGCAATTGATAGCTACCCATCAGCTGATACAGGTAAAGCGGTAAGGTATTAAAGTTCTGACTTCCAAATAGCGCGATAACAGTAAGATCGCCCATGGAAAGGACAAAGCTAATCGAGAAAGCATGCAATATCGGTGCGCGGATTGCTCTCCATTCCATTAACCAAAATCGTCGAATACCATGCAATCCTAAACTTTGCCAAAGCAGGTGATATTGCTTGGCTAACCTCAACATTGGCTGATTAAGTGTTTTGATAACATACGGCAGTGCCATCAAAGCATTCACAGCGACAACGATCCCAAACGCAAGACTAAACACATTGGTCATTCCACGAAGCATTAGAAAAGTAGCTGTACTCAATACCAACGCGGGTGTCACCAAAATAACCGTACCAACAAACTCCACGACATCCGCACGGCCATAGTGAGACTTTATTCGTAACATTCGTGAACTACTCAATAGCACAATGCCAACCACTAACGCGATACTAGCAGCCATGATTGCCACTTGTAACGAGGTCATAACTGCCGACCAGAACTTGCTATCGGCAAGTACTGACCACAATTTCTCATTCAGTCCACTTGCAACAATGGCAATAAGTGGCGGAATGACCAGCATTAGGGTTGCCATGATCCAAAAGCTATCCCAGCACTTTTTCAACCATGAGTCTTGAGGTTGAATGGTTGGCATTTCGCTATAATTGGTTTTGCCCTCCAAGTCTCGACTAAATTTGCCAATAAACAGCACCAGTAATGCGCAAATTAACATTTGCCATAATGCCAGAACCGCTCCGGTTTGTAGGTCAAAATCAAACTTGATCGCTTGATAAATAGCTAGTTCAATCGTAGTGGCTTTCGGGCCGCCACCTAACGCCATGACGGTTGCAAAACTGGTAAAACACAACATGAAGACTAAGCCAATAACATGAGGTAAATGTGCTTTGAGTCGTGGCCACTCCACCAATCTAAAACACTGCCAGCTGTTCATTCCCAGGTGCAGTGCTAACTTGCGCTGCTCTAGTGGAACACTTTCTATCGTCACTAAAAGCAAACGAGTTGCAAAAGGCAAATTAAAGAATACGTGTGCCAGCAAAATGCCGTTTAAACCATAGAGAGAAAACGGCATAGAATCATTCGAAGTGAGCCACCATTGAGCAATAACGCCTTGATTGCCATATATGGCGACAATGCCAAACACACCGACCAGGACTGGCATCACCAAGGTGGTCGCAAACAATTTGAGCAGCCATGATCTTCCCCAAAAATGGCGACGAGAAAACGCATGTGCCACTGGGATAGCAAGCCCTACACTTAGCAACGTTGATAGACTTGCTTGCCAAAAGCTAAATTTAGCTACGTGCTGGTAGTATGGGTCCGTAAACAGCAGAGCAATATCAGTCATTGACGAGTAGGAAAGCAGTGTCCACAACGAAGCCAGCACATATATGGCAATGAGCAAAGCAATCACTAAACCTGATTTTGGTATTTGGGTCACAATAACCTCAATGGAGAAGTAGACACGATAACGATTCGTTACACCAGTGAAGCTCTGGTGCAGTATTGGCTTGCCCCTGCTTGTACAGGGGCGATAATCTGTAGGTTTTCTTAGATGCCAATACTACTTAATCAGCGCAGACTGCCACTCGCGAATCCAAGCTTTACGGTTATTCGCCACTTCATCTGGACTAAATGTCAGCGCCTCACTTGGAATGGTTAAGCTATCAAAACCTTCAGGTAGCTTGCTCTCAACAACAGGATACATCCAGTTGCCTGTAGGGATTTTTGATTGAAAGTCTTCTGAAACGATAAATTGCATAAATTCATCAGCTAACTTTTGCTTGTCACTGCTGGCCACTTTAGCCGCCACTTCCACCTGAGTGTAATGGCCTTCCGAAAAGTCTGCGGCTACAAATCGCTTATCTTGCTCGGCAATAATATGGTAAGCCGGAGAGGTCGTGTAAGAGAGAACCAAGTCAGACTCTCCCTCGAGGAACATAGAGTACGCTTCCGACCAACCTTTGGTCACAGTTACGGTCTTTTTCGCTAGCTTTTGCCATGCCTCACTGGAGTCATCACCATAAACAGACTTCATCCAAAGTAAGAGTCCTTGACCCGGAGTTGAAGTGCGAGGATCTTGATAAATCACCTTAAGGTCATCACGTTGCTCAACCAACTCTTTCAGGCTTTTCGGTGGATTCTTTACCTTTTCTTTGTTGTAAACAAACGCAAAGTAACCGTAATCGAAAGGAACAAAAACATCGTCACTCCAGCCGTTTGGTAACTCAAGCGCAGAAAGATCAGCATTGTGTTTAGCCAACAAGCCAGAGGCTTTCGCTTCACTCATTAAGTTATTATCGAGACCAAGTACGACATCGGCTTGGGAGCTGGAGCCTTCTAGACGCAGGCGGTTTAGAATCGAGACACCATCATCTAGTGCAACAAAGTTGAGATCGCATCCACATTTAGTTTCAAATGCTTTTTCAATCGCTGGACCAGGGCCCCAATCTGAAGCAAACGAATCATAGGTATAAACGGTAAGTGTATTCGCCGCAGCGAGTTGAGAGGCACTTAGAAGTGTCGTTGCCAAAGCAAGTTTAGCGAGTTGATGTACTTTCACTGGTTCTATCCTTAGATATATTTTTATATTATATGATCCAGAAAAAGCCTCCATAGAACGGAGTTCTCATCCCTACGCCAGCATTATCTGGATCAGGTATACGGGTGTCAGGTATTACCTTCTCTCAGCACCACTGCTAGTGCACCCCGTGAGTCACAACCTTTAGAAAGCGAATTGTAACCTTTTCGTCACAGATTCGCCAAATCTATCCCTAAACTCGTTTGATTGATGTGGATTTATCGCTGATCGTAGCCCCAGCGAGGCACGAGAGTTTGGTCGATACCCATATGGTCAAGCACACGAGCCACAATAAAGTCGACCAAATCCTCAATAGATTCTGGCTGATGATAAAAACCAGGCGCAGCTGGCATGATGGTCACGCCCATTTGCGAAAGTTTGTGCATGTTTTCTAGATGTATGGTTGAAAATGGCGTCTCGCGTACCACTAAGAGAAGTTGACCACGCTCTTTCATTACCACGTCAGCGGCACGTTCAATTAAATTGTCCGACATCCCATGAGCAATCGCAGCCACACTGCCAGCCGAACATGGGCAGACGATCATCTGTTTGGGCGCTGCCGACCCGGAAGCCACTGGTGAAAACCAATCTTCTTTACCACACACTACCAGCTTATCTGGCGAGCAATTCAGTCTTTGTACTAGTGCTTTGTGCGCGGCATCCGGACCGCTCGGCAGTTTAATATTATGTTCAGTCGCCAACACCACTCTCGCAGCGGAAGAGATCAATAAGTACACGGTATAATCTTGAGCTAACAAGCACTCAAGGAGGCGCATCCCATAAGGAGCGCCAGATGCACCAGTAAATGCCAGCGTGATCGCTTTCTCTACGGGTTTCATTACGCTAATGCCTCTAATAATTTTTGATGAATACCACCAAAGCCACCATTGCTCATCACCAGAATTTGATCGCCTGGTTGAGCCTGTTCAACAATGGCCTGCACCAGCTCATCAATAGAGTCACTGACTTTGGCTGGTTGCGAGCATGAGTGAGCTATCTCTTCTACTGACCAATCAATATTGTCGGGTTGGAATAAGAACACCGCATCGGCTTGAGTGAGCGACTGCGCTAATGTCTCTTTGTGCACGCCGCGTTTCATGGTGGCACTGCGTGGCTCTAAAACAGCTAGGATTCGCTGCTTGCCGACCTTGTTACGTAAACCACCTAAAGTCAGTTCAATTGCCGTTGGATGATGGGCAAAATCATCGTATACCGTGACTTGATTCACTTCGCCCTTCAGCTCCAAGCGTCGCTTGGTATTGATAAACTTGCCTAGTGCTTCGCACGCAAGATCTGGAGTCACGCCAACATGCCTTGCTCCAGCAATAGCCATCAGGGCGTTATCGACATTATGGTCACCCACTAGCTCCCACTTCACTTCCCCGACTTTGCTGCCATGCAGGTACACTTCAAAATGCGAACCATCACGCTTTAACTTGTGAGCATGCCAATCCGCATTCTCTCCCGTGTGTTCCACTTCACTCCAACACCCTCTTCCTAGTACGTCACCCAACGCCTTATCTTTACGTGAAGCAAGGATGCGGCCGTTTCCAGGAACAGTGCGAACTAAATGATGAAATTGTCGTTTGATGGCTTCAAGATCGTCAAAAATATCCGCATGATCGAACTCAAGATTGTTCATAATGAGAGTGCGTGGATGGTAGTGAACGAACTTAGAACGTTTGTCAAAAAAAGCACTGTCATACTCATCCGCTTCCACCACGAAAAACATAGATTCACCCAAACGAGCTGACTGACCGAAGTTGCCTAATACCCCACCGACTAAGAAACCCGGTTGATAACCACAATCTTCAAGAATCCAACTTAACATACTGGATGTGGTAGTTTTTCCATGAGTCCCTGAAACAGCCAGCACCCAGCGATCATGCAAAAGAAACTCTTGTAACCACTGTGGGCCAGAAGTGTATTTCAGATTATGGTTAAGCACGTACTCAACGCAAGGGTTGCCACGACTCATCGCATTCCCAATGACGACAAGGTCTGGAGCAGGATCGAGCTGAGCTGGGTCAAACCCTTCGATAATCTCTATGCCTTCCGACTCCAATAATGTGCTCATTGGTGGATAAACGTTAGCATCACTGCCTGTAACTCGGTGTCCCAACTGCTGGGCCAATACCGCAGCGCCTCCCATGAAGGTACCGCAAATACCCAGAATATGAATGTGCATAGTTCGCTCTCTTAACTCTTTGCGTCTAATTTTACGCTATTGTCGCTATATATACCCAAAGCGTGCGTCAAAAGCGAGAAAGTTAGCGGTTAGGGAAATAAATGTGACATTCATCATACAAAACGGAGCGTGTCATGGTTACTTCATTACCATTAAAAAGTTCTGCCACCTACAATACACATGTGTGTTGATGAATACCCCCAATAAACGCAATCGTTTGGTTGCCACATTTCTCTCACACACTACCCCCAAGAAAATAAGCAGAAAAGTTAAGGATATAACATGTCTGAAATGCGCACCCTTGGCGAATTCATTGTTGAGAAACAAACTGATTTCCCCCACGCTAGCGGTGATTTATCTTCCCTTTTGTCTTCGATTCGACTCGCTGCCAAAATCGTAAACCGAGAAATTAACAAGGCTGGCCTTGCTGATATTACTGGTTCTGTAGGCTCTGAAAACGTTCAAGGTGAAGCTCAACAAAAACTCGATGTCTATGCCAACGACAAATTTAAAGCCGCTTTGGAAGCGCGTGACCAAGTTTGTGGCGTTGCCAGTGAAGAGGAAGATGAGGCAGTAGCATTTAACAAAGAGCTCAACAAAAATGCCAAATACGTCGTACTAATGGACCCACTTGATGGCTCATCGAACATTGATGTCAATGTATCAGTAGGTACCATCTTCTCCATTTATCGTCGCGTTTCACCGGTTGGTACTCCTCCGACTCAAGAAGACTTCCTACAACCGGGCAACAAGCAAGTTGCAGCAGGCTATGTGGTGTACGGCTCGTCGACTATGTTGGTTTATACCACGGGTAAAGGCGTAAACGGATTTACTTACGACCCATCGATCGGTACCTTCTGCCTATCTCATGAAAATATGATGATCCCTAAAGATGGCACCATCTATTCCATTAACGAGGGCAACTATATTCGCTTCCCTATGGGTGTGAAGAAGTACATCAAGTACTGCCAAGAGAATGTGCCAGAAGAGAAGCGTCCATACACGTCTCGCTACATTGGCTCCTTGGTATCTGACTTCCACCGCAACCTGCTTAAGGGTGGCATCTACTTGTACCCAAGCACGCAAAGTCACCCAAGTGGTAAACTGCGCCTACTGTATGAGTGCAACCCAATGGCTTTCATCATGGAGCAAGCAGGCGGCTTAGCATCGGATGGTACTCAGCGTATCATGGACATCAAACCTACCGAACTACACCAGCGAGTCCCATTCTTCGTTGGCTCAAGCCGAATGGTTGAAAAGGTCGAATCTTTCCTAGAAGAATATAAAGACCAATAACTTCGAAGTGCCTCTCAATAGAGGCACTTTTTGTTTTAAAACTAACCAAGTATACTCTTTGTAAACGATTCGTGTTTCAGCCCTCTATTCCCTCCTCAAAGGAATAATGAATAAAGAAAAGGAAAGTCAAAATGAGCTTGAACAATGTCCCTGCAGGTAAATCATTGCCTGATGATATCTATGTAGTGATTGAAATCCCTGCTAACGCCGATCCAATTAAGTACGAAGTCGACAAAGACTCTGGTGCTGTTTTCGTTGACCGCTTTATGTCAGCACCTATGTTCTACCCATGTAACTATGGTTACGTAAACGAAACGCTTTCTCTTGATGGTGATCCTGTTGACGTGTTGGTACCGACACCTTATCCGTTGATGCCTGGTTCAGTAATTCGTTGCCGTCCAGTAGGCGTACTTAAGATGACCGACGAATCTGGTGAAGATGCAAAAGTCTTTGCCGTTCCTCATAGCAAGCTTTCTAAAGAGTACGACCACATTCAAGATGTAGGTGATATCCCTGAGCTGCTCAAAGCCCAGATCACGCAGTTCTTTGAGCGCTATAAAGAACTCGAAGCGGGTAAGTGGGTCAAAGTCGATGGCTGGGCCGATGTTCAGGCGGCAAGAGAAGAGATTGAAACTTCCTTTGAGCGCGCTAAGTCAAAATAACGCTCACTGAATACATGAAAAAGCTCTCTAAATTAGAGAGCTTTTTACTTTGGCTTAGAGTAAAGGAGCTAATAGCCGTAGCGGCCACGAGAGGCTTTGCCATTGTTATACCAGGTTCGAAAAGTTGGTTTGATATCATCACAGATGCCACGATACATTTCCCCTCGCTTTCCCAGAATGCTTGGGTCTTGTTGACAGTATGCGATACGACCTTCCTCATAGCCGTTAGAATAGGCCTGGTATAAATCTTCCGTGAAATCTATGGTAGTCGAAGATTGTAACTGTTGAACTGACAGTTTCTCATACCCTATAAGAGCTTGCTCCTGACCGTACTGCTGCCAGTCTTGAGGCATAAAAGAAGTAAGAGAAATTTGTTGAGCACAACCCGACATGATTAGTAAGCCAATGATGAATAACAGCCTCATACGATCCCCCCAGCACTAATTGCTAGCGCTTAGCGCGAGCATTTTTACCACGCCAATACTCATCGAGATACATTCGGTCTACATCGTTACAAATACCGTAATAGATTTTTCCATTTCTTCCTAAGACAAACGGATCTTGTTTACAGTATTCACTCTTACCTTCTTGATATCCTTTGAGATACGCTTTGTATTGACTAGCTGTGACGTCAGGCACTTTAGAGCGTAGCTTCGTTTCTGGTTCAACAATATAGCCCTTCAACGCCCATTGCTCGCCAAACTGTTGCCAGCTCATATCACTCTTGTCAGTGGGAGGCTGTAGTTGGACACAACCCGATAACAGCCCTCCAATTATTAACAACAACCAAGGCCTCATATTACCCTCTCTATTCCGCTTGTTACTTCATAAGTATACGAGAAAAAGCGCGAATCGATTACGTTGTGCGGCGGCGCAGCAACGGCTCGTGTTAATCCACTTCAAACTGATACAGGAAGGTTACAGAGCTATAAAGCCCAGACACCGCTTCAACGTAAAAGTCTTCAATGATTCGATAGCGTATGGTGAATTCACCGAGGGAGTTAAAAATACCTACCCCATATTTCACTTGTAGCCCTGGCAGAACATACCCACTCACGGTTACTTGAGAGTCATTACCACTACCTGCAGTATCAAGCTGTAAGTCTTGTACACCAAAAGCTTGGCCAATATCGCCGACCACTTTACCACTGCGAGCTAAACTCAAACCAATCAAGGTCGTGGTTAGTGCATTACCACCTGTTTCGCCATCAATATCTTGGCCACGTAACAAGTAAGAAAGGGCATTTGCTTGTGGCATAGTTGGATCAGAGAAAATCTCGATTTTAGGCTCTGATGCCAAACCGGTTACTTTTACCCCAGCTTTAACATCATCAGCTGTGGTCTCTGGGTTTCGTATCGCGGTAATATTGACGTAAGGCTGATCAACAGGCCCAGTCATTAGGATTTTACCTTCTTCAATCAACAAGTCTTGACCAAATGAAGTATACGAACCGTTGATGATATTGACTTCACCTTGAACAAATGGCCCTTTATCTTTTTGGGAAACTTGTAATCGCCCTCTTAAGTCACCCTTTAAGCCAAATGCAGATACACGAAAATCATTACCGATGTTAATCACAACATCACTTTCGATATTGAAAGGAACCACTGCTTCTTTGTCGATAGGCGTCATATCAGGGTTGAGTAGTACTTGGTCACTGGATACCGACACTGCACTCTGGGGCAGTTCCTCAACCAAAATTCGTCCCCAGGGCAAGCCTATCGTACCCGTTACTTTCGCCAGTTGTGGGTTGGCCTCGATGGTCATATCCGGGACAACCTTAACTTTCACCATCGGTGGCACTTCGACATTCAACTCATCGGCAAACACTCTCAATTTGGTGCGCCATGCATTGAGATCCTGCCAATTACCCTCACCGGATAATTGCAGTTCGCCATCATCAGTCTGAATTTTCGCATCTAAGTTGGCGTCATAGCCATTGAAAGCAATGTTCACACCACCCGACTTCACTTGAATTGGCGAAATGTCACCTTGAAGGGAAAGATCCGAAATGGAAAAGTCACCAAACAACTGTGGATGTAGAGCATCCCCTTTAATTTTGATGTTTGAATCAAGGTTCGCTTTGAGCTTATTGAACTCACCAATAACAGGCTGCAGGAAGTCCAAGTTAAACGTAGAAAGGTTAACCTCACCCTCTATCTTTTTGTTGTCCGCAAGCACATCCGGTAAGGTCACTTGACCAGAAAGATCGCCGTTATCTGTTACGTCCACTAACCAACTGGCTTCGAGCTTATCATCCGCTAAATTCGCCGATACATTCACCTTATCCCAACCTATAACAAGAGGGGCTTCTAGTGTTTGCGTGACCTTACCCTTAGGCAGGCTCACATCCAGCTTCACTTGCGGAGCAGCCTCTGGCGCCCACTTTGCCCACACTGTCACATTAGCGGTCCCTTCCACATTGGTATTTTTAGGAATGTAAGCATCAAGCTGTTTAAAGTTGAAATTCTTCACTGTGACTAAGGCTTCACCTGACGTCCCTGCCTGAATGTCTTTTTCCAAACACACTTTCGAGTCAGCTTGTGCCCAACAGTGCGCCGAGACATCTGCCACTTGTTTATCGATATCCACTTTGATATCGATAGGATCCACCAAATCAAGCGGCCCTTGTTCTGACTCTAAATGGACGTCAGCAAGTCGCCCAGTCCAAACAAGGTTTGGCTTATCCTGAAGAGAACCGTCTAAGTCAATCTTTGCAGACAGGAGGTTGGAAACAAGATCTAATGACAGTGTATGCCGTGCTTGGGTACCACTTAAGGCAAGATCCACACTCTCCACAACCTGTTCTTGATAAGTAACCCCAGAAGCCTTTAGTGAGAGGTTCGCCTGAGCTTGCTCAAGAGGTAAAGGTTTCGCCGTACCGGATAAAGATAAGCTATCGATACTGGCTTCTTGTTTCCATTTTACTTTTTCTACTTTGAGATCGGTGGCAATATCAGGTTCTAACATCGCCCCTTTAATACCCACCGTCCCTTTCAGAAGACCAGTGAGATCTGGAACCGATTTCGCTAAGTCAGGAAAATCGATGCGAACATCCATATTCCAATCCTTATCGAGGGTTCCTTTTGCACTTAGTTGGTTTGGACCATGAGCGACTGACAGCCCTTCAGTCCTGACTTTATACTTGCCCTTGCCAGAAGTGTCTGCAGCTTCTAGTTGCCCTTTAACGTTTAGCGGGTAATTACGAAGTACGCCAACAATATCAAGAGTAGGAACCGACACGTCCCAACCACCAGCCTCTGTAAGTTGGCCACTGGTGACAATATGGCCGCTAATGTCGCCTTCTGCCTCTGGCCATTGAAGACCTGGTTGAATGTGTGTGAGGTTAATATCCCCTTTCCAGTTTATCGGCGACTCCCAGTTCGCCATAACCTGACCAGTAATGTTGCCACCTAAGCTATCAATGGAGAGCTCACTTAGGTCAATTTGCTTCAAGTCACCCTTACCAATCAACTGGACTGCCACATCTGGAATGTCCTTACCTGATGCTTGAGCGTTTAGAGCAACGTCATACCCTTCCAATGAGCCTTTCGCTTTCAAGCTTTCAATAGCAACTTGATAATCACTTTTACCGGTTAATGGCCACGTCGCTTTTGCATCATTGATCGTGGCATCAAACGGAAGTGTTGGTTCCAGTGGCTGTAACTCTCCATTTAAAGCACCAGTGATTAGCCCGGAAAACTGACTATCTAGAGACAGCTTTTCAACGCTTCCTTTAGCCTCTAATTGTAACCTCTGGCCCGCCAAATCCGTTTGTTTGAGATGGGCCGTAAGGAACAGGTCTAATGGGTAGCCCTGATTTAAGGTGATGTCTCCATTAAGAAGGGCATCCACTTGCGGCATATCTAGCTGCAGTTTATCTACATGAACATCATGTTCACCTGCTCGGCCCACCAACTGCAAATTGTTGACAATGACAGGCTCATCTTGCTCAAGTTTAAAGTCTTGAATTTCGATTCCCGCAATATTAACGAAGAGCGGAATTAATACCTCTGGTAGCTCGATAGCCTGAGGTTTGGTCTCCTGTTGAGGCTCTTGTGGTTCTGCACTGCTCTCATCCGACGGCGCTAGCGCTACTCTCGGTGATTTTAGCAAGGTATCACCGACCGTGAGTTTGGAACCGGTCATTGCGAGAGACGTAGAAAAGACATCCCAATTCACTTTAGTGCCTAAGATATCCAAATTGATATCACTAAAGTTCACCTTACCGATCGCAATTGGAATGGGTGTTGAGATTGACGTGAGCGGCTCGCTTGGCTCGGTAGAAGGCTCACTTGGTGCGACTTCAGGCATCGAAAAGTTCAAACCCGTTATCGCCAGTTCATTAATACATACCCTAGGATCGCTCAAGCAGTTGAGATCAACGGCCAACGTCAATGACTGAGCGTTAAGATCAATATGGAGACTCTCGTCGACAAAACTGACTTGGTTAAGGGTAAACCTGGGGAATAGTGAGCCCTTGGCTTCCGACACCTGTAACTGAGGCAGGGCTTTGTTTACCCCCCAAAGAATGCTGTTCAACCCCGCATTAGTGAACATAGCGAAGGCCAGCGTTGCCACAATTAGTAGTATCAACGTCGCAAAGCCGATAGAGACCCACTTGGTCACTCGCCAAACTTTTAACATCATAATTCTGGCCCTAAACTAAAGTGAATACGCCATTCTGCTTGCGGTTTCTGATCTAACCCCTTCGCATAATCAAATTTCACCGGGCCAACAGGCGACACCCAGCGGATACCGAAACCGGCACCACGTTTCCACTCTGGACTATCATTAAATGCATCACCAACATCGAAAAACGTCGCTGCCCACCAATTTCCAGTAATACGATATTGATACTCTAGTGTACTGGTCGCCAAGTATTGACCACCGGTCTTATTACCGACATCATCCTCGGGAGAAATACTCTCATAGTCGTAACCTCGGATGCTGTTATCACCACCCGCATAGAATCGTAGTGACGGTGATAACTTAGAAGGGTCACTAGCAATGTTGGCACCAACATCCACTTTAAAAATACCACGATGATTTTCACCAATACTGGAAATCCATGTGGACGTTCCACGCATGCGGAACACGGAAGTTTCTGAGAGGGCGCGCTCGTCGCCGACTTCAAACATGATGGTCTGTTTGTTACCACTCATCGGCAGTACACCACCTCGAGACACCACTCGTGAATACGATAGGCCAGGTAAGACGAACTGACCTAACTCACCTTGTGTATTGAACTCGTAGTTCTCCACCAAATAACGTAGATAAGCGGTGCGATGCCAACCGCTATCGAGCACCCAGTGACGCTCGAAGGCCAAGTTGGATTCCAAAGTCTTTTTATCACTTCGGTTTACGTTTTTTAGACCATATTGAATGAGATAGTAATCTTTCAGCACATCATCCAAAGGAATCTTGTAGCTTGCGGTCACCTGTTGTTCAGGAATAGAGAGATCAAGACTGGTATTAAAGCTGTGGCCATGTTCGTTCAGCCATGGTTTTTTCCACTTGAACTTAACTTTTGCCCCCACATCAGTGGAGTAACCAAGACCCGTTTCAAATTGGTTTTTTACTTGCGGGGCCAATGACACCTTCATAGGTAACTCTCGGCCTTTACCTACTTGCGATAAGTCAGGCTCAACGAATACCGATGAAAACCATTCGGTATTAGATAAGTTCTGGTTATGGATACCGACTTTAGAGGCAAGATAATCATCCCCTGTTTTATATGGTTGTAATGATTCTACTTTTTGAATATCGATCTGACTGCCGGTGATGGTGGTTTTGCCAAATTGATAGCGAATCCCACTATCGTAATGCAATCGAATAAAAGCTTGGTTAAGTTCAGGGACCACTTCAAGTCGGCTCAGCACATATCCGCCATCGAAGTAACCTTTTTGCAAAGCAAGATTACGAATACTTGATTTCATCGCATCGTATTGGCTGTGGTTTAAAATGACACCTTCTTTAAGAGGCGTCAGTCGGATAAGACGCAGAAAATCTTCATCACTCTTCGCTTCACCAGAGATATCAATATCAACCAATTTGATTCTCGTCGGCTCACCTGCATTGACGTTTACAATCAGCTCAGAGTCCTTATCGTCCACGGAGAACTCGATACGGGCATTGTAATAACCCACCGCATTCAGGGCTGTATTGATTTCTTTGGTTAGGCGAGATTGAAATCGAAGTGACGTTGAGTATTCACTGGGCTCAATAGCGGATATGTAGGCATCAACATTATCCTTCAATGCACCACTTAAACCATTAATATCCAATGACACACCATCTTTTGCCATCGCTAAACTCGATGACAGCAACAGAATTAGCGGTGGTAATACTCTCTTTATCATGCTTTATTGTTGAGACTGTGATTCGTTGTTTTTGTATTGAACTGGAATGATAACCCCGATCAATTTAGAAGTCTGTAGTCACCACCCACATGATGACAGATTAGCGTTATTTTATTGATGGTTTTCAGAAACTTCGTACACCCAATAATAGTCCAAAAAGGAGCCTATGATGCGTAAAACGGAAATGATATCAGCAGACCAAGCTCTACCGGGGCGTGGCCATGCCATCGCAAAAATGGAGCCACACTTCATCAATCAATCTGACCTCAATGCCTCACTTCAAGAGCATCAACAGTCTGTCGTTATCGGCCTTGGTTGCTTTTGGGGAGCCGAGCGTGTGTTTTGGCAGTTAGACGGTGTTGTCTCGACATCCGTCGGCTATGCGGGTGGCTACACTCCAAATCCGACCTATGAAGAGGTTTGTTCTGGAAATACAGGGCATACTGAAGTGGTGCGTGTTGTATTCGACAGTCGGGTAACCTCTTTGACAGACATACTCAAAGTCTTTTGGGAGAAACACGATCCAACTCAAGGAATGCGTCAAGGGAACGATATTGGTACTCAGTACCGCTCTGCTATTTACGTTAATGATGAGCAACAGCTTTTGACGGCGCAACAGACTCAGCAACAATACCAACAGGCACTTGGTGATACTTCCATAACAACAGAAATTGCCTTACTCAATCACTACTACCTTGCTGAGGTATACCACCAGCAATATCTCGCTAAGAACCCTAATGGGTATTGTGGAATTGGTGGTACAGGCGTCTGTTTTCCTCCTCAATAACCAGACGGCGCACAACAAAAAACGCTCTTGGTTTCACACCAAGAGCGTTTCTAAAAAATTCTATTGATATATCTGTTCTACATCGCGAGCGCAGCAATCTCGATGTTAATCTCTTTAAATGCATCGAGTTTTTGTTTGTCACCGACCTCTGGTAGTAACACTTTGCCGTTATCGAACCGAAACACCCCGATACCCGCAATAAAAAACTGTCCCTTAAAAAGCGTTTTAACAAATTTAGCAATTTGTCTCGGACGATAAACCGTAAACTTTCGCAGCATAACCTAACCTCAATATCCGTTTGAGTACAACCATCATGTTCTCGCTTTATGCGAGTGTTGTCGCAATATTTTTTGCGCTCGGGACAAGTATACAGCATATTTATTCGTTCACAAAAGATAAATTAACATCTTTGCAACAAACTATAAATTACTGTTATGCTTGGTATGATTTTATCAAGTAAAGGACATCTCTTGGTCAAATCGCACCAATAACATTGTGGTAATTCCTAGGTTAACCTATGGTATGCCGCTCAACACAAAGTAATGGAAACAATTACAATGAAACTAAAGCCTCTCCTAACAATAGCTATGCTGTGTTTACCCACTCTTGCTATGGCCACGAATTTACAAGTTGGTGGCAACGCACGCTCAATATCTGTGAAGGATCATGGTGAGCTTATTCTCAACAATGATGCAATTACTTACCAAGCGTGGAGCAGTAACGATATGCTTGGCAAAGTACGAGTTATTCAAGCCATCGCTGGCCGTAGTAGCTCAAAAGAGATGAACGCCCCACTAATGAAAGCCATTACGGATGCAAAATTTCCAGAAGACAGCTACCAAACCACGACAATTATCAACCAAGATGATGCGATGTGGGGCACAAGCTCCTTTGTCAAATCTTCAGCTGAAGACAGCAAGCAAGAATTCCCATGGTCATCCATGGTGCTCGATAAACACGGCCTAGTCGCCAACGCGTGGCAACTCAAAGAAGATAATTCAGCAATTATCGTTCAAGATAAGCAAGGCAAGATTCTGTATGTTAAAGAAGGCGCTTTAACAGATAGTGAGGTTCAAGAAGTGCTGACGATGATCAGCGATAACCTATAACCTCTCGCTATGTTGAAATCATAATGGGAGCAAAGTCGCTCCCATTGTTTTTTTCCTGTTAGAAACCCAAAGCGGACCATTGTTTACGTTGGTAAATATTTTGATTTGTTATAACATAACAAATCAAAATTAAACGAGAACAAGTCGCATGTCGCTGATTCAACCGATGAAAACAGGTTCTAAGCTAAGAGCTGCATTGTGCTTAAGCTTGCTGCTGCTTGCTCTCAATGCCCTATCCATCGAGCACAGCTACGATTCTCACATCGACCACCAGGAACATCATTGCCCTTTATTTACCAAAGGCACCCATTCACTTCCCGTCAGTCTTTTCCATGCAGCGTCAGTGGTTGTTTCTCATTCAAGATTGATCAATATAGATAATAGTGTCTGCCATTCAAAGCCGGAGTGCATCAGTGCACGCTCACCGCCTTTGCTTACCTAGATTCACTAAAATCATCTATTGTTATCACAGACTAAAATTTAAGGAATCCCAATGAAACTCAAGATGACTCTATTAGCTGGACTCGTAGTCTCCCAATTTGCGGTGGCAGAAGAAAACTTCCGACAACACGATGCCCATGTTCACGGCCATGTCGAGTTCAATATTGCTCAAGATGGACAAGACCTTTTGGTGGAAATTACGGCTCCTGGCGCGGATGTAGTCGGCTTCGAGCATGCCCCGAAAACTGACGCAGAAAAAGCGGCGCTTACCAAAGCCAAAGCGACACTCAACGACGTAAATAACCTACTGATCCTACCAAAGGCTGCTGGATGCCAGCTCGTGGATGCGGATATTGATAACACGCTTGAGTCTCATCAAGGCCATGATGACCACGATGACCATCACAACCATAAAGATCATGATGATCATAAAGGTCATGACGACCACCACGATCATGACCATAAAGAACACGATGATCACAAAGGTCATGACGACCACGACCACGACCACGACCACGACCACGACCACCATGATGGACATGGTGAGTTCAACGTGCAATACCAATTTACCTGTAGTGATTTCAGTAAGTTAAACCAAATTGACACAAAATGGTTTAGCTACTTCCCTGCAACTGAAAAAGTCTCTGTTAACCTGTTAACGGACACAGCACAATCTGCAACTGAACTAACCTCTGGCAACACTGTCATTAAACTGTAAGCATCTCGCCCTAAGAAGTAGCTTTGCTCTCTTAGGGCATCTTCTTGGATAAGAGGACATTATGGCTAGAGTAATCGAACTCACCGATCTCACTTTCAAATGGCACCCAGAACAAGCCCCCACACTCGATATTCCTTCACTCACTATAGAACAGGGTGAACATCTATTCTTAAAAGGACCAAGTGGCTGCGGGAAATCGACCTTATTGGGGCTACTCACTGGTATCAATACAGCAACTTCAGGCAATGTTGTCGCTCTGGGACAGTCACTACAATCCTTATCTGCCAGTGCTAGAGATAAATTTAGGGCGGATCATATCGGTTATATATTCCAACAGTTTAACCTGCTGCCGTATCTCTCCGTCATTGATAACGTCACCTTACCTTGCCAGTTTTCTCAAGTCAGAAAAAACAAGGTAGCAGGCCCTTTAGAGCAAGAAGCCAAGCGGCTTCTCGAACACTTAAGGCTGCCTTCACACCTTCTCAACAAACCGGTGATTGAGCTCAGTATCGGTCAGCAACAACGTGTGGCCGCCGCACGTGCCTTAATTGGTCAGCCTGAATTTCTTATTGCCGATGAGCCAACTTCGGCTTTGGATCACGATAACCGAGAAGCTTTTATCGAATTACTTATGGAACAAGCCAACCAAGCTCATTCCACGCTGATCTTTGTCAGCCACGACCCGACGCTCGAATCCCTATTTACGCGAAGCGAAAATTTACTGGATATCAACCAAGCGAGAGCATTATGAGTATTACATTGAAACTAGCTTGGAAAAGTCTTCTCAACCGAAAAACCACCGCCTTATTAACCGTTATGACAGTGGCGATTTCGGTTATTCTTCTCATGGGTGTTGAACGTATTCGAACTCAAGCAAAAAGCAGCTTTGCCAACACGATTTCAGGTACAGACCTCATCGTCGGTGGTCGTTCTGGCCAAGTGAACCTGCTGCTCTACTCTGTCTTTCGTATTGGTAATGCCACCAATAATATCGATTGGAAAAGCTATGAAGAGTTTAGCCAACATCGCGCTGTTGACTGGGCAATTCCCATTTCTCTTGGAGACTCACACAAAGGTTTTCGAGTCATGGGAACTAATCACAGCTATTTCGAACACTACCAATATGGACAGAAGCAACATTTAAGCTTCTCTTCAGGCCATGAGTTTAATGGGCTATTTGAAACCGTGCTGGGCTCCGATGTTGCCAAATCCCTAGGCTATGATATTGGCAGTGAAATCATTATTGCGCACGGCATCAGCGATGTCGGCTTTAGCCGTCATGAAAACCTCCCTTTCAAAGTGGTCGGTATACTCGCCCCTACAGGGACACCAGTCGATAAAACCGTTCATGTTTCTCTTGAAGCAATTGAAGCGATACATGTTGGTTGGGAATCTGGTGCAAATCTGGGTAACACACCAAGCAAAGAACAGCTGGAACAAATTGACTTCCAACCTAAGCAAATCACGGCCATGTTGATAGGTCTTAAGAGCAAGATTCAGACCTTCGCTCTACAAAGACAGATTAATACCTATAAGCAAGAGCCACTAAGCGCCATTCTTCCAGGTGTCGCCTTGCATGAATTATGGGGCATGATGAGCGTGGCTGAAGAAGCGTTGCTTATCGTCTCTATTTTTGTTGTCGTCGCAGGTTTGATGGGAATGCTCTCAAGCTTACTGACTAGTTTACAAGAGAGACGAAGAGAGATGGCGATACTACGTGCCATGGGAGCTAGACCACGACACGTGTTCACCTTGTTGGTCAGTGAGGCCACCGTTCTAACTTCTGTCGGTATCATTTGCGGTATTGGTGGCATGTATGCCATGCTAGCGGTCGCTGCGCCAATCATCACTGCAAACTACGGTATCAATATTGCGCTAACCGCAATTACTGCTCATGAGTGGATGTTGCTAGGGTTTGTTCAAATCGCAGGAATGATCATTGGATTCTTCCCTGCACTGCGCGCGTACCGACAATCATTAAGCGATGGCATGACCATCCGAATTTAGCGAGATTGACATGAAAATACTGCCTAAACTCGTTGGCATTCTATTATTAACGATAAGCATGCTAATGCCACATATGGCGTTAGCACAGGATGAATCTGATCTATTAAAACTCGATTGGATCGATTTGATCCCCGAGAAAGAACGCAACCAGTTTGATGCGATGGGCATGCCTGCCATTGATCACTCTGGCGGTGTAATGGAGCAATCAAAATTGGGCTCTGTCCGACAAGAGCTTAATGGCAGTATGGTCAAGATCCCTGGCTTTGTTATTCCACTTGAAGGCGATGAAGACATGGTGACTGAATTTCTATTGGTTCCTTACTTTGGCGCCTGTATTCACGTACCACCACCGCCACCAAACCAAATCATTTATGTAAAGTTTAAAGAAGGTGCACCTGTACATCGTTTGTGGGATGTTATTTACGTGGTAGGAACATTGAAGACGGAAACCATCAATTCTGAGCTCGCTGAAACTGCCTATCTGATTGATGGAATCCGTATTGAAGATTATGACGATGATTAGAATGCACGCTGAATAGCGTAGAGGCGTTAAAAGTAAACATTTCGTTAACAGTGCTAGCTTGTCATATTGCCAATTAATCTTCTACTTAGCTGATGAAAGTAGATAGATAAGCTAGCACTCCGAGATAAACACATAGCAATAATGCTACCGAAACGTGTTTTTTAACTCTATTCTCTCCTGAGTGACTCATAAAGCCCTCCTTAGTTACACCCCAAATTTAACAAAAATTTATCATTTATCCCAGCATTTTTTACAATATGATGGCCGTTATTGTTAATTCGGAAAATAGCTCACATAAATAGAACTAGTCAGCACCATAAAATATCGCTAAATTGATGATCAATCGTACAATTTTACTGCCTATCTTGAATTCGTTTTTATGAGCAAATTACCTGTCGATCAGCAATCACAAACTACCGAGCCAAACACGCAGAACGAACAGGCTCACAAAAAAAGCCACCATATGAAGGACAGTGGCAGCAGAATACGTGCTATTGCTCAAGCACATAGTTTGGACGCATTGATTGCAGAGGAAACCCCAAGTAAAAGCCTATTTGAACGCGCCATGTTGCGCGAAAAGCAGAGTAAAGAGCAGCGACAAAAGAACTTAGAACAAATTGTGAAAGCCGCGCTGACATCGTGCAAGAATGAAGTGGCAGGAGAGCCAAACTTTGACTGGCTGGTGCGTTATTTCGACATGGCTAAGGAAATTCACAACAGCTCAATGCAAAAGCTATGGGCACAGGTGCTAAAACGGGAGGTGACCAATCCTGGTTCAACTTCAATGAAAGCTCTAAAAACCCTTAGAGACATGACGCCAAAAGAAGCACAAACTCTACAACGCGCAGCTTCTTTGGCTTGCAGTTTTGGTACCGATACTAGCCGAAAACTACTACTTGGTATTCGCCATCAGGCAGGGTTATTTAGCTTTTCTAAACGCGAAAGCCTTGATGAACTAAGCCTAGGTGAATTTCAATTTCCCTATTCCAGCCTGTTATTACTTGTTGAGCTCGGCATCCTGCTCGCCACCGAATTAGAGTCTGGTGAAATCACCAAAGAGCCCGCACTTAAGCTCGGTTATCAAGGTAAAGAAATGACGTTGCAGCCAAAGCATAAAGGCATCACGTTAACCTACTACCGATTTACCCCAACAGGTAACGAGTTGTGCCAATTGCTTGGAAACCGTAGCAATAACCAGTACCGCGATAAACTGCTAGAGTTACTGAATAGAAAGTTCATTGTGAAGGGTGACACGGCCAACTCGTTTCATCATACGGTTTAGCGAATGATACTTCGCTCAGTCAGTGCCTGAATACACTGTTCAACCAGTTCCTCAACTTTATATGCGTCGGCATTTAAATGAATTTCGGGTTCGATGGGTTGTTCATATTCAGAATCTATCCCGGTGAAATTCTTGATTTCTCCCGCTCGTGCTTTCTTGTATAACCCTTTAGGATCCCGCGCTTCACAAACCGCCAAGCTCGCATCAACAAAGACTTCCAAGAATTCGCCTTGAGGTAATAGCTCACGCACTAAAGCTCGCTCTTCTCGGTGAGGAGAGATAAAGGCTGAGAGCACGATAAGACCCGCGTCCGCCATCAATTTTGTTAGCTCACCAACTCTTCGAATGTTCTCTCGTCTATCTTGCTGAGAAAAGCCTAGGTCTCGACAGAGCCCGTGTCGCACATTATCGCCATCTAGCAAATAGGTGTGATAACCGCGTTGCGTAAGTTCAGTTTCCAGAGCGCCTGCCACCGTTGATTTTCCAGCACCGGAAAGCCCCGTAAACCACAACACTACTGGCTGCTGATTTTTTAAGGTTGCACGCTCTGACTTGGTTACCTGGTGCTGATGCCAAATAACGTTTTCATCTTTGTTTATTTCGGCGCTTGCCAGTGCACTATTTGACATAGTAAGTCCTTGTAAAAATACTTAAAACGGGAAGAAATAGGGAATAAGTGCCAATACCAAAACGGAATAGACAATAGAGATAGGTATCCCAATTCTCATGTAATCTTTCAGTTGGTAATTACCAACGCTATAAACCAGTAGATTAGTCTGATAACCATAAGGAGAGATAAAACTCGCGCTCGCACCAAACAGCACAGCCATTATGAAAGGCATGGGATCAACGCCGTAGCCGACCGCCATACTGTAGCCAATGGGAAACGCCAATGCCGCGGCTGCATTATTGGTCACCAATTCGGTTAGGATAAGTGTCACCAAGTAAGTAGCCACTAACGCTCCAAATACTCCCCAACCATTGAATAGCTCGATAAACATCGCTCCCATTCGCTCAGAGAGGCCAGTAGATATCATCAACTGCGCGATAGACAACGCCGAGCCAACAATCACCACAATGTCGACCGGAAAGCGACGCCTTAGCTCGCCGATATTAACGATGCCAAAGGCCAGAACCGCAATTAGATACAGTGCTAGCCCCTTAATTATGGGGAGAATGTGAGTGAGTGCTAACGCAATCACAGCAACAAAACCAAGCAGCACGTAACTCGATTTAGCAAAATCAAGTTTGGCACTGGAATCTAAGTCATTGACCAGCACAAACTCTTTTCGATGTTGGCGACGAGCCTGTTCGAACCCTTTACCAGGCGCCAACACCAATGTATCTCCGGCCTGTAAGATAATATTGCCGAGACCACCTTCCAGTCGTTCATGACCACGCCGAATCGCCACCACAACCGCATCAAAACGGTCACGAAAATGGCTCGATTTAAGCGTGTTATTACAGAAGGTCGCCGATGAGCTGACCACCACTTCCAATAGGTTCTGTCCGTTGAGATGGTGCTGCCCGAAAAACGTCAAACCCTGAATTTCTTGAAGAGTAGCAACACTTTCCACATCACCACAAAACAGCAGACGATCCTTAGCTTGAAGGACAAAGTTAGGGTCAACTGAAGCCAGAGTTTCACCATCTCGTACCACTTCGGCCAAAAACAACTTTCGTAATGCCCTGAGATTGTTCTCTGCGATACTTCGTCCCACTAGTGGTGAGCCAGGCTCCACTCGAGCTTCCAAAAAGTAGGGCAAATCATCTTGATTCGCATCATCATAATTAGGCAGAAGATAACTCAATGGAATCAGTACCAGTACTCCACCGACTAAGACACTAAGTCCTATCCAAGTGGGTGCGAAAAAGTCCAAACTTGGTAAGCCCACATCTTCGACGAAGCTATTGATTATAAGGTTGGTAGAAGTACCAATTAGCGTCAGTGTACCTCCAAGGATAGCCGCATAAGATAAAGGAATAAGCAGCTTTGAAGGAGCATGACGCTGGTTGCGCTTAATAGCGCCAATTAATGACACAACAACAGCGGTATTGTTGGTAAAAGAAGAGAGCAAAGCAGTAGAAACCCCAAGCTTTGCCACTACAGAGCCTAAACGGCCTGTAGCAATGGAACGACTAACCCAACTGATCAATCGAGTTTTTTCTAACGCCGCAGACGAGAGAATCAGTAGCACCAAAGTTAATAGCGACGAATTAGTAAAATTGGTCGCTATCGCATTAAGCTCTAACATACCGGAAATAAACGCGATAAACGCAGCACCAGCAAAGATAAGGCTCGGTTTTATCTGGGTCGCGATCAAGCAAGCAATGATAGACATCAACAGTGCTAGCACTACTCCTTGTTCCCACATATCCTTCTCCCTACTGCTTAATGCTACGTTACATTGATTTCACGTCACAATGGTTCCAACTAACTAAGACGTTAGATATTGGCATCCCACTCAGGGAAGTGCTTCATAATGAGTGCTTTCAGTTCTTTCTCAAATGCCCCCATGCGCTCTTGAGGTGAACGTTGTTCTTCAGCTAATGCTTCACGAACCAAGCCTGCACCTACTGTGACATTAGTGAGTCGGTCGATAACAATAAAACCACCGGTATCTTGCACCGCATCATAACTATCTACCGCAACCGACTCTGTAAGTGACCACTCACATAAACCAATACCGTTGAGAGGCAAAGCGTCAGTATCAAAAGACTTCAGTGTATTAATGTCATATTGATGACGAACACCTTCTAGCTGGCCCTGAGTTTTCTTACCTGCAATCTTGATGTCATAGCTTTTACCTGCAGCCAAAGGCTCATCAGTCATCCAAACCACATCAGCAAGCAGACGATTTGACGACACCACTTTCGCGTCTTGTTTTACAATCAAGTCACCGCGACTAATATCGATCTCATCACTTAAAGTCAGCGTTACTGCTTGACCAGCAAATGCGCGAGGCAAATCACCATCGAACGTCACAATACGTTCTACACGTGATGTTTTCCCAGAAGGTAGTGCTTTGATTTCATCGCCAACCTGTATTTCGCCTGAACCAATGGTGCCAGCAAAACCGCGAAAATCGAGGTTAGGTCTATTCACATATTGCACTGGGAATCGGAAATCTCCGTTTTGCTTCTCTTGGTCGATATCGACTTTTTCTAGCAGATCAAGCAGTGGCTCTCCTTGATACCAATTCATGTTGCTGCTCAAGTCGACCACGTTATCGCCTTCTAGAGCAGAGATAGGAATCATCTGGATATTGATGTCTTTACCTAAGTTTTCCGAAAACGTTAGGTATTCATCACGAATTGCTTCATAACGCTGTTGAGAGAAGTCCACTAGGTCCATTTTATTAACCGCGACGATAAAGTGCTTAAGACCCAACAAGCTCGAAATAAACGAATGACGACGCGTCTGATCCAATACTCCTTTTCGGGCATCGATCAAGATAACTGCAAGATCACAGGTCGACGCACCGGTCGCCATGTTACGAGTGTATTGTTCGTGCCCTGGCGTATCGGCAATAATGAATTTTCGTTTCTGAGTTGAGAAATAGCGGTAAGCTACATCGATGGTAATACCTTGTTCGCGCTCTGCTTGCAGACCATCAACCAATAAGGCCAAATCAGGCTTCTCACCCGTTGTTCCCACTCGTTGACTATCAGAGTGAACGGCCGCCAATTGATCTTCATAGATTTGCTTAGAGTCGTGGAGTAAACGGCCAATTAAAGTACTCTTGCCATCATCAACCGAACCGCATGTCAGGAATCGGAGTAAAGATTTGTGTTGATGCTGATTCAGGTAGCCTTCAATACCTAGTTCAGCAAGTTGTGCTTCTACTGCGCTATTCATAATCTGTTCCTTCGATCCTTAAAAGTAGCCTTGACGTTTCTTAAGCTCCATCGATCCTGACTGATCGTGGTCGATCGCTCGTCCTTGTCGCTCACTCGATGTGGCCACTAACATTTCTTCTATGATGCCTGTCAGTGTGTTTGCTTCCGATTCAACGGCCCCCGTTAATGGATAGCAACCTAATGTTCTAAAGCGTACGCTCTTATGTTCCACAGTCTCATCAGAACCAATCTCCATGCGATCATCATCAACCATGATCAGCATGCCATCACGCTCGACAACGGGACGCGGGGCTGCAAGATAAAGTGGAACGATTTCGATATTCTCTAAGTAGATGTATTGCCAAATATCAAGCTCAGTCCAGTTAGACAGCGGGAATACACGAATGCTTTCCCCTTTATTGATTTGACCGTTATAGGTTTTCCACAGCTCTGGTCGTTGGTTTTTAGGGTCCCAAGTATGGTTTTTGTCACGGAAAGAGTAGACACGCTCCTTCGCTCGCGACTTCTCCTCATCACGTCTTGCACCACCAAACGCTGCATCAAAACCATATTTATTTAACGCTTGCTTAAGTCCCTGCGTTTTCATGATATCGGTGTGCTTTGAAGATCCGTGTACAAATGGACTGCACCCCATCGCAAGCCCTTCTGGATTCTTGTGAACCAAAAGCTCAAATCCATATTTCTCTGCAGTGCGATCGCGAAATTCGATCATTTCTTTGAATTTCCAATCGGTATCAACATGCAGCAACGGAAATGGGATTTTTCCGGGATAAAATGCTTTGCGCGCTAAATGCAGCATGACAGAAGAGTCTTTGCCGATGGAGTACATCATGACTGGATTATCAAATTCGGCAGCCACTTCTCGGATGATATGGATGCTTTCGGCTTCCAATTGTTTTAGGTGTGTGAGTCTTTCTTGGTCCATGTGTTGTGCTTCCTTTTTCTATGTCGGCCACACTGTGACCAACACAAGACTGATTCAATAATGACTGTGATTAGGCGCGCTGACTTGCGACTCGTTGGTTTGGCTGAACCTCATCATGCTCTCGATTAAACCACGATAGCTCGTCAGCAAGAGAGACGACTTCTCCTACAACAATAAGTGACGGTGATTCAGCCTGTTGCGCTAACTCAGGTAAATTCGATAACTGGCCACGCAACACTTTTTGTGAACGCTGAGTCCCACGTTCAATAATTGCGACTGGAACGGCGTTACTACGACCGTGCGCAAGCAGTTGTTGCTGTATGTAGTCGGACTTCATCAGTCCCATATAGATGACAAGCGTTTGGTTCCCCCTAGCTAAGGTTGACCAATCCATATCATCAGCGTCAGGCTTTAGATGTCCTGTAACAAACAATGCAGATTGCGCGTAGTCGCGATGAGTAAGCGGGATGCCTGCATACGCTGTAGCACCTGCCGCTGCCGTGATACCAGGAATAACTTGAAATTGGATGCCTGCTGCCGCGAGTACCTGCAGCTCTTCGCCGCCACGACCAAATACGAAGGGGTCACCACCTTTAATACGTGCGACCTTATGTCCACTTTGCGCAAACTCTACCAATAATTGATTGGTCTTCTCTTGCGGAACACTGTGGTGACCAGCACGCTTACCTACACAAACCAAAATGGTACTTTCCGGCACCAACTCCATGATGTCATCAGAAACCAGGTAGTCGTAAAGCACGACATCCGCTTGTTGAAGTAGATTAAGAGCCTTCAGGGTAAGTAACTCAGGATCGCCGGGGCCTGCACCAATTAGCGCAACTTCACCCGCTCGTAATATTGAACTTGGCAACTTGGGCTTACGATAACTGCTCACCAAAGTTGGTGTGGCTACCTTGCCCGTTGGGAGTGGTTGAGACGAATCCATAATAACAATCCTTCACTAGTCGAATGATGGCATTATGACCACTCCTCTATATTACCTGAAATTCTAAAATTTCATTTTTTATTCCAAAAGTCACTAAGGAGATTTTATTAGCGCAGAACAATGTGAATTTTTGATCCATCTTCCGCCCGATTTTGCCGAATGGAACTAGGCTTGAAACAAAAGTTGCGAGATGTGTATCAG
Organism: Vibrio sp. CyArs1; assembly: GCF_022432925.1. NCBI lineage: Bacteria > Pseudomonadati > Pseudomonadota > Gammaproteobacteria > Vibrionales > Vibrionaceae > Vibrio > Vibrio sp. CyArs1. The sequence goes on along the minus strand of NZ_JAKRBO010000014.1, from coordinate 19,819 downwards.
ATTGCACTTGAGTGTGCACTTAAGATCACACTTTTTATGTATACGTAAACTTTCTTACACAACAAATTGCTACACTTAGCAAGTTTAAAATCAATTACCCCTACAAAGGATATGAAGATGAAAGTGGCAGTGAAACCTATTTCAATTGCAGTTCTTGGTGGCATGCTAGCGATGGCGGGCCCAGCAATGGCAGATGAAATTAAGCTCCGAATTATCGAAACAACTGACATTCACACCAATGTCATGGACTATGACTATTACAAAGATAAGCCAACTCAGAAGATTGGTTTAGCTCGAGCTGCCACACTAGTAAAAGAAGCGCGTAATGAAGTAACGAACAGTGTTCTCGTTGATAACGGTGACCTTATTCAAGGTAGTCCGATGGGCGATTATATGGCGTCTAAGGGCATCAAGCCTGGTGAAACACATCCTGTCTATAAAGCGATGAATCAATTAGACTACGATGTGGGTAACATCGGTAACCACGAGTTTAACTACGGTCTAGAGTTTTTAGCGACAACATTGGAAGGTGCTAACTTCCCGTACGTCAGCGCTAACATATTTGATAAGAAAACGGGCGAACACTACTTCAAGCCTTATTTAATCAAAACACACACCTTCAAAGACACTGATGGTAATGCTCACGAAGTTAAAGTTGGTTATATCGGCTTTGTTCCACCACAAATCATGGTATGGGATAAGAAGAACTTAGAAGGTAAAGTTTTCGCCAAAGACATTAAAGAAACCGCTGAAAAGCTCGTCCCTCAAATGAAAAAGGAAGGCGCAGACATTATTGTTGCGATTCCTCACTCTGGCGTTTCAAGTGCCCCTTACAAAGCTGGCGCAGAAAACTCGACCTATTACTTATCTGAAGTAGACGGTATTGATGCCATTGCATTTGGTCACTCTCATGCCGTATTCCCTGGTAAAGGTTTTGACAATATTCAAGGCGTTGATAACCAAAAAGGTACAATTAACGGTGTTGCAGCGGTTATGCCTGGCCGTTGGGGTAGCCACGTCGGTGTGATGGATCTTGTGTTAGAACAAGATGGCGATAGCTGGAAAGTCGCGGAAGCGCAAACAGAAGCACGCCCTATTTTTGACGCTACCAATAAGAAACCACTTGTTGACGCTGATAAAGGCATCGTTAGCGCAGTCAAAGAAGATCACAATGCAACACGCGACTTCGTTAATCAACCTATTGGTAAAGCGAATGACGTGATGTACAGCTTCCTTGCTTTAGTGCAGGATGATCCTACGGTTCAAATCGTCAACTTAGCGCAAAAAGACTATGTAGAGACCATGATTCAAGGTGATCCGGACCTAGATGGTTTACCGGTACTTTCTGCTGCTGCTCCATTTAAAGCCGGTGGTCGTAAAAATGACCCAGCAAATTTCACTGAAGTCGAGTCAGGTCAGCTTACATTCCGTAACGCAGCCGACCTTTACCTCTATCCAAATACACTAGTTGCTCTGAAAGTAACCGGTAAAGAAGTCAAAGAGTGGCTTGAGTGCTCTGCTGGCCAATTCAAGCAAATTGATGTGACATCAAGCCAGCCTCAATCGCTTATCGATTGGGATGGTTTCCGCACTTATAACTTTGATGTTATGGACGGGGTAAACTACCAGGTCGATGTCAGTAAGCCTGCTCGTTATGATGGTAACTGCAAACTACTTGATGGTAACAGTGAGCGAATCGTAGATCTTACCTACAAAGGTAAACCAATCGACATGAAACAAACCTTTATCATTGCGACTAATAACTACCGTGCATACAGCAACAAGTTCCCAGGTACAGGCAGTGACTTTATTGCGTTTGATTCACCGGATGAAAACCGTACTATCGTGGCCAACTACATCTCTAAAGTTAGCCAAGAAAAAGGTGAAGTCACACCAAGCGCAGATAACAACTGGCGTTTTGCTCCTATCAAAGCGGATGTTGCATTAGATGTTCGTTTTGAAACATCACCATCGGATAAAGCGGCACAGTTCATCAAGGACAAAGGTCAATATCCAATGAAGAAAGTCGCTACTGATGATGTCGGTTTCGCGGTTTACCAAATCGATCTACAAAAATAATTAAGTTAATCGATATTAAGCCACGCATAATGCGTGGCTTTTTTTTTGCTGTCCGTTTAGTCTAAGAAAAAACAGTGACAAGTGAGAACTATGATTAATTGGAACACTAAAACCTTTACCCAGCTAACCACACTTGAGTTGTATGAACTGTTGAAGCTTCGAGTCGACGTGTTTGTCGTAGAGCAAACCTGCCCTTACCCTGAGTTGGATAATCATGACCAAGTTAACGGAGTTCATCATTTAATGGGCTATGATGGCGACACTCTTGTCGCATGTGCAAGACTATTACCCAAAGGCACTACTTACGACTATGTGAGTATCGGTAGAGTCGCAACTAAAGCGTCACATAGAGGTGGCGGACTTGGTCATGATCTCATTGTTCAAGCCAAGCTGGAGTGCCAGCGTCTTTGGCCTAATGAAACCATAAAGATTGGCGCACAATCTCATCTACAAAAATATTATTCGCGACACGGTTTTGAAGCTTGCTCTGAAGAGTATATGGAAGACGATATCCCCCATATAGATATGAAACTTCTAAAATAAACAAAGGGGCCAATATAGGCCCCTTTGTTTATTGAATTGCTCTTAATTACTTCGTTGTCACTTACTACGACCGAAGCCTCCATCTGATAGTCTAAAGAACATGATGGACTGATCGCCACGTTCAATTTGTAGAATATCTAGATTACCTTCTGGGCTGAATTTGAACCGAATCAACTGACCTTGCTTAATACGACTTAACGGTTTGTCGCTTCCTTCTATTCTTGCTAACGAATTCAGGTCGGCCATAGATAACTGGTTTTTACGAAACACCTGCGCCAGTGTGTCACCTTTTTTGACGGTATACTCACGCCAATTGGTTTCTACTAACTGCTCAGACTGTACGCTGGAGGGTTGTTCGCTAAGAGACTCGGTATTAACACTTACAGCGATTCGCTGATTGGCCTGAGTCGCTTGAGCGGGTTCGTTCTTTTTGGTTGGGATGAGTAGTAATACCACCAATAGAGGAATTAGAACGCTTAATAGACGTCGATGAAGACGTGGAAGTCTCATCCAGAACGCCTTAATTTTTGACGTCCATTGTGAAACATCAGGCTTATTTATTTTCTTTAAGCTCGAAAAGTCGAGAGCCTGCCATTTGTCCTTTAGCACTTGAACGTGGTCAACTTTTTGCTTCTTTCTTTGACGACGATTCATTACATTCCGTCTCCTAATAAACAACCGCTTCAGTTTAAAAAAACCTGCGTTTAGAGTATAGGAAAATCGCAGGAATTACCTTTTATAGCAGTCAAATGTCACAACTTTAACAACGAAAACGAATTAATTAGTAAAAGTTGGTTAGAGCATTTCGGTTTCACACTAGAACTGGTATCCTTTCACCTTCATTCGAATAGCAAGAGAGACCGTCATGTCTGACGTGAAATTAGAAACTGTAGAACAGAAAGCAAGCTATGGTATTGGTCTACAAATGGGCCAACAACTTGCAGGTAGCGGCCTTGAAGGCCTAAACGTAGACGCAATCGCTAAAGGCATTGCAACTGCGCTAACTGGTGACATGCCAGAAATCGAAATCGACGCAATCAATGCAGCTCTTCAAGAGCTTCACACTCGTGCAGAATCAGCTCGTCAAGAAGCGGCGAAAGCAGCGGCAGCAGACGGCGAAGCTTTCCTAAAAGACAACGCTCTACGTTCAGAAGTAACTGTTCTTGAGTCTGGTCTTCAATACGAAGTAATTACTGAAGGTACTGGTACAGTACCAACGGCAGAGAACACAGTACGTGTTCACTATCACGGTGAACTAACAGACGGTACTGTCTTCGACAGCTCAGTATCTCGCGGTCAGCCTGCAGAGTTCCCTGTGACTGGTGTAATTAAAGGTTGGGTTGAAGCACTTCAACTAATGCCTGTAGGTTCTAAGTGGAAACTATACATCCCTCAAGACCTAGCATATGGTGAGCGTGGCGCTGGTGCTGCTATCCCTCCATTCGCTGCTCTTGTATTTGAAGTAGAGCTTCTAGACATCCTAGCGTAATGTCACATTTAAATTGAATCTAAAGCAGTGCTATTAAGCGCTGCTTTTTTTTACGCTATGCTTTAACTATCAATAATTAATAGGACAAAGCATGACTAAAAGTGTGATTTTAACCTTAGCGATAACTACCACCTTCTCATTCAATAGCTACGCCGAATTCGATATATCTGGCGTTAGTTCTGACTCTGCCAGTAGTCTATTAAATAGCGCCTCTCAATTGGCTCAAACTAACTCACCAGTTGTCGACAGCTTAGTTAAAGAACTGTCGATTTCCCCACAACAGGCAGCAACAGGCGCTGGTTCACTGCTTTCTCTAGCTAAAAATCAGTTAGGCTCAGGACAAGGGAGTGAATTGAATTCACTAATTCCAGGGCTAAGTTCACTCACAAATAGTGGTTTACTCAGTTCAGTAGAGAATATGGAAAGTGTTAAAAATGCCTTTGCATCAGTAGGATTGGACCCAGCTTTGATCTCCCAATTCACGCCAGTGATATTGGATTATCTGGGCACACAAGGCGCGAGCAGTGGCTTAATGAACTCGTTGAGTGGCTTATGGCAGGAATAGGCAACATTGCTACGCGATGTTCTATCGATAGCAAATTCTATAGATACAAAAAAGCCGAGCATAAATGCTCGGCTTTTCAGTTCTTACGAACCTACTGATTACTCAGCAGCAGCTTCTTCAGATGCTTCTGGGCGATCTACAAGCTCAATGTAAGCCATTGGAGCTTTATCACCAGCACGGAAGCCAGCTTTTAGGATACGAGTGTAACCGCCCTGACGAGCAGCAAAACGTGGACCTAGTTCGTTGAATAGTTTCGCAACTACTTCGTTATCACGAGTACGTGCAAATGCTAGACGACGGTTAGCAACACTGTCAGTCTTAGCTAGTGTAATCAAAGGCTCAACTACGCGACGTAGCTCTTTTGCTTTAGGCAATGTAGTCTTGATTACTTCATGACGTACAAGAGAGCTAGCCATATTGCTGAACATCGCTTTGCGATGGCTGCTGTTGCGGTTGAGTTGACGACCACTCTTACGATGGCGCATGACCTAATCCTTCTAACTAGTATCGATTAATCTTCAGCGATAGACGCTGGTGGCCAATTTTCTAGGCGCATGCCCAGAGAAAGACCACGTGATGCAAGTACGTCTTTAATCTCAGTAAGAGATTTTTTACCAAGGTTTGGCGTTTTAAGTAGCTCAACCTCAGTACGCTGTACAAGATCACCGATGTAGTGAATCGCTTCTGCTTTTAGACAGTTAGCAGAGCGAACTGTTAGTTCAAGATCGTCTACAGGACGCAGTAGAATAGGATCGAACTCCGGCTTCTCTTCCTTCTCCTCAGGAACACGTACATCACGAAGATCTACGAATGCATCCAATTGCTCAGCTAGGATAGTAGCTGCGCGACGGATAGCTTCCTCAGGTTCTAGAGTACCGTTCGTTTCCATATCGATAACAAGCTTGTCTAAGTCAGTACGCTGCTCAACACGTGCCGCTTCTACAGCGTAGGCAATTTTGTCTACTGGGCTGTAAGTTGCGTCAACAAGCAAACGACCGATTGGACGCTCATCTTCTTCAGTATGGATACGAGCTGAAGCTGGAACGTAACCACGACCACGTTCAACTTTGATTCGCATAGAAATCTCAGCGTTGTCATCCGTTAGGTGACAAATAACGTGTTCTGGGTTAGCGATCTCTACATCACCATCATGGGTGATGTCACCTGCAACAACAGGGCCTGAGCCTGATTTGTTCAGTGTAATAAACACTTCATCTTTGCCTTCCGCGACGCGAACAGCTAGGCCTTTCAAGTTTAGAAGTATCTCAAGGATATCCTCTTGAACGCCTTCTTTAGTGCTGTACTCGTGCAGAACGCCTTCGATTTCAACTTCTGTCACTGCACAACCTGGCATAGACGAAAGTAAAATACGGCGAAGTGCATTACCTAGAGTGTGACCAAAGCCACGCTCTAATGGCTCAAGAGTTACTTTTGCGTGTGTCGTGCTGATCTGTTCGATGTCAACAAGACGTGGCTTAAGAAATTCTGTTACAGAACCCTGCATTGTGTCCTCTCTTTAGTTTAAACCTTACTTAGAGTAAAGCTCGACGATCAAGTGTTCGTTAATGTCAGCAGATAGATCTGAACGCTCAGGCATACGCTTGAATGTACCTTCCATCTTGCCAGCATCTACTTCAATCCAAGTTGGTTTTTCACGTTGTTCAGCAACTTCTAGAGCCGCTTTAATACGAGCTTGCTGTTTAGCTTTCTCGCGGATAGAAACAACGTCGTTAGCCGCAACTTTGAAAGAAGGAACGTTTACAACTTTACCGTTAACTAGGATAGCTTTGTGGCTAACTAGCTGACGTGCTTCTGCGCGAGTTGCGCCAAAGCCCATGCGGTAAACTACGTTATCTAGACGACCTTCAAGAAGCTGAAGTAGGTTTTCACCAGTGTTGCCTTTAAGGCGAGCTGCTTCTTTGTAGTAGTTACGGAATTGTTTTTCTAGAACGCCGTAGATACGACGAACTTTTTGCTTCTCACGAAGCTGAACGCCATACTCAGATAGACGACCGCGACGAGCGCCGTGTACACCTGGTGCGTTATCAATTTTACACTTGGTATCGATCGCGCGTACACCAGACTTAAGGAATAAGTCAGTACCTTCGCGACGGCTAAGCTTCAGCTTAGGACCCAAATATCTTGCCATGATTCTTCTCCAATTATCCTAGAAACGTTATACGCGACGTTTCTTAGGTGGACGACAACCGTTATGAGGGATTGGTGTCGCGTCAACGATGTTCGTGATGCGGAAACCAGCAGCGTTCAGTGCGCGAACAGTAGATTCACGACCTGGACCTGGACCCTTAACCATAACTTCCAAGTTCTTAAGACCGTATTCTTTAGCCATTTCAGCACAACGCTCAGCAGCAACCTGTGCAGCGAACGGAGTAGACTTACGAGAACCGCGGAAACCTGAACCACCTGCAGTAGCCCATGCTAGAGCGTTACCTTGACGGTCAGTGATAGTTACGATTGTGTTATTGAAAGAAGCATGGATGTGCGCAACGCCATCTGCAACTTGCTTGCGTACGCGCTTACGAGCGCGAGTTGGTTGTTTAGCCATTGTACTCTACCTTCCCGATTATTTCTTGATCGGCTTACGCGGACCCTTACGGGTGCGAGCGTTGGTTTTAGTACGCTGTCCACGTAGTGGTAGACTGCGACGATGACGAAGACCACGGTAACAGCCAAGGTCCATAAGACGCTTGATGTTCATTGATACTTCACGACGTAGATCACCTTCTACAGTGTACTTAGCTACACCATCACGCAGTTGATCGATCTGCTCTTCAGTTAGTTCACTGATCTTAACATCTTCAGCAATACCCACTTCAGCTAGGATAGCTTGAGAGCGAGTTTTACCGATGCCGTAGATCGCAGTTAGTGCGATTACAGCGTGTTTTTGATCAGGAATGTTAATGCCTGCTATACGGGCCATTATTCACTCCTAGTGTTTCTTAAAAAGAATAGCCGCAGCAAAGCCCGTTATGGATACGCTGCGGAGTGCTACTTCTTTTGCACGCAAAAGGTAGGCCGAGGAATATACTCGACCATACCTTTAATTTCAAGTAAAAATTTCTGCTTAATTAGCCTTGGCGCTGTTTGTGCTTTGGCTCACTGCAGATAACACGCACAACACCGTTGCGCTTGATAACTTTGCAGTTACGGCAGATTTTTTTAACGGAAGCACGAACTTTCATTGCTAAACTCCGTAAATGAAATCTGAGACTACCGCCGGATTAACGGCCGTAACCTTTCAGATTTGCTTTTTTCAACACAGAATCATACTGTTGTGACATCAGATGAGTCTGTACCTGTGCCATAAAGTCCATAATTACTACCACTACGATTAGTAGTGAAGTACCGCCGAAGTAGAAACGAACGTTCCACGCGACCATCATGAACTCGGGAATCAGACAGATAAAGGTAATATATAGAGCACCTGCAAGGGTAAGTCTAGTCATTACTTTATCAATATACTTAGCTGTCTGCTCACCTGGGCGGATGCCGGGTACGAACGCACCAGACTTCTTCAAGTTATCTGCTGTTTCACGCGGGTTGAATACCAACGCCGTGTAGAAGAAACAGAAGAATATAATCGCTGCAGCATAAAGCATTACATACAACGGTTGACCTGGGCTAAGAGCCAATGACACGTCAGTTAACCAACCGAACGCGCTGCTCTCACCATTTTGGCCAAACCATTGAGCCAATGTTCCTGGGAACAGGATAATACTTGATGCAAAGATTGCTGGAATAACACCTGCCATGTTGATTTTCAACGGTAGGTGCGTGCTTTGTGCAGCAAACACTTTACGGCCTTGTTGGCGTTTTGCATAGTTAACGACGATACGACGTTGACCACGCTCCATAAAGACCACAAAGTAAATAACTGCGAAAGCAAGTACAGCAATCAACAGCAGAAGAAGTACGTGCAGTTCACCTTGACGCGCTTGCTCGATTGTTTGACCGATTGCCGAAGGCAATCCAGCAACAATACCTGCAAAGATCAGAATGGAAATACCATTACCGATTCCACGCTCTGTAATTTGTTCACCTAACCACATTAAGAACATGGTACCAGTTACTAAACTTACGGTAGCAATTAGCGTAAACATGGTTTGGTTGATAACAACCAGATTATTGACCATGTTTGGAAGGCCAGTTGCGATACCTATTGCCTGGAATGTTGCAAGTACAAGCGTACCATAACGCGTATATTGGCTAATCTTACGACGCCCTGCCTCACCCTCTTTCTTGAGCTCGGCTAACGCTGGATGAACTACAGTTAGCAACTGGACAACAATCGAAGCCGAAATATACGGCATGATGCCCAGTGCTAAAATAGATGCACGCTCTAATGCACCACCGGAGAACATGTTAAACATTTCTACGATGGTACCTTTTTGCTGTTCGAACAAATCGGCAAGTACAGCCGCGTCAATACCAGGAATCGGCACAAAAGAGCCAGCGCGGAACACTAAAAGTGCACCAATTACAAATAAAAGGCGCGACTTGAGTTCGTTTAAGCCGCTCTTAGCACTACTAAAATCTTGTCCTGGTTTCTTAGCCATCTGTACCTCGTCCCTCGAGATTAATCCTCGATTTTACCGCCTGCAGCTTCGATTGCAGCTTTAGCGCCTTTAGTCACGCGTAGACCTTTAACAGTCACAGCTTTGTTGATTTCACCTGAAAGAACAACTTTTACAAATTCGATGTTCTTAGTGATAACGTTAGCTGCTTTAAGGCTGTTTAGGTCAACAACATCACCAGTTACTTTCGCTAGCTCAGCTAGACGAACTTCAGCAGACACTAGGCTCTTACGAGAAGTGAAACCGAATTTAGGTAGACGCTGTTTCAAAGGCATTTGACCGCCTTCGAAGCCTGGACGAACACTGCCGCCAGAGCGTGATTTTTGGCCTTTGTGACCACGGCCACCAGTTTTACCTAGGCCAGAACCGATACCACGACCTACGCGCTTCTTAGAAGGCTTAGAACCCGCAGCCGGTGATAGAGTATTCAAACGCATTCTGATTACTCCTCAACTTTAACCATGTAGTAAACCTTGTTGATCATGCCGCGCACGCACGGAGTATCTTCAAGTTCTACTGTGTGGTTGATTTTACGAAGGCCAAGACCTTTAAGACACGCTTTGTGCTTAGGTAGGCGACCAATTGAGCTCTTAGTTTGAGTTACTTTGATAGTTGCCATGGTGTTCTTACTCCGAAATAGCTTCAACAGTTAGACCACGTTTAGCAGCAACCATTTCTGGTGACTTCATGCTACCTAGAGCATCGATCGTTGCACGAACGATGTTGATAGGGTTCGTAGAACCGTATGCTTTAGATAGTACGTTGTGTACACCTGCAACTTCTAGTACTGCACGCATCGCACCACCTGCGATAACACCCGTACCTTCTGCTGCTGGCTGCATGTAAACTTTAGAGCCAGAGTGGCGACCTTTCACCGGGTGGTGAAGAGTGCCTTCGTTAAGCGCTACAGTAACCATGTTACGACGCGCTTTTTCCATTGCTTTTTGAATCGCAGCAGGTACTTCACGGGCTTTACCGTAACCGAAACCTACACGACCGTTACCGTCACCAACTACTGTTAGTGCAGTGAAGCTCATGATTCGACCACCTTTAACCGTCTTAGAAACACGGTTAACTGCGATTAGCTTTTCTTGCAAATCACTAGCTTGTTGTTGTTCTTTAGCCATCTTCCAACCCTACCTTAGAATTTCAGACCAGCTTCGCGAGCAGATTCTGCTAGCGCCGCTACTCGACCGTGGTATTGGAAACCAGAACGATCGAATGCAACAGCAGATACGCCTTTCTCAAGCGCGCGCTCAGCAATAGCTTTACCTACTGCTTTAGCTGCATCGATGTTACCAGTACTCTTAACTTCTTCACGAATTGCTTTTTCTACCGTAGAAGCGGCTGCGATTACTTCAGAGCCGTTCGCTGCGATTACTTGAGCGTAAACGTGACGAGGAGTACGGTGTACTACTAGGCGAGTTGCACCCAGTTCTGCAATCTTACGACGTGCACGTGTAGCACGACGGATGCGAGATGCTTTCTTATCCATAGTGTTACCTTACTTCTTCTTAGCTTCTTTAGTACGCACATTTTCATCTGCGTAACGAACACCTTTACCTTTATAAGGCTCAGGCTCACGGTAAGAACGAATGTCAGCCGCTACTTGACCAACAAGTTGCTTGTCACAACCAGTGATCACGATTTCAGTTTGGCTTGGACATTCAGCTTTAATACCCGCTGGCAACTCGTGCTCAACTGGGTGAGAGAAGCCTAGTGTTAGACCTACAGCGTTGCCTTTGATAGCAGCACGGTAACCTACACCTTTAAGAGTTAGCTTCTTAGTAAAGCCTTCAGTAACACCAACAACCATGTTGTTTACTAGTGCACGAGCAGTACCTGCTTGTGCCCATGCGTTAGCAACACCGTCGCGTGGACCGAAAGTAAGGTTGTTCTCTTCTTGCGCAATAACTACAGCGTTGTTTAGAACGCGAGTTAGTTCGCCTTTAGCGCCTTTAACGGTAATTTCTTGACCGTTAAGTTTCACCTCTACGCCAGCTGGAATAGCGACAGGTGCCTTAGCAACACGAGACATAATCTACTCCTATTAAGCTACGTAACAGATGATTTCACCGCCAAGGCCTGCTTTACGCGCAGCGCGGTCTGACATCAGACCCTTGGAAGTAGAAACAACAGCAATACCCAAACCGCCCATCACAGTTGGTAGCGAGTCTTTGTTTTTGTAGACACGCAGACCAGGACGTGAAACACGTTTGATTTGCTCAATTACAGGTTTCGCTTGGAAGTACTTAAGAGTAACTTCTAGCTCTGGTTTTGCTTCGCCTTCAACAGCGAAGTCAACGATGTAACCTTCAGCTTTCAGTAGTGCAGCAATTGCAACTTTAAGCTTTGAAGAAGGCATTTTAACAGCAACTTTGTTTGCTGCCTGACCGTTACGAATGCGGGTCAGCATATCCGAAATCGGATCTTGCATGCTCATAAGATTTACTCCAAATGATTAAGTGGCAATTACCAGCTAGCCTTACGAAGTCCAGGAATCTCGCCTTTCATGCAAGCTTCACGAACTTTGATACGGCTTAGACCGAACTTACGTAGGTAACCGTGTGGGCGACCAGTTTGGTTGCAACGGTTGCGCTGACGTGATGCACTTGAATCACGTGGAAGAGTCTGCAGTTTAAGAACCGCGTTCCAACGATCTTCTTCAGATGCGTTTACATCGCTGATGATAGCTTTTAGAGCTGCACGCTTTTCAGCGAACTTAGCTACTAGCTTCGCGCGTTTTACTTCGCGCGCTTTCATTGATTGTTTAGCCATAACAGTAACCCTTCACCTTACTTACGGAATGGGAAGTTAAAGGCAGCCAGCAGAGCTCGGCCTTCCTCATCGTTTGCAGCAGACGTCGTAATAGTGATGTCTAGGCCGCGAACACGATCTACTTTATCGTAGTCGATTTCCGGGAAGATGATTTGCTCGCGAACGCCCATGCTGTAGTTACCGCGTCCGTCAAAAGACTTAGCGCTAACGCCACGGAAGTCACGTACACGTGGAAGTGCGATAGAGATTAAACGCTCTAAAAATTCCCACATACGTTCGCCACGCAAGGTTACTTTACAACCAATTGGGTAGCCTTCACGAATTTTGAAACCAGCAACAGATTTACGCGCTTTAGTGATAAGTGGCTTTTGACCAGAGATCGTTGCCATATCAGCTGCTGCGTTTTCTAGCAGTTTCTTATCGTTGATTGCTTCACCAACGCCCATGTTTAGGGTGATTTTCTCAATCCTAGGGACTTGCATGACGCTTGAGTAGTTGAATTGTTTGGTCAATTCAGCAACTACAGACGACTTGTAGTAATCATGCAGTTTCGCCATAGTAGAACTCCAAATTACTTTCTAATTAGTTAGAAACAGTTTCGCCGTTAGACTTGAAGAAACGAACTTTCTTGCCATCTTCGATACGGAAACCGATGCGGTCAGCTTTACCAGTAGCCGCGTTAAAGACTGCAACGTTAGAAGCATCAATAGCTGCTTCTTGTTCAACGATGCCACCTTGTTGACCAAGAGCCGGTACAGGCTTCTGGTGCTTCTTAACAAGGTTGATACCTTCAACGATAACTTTACCGGTTGCTAGAACCTTAGTTACTTTACCTTTCTTGCCTTTATCTTTACCAGCAAGAACGATTACTTCGTCATTACGACGGATTTTAGCTGCCATGTTGACGCTCCTTACAGAACTTCAGGTGCTAGTGACACAATTTTCATGAATTTCGCATTACGAAGTTCACGAGTCACAGGACCAAAGATACGTGTGCCGACTGGTTGCTCAGTAGTGTCGTTTAACAATACACAAGCATTACGGTCGAAGCGAATGACAGAACCGTCTGGACGACGAACGCCTTTACGGGTGCGAACAACTACCGCCTTCAGAACATCACCTTTTTTAACTTTACCGCGAGGAATTGCTTCTTTAACAGTAACTTTGATGATGTCGCCGATGTGTGCATAACGACGGTGTGAGCCACCCAGAACCTTAATACACATTACCTTGCGCGCGCCAGAGTTATCTGCAGCGTCAAGTGTACTTTGCATTTGGATCATTGTTAGTGCTCCGCTAAATATTAAAAACTAGACCCTCTCGGGTCGGGCTGCCTCTTTAAAGGGACGCGAATTGTACCACCCTTTTTTGTGATTGGGTAGACAAAAAATAAGCGGCCCCAAAAAAAATTTGGAGCCGCTTGATTTTCATAAAAAAAACGATTAAATCTTCGCTTTTTCTACAATGCTAACCAAAGTCCAAGACTTCATCTTAGACAGTGGACGGCACTCACGAACTTCAACTGTGTCGCCAATGCCACACTCGTTGTTTTCGTCATGTGCGTGTAGTTTAGTCGTACGCTTTACGAATTTACCGTAAATTGGGTGTTTAACCATGCGTTCGATTGCAACAACAATAGACTTGTCGCCTTTGTTGCTAATTACACGACCTTGTTGAGTACGGATTTGTTCGCTCATTATGCGCCTGCCTTCTCAGTCAAAACAGTTTTCACACGTGCGATATCACGGCGTACAGCTTTCAGAGTATGAGTTTGCTGTAGCTGACCAGTTGCAGCTTGCATGCGCAAGTTGAACTGTTCGCGTAGCAAATTCAAAAGCTCAGCGTTAAGCTCTTCAACGTTTTTTTCGCGTAGATCTTGTGCTTTCATCACATCACCTGCTTAGTTACAAATGTAGTTTTGAACGGCAGTTTGCGAGCCGCTAGGCGGAACGCTTCACGTGCCAACTCTTCAGGTACACCGTCCATTTCGTACATAACCTTACCAGGTTGGATTTGGGCTACCCAGTACTCAACGTTACCTTTACCCTTACCTTGACGAACTTCTAGTGGTTTTTCTGTGATAGGCTTGTCTGGGAATACACGAATCCAGATTTTACCTTGACGCTTAACGTGACGCGTCATTGCACGACGAGCCGCTTCGATCTGACGAGCAGTAAGACGACCACGACCAACAGCCTTAAGACCGAATGTGCCGAAGCTTACGTCTGTACCTTTAGCTAGACCACGGTTGCGACCAGTCTGAACCTTACGGAACTTAGTACGTTTAGGTTGTAGCATCTGTCGACTCCTTACTTACGGCCTTTGCGCTGCTTCTTAGGCTTATCGCCTTTTGGCTCTACAGCGTTAGCTGCTGGCATACCGCCTAGAATCTCACCTTTGAAGATCCAAACTTTAATGCCGATCACACCGTATTGAGTGTGAGCCGAAGAAGTTGCGTAATCAATGTCAGCACGTAGAGTGTGTAGAGGCACACGGCCTTCACGGTACCACTCAGAACGTGCGATTTCAGCGCCGCCTAGACGACCGCTTACTTCCACTTTGATACCTTTAGCGCCAAGACGCATAGCATTTTGTACCGCACGCTTCATAGCACGACGGAACATAACACGACGCTCAAGTTGAGACGCGATGCTATCAGCCACAAGTTGGCCGTCTAGCTCAGGCTTACGTACTTCAGCGATGTTAATTTGCGCTGGTACACCTGCGATTTTAGCTACAGCAGTGCGTAGCTTCTCAACGTCTTCGCCTTTCTTACCGATAACAACGCCAGGACGAGCAGTGTGAATAGTCACACGGATGCTCTTAGCTGGACGCTCGATAACGATGCGTGAAAGAGACGCTTTTGCTAGTTCCTTAGTAAGGAACTGACGTACCTTGAAGTCGCCGTCTAGGTTGTCAGCGAATTCTTTGGTGTTAGCAAACCATGTAGCATTCCAAGGCTTAACGATGCCAAGACGAATACCATTAGGATGTACTTTCTGACCCATTGCTTATCTCCTAGTCTTAAGCGTCTGCAACAACAACAGTGATGTGGCAAGAACGCTTCAAGATACGGTCCGCACGGCCTTTTGCACGAGGCATAATACGCTTCATGATTGGGCCTTCATCTACGAAGATTTTAGCGACTGATAGATCGTCGATATCTGCACCTTCGTTGTGTTCCGCATTCGCGATTGCTGATTCAAGAACTTTCTTAACTAGTACAGCAGCTTTTTTGTTGCTGAAAGTTAGTAGTTCAAGAGCTTGATCCACGTTTTTACCGCGGATTTGGTCTGCAACTAAGCGAGCTTTCTGTGGAGAAATACGAGCAAAGTTATGTTTAGCGATAGCTTCCATCATCTACTCCTTATTTCTTCTTAGCTTTCTTATCAGCAGCGTGGCCGCGATAAGTGCGAGTTGGTGCAAATTCGCCCAGCTTGTGACCGATCATTTCTTCGGTTACGAATACTGGTACGTGCTGACGACCATTATGGACAGCGATGGTCAAACCAATCATTGATGGAATGATCATTGAACGACGGGACCAAGTCTTAACAGGCTTTTTGTCTCCGCTTTCCACCGCTTTCTCTACCTTCTTCAGCAAGTGTAGGTCAATAAATGGACCTTTCTTGAGAGAACGTGGCATGGCGATTCCTCTTTATAGATTACTTGTTACGACGACGTACGATGTACTTGTCAGTGCGCTTGTTCTTACGAGTCTTAAAGCCTTTAGTTGGCTGACCCCAAGGAGATACTGGGTGACGGCCACCAGAAGTACGACCTTCACCACCACCGTGTGGGTGGTCTACCGGGTTCATTACCACACCGCGAACGGTTGGACGAACACCGCGCCAGCGGCTAGCACCAGCTTTACCTAGTTCGCGTAGCATGTGCTCAGCATTACCTACTTCACCGATTGTTGCACGGCCTTCAGATAGTACTTTGCGCATTTCGCCAGAACGTAGGCGTAGAGTTACATATGCACCATCGCGAGCGATGATTTGTGCGTATGCACCTGCAGAACGAGCAATCTGTGCACCTTTACCAGGTTTCAGTTCAACACAGTGTACTGTAGAACCTACTGGGATGTTGCGCATCGGCAGAGTGTTACCTGCTTTGATAGGCGCATCAACACCAGACTGGATAGAGTCACCCGCTTGGATGCCTTTTGGTGCAATGATGTAGCGACGCTCACCGTCTGCGTACAGAACTAGAGCGATGTTTGCGCTACGGTTTGGATCGTATTCTAGGCGCTCAACTTTCGCTGGGATGCCATCTTTAGTACGTTTGAAATCAATCAAACGATAGTGATGCTTGTGACCACCACCGATGTGACGTACTGTGATACGACCGTTGTTGTTACGACCACCGTTCTTAGAGTTTTTCTCTAGAAGTGGAGCGTAAGGCTTACCTTTGTGTAGGTCAGCGTTAACAACTTTAACTACGTGACGACGACCAGGGGAAGTCGGCTTACATTTAACAATAGCCATTGTTTAACTACTCCTGTTATTCCGCACCGCCAACGAAGTCAAGATCTTGACCTTCCGCCAGAGTCACATACGCCTTCTTAACGTCGCTGCGGCGACCTTGACGTAGACCTTGACGTTTAGTCTTACCCTTAAGAATAAGAGTATTTACAGACTTAACTTCAACTTCAAATAGCTTTTCTACAGCTGCTTTGATCTCTTTCTTAGTTGCATCTTTAGCTACTTTGAAAACGATAGTGTTCGCTTTCTCTGCTGCCATAGTTGCTTTCTCAGAGATATGAGGAGCACGTAGAACTTTTAGGATACGCTCTTCAGTGATCATGCTAGCATCTCCTCAACTTGCTTAACTGCTTCTGCAGTAATTACAACTTTGTCGAACGCGATTAGTGAAACTGGGTCGATACCAGCAACGTCACGTGCGTCAACTTTGTATAGGTTACGAGCAGCTAGGAATAGATTCTCATCTACTTCGCTAGTCACGATAAGCGCATCTGTTAGCTCAAGCTCTTTTAGCTTAGCTACAAGCTCTTTGGTTTTTGGAGCTTCTACAGAGAAGTTATCAACAACGATTAAACGCTCTTGACGAACTAGCTCAGAAAGAATGCTCTTCATAGCACCGCGGTACATTTTTTTGTTTACTTTTTGGCTGTGATCTTGTGGTTTCGCAGCAAAAGTAACACCACCTGTACGCCAGATAGGGCTACGAATTGTACCAGCACGAGCACGGCCAGTACCTTTTTGACGCCATGGCTTAGCGCCACCGCCAGATACTTCAGAACGAGTCTTTTGAGCACGAGTACCTTGACGAGCACCTGCTGCAAAAGCAACAACTACTTGGTGTACAAGAGCTTCGTTGAAGTCACGTCCGAAAGTAGTCTCGGAAACAGTTAGTGCATCAGCACCTTTAACCATCAATTCCATTACTTACTCCTAGACGTTAAGCTTTAATAGCTGGTTTTACGATCACGTTGCCGCCAGTTGCGCCTGGGACTGCACCTTTAATAAGAAGCAGATTGCGCTCAGCGTCAACACGTACGATCTCTAGGTTTTGAGTCGTTACACGCTCAGCACCCATGTGACCTGCCATTTTCTTGCCTTTAAATACGCGACCTGGAGTTTGGCATTGACCAATTGAACCCGGAGCACGGTGAGACAATGAGTTACCGTGTGTCATATCTTGAGTAGCGAAGTTCCAACGCTTAACAGCGCCTTGGAAACCTTTACCCTTAGATGTGCCAGTAACGTCTACTTTTTTTACGTCGTTGAAAAGTTCTACGTTTAGCTCAGCGCCAACTTCAAACTCTTCACCGTTTTCCAAACGGAATTCCCAAAGACCGCGACCTGCTTCAACACCTGCTTTCGCAAAGTGGCCAGCTTCTGGCTTAGAAACACGGCTAGCTTTCTTAGCACCTGCAGTTACCTGAATTGCTGCATAACCGTCAGTATCAAGTGTACGTACTTGAGTTACACGGTTCGCTTCAACCTCAACAACTGTTACAGGGATAGAAACGCCTTCTTCGGTAAAAATGCGGGTCATACCCACTTTACGTCCGACTAGACCAATCATTCTTCTAATCTCCCTTAACCTAGGCTGATTTGAACATCAACGCCAGCAGCAAGATCAAGACGCATTAGAGCGTCAACAGTTTTGTCTGTTGGCTCAACGATGTCGATCAAACGCTTGTGAGTACGGATTTCGTACTGGTCACGTGCATCTTTGTTGACGTGTGGAGAGATAAGAACAGTGAAACGCTCTTTACGAGTAGGTAGTGGAATTGGACCACGAACCTGTGCGCCGGTACGCTTAGCTGTTTCAACGATTTCCGCAGTAGACTGATCGATTAGTTTATAATCGAAAGCCTTTAGGCGGATACGAATACGTTGGTTCTGCATGAGACAGAGCTCCAATAATTAATTATTACACAAACAATATCGCCACTCATACTCGCGAAGGCGAGAGAATGCCGATTGATTTATGTGAAACCGTAGCACTCTAATTGAGCGCATTGTCAGCTAATTTTCGATTAGCCTACTATCAATGATAGCGGGTTAATTGTATTAACTGCGAACATAAGCTGAGTCTACGTTACTAAGTGATTTACCGAGGTAATCCACTTACTCCTCTTTGCTCATTGGTTCACAACTGGCTTAACCAGTGCGACGCATTATACAGATCACAAAAAGGTATGCAAGGGGTGAGGGAAAATTAATCAGAAATGTCATTTAAAAAGGGCTCAAGCTGGTTGCTTAAGCCCTTGGAAACCATTTAGCCTGATTATTCTTCGTCGACGAACTGTGCTTGTAAGTAGTTTTCTATACCGACTTTTTCAATTAGTCCCAATTGAGTCTCTAGCCAATCGACATGCTCCTCCTCATCTTCGAGAATATCTTGGAACAGATCTCTTGAGACGAAATCGCGCGTATCTTCTGCATAAGCAATAGCATCTTTTAAGTCTGGTATCGCATCCATCTCAAGTTTCAGGTCGCACTCGAGCATCTCTTTGGTGTCTTCTCCGATCATGAGCTTCCCCAAGTCCTGGAGGTTGGGTAGACCTTCCAAAAATAATATACGTTCAATAAGATGATCAGCGTGTTTCATCTCATCGATAGATTCATGGTATTCCTTATCGGCTAGATGCTTTAGCCCCCAGTCTTTGTACATTCTTGCGTGAAGGAAGTATTGATTGATAGCAACGAGTTCATTGCCCAGTATTTTGTTGAGATGTTGAATTATGATTGGATCGCCTTTCATGACAAAAAACCTCCTCTTTGGCTCATTAATAACTGTAGAACCTATTGGGGAGGTGTCAAAGTGACTAGACGAAGGTCTTGAGGTTAGCTCACTTTTGCAAGCTGAAGCGTCTGTGTTTCGCTCAAGATTTCTTTAGCTTGTTTCACACACTTACCACATTGAGAGCCAAGAGAAGTGCATTTTCTGATGGTGCGCATATCGCTGATACCCTCTTCGATAGCAAGCTTACGCAGTTTTTTATCAGAGATGCCGTGGCAAAGACAAACAAACATAATACAACCTTAAACAATTCACGGATATAAATATAAACGAGAATTGTTAGCATTACTAGTACTATTTTAGGTTGAGGTGGCAGCAATCAGCTAACCCACTGAACAAGAAATACATTTAGTTGAGCAAAAAAAAGAGGAGCCTAAGCTCCTCTTTTTATGTTTATTGCGATTATCAACTAAATATTAGTCGAAGATCTTAGCAACAACACCAGCACCTACTGTACGGCCACCTTCACGGATAGCGAAACGTAGACCTTCG
>NZ_JAKRBO010000013.1:0-86277 GCF_022432925.1 Vibrio sp. CyArs1 | reverse complement strand
GTAGTTCAGTTGGTTAGAATACCGGCCTGTCACGCCGGGGGTCGCGGGTTCGAGTCCCGTCCACTCCGCCACTTATTTGAGAGTCGTCTCAATAAACACGAAGATAGGGGTGTAGCTCCAATTGGCAGAGCAGCGGATTCCAAATCCGCGTGTTGGGAGTTCGAATCTCTCCACCCCTGCCATATTCAAAGGCTCTGACTTAGGTCGGAGCCTTTTTTGTTTTCGCTTTTTCAAAGCGATGTGTTGGGAGCTGGGTCGCCAGCCCGGTCAAATCTCTCCACCCCTGCCATATTCAAAGGCTCTGACTTAGGTCGGAGCCTTTTTTGTTTTCGCTTTTTCAAAGCGATGTGTTGGGAGCTGGGTCGCCAGCCCGGTCAAATCTCTCCACCCCTGCCATATTCAAAGGCTCTGACTTAGGTCGGAGCCTTTTTTGTTTTCGCTTTTTCAAAGCGATGTGTTGGGAGCTGGGTCGCCAGCCCGGTCAAATCTCTCCACCCCTGCCATATTCAAAGGCTCTGACTTAGGTCAGAGCCTTTTTCGTTTTTCCTTTCCTAAATTCTCTAATCTCATTGTTCACTGATATACTCGTAATCGTTATCAAATACATGGATATAATTATGCCTCATTTACGATTTAGAGCGATTGAACCTGAGCTTGTTAAAACTCTTTCGAGTCCACTAGTTGATGAACTGCAACCGTTAATGGACTGCCCCAAAGAGGACTTCACTGTTGAGCATATTGCTTCCACTTTTTACTTTGATAATAAGGTCACTCATGCTTACCCATTTATTGAAGTTCTTTGGTTTGATCGGGGACAGGAAGTCAAAAATTCAGTGGCCACAGTTATTACGACTCAAGTACGCTCAGCCCTTGGGAAAGAGGTTGATGTGGCGGTAATCTTTAGTGCGCTTGAGCCTGCAAATTACTACGATAATGGACAGCATTACGGTTAGTACTTGAATAAGGTGACTCTCACAATTGGGACTGGAGAAGTCGAAGTATGTTGACTATGGTTATCAATACTTCGGTAGATTAGTCTTTTTGTTTCTTGGTGTTATTGTTATTGAGTTAAGGCTTATCTACTGTATTTTTGGGGATTTCCCCATTAAGTTTTGGGTAAGGAAGACTGTTATGACTATGATCTCATCAAGGCAGTTTGCCCGATGGCTTAGGGAGAGATTCGCTTCAGAAAAAGATGGAGTGATTCTAACTAGAGAGGACATTAATCAACTATCCGGTAGGCAAAGTTTCACACTCGGTTTCATCAATGATATTCACTATGAGTTGATGCAGCACGGTATTGCCTTTGTGACCGACACCAGCAGAGAGAAGTTCTATTTAATTCCTATCAACTCTGCAGAAAACTGGCGCAAAAAACTGGAGATGCAGTATGAGAAAGAGCTTTACTGCAATGTTTTTCCAATCGAAAAGTCTGGGTAATAAAAAAGCCTCCACTTGGAGGCTTTTTGCTGACTAGGCCATACCTTGAATAATCACAAACTTCTCAAGTAGCTCATCATCGGTTTCCACATGGTTTGGATCGGTGATGATGCATTTTGTGATTGGGCAGACGGACTGACAAGTTGGTTTGTCGTAGTGCCCTTTGCACTCTGTGCATAAATGGGGATCGATCTCAAAGATCTCGCTGCCCATACTAATTGCCCCATTAGGACATTCAGGGTCACACATATCACAGTTGATGCACTTGTCAGTGATTAATAGTGCCATGGTTACTTACCAGTTGGGTTACGTGTATCTTGTCCTGAATTTAGGTTACGCATAAGTAGTGCGTAGTCCAGATCCAACTCCTCTGGTACTGGAATGAAGACGAAGTGACCGTTACCTTTAGCGTCGTCGATGCTTTCTGACTTACGATTTTCCATCACTTCTAGGCTGAATACCACATTGCCTTTTGGTGTCATTAACTCAAGGCTATCGCCAACCACAAATTTGTTTTTCACTTCAACTTCAGCCAAGTGACCGCGACGTTTACCGGTAAACTCACCTACAAATTGCTGAGAATCGGAAACGGAATAACCGTAGTCATAGTTTTGATAGCTGTCATGAGTATGACGACGTAGGAAGCCTTCTGTATAACCGCGGTGAGCTAGGCTTTCTAGCGTGCCTAATAGTGACTCATCAAACGGTTTGCCAGCAACAGCGTCATCAATAGCTTTACGGTAAACTTGAGCAGTACGAGCACAGTAGTAGAAAGATTTAGTACGACCTTCAATCTTAAGTGAGTGGACACCCATCTTAGTCAAACGCTCAACATGCTGCACCGCACGAAGATCTTTGGAGTTCATGATGTACGTACCATGCTCATCTTCAAATGCCGCCATTTTATCTTCTGGACGATGGCTTTCAGAAAGTAGTACGACTTCATCCGTTGGTTTACCACGACCAATAGTGGTCTCTGGACGCTCATCAACGACTTCAACTGCTTGTGCTTCAGGAACAAATTCTTCGACAATTTGACCTGCGTCGTTTTCAGTCGCTTTTTCAACTTTGTATTCCCAGCGGCATGCATTGGTGCATGTACCCTGGTTTGGATCGCGTTTGTTGATATAGCCGGATAGTAGACAGCGACCTGAATAAGCCATGCAAAGTGCGCCATGTACGAATACTTCTAGCTCAGTTTCAGGGCAATGTTCACGGATTTCCTTAATCTCTTCTAACGATAACTCACGAGACACGATAACGCGCTCAACACCATTAGCTGCCCAGAACTTAACAGTCGCCCAGTTTACGGCGTTTGCCTGTACTGATAGATGAATCGGCATTTCAGGGAATGCTTCACGAACCATCATGATAAGACCTGGGTCAGACATGATCAGTGCGTCTGGACCCATTTCAACAACAGGTTTTAGATCACGGATGAAGGTTTTTAGCTTCGAGTTATGCGGTTGAATGTTACAAACCACATAAAGCTTTTTACCTAGGGCGTGCGCTTCATTGATACCTATCTGAAGGTTTTCGTGGTTGAATTCGTTGTTACGCACACGAAGGCTGTAACGAGGTTGACCCGCGTAAACCGCGTCCGCACCGTAGGCGAATGCATAACGCATGTTCTTAAGGCTGCCAGCAGGTGACAGAAGTTCTGGAGTAAACATTGCTTTATATCTCTAATCTGATTTCAAGTCAGTGTTGTGCCACCTAATGGCACTAAGGGGCGCAAATTTTACGCTAATATCGAGAGGTTTCCAAGTTTTGTATTGAGCTCGCAGAACGCGAGCTCAGATAAGTAATGGCTATTGCTTTGGTAAGCCGCCTAAGGCGTCATAAAGATTTGGTAGGAATGCGCTAAACTCACCGCAAAGCAATGAGAAGTCGGCATCCATTCGAGCCGCAGCATCTTCTCTTGGAATGTCGTCATTCTCATCTTTCAGTTCATCGCTGAATTTAAGGCGTTTAATACTGCCATCATCAGCCAGAATAAATTCAATACGCTCTTGCCAGTTCAGCGCGAGTTTAGTTACAAACTTGTTTGCCTCAATATGACCAAGAATCTCATCGCTTGACAGTTCTTGTTTCTTACAACGGATAACACCACCGTCTTCTAGCACTGACTTAAGCTCAGCCTCATCTAGAAGATTGAAGCCTGTAGGTACTTCACCGCCTTTCACCCATTCGGTTAATGTATTTTCAATAGGCTGCTCTGGGAAGGCAGGAACAACAGGCAGGCTTCCCATTGTTTTTCTCAAGAGGGCGATGACATCTTCTGATTTCTTAAAGCTACTTGCATCTACAATGATGAAGCCTTCTTTTGGAAGGATAAGCAGATGAGTGAGGTTGCTACGGCTGAAAGCTCGTGGAAGCAAATCAATGATGATTTCATCTTTAAGGTCATCTTTTTCTTTTTTCTTAAGTGGTCGACCTTCTTGCGTTTCCAACGCTTCTACTTTGCTGTTTAGTGACTCTTTGATCACAGACGCTGGCAGCATTTTTTCTTCTTTCTTTGCACAAAGCAAAATGCGGTTTTCAGAAACGTGGGTCATCATGTCGCCATGTTTACCAAGCGCTGTCACCCAACCAAATTTTTGCTTATCTTGACTACCACAAGGTGTAAAACGAAACTCTTCAAGCTGCTGCTCGAGTTTATCGGCGTTAAATTCAAGATCCTTGTTGAATCGATAGACCAAACAGTTTTTAAACCACATATTACTCTCACCTTTAGAATAGATAGCTGCACATGATAGGCAATTTTCAAACAATTGTCCTAGCTTAAATCTTCAATATGACAACCCAGATTGTGCGAAAGTTATATTAAAAATTGTTTTCAATGGTCACAAAAGTGTCATAATAATTCTTGATAATGCATGCAGTTGATTAGATTCCATAAGGTTATTCAGATATGTCTAGAAGAATCCTGGTTGTTGAGGATGAAGCACCAATTCGTGAAATGCTGTGTTTCGTGTTAGAGCAGAAAGGCTACCAAGCTGTTGAAGCAGAAGATTACGATACCGCAGTAAACAAACTGGCTGAACCTTACCCAGACCTTGTTCTGCTAGATTGGATGTTGCCTGGTGGTTCAGGTATCAATTTCATAAAGCACATGAAGCGTGAAGAGCTTACTCGAAACATTCCAGTAGTGATGTTGACGGCTCGTGGTGAAGAAGAAGATAAAGTGCGCGGCTTAGAAGTCGGGGCTGATGACTATATCACTAAACCTTTCTCTCCAAAGGAATTGGTTGCTCGACTAAAAGCAGTTATTCGCCGTGTCACACCAACTGCGTTGGAAGATGTTATCGATGTTCAAGGGCTGAAGCTGGACCCAGTATCGCATCGTGTTACTGCGAATGATGCACCGCTAGATATGGGACCAACGGAATTTAAAATGCTGCATTTCTTTATGACGCATCAAGAGCGCGTATACAGCCGCGAACAACTGCTTAATAACGTTTGGGGTACTAACGTTTATGTTGAAGACCGCACGGTGGATGTGCACATTCGTCGTTTGCGTAAGGCATTAGAGTCCGCAGGACATGATAAGTTGATTCAGACCGTTCGAGGCGCTGGCTACCGTTTCTCTACCAAAGGCTAGCATCGAACTGGAGAGATAGATGGTTGAAAGGTTAACCTGGAAAAAGCTGGCCTGGGAGCTGGCTTTTTTTTACACCCCATGGATTGTTGTTGGGTGGATATTTGGATACATGCCGTGGTTACTGCTCGTTGCCACGGTTTTGCAGTTGATATGGCACCTACATAATCAGCTGCGTTTGTCTGCATGGTTGTGGGATGAAAAGCGTCTGACGCCGCCATCAGGCACAGGCAACTGGGAGTCGTTATTTAATGGCATCTATCGACTTCAACAGCGCCAAAGACGTAAACGAAAAGAGTTGACCAACCTAATTCGCCGTTTTAAAAACGGTGCGGAATCGCTTCCCGATGCGGTTGTGGTGTTTCGTAGTGAAGGTAATATCGTGTGGTGTAACAAACTCGCACAGCACCTTCTTGGCTTTCGCTGGCCTGATGATTCAGGACAGCCGATTTCTAATCTGATTCGCACCCCAGATTTCATTAAGTATCTAAATAAGCAGGATTTCTCTGAACCTTTAGAAATGCGTTCGCCTTTGAATGTGGAAAGAATGCTGGAGCTTCGAATTGTACCGTATACCGAAGGTGAGCATTTGATGGTCGTGCGTGACGTCAGCCAACTTAAGCAATTAGAAGGTATGCGTCGCAATTTCTTTGCTAACGTTTCTCATGAACTACGTACACCAATGACTGTTCTTCAGGGTTACCTTGAGATGACAGAAGATCCAGACATGGTTGTCGGTCCTATGTGGACTAAAGCTCACGGTGTAATGACCGAACAGCTTAATCGAATGAACAGCCTTGTGAATCAGTTACTCACGCTCTCCAAAATTGAAGCTGCGCCAATGCATGAGTTAGACGAAGTCGTCAATGTGCCTGCTATGCTCGAAGTTCTCGAAAAAGAGGCAGTTAGCCTAAGTGGTGAGGATGGGCACAAGGTTGAGTTTGATGTCGATAATAGCCTGAGAGTATTTGGCGATGATGATCAGTTAAGAAGTGCTATTTCTAATCTGGTTTACAACGCGATTAAATATACGCCACCGGGTGCAAACGTAAAAGTACGCTGGTATCAATCTGCTCAAGGTGCATGTTTAGATGTGGAAGATACTGGGGATGGTATTGAGCCCCAGCATTTGCACCGACTAACTGAGCGTTTTTATCGTGTCGATAAGGCACGCTCTCGTGATACTGGCGGAAGTGGGTTAGGGCTAGCTATCGTAAAACATGCGCTATCTCACCATGATTCTCATCTGGAAATTCACTCGGAAGTGGGCGTTGGTAGTAAATTCTCATTCATTCTTCCTGAACGTTTGGTAGTGAACTAATGGCGATGAGCGGAAGGTTAAGTTGGTCAGTATTGATTTTTGGTGTGATATCCTTCTCTACGCTGGCTTCAGAGTTGCCTAAATATACGAAGCAACCTGGGGTTGCAGGCAACTTATCCTCAGTAGGTTCAGATACTTTATCGGGGATGACCACCTTATGGCTTGAAGAGTTTAAGAACATTTATCCTAATGTTAATGCCCAAATTCAAGCTTCAGGTTCGTCGACGGCGCCTCCTGCTCTGGCCGAAGGTACGGCACAATTCGGACCTATGAGCAGGAAGATGCGTTTAAAAGAGGTGGAATCTTTTGAACGGCATTATGGTTACAAACCGACCGAACTTCGAGTTGCGATTGATGCTATTGGGATATTTGTTCATACCGACAACCCCATCAAAGGTTTGAATTTCCAGCAAATAGACAGTATTTTTTCCTCAACATTACGCTGTGGAAGCAACCACTACATTAGTAAGTGGGAGCAGCTAGGCGTTAAAGCACCTTGGAGTCAACGTGCTATTCAGATGTTCGGTCGTAACTCGGTATCGGGGACCTATGGTTATTTCAAGAACAATGCACTTTGTGGAGGCGACTTCAAACGCAATGTGAATGAGCAACCTGGCTCAGCATCTGTGGTGCAATCAGTAGCGTCATCCGTGAATACCATTGGTTACTCTGGCATTGGCTATCAAGTATCGGGGGCGAAGTTGGTGCCCATCGCGAAACTAGGTGAGGATTACATCTTACCAACTCAAGACAATGTACAGTCAGGTCACTACCCACTGTCTCGGTTCTTGTATGTCTACGTCAATAAAGACCCACAACGAAAACTTGATCCCATAGAGGAAGCCTATATTCGCTATATCTATTCTCGAGAAGGTCAGCGAATAGTGGTGAAAGATGGCTATGTACCGTTAAGTCGAGAATTTGCAGAACAAGAGCTAGCCAAAGTTGGATTGAGCTTTATCGACTAACCTTCATTGGCGAACCGCAAATGTAGCTGCGACAGTTAATTGAATTCAAGTTGCCACCCTACCGCTTGCCAGTAGTTTTGCTCCGTTTGTAAATCAGCGGCGAGAAGCCGGTTTTGTTCTAACCAATCTACTTGCTCACAACTCACAGTCCAAATGTCGTCGACAATAGTCAGCTTTAGAGGTAATAACTCATCATTGCGCTGCCCATTAACGATAATGGCGAGTCGTAGGATTCGTATTAAACCGAGAATATGTTTTCTCTTAAACAGGCTAAACTCAGGGAGCTCTTGTAACTTGAGTGATTTTCTTTGATAGCGAGCCAGTGTCGCTAAAATGCGTTGCTGTTCACTGTTAAAACCTGGCATATTGGTGTGCGTGAGTATGTAACTTGAATGCTTATGGAAGGCTTGATAACTGATACTGAGTCCAACCTCGTGAAGTAGAGCACTCCACTCGAGCAAACTAAACAAATCACTTTTCTTTTTAAGATTGAGCTGCTCATGAGTTTGATTTAAAAACTCGACTGCCTGGCCGCGAACTTTGGCGGCATGTTCAAGATCGACAAAATGTTTGGCGGCTAAATTTTCAGTGGTTCGCATACGGATATCAGAGCGTTGGAAACGCTCCTCCATTTCATAGAGCAAACCTTCACGAAGAGCGCCAGCTGAAAAGTGCATTTCACGAATTTTCAAACTTTCAAAGAGCGCAGTTAATATCGCCACGCCTGCGGCAAATACTGGCTTCCTTTCGTCCGTTAGTCCAGCTAAGTTGATGTCATCAAGAGTGTTAAATTCACATAAGATATCGATAAGTTTATACAAACGTTTATGGGTGACTAAACCATCTTCATGTCCTAAACCGATTAAGACTTCCCTTATTGCCTTAATCGTTCCAGAGGAGCCTAATGCAACTTCCCAACCTTTCTTTTTATATCGAACCGACAATGCTTCGAGTCTTTGCTGAGCAGATAAAATAGCTTTGGAGAAATTTTTAGCGGAGAGTTTTCCGTTAGCAAAAAACTTAGTGGTATAACTCACGCAGCCCATCTGAGTGCTATTTAGTAACACAGGTTCGAAAGCCTTACCTATGATGAGCTCGGTACTACCACCACCAATATCAATCACCAGTTTTGAATTTGACTCGGTTTGAGTGTGCGCAACGCCGGTATAGATTAGGCGTGCTTCTTCTTCACCAGGGATGACTTCAATAGGAAAGGGAAGAATGTCGCGAGCGCGTTGCAAAAAGATATGGGTATTATTGGCGATACGCAGCGTGTGGGTTGCGGCAATACGAACGTTTTCTGGCTCAAAGCCTTGTAGGCGTTCTGCAAACATGGCAAGGCATTCTAATCCTCGTTCAATCGCAGCGTTGTCGAGATTCTGTTGAGCGTCCAACCCGGAGGCTAATCTCACTCGCTGTTTATGGCGACTTACTAACTGTAGATCTTGATCCACTACCTTAGCGACAACCATATGAAAGCTGTTCGAACCTAAATCGATAGCGGCGACATTTTTTATACTACTGTCCTTGGTCTGGCTCATTATTGATCAGTTGCTCTTTGGTTTTTCTTGTTTGTTTCTCTACCTTTTTAAGATAGTCGTAAATAGCCATTTGTGAGCGTACTTTCTTGCGGTTACCGCGCGGTACGTAGCTGTTGCTCATTTCTTTGTCTATCCAACGTGCCTTCATGGTATCAGTAAAGTGAAGGTTAATAATGTCGATAATTCGCTGTTTTAAACGAGTGTCACGCACTGGAGTGGCGACTTCAATACGATGGTCTATGTTGCGAGTCATCCAGTCGGCAGATGAAATATAGACTTGAGGATCGCCATTGTTATGCGCAATGATGACGCGAGGGTGTTCTAAGAAGCGATCAACAATGCTGATAATTTTTATGTTATCGCTCACTCCTTCAACACCGGGAACTAGAGAGCACATGCCGCGGATAATCATTTGGATTTTAACCCCTGCATTGCTCGCGCCGTAGAGCTTGTTGATCAGCCCCTTATCGACTAAATTGTTAATTTTTAAAGTGAGTTTACCTTTCTTGCCCGCCTTAGCATTGGCGATTTCAGTATCAATGAGTCGGTAGAGTTGTTTACGCGAGTTACGTGGGGAGACGATGAGATAGTTAAACTTCACTGGGCGATAAGGGTTTTCGATATAGCCGAAAACGTTACGAACTTCATTCGCGATCTCTTGATCGGCAGTTAGCAAAGAAAAGTCGGTATAGATACGAGCATTCTTCTCATGAAAGTTCCCAGTGCCAATGTGAGCGTAGCGGGTAATCTCGCCCTCTTCTCGGCGACTTATCAGCAGTAACTTAGCGTGTATTTTTAACCCCGGAGCACCAAAGATCACTTGTACCCCGTTTTCGGTGAGCACTCTAGACCATTCAATGTTGGCTTCTTCGTCAAACCGAGCCTGTAGCTCAACCACTACTGTGACATTTTTCCCGTTGTGTACGGCGTCAATCAACGAGTTCATCAAACGGGAGTCTTTAGCCACTCGGTATACATTTATTTTGATACCAATGACCTTAGGGTCAAACGAGGCTTGACGCACTAACTCAGTAATATGATCGAAGGTGTGATAGGGGAAATGGAGCAAAATATCTTGAGCGCGTATGGCCTCAAACTGGTTGTCGTAGCCATCGAAATCGGCACAACGCATTGGAGGTAGTGGTTTGTTTTCCAGGTATTCACGTCCAACATTTGGAAAGCCGATAAAGTCTTTAAAGTTATGGTAGCGACCACCGGGAATTAGGCTATCGTAGTTAGAAATGCCTAGTTTGCTGCACAAGGTATTTAGCATTTCTTCGGGCATATCACGCTCGTAAACAAAGCGTACGGGCATGGCGGTCAGACGTTGATTGACACTCTCAGACATTTGTTCGAGCAGGCTGTGTTCTACTTCGAGACTCAAGTCGTACTCCGCATCCCTCGTCATTTTCATCGCATAGCCATTAAGCTCATCGTAATCAAAGAACCCGCGGAATATATCGTCAAGACAATAACGAATGATGTTGTCGAGCAGAATGATGGTTTTACGGCGTTTACCTTTTTGTTCAGGAACCATGACAAAACGGGGTAAGTGATCAGTAGGGATCTCTAAGATCGCATACTGAGAACTCTGCTCTTTTTGCATATCGACAACGATATAGGCGTACTCATCCTTGAGAAACTGCAGTACGTTGATGTCTTCTCCAAGCATAAAAGGTGTTAAGTGAGGCAACACTTCATTTCTAAAGTATTTCTTTACCCACTTTTGTTGCGTGTCACTTAGCTGAGTTTCATTAACTAGGAAGATTCGACGACGAGCCATCTCTAAAATCAGCTCGTTGTAGAGTTCATCAAATCGCAAATTAAGCTTGAGTGCCTTACTTTGCATCTTACCCAGTAGATGCTTGGAGTTGTCGTTAATACCACTTTCTTGGTTAATGAGGATGCGACGTTTTACGTCAGAGAAACGAACTTTGTAAAACTCATCGAGGTTGTTGGAGAAAATCCCTAAAAAGCGGATGCGTTCAATCAGTGGGACGGTCTTGTCTGCGGCTTCTTGCAGCACTCGCTCGTTAAAAGAGAGCCAACTAAGTTCTTTTTCGATATAGAGTTTTTCCGCGCTCATTTACCTAACCACCAACATTCTGGACTCATTGTTGTCAATGAGTGACATATAAGACTAATCTAATCGTGAACCTTATTGATTTTATATGACATTTTTATTTCAAATAGCGTGCGACTTGACACATTTCATTATTTTCAGCACGTTAGATGGCATGTAATATAACTGTCATCTAAACGACATAAAATATTGGGGCACGTCATGCATTCTAGTAACTCGTCCCAGAACCCTTAACGGGTAATATCTCGTAAGATTCTAACCGTCACCAAAGAGACAAATGTAGATTATGGCAACAGCCAATTTTTCGTTACAAACCAAAGATCGTAAAAGACTGATAAAGGACCGTTTGGTTCGCTGGATCGTGTCTTTTGGCGGTTTGAGTGTATTGGCGAGTTTGATCTTTATCTTTGTCTATTTGGCTTATGTGACGTTCCCACTGTTCTCTGATGCCAAGGTATCATGGTCACAAGGGGTTGAGTTAAGTATAGATAAACCTATCGTCTATAGCGCGATCGACGACCACGGCACTCGAGCTGCTTTTGTGACAACGGATGGCGTGGTGGTTGAGCAATCTTTAGTCTCAGGTCAACAAACAACACGTCAACTTCCTATTAGTACCTCAATGCTTAAGACGGTTAATAATGACCAGTTACTCATTGTTGATTCTGATCAGAGACTCGCCTTAGTTCAGCCTAAATTTAAATGGCAATCAGAAAAAGGACAAAGTGATCTAGAACTTGAATTGCCAAGTCGTGCTGATTGGATACCCACTCATGGCAGCGTCATATCATTGGTAACAGCAACCAGCAATGCTCGTGGAATAGCCTTTGCTATGGTAGATAGTCGTGGCTTAGTCCATTTGACTTGGCAGCCAACGAGTTCAGATGCGCCGGATTCTTCCGATTCGAAAACAGTGCAGACTCTCTCTACTCTTGCACCTTTAGACTCTGCCGATGAAATATTGTTAACTCCAGATGCGCAAACGGTTTATGTGCGAAGTGGTAGTGAACTTGCTGTGATCAACAGAGGGGCCGAGCATCTCGTGGTTCGTGAGCTGGTGGACTTAACTGCAGTGAATAAGGCCAAAGTCACTGGACTCAAATTGTTGTCTGGCGCTCATTCCTTACTGGTGGAGTATGATAATCAGCAAGTTTGGCAGTGGTTTGATGTGGTGAAACAAGACGCTAGGCACTTAACTGCTATTCGTTCCTTTAATTTTGACGCACCTTTAACAGCTTTACTTCCAGAAAATTTAACGAAAGGGTTCATAACCGTCCTAGCAGATGGAAGCCTACAAAGTAATTACACCACTAGTGAACGCGTTGTATTCACCAGTAGCCTGCCGAGTAAGAGCTTGGTAAGCGTCTCTGCGCTTTCTTATAACAATCAGTATGCATTGGTATTGTCCGGCGGTACGAGCTACTTAGGGCATATTGATAATCCGCATCCAGAAATTTCGTTGTCGGCACTGTTTGGCAAAGTGTGGTATGAGAGTTACCCAGAGCCTGAATTCGTTTGGCAAACTACTGCTGCTTCTGATGAGTTTGAAGGTAAGTACAGCCTTGTGCCTATTGCCTTTGGTACTATTAAAGCTGCGATGTTCGCTATGCTGTTTGCGGTACCGATTGCGGTGCTGGGCGCGATCTATACGGCGTATTTTATGTCATCTAGTATGCGTAAAGTCGTTAAGCCAACCATCGAACTGATGGAGGCGTTGCCTACCGTTATCATTGGTTTTCTCGCCGGTCTTTGGTTTGCGCCGATAGTAGAAACGCATTTACCAGCGGTACTTCTGCTTCTACTGACTCTACCAACAATTTGTCTATTGGCTGGTGTTGTTTGGTACATCTTGCCACGTCAATACACCAGTAAACTACCCAGTGGATTACATCCGTTTACGCTAATTCCTGTCATCATTGTTGCGATGTACCTTGCCATGACGTACTCCACTGACATGGAGGTGTTGTTTTTTAATGGTGATGCGCGAGTTTTTCTTGCTCAACATGGCATTGATTTTGACCAAAGAAATGCTCTAGTTGTGGGCTTTGCAATGGGATTTGCTGTGATTCCTACCATCTTTACGATTGCTGAAGACGCGATCTTTTCTGTGCCGAAGCATCTTTCCGACGGTTCATTAGCACTAGGAGCAACTCAGTGGCAAACCTTAGTGTACGTTGTGCTACTCACCGCAAGTCCGGGGATTTTCTCGGCAGTAATGATGGGATTGGGTCGAGCAGTAGGCGAAACAATGATCGTTTTGATGGCGACGGGCAACACACCAATATTGGATTGGAATATTTTTGAGGGCATGAGAACACTTTCTGCCACCATGGCTGTGGAGCTCCCTGAATCTGAGGTTGGAAGCAGCCACTATCGTTTGTTGTTTTTAATCGCATTGATTTTGTTTAGTTTTACTTTTGTTGTGAATTCACTGGCTGAGTGGGTTAGACAAAGACTGCGGGAGAAATACAGTGCGCTGTAGAATGTGGAAGGAGCCTTACCATGTTTAAGTGGCTCAAATCTGGCGCACCTTGGGTTTGGCTAACAGGTGGTGCCGTTAGCATCAGCTTAATTTCCGTCCTCGGTCTTTTGCTATTGATTGGCTGGAAAGGGCTCACTTATTTTTGGCCCGCTCCGCTTTATCAATGGCAAGATGACAACAGCAAAGCTTTAATTGGGCAGATTTACTCAAAGACTTGGGTTCCTACCCATAACATTCCTGATGCCGATAAGTTGTTACCGACTGAGGTGCTGGCTGCGGGGAAAGTAGAGCGTCTGAGTATTAAAGTCGCGAATCGAGACTTATATGGTGTCGATTTTGTTTCTTTGCTCTCACCACAACTTAAGTTGCAAACGACACCTGCCGATCTTGTCGTTTTAGAGAGAACACGTGGTGGTGACTTCTTTGGGAAAATTATCGCTCTAAAGACGCCCGATGGCGCAATTACTACGGATCTTAACACTCTGCTGAAGCTCGAAATTCAGCAGGTGAAACTGACTCGAGAGCAAATAGATGACACGATTCAGCGTAAAATACGTGGCTTGAATCATCAATTGGAAGCATTACGGCTAAAGCAGCGCCGAGACTCACTTAATGGAGAGCTGTCAGAGGAGCTTACTCACCGTTATGAGCAACAAGTCAGTATTATTCACCAGCAGCTAAACCAAAGTGAAGGGGAGCTGGATGCATTGCGTAACGAGCTGAGCAGCAAAACGCTCATTGTTGAAGATATGCGTGGTGAGAAAGTTGAGATTGGGTTAAATCGGATCCTTGATTTCTGGTATCCGAACAACATGTCTTTTGCCGATAAGTTAGTACATTGGAGTGGACAAGTCTGGAAGTTCCTCTCTGATGATCCACGAGAGTCAAATTCTGAAGGCGGGGTGTTCCCAGCCATTTTCGGCACTGTTCTGTTGGTTATCATTATGTCGATAATGGTGATGCCGTTAGGGGTGCTAGTTGCGGTTTATCTACATGAATATGCTGAAAATAATGCTCTCACACGAATGATACGGGTAGGGGTGATTAACCTAGCGGGGGTACCTTCCATTGTATACGGTGTGTTTGGTTTAGGCTTTTTCGTCTATACCATTGGTGGCTCAATTGATTCGCTGTTCTATGCTGAGCGATTACCTGCACCAACGTTTGGTACTCCGGGGCTATTGTGGTCGGCATTAACTCTTGCGATTCTTACATTGCCAGTAGTGATCGTTGCAACAGAGGAAGGGCTGAATAGAATTCCGGTGTCCGCCAGACATGGGTCACTAGCTTTAGGAGCAACGCAATCCGAAACGCTTTGGCGTATTGTATTGCCTATGGCGAGCCCTGCAATCATTACTGGGCTGATCCTTGCAGTCGCGAGAGCCGCGGGAGAGGTTGCGCCTCTAATGTTGGTTGGGGTGGTAAAACTAGCATCAAGCTTGCCTATTGATTCGCAGTTTCCCTTTTTGCATCTAGAGCGTAAATTTATGCACCTTGGTTTTCATATCTATGACGTGGGCTTTCAAACCTCGAATATTGAAGCCGCACGACCGTTAGTCTATGCCACCTCTTTCTTGTTGGTAACGGTGGTCGTTGGGCTAAACTTAACAGCAATCGCCATACGAAATAACCTGCGCGAAAAATATCGAACATTAGGACAAGATTAATCATGTTTTCTATCAATCAAACGTTGGGCTATCCCACGCCTTTAGATGTTAACAATCTAAGTGATGAGCAAACCGCCATTGCGATAGAAAACTTGAATCTGTTTTATCGCGATAAACAAGCTCTAGACGACGTATCTATGCGGATTCCAAAAGGGCAAGTGACCGCATTTATCGGACCGTCTGGCTGTGGTAAATCGACTCTGCTTCGCTGTATCAACCGAATGAATGATCTAATTGAAGGTTGCACGGTGACAGGCAAAGTGAAATTACATGGAGGTAATGTTTATCATCCGGATGTGGACGTCGCTACTTTGCGAAGACGAGTTGGGATGGTGTTTCAGCGTCCGAATCCATTTCCAAAGTCTATATATGAGAATGTAGTGTATGGATTGCGGCTTCAAGGAATTAAGAACAGCCGTAATCTCGATGATGCGGTAGAGCGAGCATTGCGCTCAGCAGCGCTCTGGGATGAAGTGAAAGACAGATTACACGAGAATGCATTTGGGCTTTCAGGTGGACAACAACAGCGATTGGTGATTGCTCGAGCCATTGCTATCGAGCCCGAAGTATTGCTGCTGGATGAGCCAACGTCGGCGCTTGATCCTATTTCAACATTGACCATCGAAGAGCTCATTAATGATCTTAAATCCAAGTATACGGTTGTGATCGTAACGCATAATATGCAGCAGGCAGCGCGAGTTAGTGATCACACTGCCTTTATTCACCTCGGAAAATTGGTAGAGTATGCGGATACTGATACTATATTTACCTCACCGATTGAAAAACAAACCGAAGACTATATTACCGGTCGCTACGGTTAATTAAGGAAGTTGTTGGACATGCACTTTGGTCGTCATATCTCTGGTCAATTTAATGCCGAATTAGAGTCGATACGCACTCACGTGTTAACAATGGGAGGGCTGGTCGAGCAGCAGCTATCCTTTGCGATGCAGGCGTTGCACAAAGACGACCTTGAGTTGGCCAAAAAAGTGGTAAGGGACGATCACAAAGTGAATGCGATGGAAGTATCCATCGACGAGGCATGTACGCGAATTATTGCTAAACGCCAGCCTACGGCTAAAGATCTCCGCTTAGTGATGGCAATCATCAAAACGATAACGGATCTTGAACGTATCGGCGATGTAGCGACTCGAATTGCTCGCGTGGCTATAGAGCAACCATCAACGAAACAACAGAAATTTCATGTCTCTTTAGAGCCGCTATGCCGACAAGCCATCACTATGTTGCATCAAGTGCTTGATGCATTTGCTCGTATGGATGTCGATGCTGCTGCCGAAGTCTATAAATTAGATGACAAACTGGATGCAGAGTATGAAGCCGTGGTTCGTCAGTTGATGACATATATGATGGAAGACCCGAAGAACATTCCTAACATTCTTCAGGTCATGTGGTCAGCTCGAGCCATTGAGCGAGTAGGTGATCGTTGCCAGAATATTTGTGAATACATCATTTACTTCGTGAAGGGTAAAGATGTTCGTCATCTGGACGAGAAAGCCATTAACGACATTCTTTAGTTGGCCAGTTTAGAAACGCCCAATGACACCGAAGTTCAAAGTCATATTCGAGCCTACAGGGATATAGGTGTCTTGTGAGTTAAATACGTCATAATCGAAGCCTGTCTTTAAACCAAAGCTTGAATTGAGCATGTAAACGTAACTTGCTCCAATGCTTAATCCTAGAGAGCTGCGACTGCTCGATTCACTATCACGACTATCACGACCGTAATAGTCGGCAAGACCAAATTCAGCTTGTAGGCCATGGTCCTGCTGGTGTCCAAACATGTGTTGTAAACCTAGGCGATATGAGTCAATACGTTCGTCGTAACGGTTAGTGTTATAGGTCTTGCGTCCATAGCTAAAAAATACAGCATCCATACCTAGTGTGTCTGCTACACCTAACTGAATACCAGCACCATTGTATATACCGATTTTGACGTCAGGTGATACGTGGAACGTTTGAGCTGATGTTGTAAAGGAAAGAGTAGCGATTAGAGGTAACAATAGCTTTTTCATCAAGCACCTTTATAGAACAGTAAAAGTGCGCTGATGTTAGCTGCCGTCATACCGTAAGGCTAAGAAGTGACGCTTATAGCTATCATTAGTCCTGATTATTAATATGTTGCTGTATTTTCTCGCGTAGGATCCCTTCTATCCACTGAGCTTTTGGTGAGTGGCGATTTTTATTATGAACGTAGGCATATAAACCTTTGGTATAAGGCTGATCGTTAAGTTCTACTTTTAAGGCTCTAAGCTGCTTACTGTGTTTACTTGGTAACAAGTTTGAATGAGGCAAAAGCATATCTGTTGACGATACCACATCAATAATTGCTAATACGACCTCAGAACGAAAGCCGACGTTTGCCTCATATCCGTGTTGTTCCAGTATTTGAGCGGCAAAACTAAAGTTGTCATTCCATCCTGGAGAAATGAGAGATGCAATCTCGTAATTGGCAGCCTCATGAGGAGTTATGATATTGCTCTTGAGGGGATGGTCTTGGCGTACATAAACTCGAGCTTCCATGTCGGCTAACTTGTCTCTAGCGATCTCTTTCGAGATACTTTCTAAGTCATAGTGCATCCCGAGGAACACATCACCATTACGAAGTTGCTCTGGGGTTTGCTGGGTCCAACTGGTGAGTTCTAAGTTTAGGTTTGGTGCTTGCTTTCTAAGTTCTATAAACAGAGAGCCCGCCAAACAAGATAATACTATCGGCGCCAAAGCAATTTTTATTGTTCCTTCAAGCTCATTTGGCGAAAAGTCGGAAAGCTGTTCTAAAGAGGCTTCGAGTCCATCTAAATAAGGGGCAATCTTTTCCTCTACTTGAAGAGCAAATGGTGTTGGCTCTAGCCCGCCCTGTACTTTGACGAAGAGTTCGTCATCCAAGTGAAATCGCAGCTTTTGCAGAGCTTGACTGATTGCAGGCTGAGTTACAAATAAGCGCTCGGCGGTTTTACGGGCATTGCGCTCTTGCAACAGAACTCGAAACGTTCTGAGTAGGTTCAAATCGAGCTTTTGAAATAAATTCGCTGACGTTTTCATAAATCCCTAGGAGAAAGTGGTGCGAGATTGAAAGAAGCCTCAAAACAGTCGGCTTCTTCTATGGAACTTTGGTTAAAAGCACAAGCTTTATAATGAGTTTAGCACTTTCGCTACCGCTCGAATTTTATCACTGCTTGTCACAGGAATGGCAAAGTCATCCACATCATCACTGCCCATTTTGGCATCGTCAGCAATGAAATGCATCTTGCTTTTTCTAGTTGATTTGCCTGAAAGGTGGACCTCCGTAACGTGACTGGTGGCGATGATCTTAGCGATATTATCAGCATTGACTCCAGCTCCGGCCATCAATTCTATGCGTCCATTTGCCAAAGCAGACAGCTTGGCGAGCACATCGCTACCGTCTAGTGCATTTGAGGCCAGTCCGGATGTGAGTATTCGCTCACACCCTAATGCGATTACATCCTCCAAAGCCTGTTCGGGATGCTTGCATTGGTCGAACGCTCGATGGAAGGTGACGCCCAGCTGTAACTCATGAGCCAGTTTTACTAAGCGGATAGAACGAGGCATATCGATGTTGCCATCTTTATCAAGTAGACCTAAAACGATGCCTTGAGCACCATATTTAGCGGCGGTGCGCACGTCTTCTGCCATGATTTCAACATCGTCACAATCATATAGGAAATCACCTTGTCTAGGACGTATCATGACATAGATAGGAATAGAAGAAGATTGGACAGCTTGTTTAATGAGGCCTGCGTTCGGGGTTAGTCCCCCTAACGCCAAAGATGAGCATAGCTCAATCCGCGTAGCACCACCTGCAATAGCCAGTGGCAGGGACTCGATATTGTCGATACAGACTTCAAGTTGGTAGTTCATAAGGTCTCTCAGTAACTATACTGGGTATCAATATATCTCTGCTTTTGAACTCTGAAAATAGAAAAAGCCCGAGTCGTGACTCGGGCTTTAATTTTTTGGCTAACTCGTTTCTTCTTCAATGATTGGCTGCGTTTTTCGCTTTATATTTATCCAACCATCAACCCTGATTGAGCGCAGGGTGAAGGTATCGAATTATTTAGACAGGTCGTCTGCGTGCTCAGATAGGAACGCAGCAACACCTTTTGGAGACGCGTCCATACCAGCTTTACCTTCTTCCCATTGTGCAGGACATACTTCGCCGTGCTTCTGGTGGAAGTTTAGAGCGTCAACCATACGTAGCATTTCGTCGATGTTACGGCCTAGAGGTAGGTCGTTAACTACTTGGTGACGTACAAGACCGTCTTCGTCGATTAGGAAAGAACCACGGAAAGCAACGCCTGCTTCTGGGTGCTCTACGTCGTACGCTTGGCAGATTTCGTGTTTAACGTCTGCAACTAGAGGGTACTTAACTTGACCAATACCGCCATCTTCGATAGCAGTGTTACGCCATGCGTTGTGAGAGAACTGAGAATCGATAGAAACACCGATAACTTCACAACCTTTAGCTTGGAAATCAGCAAGACGGTTGTCGAATGCGATCAGTTCAGATGGGCAAACGAAAGTGAAGTCTAGTGGGTAGAAGAATACAACTGCTTTTTTACCTTTAGTGAACTCAGCAAAGTTAAAGTTCTCAACGATATCACCGTTACCTAGAACAGCTGCTGCAGTAAAGTCTGGGGCTTGACGACCAACTAGTACCATTTTTTTGCTCCTAAATAGAGTTTAATTCAAACCATTTTTGGTTTGGTCCGTGTTTGTGCGAGACAAACTATAGTACACATTGTAGTATTGAAAAAAGCGAAATTAATAGATTAATTCCATCGAAAAAAGCGATGAAGCAGTAATGCCGATTCCTTTTTTGATATTGGTCCAAAAACAGGCAGTTACCATGAATAAATGGCCCAGTTTAAAGCAGCTTCATTACTTGGTTACTCTGCATGAGACGCGACACTTTAGTGAAGCCGCAGAGCGCTGTTTCGTCAGTCAGTCTACGTTAAGCAAGGGGATTCAGAACCTAGAAGAACTGATAGGCTGTCCTCTCTATGAAAAGAAAGATAAGAAAAGTCCGTTGGTCTTTACTCAAGCCGGTGAAATGGTGGTTTCACAAGGACGGGAGCTCCTAGCAAAGGGACAAGACCTGATTGAGTTAGGCAACTTGTGTCAAGGTGATGCGATGCAAGGGCAGTTGAAGCTTGGTTGTATCCCTACAATAGCGCCATTTTTACTGTGTGATTTAGTTCAGGAAGTGAACGCGCGTTACCCTCAGCTTAATCTTTTACTCAGAGAAGATACTACCGCGAACTTACTCGCCGCGCTGAGACATGGTGAACTGGACGTTCTCATTTTGGCGCTCCCGATGGACATCGGCAATATGGACAGCTGCATTGTTGGACATGACCCGTTCAAGATGGTCATCAGCCGTAATCAAGCGGACAGAATTCGTGTCCCTATCAAATATGATGATCTACCGGATGAATCGGTTTTCTTGTTAGAAAATGAACACTGTTTAACAGAGCATGCGGTTTCTGCGTGCAAGCTGACTGAGAAAGAGAAAATCAATCCATTTAGCGCAACAAGCTTACATACTTTAGTTCAAATGGTTGCTAATGGATTGGGGACTACATTTATTCCTCAGATGGCGATCGAGCATGGTCTATTGGAGAATCAAAACCTTATTGTCGTTGAGCCTCCGGGGCAGCAAGCTTATCGTGATATTGGTTTAGTTTGGCGACCAAGTTCATCTCGACGTGACTCATTTCTTCAATTGGCGGATGTGGTTTCAGAATTACTTTAGTTTTCAAACTATTCTGCATAAAAGAGAACGGCTAGTGAAAGACACCATTTTGGGTGTCTTTTTTGTTAAATTACTCTAAATGCCTAGGTTAGTGTGTAAAAAAACACAGTTTAATTTTCACAAAATCTTTCAATCAAATCCTGCGCTTCACAGTGTCAATTTCACACTGTCAAATTGAAGAGGTGTGCGGTCGTTATCTAGACATCTTAATGATAACGAGGTGTACCTAGCAATGTTCCTACTTTCGCTATAACTATGTAAGAAACAATGGTTGCCATTTTATGTAATTAAATTACGTAATAAGTTACATTATTTGCACTTTATCAATGATTGTTATTAAGAGTACAAAGTGTCGAATTTTCGAAAAAGACATATTTAGAGTTGATACTCTAAGTTGGCTTAGGTATCGTATTTGTATGTTTTCAGTGGAAGATAAGACTTGGTAATGAATCATTTATTTGACTCATTTTGCCACAAT
Source organism: Vibrio sp. CyArs1 (assembly GCF_022432925.1). Taxonomy (NCBI): domain Bacteria; kingdom Pseudomonadati; phylum Pseudomonadota; class Gammaproteobacteria; order Vibrionales; family Vibrionaceae; genus Vibrio; species Vibrio sp. CyArs1. The sequence goes on along the minus strand of NZ_JAKRBO010000013.1, from coordinate 64,905 downwards.
GAACATAAAGTTTGTTGACCGTTTCTGTAACTACTTTCGTTTTAAACTTTCAAGTGAGATGAGAGTAAGTGCAGTCAGTGGCTTATCTTAGTGATAAAGAGCCCCAGCTGTGATCGTTTGATTGTCTCTCGTAGTGTTTAAGCGTTCTCATAATGAGTTATCACATCATTGAAAAACAGAAGCTTAACGCTTCGACTGGTTTTGAGCACTGCCTCAGTAGTTCAGTAATGGCTACTGAATGTCGGTAAGTTTGAGCGGCGCAAGCCGCTCCCTTTTTTTGACTGTTACGCGTCTAGTGCTTCCGAATCGCTACTCTCTTCAACTTCGTCCGGCTCGACTTCTTCTTGAAGTTCTAGCAAGTTAATCGCAATCGCGACAAAATCACTGTCAGTAATAATGCCAACTAGTTGTTTATTTTTCACAACAGGTAGACATCCCACTTTGTGTTTTTGCATGTAGAGTGCACTTTCTTTTAATCCGGCTCTTGGTTCCACCGTCATAATATTACTGTGCATGAGTTCACTCAATGGGGTGGATAATGTGTAAGACTGGTCGCTTGGGATTTTTTGTAGGATGGATTCTTGTGCCGCCAAAACATCACGTTGAGAAACAATGCCGAGCAAATGACGTTCTGCATCAACGATAGGTATATGCCTGATATCGAGTGCTTCCATCGTATGTTTAGCATCGGCTAGGGAGTGAGACCGCAATAGGGTGTGAGGGTTGCGAGTCATCATATCTTCGACCTTAATCATAGGGCCTCCAACTCGTTCTGATTGTGTACTTTAACTATAGAATTTTTCATGGATTAAGTCTGAGACAGGCGTCGTTTTTTGTAGCGCCAGTCACAAAATAAACTTACTGATACTAAGGTTAAATTGTGTGCCCTAAAAACACAGCATTTACGTTGGGTAATGACGGTTCAGCTTGCTATTCCAACGGGTCACTTTATACTATGCGGCTGCGAATTTTTTCGCCGTTTTTGTCGCTTAATATAGAAGATTGGTGTTATGCAAGTTTCAGATTTTCATTTTGATTTACCAGATGAGCTTATCGCTCGCTACCCTAAAGCCGAAAGAAGCTCAAGCCGACTGCTTCAGCTAACCGGAAATACTGGTGAAGTCGTAGATGGAAGCTTCACTGATATTGTTGACCAAGTACAGCCGGGCGATTTGCTCGTGTTCAATAATACTCGCGTGATTCCAGCACGAATGTTTGGACGTAAAGCGTCAGGCGGTAAAATTGAAGTACTTGTCGAACGTATGCTTGATGACAAGCGTGTCTTAGCTCATGTTCGATCTTCTAAAGCTCCAAAACCAGGTACAGAACTGTTCCTTGGAGAGAATGATGAATACCAAGCGTTGATGGTTGCTCGTCACGACGCACTTTTTGAGATTGAAATGCAGTCTGAGAAGACGGTTCTTGATATTCTTAATGATATTGGCCACATGCCATTACCTCCTTATATCGATCGTCCAGATGAGGATGCCGATAAAGAACGTTACCAGACCGTTTACAACGAGAAACCCGGTGCGGTTGCTGCTCCTACCGCTGGTCTGCACTTTGATGATGCTGTACTTGAGAAAATCAAAGCCAAGGGCGTAAACTTTGCCTATGTGACTCTGCATGTTGGTGCAGGTACTTTCCAACCTGTGCGAGTTGAAAATATCAACGACCATCATATGCATGCGGAATACGTTGAAGTGCCGCAAGAGGTCGTAGACGCGATCAATGAAACCAAAGCAAACGGTGGCCGAATTATTGCGGTCGGTACAACATCCGTTCGTTCTTTAGAAAGCGCTGCGCAAGATGCGCTGAAAAACGGCACAGAGCTAGTGCCATTTTTTGGTGACACAGAGATCTTTATTTTCCCGGGATATGAGTATCAGCTGGTGGATTGCTTAGTAACCAATTTCCATCTCCCTGAGTCCACACTCATCATGCTCGTCAGTGCCTTTGCGGGTTACGATAATGTGATGAGCGCATACCACCACGCTGTAGAACAGAAGTACCGTTTCTTTAGCTACGGTGATGCGATGTTCATTACCAAAAAGACCGCTTAAGATTTTTATTTCACTCAAGGAGCCAGTGGAATACGGTAAGGATTACCAACTTCACTAGTCGCTTGGCTAGTGCATTCAAGTGCGACAAGCTACGCTTGTTAGTGCGTTTTAAGATTGAGTCAGACTGTGTCTCTGGCAATGTGGAGGCTTCGTGAAATTACAATACGAACTAAAAAAGAAAAATGGTCACGCTCGTCGTGGTCAATTGACGTTTGAACGCGGGACGGTACAAACGCCAGCGTTTATGCCTGTTGGTACTTACGGTACTGTGAAAGGTATGACACCTGAAGAAGTAAAAGGCACTGGAGCTGAAATTCTTCTAGGTAACACTTTCCACTTATGGTTGCGCCCAGGTCAAGAAATCATGAAGATGCACGGCGACTTGCATGACTTCATGAACTGGCATGGCCCAATCCTTACCGATTCAGGCGGCTTCCAAGTATTTAGCCTTGGGGATATTCGCAAAATCACTGAAGAAGGTGTGCATTTCCGTAACCCAGTAAACGGTGACAAGATTTTCATGGATGCTGAAAAATCGATGGAAATCCAGAAAGATCTTGGCTCTGATGTGGTGATGATTTTTGACGAATGTACGCCATACCCAGCGACCCATGCTGAAGCGAAAAAGTCGATGGAAATGTCATTGCGCTGGGCACAACGTTCTCGCGATCATTTCGACAAGCTTGAGAACCCTAACTCGTTGTTTGGTATTGTCCAAGGTAGTGTGTACGAAGATCTACGTGATGTGTCTGTTGAAGGCTTAACTAATATTGGCTTCGACGGTTATGCGGTTGGTGGTCTTGCTGTTGGTGAGCCAAAAGAGGACATGCACCGTGTATTAGAGCATACAACGCCTAAACTACCTGAAGACAAACCTCGCTATCTAATGGGTGTAGGTAAACCTGAAGATTTAGTTGAAGGTGTTCGCCGTGGTATCGATATGTTCGATTGCGTAATGCCGACTCGAAATGCACGTAATGGACATCTGTTTGTAACCGGTGGCATTGTTAAGATCCGTAATGCAACGAACAAGACGGATACAGGTCCATTGGATGAGCATTGTGATTGCTACACCTGTAAAAATTACTCTAAAGCGTATCTGCATCATTTAGATCGCTGTAATGAGATCTTAGGCGCTCGCTTAAACACGATTCACAACCTACGCTACTACCAACGTCTGATGGAAAGCATCCGCACTGCGATTGATGAAGACCGTTTTGATGAGTTTGTAGAAGAGTTTTATGCACGACGCAATCGCGAAGTGCCGCCACTAGATATGAAATAGTTGGCTAAATAAACGGCTATCCCTGCAATTGGTACCAAATCCTAGCTCTCGGTCACATTTTTTATGTGTTTAAGTCGCTATGAAACATTGAGTTACCGTTTGCTTCTTGAAAAGATAGGGGGATAGCCCAATTTTGGATATGTATTTACATTAAAGAGGATGTTTTCCGATGAGTTTGATTTCTGCAGCTCACGCAGCTGAAGCGGCACCACAAGGTGGCGGTTTTGAAATGCTAATTATGCTTGGCATGTTTGCGGTAATTTTCTATTTCATGATTTACCGCCCACAAGCTAAGCGTGCTAAAGAGCATAAAAACCTAATGGCTTCTATGGGTAAGGGTGATGAAGTCCTAACTAATGGCGGTCTAATTGGTAAGATCACTAAAATTGCTGAAGACAACGACTACATTGCTATCGCTCTTAACGACAACAATGAAGTAGTTATTAAGAAAGACTTCGTTACTGCAGTGCTACCAAAAGGTACGCTAAAGTCTCTATAAAAACAGCTAAAGGATCCTCGCTGTGCTAAACCGTTATCCTTTGTGGAAGTACCTGATGGTGGTGTTTGCCATCGCCATTGCAGCTTTGTATGCACTTCCCAATCTATACGGTGAAGATCCGGCTATTCAAATTACAGGGGCGCGTGGCGCCTCTGTTGATATGTCGACGCTGGATACTGTCACCAAAGCTCTTGAAGAAGAGCAACTCTCTCGTAAGTCCATTGCTTTAGAAAATGGCTCCATTCTTGTTCGTTTCAACGATACTGATACTCAAATCAGTGCGCGTGACGTAATCAGCCAAGCTTTAGGTAAAGATTCCATTGTTGCATTGAACCTAGCGCCAGCTACGCCAAACTGGCTAGAGTCGATCGGTGCAAACCCAATGAAATTAGGCTTGGACCTTCGTGGTGGTGTTCACTTCTTGATGGAAGTGGATATGGACGCTGCGATGGAAAAGCTGGTGGGTCAGCAAGAAGAAGCATTTCGTAGTGAGCTTCGTGAAGACCGAATTCGCTACCGCTCCATTCGTCCATCGGGTAAAGACGGTGTTGAAGTACTACTTCGTGACGCTGAACAACTCGCGGAAGCAAAAGCGGTGCTAACCACGAAACACCCAGACATGGACTTCTTTGATTCTGACTCAAATGGTCGTTTCGCACTTGTCGCGCGTTTTAAAGAAACTCGTCTACAAGAGATTCGTAACTATGCTGTCGAGCAGAACATCACCATTTTACGTAACCGTGTAAACGAACTGGGTGTGGCTGAACCTCTGGTTCAACGTCAAGGTGCTAGCCGAATCGTAGTTGAACTTCCAGGTGTACAAGATACTGCTCGAGCTAAAGAGATTCTTGGTGCAACGGCAACGCTAGAATTCCGTGAAGTAGACAGCTCTGCGGATCTTGCAGCGGCTGCTAATGGTCGAGCGCCAGCGGGTAGTGAAATCAAGCAAGACCGTGACGGTCGTCCTGTGGTGTTGAAGAAGCGCGTTATTTTAGGTGGTGCGAGCATTACCGATGCAAGTTCAAGTGCTGATGAATATGGACGTCCACAAGTTAACATCTCGCTAGATAGCGAAGGTGGTAACAAAATGGCGGCGTTCTCACGTCAGAATATTGGTAAGCTGATGGCCACGGTTTTCGCTGAGTATAAAGACAGCGGCAAGCGCACACCGGAAGGCAAAGTTATTCTTGATAAGCATGAAGAAGTTATTAACCAAGCGACGATTCAATCGGCACTTGGTCGCAACTTCCGCATCACTGGTATCGATTCTGCTGCCGAAGCTCACAACTTAGCTCTGCTATTGCGTGCCGGTGCTCTGATTGCACCTATTTCGATCGTTGAAGAGCGTACCATCGGTCCATCAATGGGTCAGCAAAACATCGATATGGGCATTAAGGCATGTATTACAGGTATGATCGCCGTAATGCTATTCACCTTGGTCTATTACCGTCGATTTGGCCTATTTGCCAATATGGCGTTAATGGCTAACATCGTATTGATCGTTGGTGTGATGTCGATGATTCCTGGTGCAACGATGACGTTACCAGGTATTGCAGGTATCGTACTTACCGTAGGTATGGCGGTTGATGCGAACGTTCTGATATTTGAACGGATACGTGAAGAGCTAAAAGAGGGACGTAACCCTCAACAAGCGATTCACCAAGGTTATGCCAATGCGTTTAGTACCATCGCTGATGCGAACATTACCACGCTAATTACCGCGATTATTCTATTCGCAGTAGGTACCGGAGCAATCAAAGGCTTCGCGGTAACGCTGTCGATTGGTATTATCACTTCAATGTTTACTGCCATCATTGGTACACGATGCCTCGTGAACCTAGTATACGGTGGTAAGCGTATCAACAAGTTGTCGATCTAAGGGTTAGTTATGTTTCAGATATTGAAAGCAGACAAAACGATCGACTTTATGCGTTGGTCTAAAGCGGCATTTGCCTTGTCGCTCGTGATGATAGGTGCTGCCATCTTTACTCTGTCAACCAAATGGTTGAATTGGGGTCTAGACTTTACTGGCGGTACGTTGATTGAAGTTGGCTTTGAGCAGCCGGCTAATCTTGAGCAAGTTCGTTCAGCTCTAGATGCGAAAGGCTTCGGTGATGCAACGGTTCAGAACTTTGGTTCATCTCGTGATGTCATGGTTCGTCTCCGTCCACGTGAAGATGTACAAGCGGAAGCACTAGGTAACCAGATTTTAGATGCGATTAAACAAGGTACGGGCGAAAGCGTTGAAATGCGCCGTATTGAGTTTGTTGGTCCGAACGTGGGTGATGAGCTGACTGAAGCGGGCGGTTTGGCGATCCTAGTATCGTTAATCTGTATCTTGATCTATGTATCTGTACGATTCGAATGGCGCTTAGCGGCAGGTGCGGTACTAGCACTCGCGCACGACGTTATAATTACGTTGGGTATTTTCTCTTTGATGCAAATCGAAGTCGACCTTACCATTGTTGCGGCACTGCTTACTGTAGTCGGTTACTCGCTCAATGATACGATCGTTGTTTTCGACCGTATTCGAGAAAACTTCCGTAAGATGCGTAATGGTGAGCCAGCTGACATTATGAACAGCTCAATCACTCAAACGTTAAGCCGTACTTTGATTACGTCTGGTACTACATTATTCGTAGTTATCGCACTCTTTACTCAAGGTGGTGCGATGATTCACGGGTTCGCAACAGCCTTGCTATTAGGTATTACCGTTGGTACTTATTCTTCAATCTATGTTGCATCGGCTCTGGCTCTGAAACTGGGTATCCAGAAAGAGCACTTAATGCCACCGCAGATTGAGAAAGAAGGTGCAGAGTTTGATGAGATGCCTTAAGGCATCGAATTAGACTTCAGGTGCGTCGTCATCCCCACACAGGCGTGACTCACGGATGACGAAAGCATCGTCCTAAATCGCAAAAGCCACTCTATCGAGTGGCTTTTTTTGTCTGTCATAAATGGATGACAGTAACTATCTCACTGCACCGAAAACGCTAAACAAAAAATCCCGACCAATGGCCGGGATTTCAAATTCAGCTGTGACGGGCTGTGAGTCTTAAGCTAATTACTTAAGGATAGCTTCGTTACCATTCTCGCGAATGATTTTAAGCATGCTCTTAGCACCACGTGCACTTGCAGCAACAACGTTACCAGACTTCATGTACTCAGTACCGCCTGAAAAATCAGTTACGATAGCGCCAGCTTCACGTGCGATAAGCTCACCTGCAGCCATGTCCCATGGTTTTAGGCCTAGTTCGAAGAAACCGTCTAGACGACCTGCACCTACGTAGCAAAGATCAAGAGCAGCAGAACCTGCGCGGCGGAAGTCTGCACATTCAACAAACATTGCTGACATGATCTTGAAATAGCTTTCAGAGTGCTGTTTTTGCTTCGAAGGGAAACCTGTACCGATGACAGTACCTTTTAGGTCTTTTAGAGTGTTAACACGGATTCGAGCATTGTTTAATTGAGCGCCAGCACCGCGCTGTGCAGTGAATAGCTCGTTTAGCATTGGATCGTATACGCACGCGACTTCAGTTTTACCTTTAATGCGAACCGCAATAGATACTGAGAAGTGTGGAATACCTTTAACGAAGTTATTAGTGCCATCCAGTGGGTCGATGATCCATTGTACGTCGCTATCTTTACCTTCAATCATGCCACCTTCTTCAGCGATGATGCTGTGGTCAGGGTAAGATGTTTGAATAGTATGGATAATGAGTGCTTCAGCTTCTTTGTCTACGTTAGTAACAAAGTCATTAGTGCCTTTCTGTACCGACTCGATCTTGTCAGTGTTTTCTAGTGATTTAGCAATATGGTTGCCCGCTTTACGCGCAGCGCGTATAGCGATATTTAGCATTGGATGCATACGAATTTTCCCAACGGATGTTAAAGAACAAAAAGCGGCGGCGAGTATACCAAAGTTTTGGCAAAAAGGAAGTGGTTATTTTTTGTTCTGTCATTGGGGTGAATAAAAAGACCCTGACTATTTTAGTCGGGTTTATGTTATTATTCGTCGGTTTTGTAATCTCGGTGCAATTTGACAATGCTAGACAACGTGAAAATCGTCCTCGTCGGAACCTCTCACTCCGGTAATATCGGCTCAGCTGCAAGAGCGATGAAAGTGATGGGTTTAAGCCAGATGGTCTTGGTTGACCCACAATGTGAGGTAGATGCTCAAGCGATTGCGCTTGCAGCGGGTGCTAGTGATATTGCGCTTGGCGCTCAAATTGTTGGTTCATTGCAAGATGCTATTGAAGATTGTGGTTTGGTTGTTGGCTCAAGTGCGCGCTCTCGTACACTGGATTGGCCTATGATTGAACCAAGAGAGTGTGGCGAGAAGTTTGCCATTGAAGGTGAGCAACACCCTGTTGCTTTGGTTTTTGGTCGTGAACGCACTGGCTTGACCAACGAAGAATTGCAGCTTTGCCATTTTCATACTTGTATTCCTGCAAACCCGGAATACAGCTCTCTTAACTTAGCGATGGCGGTTCAGACATTAAGTTATGAAGTACGTGTTGCGCATTTGCAGCGTGTGGCTAACCAGTTTCCTGAGCAAGAGCAAGCAGAGTATCCACGCCACAAAGAGCTAGAATTATTCTACCAACACCTTGAAAAAGTCATTACCGATACCCAGTTTATCTCTGAAGATAAACCAGGGTTAGTAATGAACAAATTACGAAGAATGTTCAGCAGAGCTCGCCCTGAGTCACAGGAAATCAACACGTTGCGTGGTATTTTAACGTCAATAGAAAAAGGGCTAGGGGTTAAAAAATAACCACTTTTTCTGTTGGGTTAAATACCTGACTATTTTAGTCAAATAAATACTTGATTAAAATAGTCAGGTATGGAAAAATCGAAACCACATAATCAATGTGGAAACGTGTGATATGAGACTAACATCAAAAGGAAGATATGCAGTAACGGCGATGCTAGATGTCGCACTGCACTCACAGCAAAGCCCAGTACCTCTGGCAGATATCTCTGAACGTCAAGGGATCTCACTGTCATATTTAGAGCAACTGTTCTCAAAATTGCGCAAAGCTGGACTTGTAGCCAGTGTACGCGGCCCAGGTGGTGGTTACCGACTCGGCGCAGAAGCGTCTGATATTGCAATTGGAACGGTGATAGCTGCTGTTGATGAGTCTGTCGATGCAACCAAATGTGCTGGTAAAGGCGATTGCCAAGGTGGTACACGTTGCCTCACTCATACGCTTTGGAGAGATTTAAGCTCTCGCATTAGTGACTTCTTAAATAACATCACTCTTGGTGAGCTGATGGTAGATAATGAAGTATTAGAAATTTCAGACCGACAAGACGTAGATCTTGCGGTAAATCATGGGTTCTCAAGAAAAAGTACAAGCACCGCACCCATCGGAATTAATGTTCGCTCGTAAGTAGTGTTGCTTTTACATTGGAGTAAAGAATGAAACTGCCTATTTATCTAGACTACTCTGCCACATGTCCTGTTGACCCGAGGGTTGCAGAGAAGATGGTTCAATTTATGACGATGGACGGTACCTTTGGTAACCCAGCGTCACGATCACACCGTTTTGGTTGGCAAGCAGAAGAAGCAGTAGACAACGCGCGTGAGCAAATCGCCGATCTGTTGAACGCGGATCCTCGCGAAATTATTTTCACTTCGGGCGCGACAGAATCAGACAACCTTGCTATTAAAGGTGCTGCTCATTTTTACGCTAAAAAAGGTAAGCATGTTATTACCTGTAAAACAGAGCATAAAGCAGTACTTGACCCATGTCGTCAATTAGAGCGTGAAGGCTTTGAGGTAACGTATCTTGAGCCGGAAGCCAATGGTCTTATCGATTTAGCAAAGTTAGAAGCTGCAATGCGTGACGATACTGTGCTTGTTTCTATCATGCATGTAAACAACGAAATTGGTGTTGTTCAAGATATCGCCGCTATTGGTGAGCTATGCCGCAGCAAGAAAATCGTTTTCCACGTTGATGCTGCGCAATCGGCTGGCAAATTGCCAATTGATGTTCAAGAAATGAAAGTTGACTTAATTTCAATGTCAGCTCACAAAATTTATGGCCCTAAAGGTATCGGTGCACTTTACGTTCGTCGTAAACCACGTATCCGTTTAGAAGCACAAATGCACGGTGGTGGTCATGAGCGTGGTTTCCGTTCTGGTACGCTACCGACTCACCAAATTGTTGGTATGGGCGAGGCATTTGCTATTGCTAAGCAAGATATGCAAAAAGATTATGACCATGCAAAATCTCTGCGTGATCGCCTGTTAAACGGTGTTAAAGATCTTGAAGCCGTTACGATCAATGGTGACCTAGAGCAGCGTGTACCTCACAACCTAAACGTGAGCTTCGCATTTGTTGAAGGTGAATCGCTATTGATGTCATTGAAAGATCTTGCAGTATCATCCGGTTCAGCATGTACTTCAGCGAGCCTAGAACCATCTTATGTACTTCGTGCATTAGGTTTGAACGATGAACTGGCACACAGCTCTGTACGTTTCTCGTTTGGTCGCTTCACGACAGAAGAAGATATCGACTATGCGATTGAGCAAATTACAACAGCAGTGAACAAGTTACGTGACATGTCTCCTCTATGGGATATGTATAAAGAAGGGATTGACCTAGATACGGTCGAGTGGGCACACCACTAATCTCACGATAGTAGAGGATTCGAGGAATTTATTATGGCATATAGTGAAAAGGTTATTGACCACTATGAAAACCCACGTAATGTAGGGTCGTTTGATAAAAATGATCCAGCTGTGGGAAGTGGTATGGTGGGCGCGCCAGCTTGTGGCGACGTAATGAAGCTTCAGATTAAGGTAACACCAGAAGGTATTATCGAAGACGCGAAATTCAAAACCTACGGTTGCGGTTCAGCTATCGCATCAAGCTCACTGGTTACAGAGTGGGTAAAAGGTAAATCAATTGAAGAAGCTGCGGCTATCAAAAATGCTGAAATTGCTGAAGAACTAGAGTTGCCGCCAGTGAAAGTTCACTGCTCAATTCTTGCGGAAGACGCAATTAAAGCCGCCGTAGCCGATTATAAGAAAAAGCACGACTAAATCGCTTGGATAACCAAGCCTTAATATATCATCAAGAGAAGCAAACAAAGGTTGTAGTATGGCCATCTCAATGACAGAAGCAGCAGCAAGCCGAGTAAGAACGTTTTTAGAAAACCGCGGTAAAGGTATTGGATTACGTTTAGGTGTAAAGACCACTGGGTGTTCTGGTATGGCCTATGTTCTTGAGTTTGTTGATGAACTTGATGATGGTGATGAAGTCTTTGAGCACGAAGGTGTGAAAGTCATCATCGATGCAAAGAGCTTGGTTTATCTCGATGGAACAGAGCTTGATTACGTGAAAGAGGGCTTGAACGAAGGGTTCGAATTCAACAACCCAAACGCAAAAGGCGAGTGCGGTTGTGGTGAGAGCTTTAATGTTTAACCTTTAATAGTCGTGGTGCAGTTGGTTTAGCCAGTTGCTCCACGATTCTTGTTTGCGAGTCTATGTTATGAACCATTTCGAACTATTTGGGCTACCTATTCAGTTTCAGCTGGACGGTAGCCTTCTTTCTTCTCAATTCAGAGAATTACAGCGACGCTTTCATCCCGATAACTTTGCTACCGCTTCCGAGCGTGACCGCATGCTTGCGGTTCAGAAAGCAGCGCAAATCAATGACGCATACGAAGTACTTCGTAAGCCAATTTCTCGAGCAGAGTATCTGCTGGCTGAGAATGGCGTAGATATTCGAGCTGAACAGCAAACCTTGCAAGACCCTATGTTCTTAATGGAACAGATGGAACTGCGTGAGACCCTCGAAGAAATAGAGACCTCAAGTGATGTTGAGTCAGAACTCTTTGACTTTGAGGCGAAGGTCAGCAAAATGTTCAAATCACAACTGCTTGAGTTACAACAGCTGCTCGAACAGAATCAGTGGCCACAAGCTGCAGATAGCGTCAGAAAACTAAAATTTATCGCCAAGTTGCAAAGTGAAATAGAACAGCTCGAAGATAAGCTGCTTGGTTAATGGAAGCTCCCAAGGATATTTGAATGGCATTACTTCAAATCGCAGAACCCGGTCAAAGCTCTGCGCCACACGAACATAAGTTGGCTGCAGGTATTGATCTAGGGACTACAAACTCTCTAGTTGCAACGGTAAGAAGTGGAGAAGCAGCCACGCTACCAGATTCGAATGGCAGAAATATCTTGCCTTCGGCCGTGCATTATACAGAAGAGTCGACCACGGTCGGTGTTGAGGCTCGTGATAACGCAGCTTCTGATCCAGTGAATACTATTATTTCGGTAAAACGCTTATTAGGTCGTTCACTTGCAGATGTCCAAAGCCGTTACCCATCTATGCCTTACTCTTTGACAGAAAGTGATAATGGTCTGCCAGTATTACAAACGCGTGGTGGAGCGAAGAATCCTATTCAAGTGTCCTCTGATATCTTAAAAGCACTTTCTCAACGTGCAGAAGAATCATTAGGTGGCGAATTAGCAGGAGTGGTTATCACGGTTCCTGCCTACTTTGATGATGCTCAGCGTCAAGGCACAAAGGACGCAGCGAGCTTAGCTGGTTTACATGTCTTACGACTACTCAATGAACCTACTGCGGCCGCGATTGCTTATGGTTTGGATAGTGGTCAAGAAGGTGTGATTGCTGTCTATGATCTTGGTGGCGGCACCTTTGATATATCTATTCTGCGATTATCTCGTGGCGTGTTTGAAGTACTCGCAACGGGCGGCGATTCAGCGCTGGGTGGCGATGACTTTGACCATTTGGTTGCAGAACATTTGCAGCAGCAAATTGGTAAGGCTGAACTAACGGTTCAAGAGCAGCGTGAATTACTGGACGCAGCAACGCAAGCTAAGATCGACTTGAGTCAATCTGATGTGGCAAGTGTGGATGTGCTAGGTTGGCAAGGCGAATTAGAGAAAGCTCAATTTGAAGATCTCATTCGTGCCCTAGTTAAGAAAACCCTTCTTTCTTGTCGCCGTGCTCTAAAAGATGCGGAAGTGGATGCTGAAGAGGTACTTGAAGTCGTCATGGTGGGTGGTTCAACCCGTACACCTTTGGTTCGCGACATGGTAGGCGAGTTTTTTGGGAAAACGCCTCTGACTAGCATTAACCCTGATGAAGTGGTTGCGATTGGTGCTGCCATTCAAGCGGATATTCTCGCAGGAAACAAACCAGACTCTGAAATGCTGCTACTCGACGTACTGCCTTTGTCTCTAGGTATTGAAACAATGGGTGGCCTAGTCGAGAAAATTGTTCCTCGAAATACAACCATCCCAGTTGCCCGTGCTCAAGAGTTTACCACTTTTAAAGACGGTCAAACGGCTATGTCGGTTCATATCGTTCAAGGTGAACGTGAAATGGTTGATGATTGTCGTTCTCTTGCTCGTTTTTCACTTAAAGGTATTCCTCCAATGGCGGCGGGTGCTGCGCATATTCGAGTCACCTATCAGGTTGATGCAGATGGTCTACTGTCTGTCACAGCGATGGAAAAGAGCACTGGTATTCAATCTGATATTCAAGTCAAACCATCATACGGACTAAGCGATGATGAAGTGACTAATATGCTCAAAGACTCAATGACTTACGCTAAAGACGACATGTTGGCTCGTGCCTTGGCTGAACAACGTGTGGAAGCCGATCGCGTTATCGAAGGGTTAATTGCAGCGATGCAAGCTGATGGCGATGCTTTACTAGATGAACAAGAAAAACAAACACTAGTAGAAGCCATTGAAGCACTAATTAAACTGCGCAATGGTGACGATGCCGACGCCATTGAACAAGGTATAAAAGATACTGATAAAGCGAGCCAAGAATTTGCTTCTCGTCGTATGGACAAGTCCATTCGCGAAGCTCTTGCCGGTCAATCAGTAGATAACATTTAAATTCGAGGACTAAGTAGTCATGCCAAAAATAGTTGTTCTGCCCCATGAAGATCTGTGCCCAGAAGGCGCAGTGTTAGAGGCTAACGAAGGCGAAACCGTATTAGATGTGGCACTAAAAAACGGTATTGGGATTGAGCACGCTTGTGAGAAATCGTGCGCTTGCACAACTTGTCACGTGATTATTCGTGAAGGTTTCGATTCACTTGAAGAGAGTGAAGAGCTTGAAGATGACATGCTAGATAAAGCGTGGGGCTTAGAACCAGAATCACGTTTGGGTTGCCAAGCCGTTGTTGCTGATGAAGACTTAGTGGTAGAAATTCCAAAATACACGTTAAACCACGCATCTGAAGATCACTAATAAGTGGAGGATACATGAGCTTAAAATGGACTGATTCTCGTGATATCGCTATTGAGTTGTGCGATCAATTTCCAGATATGGACCCTAAAACGGTTCGTTTTACCGACTTACATCAATGGATAACGGAACTAGAAGATTTTGACGATGATCCAAATCGTTCTAATGAGAAAATCCTTGAAGCAGTCATCTTATGCTGGATGGATGAATACGATTGATAAATCGCTCTAACTTTACTTCTAAAAACGGACCTTTGGTCCGTTTTTTTGTCGCTACATGTTACATTGTTATTAATTCCCTTGGGCGGGTCATTGGTATTGTCTCTACATAGTGATAACATCATTTGAATCATAAGATACGACAACACAAAACAGAATTAAGACAAGGAGAGACCATGTCTAACACAATGTCGGTATTTCTTAGCCAAGAAGCGGCTGCTCCTCAATGGGGCGACAAAGCAATCATCTCTTTCACAGAAACTGGCGCGACAGTCCACTTAGGCGAGGGCCACGATTTAGGCGCTATTCAGCGCGCGGCTCGTAAATTAGACTCACAAGGTATTTCTAATGCAACACTGGCTGGTGAAGGCTGGGATCTAGAATCAACCTGGGCATTCTATCAAGGCTACCGTAACTCTAAGAAAAGCACGCAAGTAACGCTGCCGTCACTCGGTGAGCAAGATGAAAACGAGCTGAATGCACGTATCAAAGCCTCCAACTGGACTCGTGACATCATCAACAAGAGCGCGGAAGAAGTTGCACCTCGTCAACTTGCGACTATGGCGGCTGAGTTCATTAAATCAACGGCACCTGAGCACGTTACTTACCGCATTGTAAAAGATAAAGATCTGCTGACTGAAGGATGGGAAGGTATTTTCGCTGTAGGTCGCGGTTCTGAACGTACATCGGCAATGCTGCAACTCGATTACAACCCAACTGGTGACGAAAATGCCCCAGTATTTGCGTGCCTAGTTGGTAAAGGCATCACATTCGATTCTGGTGGCTACAGCCTGAAGCCTTCTAACTTTATGTCGGCGATGAAAGCAGACATGGGTGGCGCTGGTACTATCACTGGCGGTTTGGGATTAGCGATCATGCGTGGTTTGAATAAACGTGTGAAGTTGATTCTCTGCTGTGCGGAAAACATGGTTTCTGGCCGAGCGCTTAAATTGGGTGACGTGATCACTTATAAAAATGGTAAGACGGTTGAGATCATGAATACCGATGCCGAGGGACGCTTGGTTCTAGCTGATGGTCTCATTTACGCGAGTGAACAAAACCCTGAGCTGATTATTGACTGTGCTACGCTCACCGGTGCAGCTAAGAATGCTCTAGGGAATGATTACCACGCTATCATGTCTTTTGATGATGAACTCACTCATCAAGCATTAACCAATGCAAACCAAGAAAAAGAAGGTTTGTGGCCACTACCGCTAGCAGATTTCCATCGAGGTATGCTGCCGTCAAACTTTGCTGATCTTTCAAATATCAGCAGTGGTGATTACTCACCAGGTGCAAGCACTGCAGCGGCATTTTTGTCTTACTTTGTTACCGATTATAAAAAAGGTTGGTTGCATTTCGATTGTGCCGGCACTTATCGCAAAGCGGGGACTGACAAGTGGTCTGCGGGGGCAACTGGCATGGGTATTCGTACTCTAGCTCGACTGCTTACTGAGCAAGCTCAAACCAAATAACAACAATAGAAACAGAAAGATAAGGAACAATAATGGCCCTAGAAAGAACATTTTCAATCGTTAAGCCTGATGCTGTAGAACGTAATCTTATTGGTGAGATCTATCATCGTATTGAGAAAGCTGGTCTAAAAATTATCGCAGCTAAGATGGTTCACTTGACCGATGAGCAAGCGAAAGGGTTTTACGCTGAACACGAGGGTAAGCCATTCTTTGATGCACTGCGCGAGTTTATGACCTCTGGTCCTATCATGGTTCAAGTACTTGAAGGCGAAGATGCTATCGCTCGTTATCGTGAGCTTATGGGGAAGACTAACCCAGAAGAAGCTGCATGTGGAACCATTCGTGCAGATTACGCATTAAGCATGCGCCATAACTCTGTACACGGCTCAGACAGTCCAGAGTCGGCAGCGCGTGAAATTGAATTTTTCTTCCCTACGTCGGAAATTTGTCCGCGTTAATGATTGATACCGCTCAACACAAGGAGGCTTAGGCCTCCTTTTTTAATATTGAGTGGTTATTCTGTTCAAAAAATGTTCACTTATAAATGAATACCTTATTATTTTAAGGTTTTGTAGCGCTTGTTGTAGTCGCCTAAAGGCTGTACAATTCGCGCCCTTAAGTAGAATCACCGTCATCGAAGAGGCAACATGACCGCACAAAAAGTCAATCTACTCGATTTTGATCGCAAAGGTATGCGTAAATTCTTCCAAGAGGAACTTGGCGAAAAAGCCTTCCGTGCTGATCAGGTTATGAAGTGGATCTATCATTTTGGTTGTGATGACTTTGAAAAGATGACCAACATCAACAAGAAGCTTCGTGAAAAGCTGATTCGTTTGGCTGAAATTAAAGCTCCGACAGTCTCTGAAGCGCAACACTCGTCAGATGGCACCATTAAATGGGCGATGCGTGTAGGTGATCAAGATGTCGAAACGGTCTATATCCCGGATGATGACCGAGCAACGTTGTGTGTTTCATCTCAAGTAGGTTGTGCGTTGGAATGTAAATTCTGTTCTACGGCACAGCAGGGCTTTAACCGTAACCTTAAAGTCTCGGAAATCATCGGTCAGGTTTGGCGCGCCGCGCGTGAAGTCGGCCTTGAAAAAGAGACAGGTCGTCGTCCAATAACCAACGTGGTGATGATGGGTATGGGTGAACCTCTACTCAACATGAAAAATCTGATGCCTGCGTTAGAAATTATGCTAGACGATCTTGGCTTTGGTTTGTCCAAACGCCGCGTAACAGTATCGACTTCTGGTGTGGTGTCCGGTCTTGATCAAATGACGGGTGAAATTGATGTTGCATTGGCTATTTCTCTTCACGCGCCAAATGACAAGTTGCGTAGTGAAATCATGCCGATTAATGATCGTTGGGATATCGAAGATTTCTTAGCATCAGTTCGTCGTTATATTGCGTCATCTAATGCTAATCGCGGTAAAGTAACCGTTGAATATGTACTTTTAGACCATGTTAACGACGATATGGATCATGCGCGTGAGCTTGCGGAGCTGTTGAAAGATACGCCTGCGAAAATCAACTTGATTCCATTTAACCCTTACCCAGGGTCACCGTACAAGAAACCGAGTAACTCGCGCATCGATCGTTTCATGAAGACGCTAATGCAGTACGACTATACAGTGACAGTTCGTAAGACTCGCGGCGACGATATTGATGCGGCATGTGGCCAGTTAGTCGGTGATGTGATTGACCGTACTAAACGTACCAAGCAACTGGCTGAGCAAAAAGGTGAAGCTATTCCGGTAAAATCGGTATAATCCACAAATAAATAAAGAAAAACCAAGTATTTGCTTGGTTTTTTTGTATCTATAGCGCTGCAATCGAAAATATCTGATCCTTGCCACAATTTACTGATAAAAAATTCAGTATTAATGGAACAAATATCGGTTTTGTTAATCAAATATTTCAAAACGTCGCTTGAACTTTATAGATAGTGTCAATTTTTTATCAAAAATGGCTCTATTTACGTCGTTTTACGTTTGTCGATTTTAACTCGTGGTTAGAATCGACTATGATGGTCACATTCAGCCGCTGTCTTGGCCCAATGTGGGGAGATCTTGCGCGAAAATCATAATGAAATCGAGCACTTTGCACTAGATTGAGGTGTAGAAGTAGGCAATTTGGGACTATGCTGTAAATACAGTTAGTACGTACGATTTACCACACTAATGACGACATCACACCAATAAATAAAACGAACTAAGCGTGTAGCGTCATAGTCACAACCAAAAGAAGTACATGATAAATGAGTACTGAACAAAATACCGCAGTAGATAAAGTTGAACAGCAACCACAAGAGTCCGTTCTTGCCGGAACCATATTAAAAGAGAAGCGTGAAGCGCTAGGCCTCACCCAGAAACAGATCGCAGACCGCTTACGCTTGCGTGTCGCCATCATTCAAAAGATTGAAGCCAACGATTTTGATGGTGAGCAAGTTGCAACCTTCACTCGAGGCTATCTACGTTCTTACGCTAAGGCAGTTGGTATTGATGAAAAAGAGATCCTTGGTGCTATTGAACACCACAGTGAAGCTCAACCTTCAGAACAGCCAATGCAGAGCTTCTCTCAGAAAACCAATAAAGAAAAACACGATAGCCGCATAATGAAACTTACTTGGGGTATTTTCGTGGTAATTATTGGTATCTCTTCGGTTTGGTGGTTACAAAGCCAGCAAAAAGATACTCTATCGGAAATCGCAGATACTAGCGATCCTGCCTTTCAAGTAGAAGAACCCGCTTCGCCACAACTTACCGCTGAGCCTGAATTAGCAACAGTAGAAGATGAAGTAAAAACTATTGATGTGTCTGCTATTATCGAAACGCCGGAGCAGACAGAGGAAGCTGCAACAGAATCGGTACCAGAGACTGCCAATAATAATGTTGAATCGGTTTCGGCAGACGTTGCAGTAATTGACGAACAATCTCAAACCGCAAACGAGCAACCAAAACTAATTGATGGTCTGACTAATTTAACGATGGCTTTCACAGGTGACTGCTGGATCCAGGTAAAAGACGCGGACGGAAAGACCATCACTACCGGTATTAAAAAGCAGGGCGATAATGTCAATGTAAACGGAAAAGCACCATTTAAAGTGATTTTAGGTGCTCCTGAGAAAGTTTCTATGACATTAGCAAGTGAACCTGTCGACCTTTCTGGGTATACTTCAGGCAAAGTAGCTCGATTCACCTTACCTTAGATAATCAATATGCATCACGAATCACCAATTAAACGTCGCCCATCTACGCGTATTTATGTGGGCGATGTACCTATCGGCGATGGCGCGCCCATTGCTGTTCAGTCAATGACAAACACTCGCACGACGGACGTTGCTGCGACCGTTGCTCAGATTAAAGCGTTAGAAAATGTCGGTGCAGACATTGTTCGTGTTTCTGTTCCTACTATGGATGCCGCAGAAGCCTTCCGAGAAATCAAACAGCAAGTTTCGATTCCTCTAGTGGCTGATATTCACTTCGACTATCGAATTGCACTAAAGGTTGCGGAGTATGGCGTAGATTGTTTACGTATCAACCCGGGCAATATCGGTAACGAAGCTCGCATTCGCTCTGTTGTAGATTGTGCGCGTGATAAAAACATTCCAATTCGTATTGGCGTAAATGGCGGGTCTTTAGAAAAAGACATTCAGATGAAATATGGCGAGCCTACACCAACTGCTTTGGTTGAGTCGGCGATGCGTCACGTGGATATTTTGGATCGTCTAAACTTCGACCAATTTAAAGTCAGTGTTAAAGCATCGGATGTGTTCCTTGCCGTAGATTCTTACCGATTGTTGGCTCAAAAGATTGATCAGCCACTACACTTAGGTATCACTGAAGCTGGCGGTGCTCGTGCGGGTGCTGTGAAGTCGTCAGTGGGTCTTGGAATGCTGTTGGCAGAAGGTATTGGTGACACTTTGCGTATTTCTTTAGCGGCAGACCCAGTTGAAGAGATCAAAGTGGGCTTTGATATTTTGAAGTCATTGCGTATTCGCTCTCGTGGTATCAACTTTATTGCTTGCCCAAGTTGTTCACGTCAAGAATTCGATGTGATCGGTACAGTAAATGCGCTAGAGCAGCGCTTAGAAGATGTGATTACACCAATGGATGTGTCGATTATCGGCTGTGTGGTGAATGGACCAGGTGAAGCAGAAGTTTCACACTTAGGCTTAGCTGGTAGTAACAAGAAAAGTGCATTCTACGAGGACGGTAAACGTCAGAAAGAGCGCTTCGATAATGATGACCTAGTGAACAAGCTCGAAGCAAAAATTCGTGCTAAGGCGTCGATGTTAGATGAGTCAAATCGCATCGAAGTGAATCAAGTAGAAGATAAATAATTTCAACGATATAACGGTATTAAACTGTGGCAAAAACTATTCAAGCAATCCGAGGCATGAACGACTGCCTCCCAACACAATCTCCACTTTGGCAAAAAGTTGAGAATACAGTTAAGCATGTTGTTAGCGCATATGGCTACAACGAAGTACGTATGCCAATCGTTGAAATGACCCATCTATTTAGCCGCGCTATCGGTGAAGTGACGGATGTGGTCGAAAAGGAAATGTACACCTTCGAAGACCGTAATGGCGATAGCCTAACGCTTCGTCCTGAAGGCACGGCCGGTTGTGTGCGTTCTGGTATTGAAAATGGCTTGTTATATAACCAAGAACAACGTCTTTGGTATATGGGCCCAATGTTCCGCCATGAGCGCCCACAAAAGGGTCGTTACCGTCAATTCCATCAATGTGGTGTGGAAGTCTTTGGTTTAAATGGCCCTGACGTTGATGCTGAACTTATCATGATGACTGCGCGTCTATGGCGTGAGTTGGGCATTGCTGAACATGTACGTTTGGAACTGAACTCTATCGGCTCTCTAGAAGCTCGCGCTGATTACCGTACGGCATTGATCGCTCACCTAGAGCAGCATATTGATGTTCTTGATGAAGATAGCAAGCGTCGTATGTACACCAATCCGCTACGTGTTCTAGATAGCAAGAACCCAGATGTACAAGCGATTTTGGTTGATGCTCCTGAGCTGTCAGATTACCTCGATGCAGACTCAAAACAACATTTTGCAGGTCTTTGTGAACTTCTTGACGCAGCAGGAATCGAATATACGGTAAATCAACGCCTTGTCCGTGGGTTGGATTACTACAACCGCACGGTATTTGAGTGGATCACCGAAAGTTTAGGTGCTCAAGGTACGGTTTGTGGCGGTGGTCGTTATGACGGACTGGTTGAACAACTAGGTGGCAAAGCTACGCCAGCTGTCGGATTTGCTATGGGTTTAGAGCGTTTGGTACTAATGATGGAAACGCTTGAGCTGACTGATGTTCGTCGTAGTGTTGACGCCTACGTAGTGACTGCGGGTGAAGGCACCATGATGGCAGGTATGAAGCTAGCCGAGTCTTTACGTGAAGCTATCCCTGGTATTCGTGTCATGAACCACTTTGGTGGTGGCAACTTCAAGAAACAATTTAAGCGTGCAGATAAAGTTGGCGCAGTATACGCTCTAGTGCTAGGCGAGAATGAAGTGGCCGAGAATACGGTCGTGGTCAAAGATTTGCAGGGTGGTGAGCAAGAAACTATTGCTCAAACTGAGTTAGCCGCTAAATTAGCAGATATTATCTAGTTTATAGACTGACGTTGATTGAACGTATTCGATAGATGAATCAATCAACGTTAGTGACGAATTCTTTTAAGAGGACAGGAAGTGGAACTCTACGATTCTGAAGAACAACAAGTAGAAGCAATCAAAGATTGGTGGAAAGAGAACGGCAAAGCAGTGGTTCTTGGTGTTGTTGTTGGTTTGGGTGGTTTATTTGGCTGGCGTTACTATCAAGACTCAGTAACGTCTGCGCAAGAAGCTGCTTCTGAACAGTATACCAAAGCGGTAGAAGCTATTGCCGCTAAAGGCACTGACGCAAGTGGTGACGTACAAGCATTTATCGATGGTAGCAAAGACACTGAATACAGTGTTTTGGCTTCACTACAACTAGCGAAAGTTCAAGTAGAAGCTGGTGAGCTTGAAAAGGCTCTTGAGCAACTGCAATGGGCACAAAGCAAAACTAAAGATGCGGCGATCACTCCGCTAGTGACTTACCGTATTGCTCGTCTAATGGCGGAAACAGGTAACGTTGATGGTGCGCGTGCTGAACTTGCGAAAATTACCGATGACGCATGGGCAGGCCGAGTGGCCGAGCTGCGTGGTGATATCGCAATTCGTGACGGTGACCGTGATGCAGCTTACACTGCTTATACTGAAGCACAGCAAGCGCAAGACGCAAGCCAAGGGCTACAAATTAAACTGGACGATCTTGCCAAGTAAGGGCCATAGCCGATGAATAGAGTCGTAAAGAAAGTACTGCTTTCTATTTCGGTACTGGGAATTCTTGCAGGGTGTTCTAGTGAAGAAGATACCGTCATTATGGCACCACTGCCAAAAGTACAAAGTGAGTTCACGCCTCAGTCGGTATGGTCTGCAAG
This sequence comes from Vibrio sp. CyArs1, assembly GCF_022432925.1. Taxonomy (NCBI): domain Bacteria; kingdom Pseudomonadati; phylum Pseudomonadota; class Gammaproteobacteria; order Vibrionales; family Vibrionaceae; genus Vibrio; species Vibrio sp. CyArs1. The sequence continues at coordinate 42,623 of NZ_JAKRBO010000013.1, read as the reverse complement.
TATTGGTGATGGTGTTGGTCAGTTCTTCTCGAAGCTCTCTCCAATTTACGCCTATGACAACTTGTTTGTCGCTAGCCGAGACGGAGTGGTAAAAGCGCTTGATCCAGAAACGGGTAAAACGCTTTGGGAAGTTAATGTCGCTGGTGAGACATCAGCTCGACTTTCTGGTGGTATTGCCGCGGCGTATCAAAAGCTATATATCGGTAGCGAAAACGGCGAAGTTATTGCGCTTGACGTCAAAACTGGCGAAGAAGTTTGGCGCGCCAAGGTGAATGGTGAGGTGCTTGCGAATCCGGTAGCGGATGCAAGTTTAATCATGGTTCATACCAGTCAAGGCTTGTTGGTTGCATTGGAACAAACGTCGGGCGAAGAGCGCTGGGCGATCAGTACTGATGTTCCAAACCTAACTTTACGTGGTGACAGTGCACCAGCTACCGTATCAGGTGGTGTTTTCTGGGGCACGGCCAATGGACGTTTAGCTGCCGCTATCGTCGAGCGTGGACAGTTGATTTGGCAGCAACCTGTAGGCACGCCAAAAGGCGCTACCGAGATCGATCGCTTGGTTGATGTGGATTCATCTCCAATCATTTTAGGTGGCACACTGTTTACGGTGGGTTTCAATGGGCAGTTAATTTCTATTGATCTACGTTCTGGTAACCCTATTTGGAAACGTAACTACTCATCAGCGACAGATATGGCGACGGATAACCGTAGTTTATTCTTGGTGACAGATAATGATCATGTAGTAGCTGTAGATGCTCGCAGTGGTACTGAGCTGTGGGAAAATAACCAGTTGGAAAACCGACTGCTAACTGCACCTGTTATTGTTGATGGTTACATCGTAGTAGGTGATAGCTTAGGTTACCTACACTGGATTGATCGAGAGTCAGGTGAGTTTGTAGCACAGCAACTCATCAACGAAAGTGGCCTTTCTGTTGGACCAACTAAGGTACCTGAAGGTTATGTTTTAGTGACTCGTGATGGTGAAATAAAGAAACTCACTATCAACTAGAAAGCGTGATATAATTCACAAACGGCTCCTGGCTGATCTCAGTTAGGAGCCGTTTTATTGCTGCGAAGCAAAAGGATCTTTTCGAGCTCGGATAGATGGATTAATTTGTGGTTATAGGAAAACGTGAGAATTTTACCTATAACTACAATTAGAAGATAAGTGTAGAGGTTTATATGGTACCTGTTGTTGCCCTAGTTGGACGCCCGAATGTGGGTAAGTCGACCCTGTTCAATCGATTGACTCGTACGCGTGATGCTCTTGTTGCGGATTTTCCGGGGCTAACACGTGACCGTAAATACGGTCAGGCAAAACTGGGTGAGCATGAATTCATTGTTATTGATACCGGTGGTATTGATGGTACTGAAGAAGGTGTTGAAACAAAAATGGCGGAACAATCGCTAGCTGCGATTGATGAAGCGGATGTCGTGCTTTTCCTAGTGGATGGCCGTGCAGGTTTAACGTCGGCTGATGAAGCGATTGCTCAACACCTGCGTAAAATTGAGAAGCCGTCATTCCTAGTGATTAACAAAGTTGATGGTATTGATGCTGATGCTGCTAGTGCTGAGTTTTGGCAACTTGGTGTAGAAGACATGTACCACATCGCAGCGGCACACGGTCGTGGCGTTACTGCACTTATCGAACGCGCACTTAACCCATTTGCAGAAAGCTTTGTTGAACAAGGTGAAATTGAAGATCTGACTGAGTTTGAAGACGAAGAAGAAGAGAAACTCGATTATACCGAAGAAGAAGCGGAAGAAGAGTTTAAGCGTCTTCAAGATCAACCAATTAAGTTGGCTATCATTGGTCGACCTAATGTGGGTAAATCAACGCTGACCAACCGTATTCTTGGTGAAGAGCGTGTCGTAGTTTATGACATGCCGGGTACCACTCGCGATTCTATTTATATTCCTATGCAGCGTGATGATCGTGAGTATGTACTAATTGATACTGCTGGTGTACGTCGTCGTCGTCGCATCAACGAAACGGTTGAGAAGTTCTCAGTGGTTAAAACCCTGAAAGCAGTAGAAGATGCAAACGTTGTATTGCTCGTTATCGATGCTCGTGAAAACATCTCAGATCAAGACTTAAGCCTCCTTGGTTTTGCGTTAAACTCTGGTCGCTCTATTGTGATCGCTGTGAACAAGTGGGATGGTTTAGATACTGACGTGAAAGAACACGTTAAGAAAGAGCTTGATCGTCGTCTTGGTTTCGTTGACTTTGCTCGTATCCACTTTATTTCAGCGCTTCATGGTACTGGTGTTGGCCACTTGTTTGAATCTGTTCAAGAAGCTTACAAGTCTGCGACTACCCGTGTGGGTACTTCGGTACTGACCCGTATCATGAAAATGGCGACGGAAGATCACCAGCCACCTATGGTTCGTGGACGTCGTGTTAAGTTGAAATATGCGCACGCTGGTGGCTACAACCCACCAATCGTTGTGGTTCATGGTAACCTAGTCAATGAACTACCAGATTCGTATAAGCGTTATTTAATGAACTATTATCGTCGTTCTTTGGAAATCATGGGTACGCCAATTCGTATTAACTTCCAAAGCAGCGATAACCCATTTGAAGGTAAGTCTAACAAGATGACCCTTTCACAAGAGCGTAAACGTAAACGCTTAATGACGATGATGAAAGGTCGTCCTAAAAAATAAGTCGAAATTAAACAACGCCCTCTGAATACAGCGGGCGTTTTTTGTTGCAAGGAATAATCATACCGTGTTTACCGCTAGTAAAATTCACTTTTGTCATCAAACTTGGCAGCTAGACAGCGCAATTCAATTGATCGATGAGCATTCTAATTACACCGATATTGTTGTAGACAGTACGCCATTTCACCCAGTAAGTCATATATGGCCTGATCATCCGGCAGACAAAGGTTATCTGTTAACGAAAGGTCAACAACTTGAAGTCATAGATTGTCTTGTTGGTGCTATCGAACTGGATACCAAAACACTGTATGTCGGCAGCGCGATTCCCGTAAAACGAGACTGTGATGGATGGGTATTTGTTGTTGTGCATCGAATCGCGAAAGGACCAGAACTTTGTGTTGGTCAGATCATTACATTGGAAGTGGACAAAGCCTATCAACAAAGTTTGAGCAGAGGACATAGTGCCGGACATATCGCCTCTCTTGCACTTAACAAAGTGCTAGCTGCGTCATACTGGAGAAAAGAAGCAGACCGAAAAGATGGTTTGGCCCACTATGATTTTAATAGTTATGCTCAGGAACAGAGTGTGGTATCGCCAAACCGATGTTTTGACCGATATCGCCTTGGGAAAACGTTAAAGAAACGTGGACTAAATACAGTAGAGGTGGTGACAGACTTGCAGAGAATTGAAGATATGACTAATCAACAGTTAGCTGAGTGGTCACAAGAACCCTCTGAAGTTTCAATGCAACTTGAAGGTCCATTTTTGACCAGTTCAAGATATTGGCACTGCACTCTTGATGGCGTCGACGTCGTGATGCCTTGCGGTGGAACGCATATCAATCATATGGATGAACTGATTAACCTTAGAGTCGAGCTAAAAGCCGTAGATTCGTCTTATATCGAAATGCATACCCATGTAAGTGACTAATTCGAGAAATGATCGTTTTATTAAATTCTGTATAGTGTCATTTGATAAGTCTTGTGTGGAATAATAATCTGACTTAAATCCAAATGCAGAATATGTAACTTATGCTTTCGGTATGTGGTTATATAAATGTTCTTTTAAGAGCAGATCGCTGATCAGATTAGATTAAGGGGAAGATCTAGGGAAGATCTAGAACAGCATCGTATTGTTGTTCGTCCCTTTGACCATACGACTAAATATTAAACTGGTCAATAGATCATCTATCCGTACGTTGTGTTATTATGTGTCGGTTACGCATACTCAATAAGAACGACAATTCTGCGGATTTATGACGAAAGATTTGCTGATAGATGCCCATAAGGGCATGAACTTACTCTTGAAAGAACTTGCTCTGGGGTTGCCAAAACCCCAATTGGAGGAGCGAATCATTAAGTTAACAGAGCGCCTGTTTAAGGATAAACGCGCGTCAATATTAACGTTAGATCAAGAGACACATCGACTTTACAGCACTTCAGCACCTAACTTGCCTGACTTTTACAACGATGCTATTGATGGGATCGAAATAGGAGAAGGAGTAGGTTCCTGCGGTGCGGCTGCCTATTTAAAACGTTCTGTAATCGTCTCTGATGTCAAAAGCCATAGTAATTGGCAGCCTTTTGTTGAACTTGCGACACAAGCAAATATTAGAGCATGCTGGTCTGTGCCAGTGATCTCGACACAAGAGCACGTATTGGGTACGTTTGCACTCTATAGCTCATTGCCCTCTGATCCCCATGCTATTGAACTGGAGATACTCGAGTCTATTGCCGCAGTTTATTCTGTGGCGCTAGAGAAATATGCTTTAGAAGATAAACTCAACTACCAAGCTAAGTTTGATTCTCTGACTCAATGCCTGAATCGTCGAGCTCTATTGGAACGTGTCGAACAAAGTCATTGCTTTCAAGGTAATTTTCTTGGCTGCTTCTTTATTGATATCGATAAGTTCAAACAAGTAAATGATGTGTATGGACATCAATTCGGCGATAAGGTGTTGGTTGCTGTCGCGCAAAAATTACGTTTACTATTACCTGACCAAGCTGTGTTAGGTCGATATGGTGGCGATGAGTTTCTTGCGTTTAGTTGCTTTCCTAGTCAGGAAGATTCCAGAACTTTTTACGAGACATTGCAGTCAGAATTGAATCGGCCTGTCACTTTAGAAGAGACTAACATCGGGGTTAGCGTTGGGTTTGCAACCAAAGAGTGTTGTTCAGACATGACGATTGACCAATTGATCCGTTTAGCGGATACCGAGATGTACAAAGTCAAACGTAAAGCTAAGTTGGAGAGTTTATTCCTATCTCGTGGCTAAACGTTTTCCTAACGTTAAAGAACGTCTTATGGTAGCTGCCTAGTATCCTTTAGGTGTTCGAGATAGAATATCAATATTAACATCTACTAATATTTAGGTGAGATATGAACTTCGCAGACAACGAGTGCCCAGATTGCAAGATCGCTTTAGATTGGGACGGGCAGTATTTCTGTAAACAATGTACTAAACATTTTGTCAAAATTGGTTATTGCCCAGATTGCCAAGCTGAAATGGAAAAGCTTCAGGCGTGTGGTGCAGCTAACTATTTTTGTAACTCATGTAATGAACTAAAGTCCAAATCTCGAGCAAGGTTTGAATTCCAACCAATAAAAGTTTAGTGAGCTTGGCTAGCTAGGTTTGATATCGGTAACGGTCGAGACAAGAGTGCCATGCTCTACCTGAGTCGTCATTGTTGAGCCTATTTCTACCGAATCTGCATGAGAAATGACTTTCCCATCCTCGTCTTGAGTAATAGAGTAACCACGCTTCAATGTGGCAAGTGGACTCACCGTGTCAAGCTTACCAACTGTTAATGCAAATTTATGCTTAGTTGAAGAGAGTTGACGTTGCATCGCTTGTTTTAGTCGACTTTCTAATTGACTTAATCGGTGCGATTGTTGCGCCAGACGAGTAACAGGTGACTGTAACTTCAGTCGATGCAGTTTGTTGGTTAACCTTAGAGTCTCTTGAGATAACCTTTGCTTCATTGCGGCATTAAGGCGGTACTCAAATTCATCCAAGCGTTGACTTTGGCGCTGCAAATGATGTTTAGGGTGTTGATTGCTTAGGTCTTGCATCAACGAGGACAAGCGCTGCTTTTGCTCTGACAGATAAAGTCGAATGACGTTTCTCAGGCGCTGCTCTCTAGTGATCAGTGACTCATGTTTATGAGAGGTATCATTGCTGACTAGTTCTGCGGCTGCACTTGGTGTCGGGGCGCGCACATCAGCGACGTAATCAGCGATAGTGACGTCAATTTCATGTCCGACTGCACTGATAATTGGTATTTGGCTGGCGGCAATGGTTCTAGCGACGATTTCGTGGTTGAAGCACCATAAATCTTCAAGGGAGCCTCCGCCTCGTCCGACGATTAACACATCACACTCGTTTCGGCTGTTTGCTCTGCCAATCGCTTGAGCAATCTCAATCGCAGCGTTATCTCCTTGAACCGTCGTCGGATAAATAACCACAGGTAAGGAAGGATCACGCCTTTTCAAAACATCTAAAATATCAAATAAAGCAGCGCCCGTTTTGGAGGTAATGATACCTACACGTTTTGGGTGGCTGGGCAATGGTTGTTTTAGTGTTTGAGCAAACAAACCTTCTGCAGCAAGTGACATTTTCAGCTTCTCAAACTCTTGCTGAAGTCGACCATCCCCCTCGGGTTGCATTGACTCAATGATGAGCTGATAGTCACCTCGCGGCTCATAAAGTGAGAGTCTTGCTTTAACTAGTACTTGATTTCCATTAGCAGGTTTGAACGTTACACGGCGATTATTACCACGAAACATCGCGCATTTCACTTGAGCGCGAGAGTCCTTAAGAGTGAGGTACCAGTGACCAGAGACAGGTGCAGAAAAGTTAGAAATTTCGCCGACTAACCACACTATCCCCATTTCATTTTCTAGCAACAAACGAACTTCAGAGTTCAGGCGTGACACCGTGTAAATGTTTTGATTACTAGACGTAGAATTAGAGCTTGATCGCGAGGATAGGGGCACAGCTAATCTCAAAGACGTGGGTATGGAAATTAGCGGCAATATAATACATATCAAGGGGGTAAATGCAAATAAAAAATATAAAAATGTGTAGCCAAGCGATTTCGTCGGGCGTATAATCCCACCGCAATATCTAATCCAAATGACCTTATTATGCGAAACGGTAAGGGCGGATTATTCCTTCAACTCCTCTATTGTGAGATATTGCAAATGCTAAGAATTGCCAAAGAAGCGCTGACGTTCGATGATGTACTACTCGTTCCAGCTCACTCCACCGTTCTCCCAAACACAGCCGATCTTCGCACTCGGTTGACGAAGAATATCAGTCTGAATATTCCAATGATCTCTGCGTCTATGGACACAGTGACGGAAGCGCGTCTAGCGATCGCGCTTGCCCAAGAAGGTGGCATTGGCTTTATCCACAAAAACATGTCTATTGAGCAACAAGCTGAGCAAGTACGTCTTGTTAAGATCTTTGAAGCTGGTGTAGTAACAAACCCTGTTACTGTTCGTCCAGAAGCAACGATTGCTGATGTAATGGCGCTAACTGAAAAGCATGGCTTTGCAGGTTTCCCTGTTGTTACAGAAACGAATGAGCTTGTAGGCATCATCACTGGCCGTGATGTTCGCTTTGTTACTGATTTAAGTAAGAAAGTAGAAGTAGTAATGACGCCAAAAGCGCGTCTAGCATCAGTAAAAGAAGGCGCTTCTCGTGAAGAAGTGCAAGAAGAGATGCACCGTGCTCGTGTTGAAAAAGTGTTGGTCGTAAACGATGAGTTCCAACTTACCGGTATGATCACTGCAAAAGACTTCCACAAAGCAGAACGTAAACCAAACGCATGTAAAGATGCGCAAGGTCGTCTGCGCGTAGGTGCTGCTGTCGGTGCGGGCGCGGGTAACGAAGAGCGCGTAAAAGCTCTAGTTGAAGCTGGTGTTGATGTGCTTTTGATTGACTCTTCACACGGTCATTCAGAAGGTGTTTTAACTCGCATTCGCGAAACACGTGAAGCGTACCCAGATCTCGATATCATTGGTGGCAACGTAGCTACGGCTGCTGGCGCGAAAGCACTGATTGAAGCGGGTGTTAGTGCCGTTAAAGTTGGTATTGGCCCTGGTTCTATTTGTACAACTCGTATCGTTACAGGTGTTGGTGTTCCTCAAGTTACAGCGATTGCTGATGCTGCTGGTGTTGCCAACGAATATGGTATTCCAGTCATCGCAGACGGTGGTATCCGCTTCTCTGGTGATATCTGTAAAGCAATCGTTGCTGGTGCATCATGCGTGATGGTTGGCTCTATGTTTGCTGGTACTGAAGAAGCACCTGGTGAAGTTATTCTTTATCAAGGCCGTTCTTATAAGGCTTACCGTGGAATGGGTTCTCTTGGCGCGATGTCTCAAGGTTCATCGGACCGTTATTTCCAATCAGATAATGCTGCGGACAAGCTTGTTCCAGAAGGTATCGAAGGTCGCATCGCCTACAAAGGTCGCCTAAAAGAAATCGTTCACCAACAAATGGGTGGTCTTCGTTCAAGCATGGGTCTAACAGGCTCTGCGACTATCGAAGATATGCGCACTAAAGCAGAGTTCGTACGTATCTCTGGTGCTGGCTTAAACGAGTCACACGTACACGACGTTCAAATCACTAAGGAAGCACCAAACTACCGTCTAGGTTAATTACCCATAGACTGTAGTGATAACGTTGAGGGTCACAATTGACCCTGGTAAGTCTAAATCTTACGTAAACGTTTGCTTTTTTCCTTGATGCATAGATGTGAGGCGGGTAAACTCGCCTCCGTTCTCAATACTTAGCTTATAAGATTGCCCAAAATGACGAAAAATATTCATGACCAACGAATTCTGATTTTAGACTTCGGCTCGCAGTACACACAATTAGTAGCACGTCGTGTACGTGAAATCGGCGTTTACTGTGAACTATGGAGCTGGGATGTAGAAGAAGCGGATATTCGTGAATTCAACCCAGACGGTATTATTCTATCTGGCGGCCCTGAGAGTGTAACAGAGGAAAATTCTCCTCGCGCTCCTCAATACGTATTTGATTCAGGCGTTCCTGTTCTTGGCGTTTGTTACGGCATGCAGACAATGGCTGAGCAACTTGGTGGCCGAGTAGCAGGTTCAAACGAACGTGAATTTGGCTACGCACAAGTTAAAGTATCTGGTGACTCAGCGATTTTCAAAGATCTTGAAGCGACTCAAGACGTCTGGATGAGCCACGGCGATAAAGTTGTAGAAATTCCAGCAGACTTCGTAAAAGTTGGTGAAACGGACACTTGCCCGTACGCTGCTATGGCGAATGAAGAGAAGAAATACTATGGCGTTCAGTTCCACCCAGAAGTAACGCACACTAAACAAGGCCTGCAAATGCTAGAGAACTTTGTTCTTGGTGCATGTGGCTGTGAGCGTTTATGGACATCAGAATCCATCATCGAAGATGCTGTTGCTCGTATTAAAGAGCAAGTAGGCGATGATGAGGTTATTCTAGGTCTATCTGGTGGTGTTGATTCATCGGTAGTTGCAATGCTTGTTCACCGCGCCATTGGCGACAAGCTGACCTGTGTGTTCGTTGACAACGGCCTACTTCGTCTTAACGAAGGCCAGCAAGTGATGGAAATGTTTGGCGATAAGTTCGGCCTAAACATCATCAAAGTTGACGCAGAAGAGCGCTTCTTGACTGCACTTGAAGGCAAATCTGACCCAGAAGAGAAACGTAAAACAATCGGTCACGTGTTTGTTGACGTATTCGATGAAGAGTCTAAGAAGCTTAAAAATGCGAAATGGCTAGCACAGGGTACAATCTACCCAGATGTTATTGAGTCAGCTGCTTCTAAAACAGGTAAAGCTCACGTTATTAAATCACACCACAATGTGGGTGGTCTTCCTGATGATATGGAAATGGGGCTTGTTGAGCCACTACGTGAATTGTTTAAAGATGAAGTGCGTAAGATCGGTCTAGAACTAGGTCTACCATATAACATGCTTTATCGTCACCCATTCCCAGGACCAGGCCTCGGTGTTCGTGTTCTTGGTGAAATCAAAAAAGAGTACTGTGACTTGCTGCGCCGTGCTGATGCTATCTTTATTGAAGAACTGCACGCTGCAGATCTGTATAACAAAGTTTCTCAAGCATTTACCGTGTTCCTACCAGTTCGTTCGGTAGGTGTTATGGGGGATGGCCGTAAGTATGACTGGGTAGTATCACTGCGTGCTGTTGAAACCATCGACTTTATGACGGCTCATTGGGCACATTTACCATATGACTTCCTAGGTAAGGTCTCGAACCGCATTATCAACGAAGTTGAAGGCATTTCACGTGTGGTTTACGACATTTCTGGTAAGCCACCAGCGACCATCGAGTGGGAATAATCTCCGATTGTTGTTATTAAATTATGAAACCGGCGCAAGCCGGTTTTTTTATGCATGCTAATTAATATCTGCAAATTATCAATCTTAGATTGCAAATAACGGATCTGCTCAATGTCACAAATATCGATTAAAATTTTTCTATAACTTTTACCACTAATTTTTAATCGAAGGCTCTTTTACATGTCGAACAAACTCGCAAACCCTGCGCCACTTGGCCTAATGGGTTTTGGTATGACTACCATTCTGCTTAACATCCACAATGCAGGTTTCTTTCCGATTGATTCAATGATTCTTGCTATGGGTATTTTTTATGGCGGTCTTAGCCAAGTGTTTGTTGGCATGATGTGCTTTAAGCGTGGTGACACTTTTGGCACTACGGCATTCACGTCGTACGGCTTATTCTGGTTAACGCTAGTGGGTATTATCGTAATGCCTTACATGGGTCTTCCTGCTAGCCCTGCGAAATTTATGGGTTGGTATTTACTGCTATGGGGTGTGTTCACTGGCTTCATGTTCATTGGTTCACTTTGCTACCCAGTGGCTAAGCAAGTGGTCTTTGGTTCTCTGACTATCCTATTTTTCTTGTTAGCAGCGCGTGATTTCTTCGGCAGCGAATTGATTGGCACTATTGCTGGCTTTGAAGGTATCTTCTGCGGTGCGAGCGCGATTTACTTCGCTATGGCTCAAGTACTTAACAACGAATATGGTCGTACGATTCTCCCTATCGGTGAGAAAAAAGCGCCAGCAATGAACACTCAAGAAGTGGCTGCATAATTTAAGTTTCATTCATTCGGGAACAGTGAATGATAAAAGGGGTAGCTAAGCTACCCCTTTTTTTATGCGATGAGCATGTTTCATGTCATCCCTACACAGGCAGAGACCTACCTAAAGTGAACATCAATTCTTAATTAAGATGTCTGTGTCTGAGTGGATGCGGAACCCGCCTCTTGAGGCGCTTCAGGCTTTTTACCTGTTTTACGTTCGTAGCGACCTTCCCAGTAGTCTGCACCTTTAATACCAAGTGCGACAGGGTTGAATGTGTACTCTTCTACACCTTGCTCTTGCTGTTTCTCATAATCTTTGAGCGCAATGATTGCTGGTTTGGCAATAAAGAAGATGATCAAAATGCCCACGATGTTTAACCATGCCATCAGACCAACACCCACATCACCCATTGCCCAAGCAAGGTTAGCCGCTTTCACTGTTCCATAAAACACAGATGTGATTAGCACAAGTTTCAAGATGAACATCAAGCCGTTGATTTTAAAAGTACGGCGAATGTAAGCGATATTTGTCTCTGCAATATAGTAGTACGCCAGAATGGTCGTAAATGCGAAGAAGAATAATGCAAATGCGATAAACAGCTTACCAACACCAGGCATTGTGCTTTCGATAGCTAACTGAGTAAACGCAGGACCATTAGCCCCAACGGTTTCGGCAAGGTTTTGTACCAAGAACGTACTCTCTGGACCATGAACGTTGTACGCACCTGTGATAAGAATCATAAATGCTGTCGCAGAACACACTAGAAGCGTATCAATATAGATAGAGAAAGATTGCACTAAACCTTGCTGTGCTGGGTGATCAACGTTTGCTGCTGCAGCTGCATGTGGACCAGTACCTTGGCCTGCTTCGTTAGAGTAGACTCCACGTTTTACACCCCAGCCAATTGCCGCGCCGAAGCCTGCCATTGGGGTAAATGCATCGCCAATAATCATACTAACAATCCCCGGTACTTCACCGATGTTAAGCAGAATAATCACGAACGCGATGATGATGTACGCTAGAGCCATAAATGGCACAACGATTTGTGTGAAGTTTGCGATTCGTTTTACGCCACCAAAAATGATGAACGCAAGAATGACGGAAATAACTGCACCAGTGAAAATTTTAGCAAAACTGATGGTACCGATAGCAGTGTCAATCATAGCGCCTGTGCCGAATGCGGTTTCTACTGCATTACCAATGCTGTTCGATTGAACACCAGGTAGAAGAACACCACAAGCGAAAATAGTCGCAATAGCAAAGATCCATGCGTACCATTTTTGTCCCATCGCTTTTTCTATGTAATAAGCTGGGCCGCCACGAAATTGCCCTTCATCTTCTTCTTTATAGATTTGAGCGAGCGTGGATTCGATATAGGCTGTTGCTGCGCCAAAAAACGCAACCATCCACATCCAGAAAACTGCGCCTGGACCACCAAAACCAATAGCCGCAGCGACACCGGCAATATTACCCGTACCAACGCGACCAGAAAGTGAAACCGCTAAAGCTTGAAATGAGGAGATCCCTTTTTCTGAGCTTTTACCGGAAAGTAATAGACGCCACATTTCGAAGAAATGACGCACCTGTACAAAACGAGTGAGCACTGAATAAAAAAGGCCAGCACCAAGACACAAGTAAATTAGAGCGGGACTCCAGATTATCCCGTTTAAAAAATCAACCAAAGACTGCATAGTTCTTCCCTGTAAAGCTGGGGTAGCTTTTGAAACTCAGCGACTGATGTTCTGATTGTTCGAAAGCTATTGTTGATACCCACCGTTTCCCAATCGTCCTTGCTTGCACGAAAAGCATGAGAAAGCTGAGCGCGAAGTGTTTGAATTTATAAAACACTTCGCGCATCCTACCTAAGTTTGTTGCAAATGTTAAGGTTGGATGTAAATATTGTGTTAACACGTGATGGCAGGCACAAAATTTTAAATGCGGGTTGTTTGTGTGATATTTGTTTGTTAATTGCTTTCTTTGAAGAGATAAAAAAAGCCGACCTAAATAGTCGGCTTTAGATTAGGCGGCATCTAAGCCTTGTTGCCAAAAGGCAATTTCCATGCGAGTTGCCGTTTTAAACACATGTATGATCTCTTGTGCTCTCTGGCTTTGTAGGTCAATGTCTTTTAGTAGCGCGTCTAATCGTTTGATACTGGTGTGCACACCTGACTGGAATTCTTCGCTGCCATACAGTTCTATCCAACTACGATAGGGGTTATCTTCTAGCATGGTATCGGCGCTTTTGAGTAAGTTGTCACCGATAACGGCATAGCCGATGGCACAAGGTGCTAGTGCAGCATAAAGATCAACTAATTCGCCCGTCATTCCTGCATCTAGAACATACCGTGTGTACGCTACGGTACCAAAATCTTCGACTTCCGCTTCCATATCTGCTTCAGTGATTCCCCACTGCTGGCAATAAGTGACATGGTGGCCAATCTCAGAATTTAATAGTGCCTCAACACTTGGTACCGCTTCGCGCATTTGAGCAAGTGTTTTGGCTTTGTAGATGGCTAGTGCATAGGCACGAGCGTACTGCTTTAAGAATAGAAAATCCTGCTTTAAATAGTGTAAATACGCCTGCTGAGCGAGAGTCCCCACGGCTAATTGCTTGACGAAGTCATGTTCGGTGTAAGCCAACCACTCTTGTTGGCAAGCGTTAATTAAGTCTTGATGGTTCATGGTCACTCCTAAAGTACAGGTACGATGGTCTCTGCTTTTGGCTTAGCGCTGATAATTTTGTGTTGATACATGAATTCGGTAAACGCATCATATTTGGTCGCATCAACCGCAGATGGTCTAAGCGCAAATCGAGTCAATGTGTCACGCCATGCTCTTTTATTGAGTTCGTTGTTTAATGTGTCTGGTGCGTAGGCAACAAACTCATTCCAAGAAGTTGTTGGGTGATTCACTATGTAAGTGGTGGCCTTTTCAATCGCACGGTTGAATTTTAGGATGGCTTCTTTGTCATAACTGTTGGCATTGGCGACAAACACTAGTTCCTCATAAGTTGGGACACCGTGTTCTTCTGGGAAAAAGGCTTTTGGTTTATAACCTTCAAGTTCTAGCTGGTTGGTTTCAAAGTTTCTCAAACCACCCCAAATCGCGTCTACTTTTCCTGAAGCAAGGGAAGAGGAGAGAGCCCAGCCAACATTAATGATCTGTACTTCGTCAAATGCCACTCCCTCGGTACTGAGCATGGTACCTATGGTCGCTTCTTCGTTACCTGCGATAGCAATACCAATTTTCTTACCTTTTAGGTCTGCTAGTGTGTTTATCTTGCCATTGTCCAATACCATCATGGTATTAAGCGGCGTTGCGATCAGAGTTGCGCTGCGGATCAGTGGTAGTCCAGCAGCCACGTCGATAGTAAGGCTGGTTTGATACGAAACAGCAAGGTCGACTTTCCCCGCAGCAACCAGTTTGGCTGGTGTACTTGGGTCGGCTGGCTCTTGAATATCAACATTAAGCCCTTGCTCTTTGAAGTAGCCTTTCTCTTGAGCAATGACGATAGGGCCATGATTTGGGTTAACAAACCAGTCGAGCATTAGCGTGAGTTTTTTTTCTGCAGCGTGCGCTGGCATGATGCTGGCTGTAGTTAGCAGCAGAGCCGCAGCGAGTTTGAGCATGGATTTCATGGTTTTTCCTTTTGATTGTTATTTATTTTCCCAAGGGATCAGGCGCTTGAGCCCCCAATCGGTAAAAAAGTAAAGCGCGACTGAGACGCTGGCTAAAATAAACAGCGCCGCAAACATTTCATCAATTAACATGCGAGCATTGGCTTGCAACATGAGATACCCCAAACCCTCACTTGAACCAACCCATTCGCCAGCGACAGCACCGATAGGAGCAACTACGACGGCGACTCGTATACCAGAGGCAAGGACAGGTAGCGAGGCTGGTAAACGTATGTGCCATAGTTGTCGGAAGCGGCTAGCCCCCATAGTCTGTGACAAATCCAAATAACCCACAGGCGTATTACGTAGTCCGTCATAGCAACAAGTGGTAACGGGAAAGAAGATAATCAGTGCTGCCATGACCACTTTGGAAGCAATACCGTAGCCCAGCCACAGCATCAGAATTGGAGCGAGAGCGAACACTGGGATAGCCTGGCTGGTTATTAAAATCGGCAGGAGCCAACGTTTGACGGGCTGAAACAACAGCATCTGCAGTGCAAAGAACAGTCCCATTGATAAGCCAAGTAGGAGCCCGAGCAGGATCTCTTGTGTCGTAACCCAAGTGTGTTTAAGAAGTACATCTTGACGCTCGACCAGCTTAACGAGTACGGCCTCGGGTGCTGGTAAGATAAAACTGGGGAGCTCAAACAGCACCACGATAGCTTTCCAAAGCCCTAAGATAATCAGGAAGCTAACCAGTACTCGCAATAGTGTGCTTATCCCTTGTTTTTTCTGAGCAGCCGCCTGTCGACGGCTTTGTTCAGCGACTTGTGTTAAGACTGTCACGAGTGTCCCCCTAAATGTTCTAGGATGGATTGTTGGATGGTTGCGAATTCGCCATCTATATCTCTAGGAATAGCCGATTGTGGAGGGACGACTTTATTAAGCTGGGCGGGTTTCCCGTTCATGACCAATATTTGCTCGCCGAGCCTCAAGGCTTCTTGAGGGTCGTGGGTGATCAATAACACTGTTTTATCACACAACAACTGAGCGGCAAGATTTTGCAATTTATGTCTAGTGACGGCATCAAGCGCAGAAAATGGCTCGTCCATCAACACTATCGATTTGTCTTGCATTAAAGTTCGAGCTAAGGCAACGCGCTGTTTTTGTCCGCCAGATAGTTCGTTGGGCAGAACATTCGCTTTGCTATCGAGTCCAACCTGTTCCAATAACGCCATGGCTTTGGCTTTCGTATTGGCTTCGACACGCTGACCATTCAAACGTGTGGCTAAACACACATTGTCAACAACGGTTAACCAAGGCATAAGTAAATCTTGCTGCGCCATGTAGGCTACGTTACTCGATAGCTGAGTAAGGCTAGGAACTACAGTTTTGGCGGTAAAGGTGACTTTTTCCGTTAGTAGCCCAGCGATATAGCGCAGCAACGTCGACTTCCCGCAGCCACTAGGTCCTAACAAAGCGGTCCAGCTTCCCGCTTCAAACTGTACGCTCAAGTCTGAGAATATCGGTTGAGCGTCACCTAAATAGGTGAGCGTGGCGTTTTCAATACGAATATGGTTCATCGGTTCAGCGCGTAAAAGTGGTGAACAGGACCGTGCCCCTTACCGATGTCGAGCTCATCGGCATGAGCAATCGCTTGAGTAATGTAGCTTTTACCGTTAGAGACCGCTTGATGTAAGGAATTATTTTGAGCCAAGTAAGACGCGATGGCAGAGCTTAATGTGCAACCTGTACCATGAGTATTCTTGGTATTGATACGCGTTGTTTCAAAGATAGACACATCATTTTGAGTAATCAGTAGGTCATTACTGCTGGAGTCTGACTCAAGGTGACCACCTTTAAGCAAAATCGCTGACGTATTGAGTTCGCGTAGCTGGTCAATCAACGCTTCCATGTCATTTTGGGATTGCGGAACTTGGGTGCCAAGTAGGGCTGCACCTTCAGGTAAATTAGGTGTGATCACTGTCGCTAAAGGTAGTAATTCCGTTTTTAACGCATCAATAGCGGAAGTTTCTAATAGCAGGTCGCCACTGGTAGCGACCATGACAGGGTCTAGAACCACATGCTTTGGCTGATATTGACGAATCTTTTCAGCCACAGCGCGAATAATACTCGCGTCAGCAAGCATACCGATCTTTACCGCCACTACATCTAAGTCGCTGAATACCGCGTCTAATTGCGCCTGCACAAATTGAGGATCAATACCGAGAATACCAGATACGCCTTGCGTGTTTTGAGCGGTCAACGCAGTAATGACTGAGCACGCATAAGAACCTGTTGCTGAGATGGCTTTAATGTCAGCTTGAATTCCAGCGCCACCGCCAGAATCGGAGCCAGCGATTGTCAATACAATAGGAGTTTTAGAGGTTGATGATGTCATATCATGTTCCTTTTCAGGGTAGGAACACAAAATAGGCAGGGCAAAGATCCACTGCGGACGCAGAGTCTTAGTGCGGTGTCTATCAGTTCCCTACGCCAGTGCTAACTGAATCAGGTTCAACGGGTCTCACCACTTTGGTGATCTCAGCGAAAACGCTCCCCGACTAATGAGAAAGGACATTGTTATACAAGCGCTGGTTTTTTTCCAGAATTAAAACGTGAGCTCATCGACTTAAACGGAAAATACCTCCGAGTGCGCTTATTCTCTTGGTGAATGGGTTTGGTGTTTTTTAAGGAAGGAGGTGCCATCACAAGAATAAAATTCTGGGCACAAAGTAAAAATGTGAATGAAAATTCTTGTTACATATTGAGTATTTTTGAGTGGTGACTCGAAGTGAGTTTATTTTTTGAACACAAAATAAACCCCAAGTTCTATTAATTGTTCTCGATGTTCACACTTTTATAACAGGTGTGAGCAGCGTCATTAGACCTTTCAGGGAAAGAGAACAAATAATGAAAAATCTATTATTAGGGGTATCGGCGGTTGCTTTGGCGGTAAGCCAAAATGTCAATGCTGCACCAGCAAAACCCTCAATTGACGTCTGGGGCTCGAATAATCTGCAGTTTTCGAAAATCCAATTGGCTATGGAGACCACCTCTGGCTACGACCAGATGGTTCAATACAACGATCTAGCAGAGATCAAAATCACATTTAATCAGTGGAGTGGTACTACTGGAGATACTTATAACATCTACTTTGATGGCAATAAGGTGGCGACAGGGCCAATAACCGGTAGCCAAACAACCGCTACGTTTGGTTATGGTCAGGGTGGTTTGTATCAAATGCAAGTGGAAGCGTGTGATGCTACGGGATGTAGCAAAAGTGCGCCAATGGAGCTGGTGGTTGCTGATACTGATGGCTCTCATCTAGCCCCTTTGACAATGAATATTGACCCCAACAACAAGTCTTATAATACCGACCCTAATATGGTCGTCGGCACCTACTTTGTGGAATGGGGAATTTATGGGCGTGACTACACAGTAGACAACATTCCGGCAGACAACCTAACCCATATTATCTATGGTTTTATCCCGATTTGTGGTCCTAATGAATCGGTGAAATCTGTGGGGGGCAACAGCTTTAATGCCCTGCAGACCGCCTGTAAGGGCATGCAAGACTTTGAAGTAGTTATTCACGACCCTTGGGCTGCGTACCAGAAAAGCTTCACTCAAGCTGGTCATGACTACAACACGCCAATTAAAGGCAACTATGCCATGTTAATGGCACTAAAGCAGCGTAATCCCGATCTTAAAATTCTCCCTTCCATTGGTGGTTGGACTCTTTCAGACCCATTTTACAGTTTTACCGATAAAGCCAATCGAGACATATTCGTCGCGTCTGTGAAACGCTTTCTCAATACGTGGAAGTTCTATGATGGCGTGGATATCGATTGGGAGTATCCGGGTGGGGATGGTGCTGCACCAGATTTAGGTGACCCAGTAAATGATGGTCCGGCTTACATCGATTTGATGAGCGAACTGCGAGCTATGTTGGATGAGCTTGAAGCAGAAACAGGCAGAGAGTACGAACTGACTTCTGCGATAGGCGTTGGTCATGACAAGATTGAAGACGTGGATTATGGCAAAGCGATTCCATATATGGATTACATCTTTGCCATGACATATGACTTCTATGGCGGCTGGAATAATGTTCCTGGACACCAAGCCGCGTTGTATTGTGGCAACTTTATGCGTCCTGGGCAATGTGATGGAACGGGTGTTGATGCCGAAGGGATTCCATACAAAGGGCCTGCCTATACTGCGGACAACGGTATTCAGTTATTGTTAGCTCAAGGTGTACCTGCGAACAAGTTGGTATTGGGTGCCGCCATGTATGGCCGAGGTTGGACTGGGGTAACACCTGATACTTTAACTGACCCCACAGACCCTATGACTGGCGTTGCGACCGGCAAACTGAAGGGTTCAACAGCTCAAGGAGTATGGGAAGATGGTGTTATTGATTACAAAGGCATAAAAGCGTATATGCTTGGTCCAGACAACACTGGAGTCAACGGTTTTGAGTACGGTTATGATGCGATGGCTGAAGCAGCCTATGTCTGGAATCAAACAACTGGCGATTTGATTACTTTCGACGATGACCGTTCAGTGAAAGCGAAAGGTGCTTATGTTCAAAGCCTTGGACTTGCGGGCTTATTTTCATGGGAGATTGATGCTGACAATGGTGACATTCTTAATGCAATGCATGAGAGTTTAGCTGGTGGAACACCAAGCAATCGTGCACCCTTTGCCAGTGCTGGTGCAGACCAATCAGTTCAAGGCCCTGCGACAGTAACATTAGATGCTAGTGCATCACGTGATAGTGATGGCTCTATCGTAAGCTATAGCTGGATGCAAACTGGTGGTGACGCGGTAGTTCTTGTTGGATCCGATACGGTTCAAGCGAGTTTTGATGCTCAAGAGGTCACTGCGACACAGACTTATCAGTTTACGGTGACGGTAACGGATAATGAAGGTGCAACGGCCACAGACGTGGTAAGGATTAATGTCACTCCAAAAGTGACGACTCCAGATAATACTGCGCCGAACGCGGTCATTACTGGACCGACTACTGCTAGCGCTAATGAAGCTGTGGTGTTGGATGCCAGTGCATCAACAGATGCTGAAAACGATATGTTGAGTTTCAGTTGGCAGACACCCAATGGTCTAGATGTATCTGTTCTAGGCAGTTCTGTGAGCTTTTCGGCACCTAGTGTTTCTGCCGATACGAGTTATACCTTCACTGTGACCGTTAGTGATGGCTCACTAAGTACCAGTCAGACTCATACTGTTACGGTGAGTGCCGATGGACCAATTGGTGGTACTTGTGAAGATAATTGGGATGCGGCAGCGGTGTACACTGGTGGTGATCAAGTGATTTACCAAGGCCAGAACTACAAAGCCAAATGGTGGACGCAGGGTGAAGATCCTACGAAAACAGGCGAGTGGGGTGTCTGGGAAAATACCGGTGCATGCCAATAAGAAAGGCAAGAACTCAATAGCTAAATGCTAGAACCAAAATCGCCACCTAATATTAGGTGGCGATTTTCATTGAAGTAGGGGCTTAAGCTGACTGCTCTGCCGTTGCTAGGCGATATTGAACCATATCTTCAATCGTCAGCACTGGCATGTCATGAAGCTTACCAAATGCAACTATTTCTGGAGCTTTCGCCATTGTTCCGTCTGGGTTAGTGACTTCACAAAGTACACCAAATGGTGATAGGCCAGCCATTTGCATCAGGTCAATGGTTCCTTCAGTGTGACCACGACGAGTTAGTACTCCACCTTGCTTCGCACGTAGCGGGAAAACGTGCCCTGGGCGAGCAAGATCTTCTGGTCGAGCACCAGTTTGACATGCTGTCTTGATAGTTGTGACACGATCAGCGGCAGAAACGCCAGTTGTCACTCCCACTTTTGCTTCGATAGAGACGGTAAATGCAGTTTGGTTAGCGCTGTTGTTGTTCTCAACCATCGGCGGTAAGTCAAGTTGCTTGGCTTGTTCATCAGTAATACACAGGCAAACAATACCACTGCACTCACGAATCATAAGCGCCATTTGCTGGTTAGTTAAGTGATCAACGGAATAGATGATATCGCCTTCGTTTTCACGATCTTCGTCATCGAGTAGTAATACACCGCGACCTTCTCGAAGGGCTTGTAATGCGATTTCAACGCGCTCTAGTGGGTTGCCAAATTCAGATAGCAATGAAGTTTGGTTCTGATTCATGGTAATACTCCTAAATAAAAATACCAGAATCAGGGCATAGGTATGGGGACCCTGTATGAAAATACACAGATCCAAAAGATAGATGAACGACACCCGCATCGCCGTAAAGCAAGGAGGTATCATTCTATATTTACAACGTGCGCAACAATACGCACAGCAAACCCTAGTGAGTACTCACTACAGTATCTGTAAATATCATTATCCTCTCCCATCCGGACTTTAACCGTCGGCTCTGGATTCTCACCAGATCTGCTGACCTTAACTCCATAAAGTTAAGCGCTCGCGGGCTTATCAAACATTGATTTACCGCCGGTGGGGAATTTCGCCCCGCCCTGAGAATAAAAGTTAATGTCTTAACGACTTGTAAATGGTAGCGATTTTTTTACAGCTTGAAAAGCAGCAAGGGTCGCATTAATTACAATTACGACTCCAAATATCACCGCTTGTTCTACACTGAACCTTTTCGGTAGCCAAATAGCTACCTTCGTCACTCTATTGAGTTGATGAGTGTGATAAACATGCAGCCTTGCCAAAATTAGGCGGCAGATATGTGTGCCCGATTTAAAAAGAGAACAAAATGCAATTAACGCTAGAAACAGAACGACTTATTTTACGTGACTTTCAACTGGGTGATATCGAGGCATGGCTCACCATAACGTCTCATCCCAAGTATCAAACCTTCTATCCAAAAGAAGAGTGCTCGCCGGAGTTTAATGCGCATTTACTGGAAATGTTTGTCGAGCAATCAGAGCAGCTTCCACGCACCAAATTCCAGCTTGTGATTGAAGGAAAAGAGAGCCATCAAGTTATTGGCACTGTTGGCTTTCGCTTAGAAGCTGATAATCAAGCATCTATTGGCTTCGGTTTAGCGGTTGATAGGCAAGGACGAGGCATCGCGGTCGAAGCCATGTCTGCTTTAATTGAGTTTGGTATTGGTCAATTTGCTCCGACAACCATATTTGCTGAAACTAAGGCAGGGAATAAGGCTGCCATTGCCGTTTGTCGCCGTTTAGGACTCAAACCGTCCATAGCAGAAGCGAGTCCAATCGATGATATGGATATATTACGACTAGAGTTAGCGGTGACAGTAGACTAACTTGTGCGTCGCTTTCTCGTCATAAGCGCGACGATGAGAGCGACAAATAGGCCGGCTGACACCAACCAAACGATCGCTCGGTGTTGATGATAAAACTGCTGGAATAACTGTAGGTGGTCAAAAGCAAAATGAGTGAGCAAACCAAATACAGTAACCCAAATCGTGGTCGCAAGAGCGTTCCCTAATAAGAATTCATTGCGCGGCATTTTTGCTACGCCACACGCCAGTGGCATAAACTGCTTCATTCCTTCAACGAAACGGCTGATGACTAAGCATGCAGGACCATAGCGTTTTATCATCGATTGAAGCTTTTGCATTTTAGGGCCTGATACATAACCCTTCTTATCCAGCCACCCCTCAAAATAGTAGCCAATCATATAGCCACAAGTATTACCCAAAAAGCAGCTTAACCAGGATATTGACAGGACCAAGCTTAGATTCATAACCTGCTGTGAAGAGAGTATTGAAGCTGCAATCATCAAAGATTGTCCAGGCATGGGAATACCAATACCTTCTAAAAAGATACTGACAATAAGAGCGAAGTAGCCGTACTGCTCAAGTAACGGTTTCATTGCGAGCAAAAGGTCGTTGATATGTTGCAAGCGCGGTATCCAAATAATGAAGATCTATTGATAGATACTCCTGTTATTCCTGTTCGTCAATCAAAGTCCCGACAAAACCTACATCTCACTGCTGAGCAATCGATTAACAATCTTCTCTTTACTAAACAACTGACAGGTGACATGGTTGACGAACTTTGTATAAGAGAAAGGAAGATAAGATGCAGGATAAGTGTCAAGTTGTATTGCCTGGAAATCGGGCAATTACACCCGCTGAGATGTTTGCGCAAATGGCAGCCTGGTGTGAGCAAAATGGTGTAAAGCACGACAAATATGGTGAGGGGGAATTGATACAATCCTTTGAGCGCCAAGTTGCAGAACTCCTTGGGTTTGAAGCCGGACTATTTGTAATTACTGGCACCATGACACAGCCCACTGCGCTGCAAATTGCCTGCGAACAGCGAGGCAGTAACAATGTGGCAATGCATCCTTCCTGTCATATCTATATACATGAAAACCAGGGCTACCAGTTACAAAATCGTTTTAATGCATTGCCCGTTGGCAAACCTTATGAACCTTGGAATGTGTCATCGCTTTTGCAAATTCCAGACACGCTTGGTGCGGTTGTCTATGAATTACCAATGCGAGAAATTGGTGGGCAGTTACCTAGCTTTGGTGAATTAGAGGCGATTAAAGACCACTGTCAAACCAACAACATTCACTTACACATGGATGGAGCTCGGCTTTGGGAGTGTGCCGCGTACTACCAGAAATCTTATCAAGAGATCGCTAATGGCTTTGATTCAGTTTACGTCTCTCTTTATAAAGGTATCGGAGGCTTAGGTGGCGCGATGTTACTTGGTGATAAAACCTTCATTGATAAAGCGAGTGTTTGGATGCACAGGCAAGGTGGTAGTGTTTATCAGCGTTCTCCATATGTTGTCGCAGCGGCGATGCAATTTGAATCACGTATTCAAGCACTTCCTTCCTTATTCGAGCGCACACTTGAGCTCTACCAAATGTTGGTAGATTACCCCTCTCTCACTCCGAATCCAGAAGCTCCGCAAGCTAATATGCTACATATCCATTTGCCAATTAGTCAGAAGAAAGCCATTGCCCTTCGCGATACCTTAGCGCAGCAGCACAGTGTTTGGATTGGCAATCCCCAACAAGGGCTACTCGCACAGCAGAGCTATATTGAGTGGTATGTTGGTGACACATTGCTGCAGATGCCAGACGATGAGTTGAAAGGATATCTCGAGCTCATTGAGCAAGGTTGCCAGTAGTACGAGTAAAACCTGCAACCTTTTGACCACCAGTAAGCTTTTGGGCTATAGGTGGTCAAAAGCAAATAACCGACATTAAGAATAAGCAGTTTACTGAAACTGGAAGAGCGATAACTAGCGTAGTTGTCGCTCTTTTTTTATATCTCTCGTGAGGTTAGCTATTAAGGTTGCGCCTGACTAAATCGTGCATCTGTTTAATGGTCATTAATGCTAACCATATGATCTCTTCTACCGAGCGTTGACCTGATGTAGAGCTGAGTGCCTTGTCTGCGGTTTTATTACTCAAAGCAGGTAGTTCGTGAATTTGTTGGTCGCGCAGACTAAATATTAAGGCATCCATCGCGCTATTGATTAAATACTCTACCTGCTTGGAACCTTGATACGAGACGCCAGCACGCACCAAAGGCAAAAGCAAACAGAGGTAATGATTGAGCAGTCGGTAATGGCTTAGCATATCGTCATAATAATGTGGGTCACTGCGAGTGTGGCGTGGTTCTTGTTGCATCTCACTATATACCAACTCAAGGTCACTCTCGGCAGTAAGCATGGCGGCTCTTTGCTTAGTGAGATCTATGTGGCTTCTTTGAGCTGGCTCCGCCTGTAGTTGAGTGTAGCAATACACAAAAAGGCTTTTTGAGCTGTCTAATGCCTTTAATGCTTGAGAGTGAATTTCTTTACCGCGCCATTGTGGCCATAAAACGCTGTAGCCTAACAACACTATCGCTCCACCAAGAAGATTATCGATCAAACGTGGTGCTGCAAAGTTAAGCCCTTGATGAGCCATAGCATGGTAAACCAGAATTAATAAAGCGGTGATGCATCCAATAGCAAGCGAATAACGGCGCATAATATTAAGCATAGCGACGGGCAGTAATACAATGATCAATGTGTATATAGCTGTGGGCGGCACTCCAATTTTAATGACAGTTGTTGCAAACAAGACGCCCAAGGCGGTGCCTAAGCAGCGCTGCCATGTCTTACTGCGTGTGGCTAAGAAGCTAGGTTGGATTACCATTAACATGGAAATAAGCACCCAATCAGGACGAATCAATTCGAAATACTCAGCAATGCCAGCACCAAGAGCAAACATCAGCCCCACACGAGCAACGTGTCGCCAAATTGGATTGTCTTTACTTGGCCAGCGCAAGGAAAGCTCGAAGGGCTGTACTTCAAAAGAGCGTTCGTAGGCGGGCTCGTTTAACTCAATGCGATGAGAAATGTGTTTAATCGCGTAGGCCCAATAGCGAAAACGCGGTTGATCTTCAAGCTTTACCGCTTCGATGAGATCGTGAGCCTCTTGCTCGAGTGAACTTAAATGGGCAGCCTTCTCGTGAGAGTTGTACAGCAACTGTCTCGCTTTGTGTCTGAGCCTTTGCTGACAGTGTTGGCTCCATACCAATAGTAGGTCACGTTTCGACTTACTGGATTGGAACTGTGATAACAGATCAGGGTTATTAGTGTGA
Organism: Vibrio sp. CyArs1; assembly: GCF_022432925.1. Taxonomy (NCBI): domain Bacteria; kingdom Pseudomonadati; phylum Pseudomonadota; class Gammaproteobacteria; order Vibrionales; family Vibrionaceae; genus Vibrio; species Vibrio sp. CyArs1. Next base: position 17,610 of record NZ_JAKRBO010000013.1, on the reverse strand, counting down.
CTGCTCAGAATAACTTCAAAAGTATCCAGAGCGAGAAATAACGCTTGTCTAAGATCGTTAACGTCCTCATGTTTTGAGCGAAATGACTCAGATTGAAGGGCTTGTTGAAAAAGCTCAATAAGCTGGTATTTGATAAGACGCTTAGGAGCTTCACTTTCATTCCCTAACAAAAAAGCTTGTCGATATTGAATGTAGTCTGCCAATTTCTCGTAGATCGCCGAAAGGCAAACTCGCAACGCATAATGTTTCCATAAGGCAAACCATAGCCAGCTGAAGAGTGCAAAAGTGAGCGGTCCAAGCACTAACATTGGATACAAAAGGGGTCCGGAGTGTGAATGATAAAGCGATAAAGTCACCACGGCGATAAGCAAACTCGACATACCCAGCCGTCCCCAGAATGGTCCATTAACGGCAAAACTTGCCATCACGGCACCAATAGCACCGTAAGTAAGCCACAAGGGTAATTCAGTCAAAAGCAATACGTAGCTAGCAACGAGAGCAAGACTCCACGTCATTGCAGTAATAGCAAACCGAGTCCAACGTCTAGGCCCCGCAGTGTCTAATCCGCTGATCAATGCTGCGGGCATTGTCATCAAAGCGGTCATCGCAATATTAACTTGATGGAATAACACACCTAAGCCAATAAAAATCGCAATGGCGCTGGTGGCTCGTAGCCCTAAGTTGATGGATGGTGAGTACCAAACCTTACGTAAAATGGCAGGAGAAATGGTCATAAACCCTCGACACTTATTGTTATCCATTCAGTGTAACTCGAATTGTTACAGTTGTTTCGGTATCAACTACAGATTACTAAATTGTCGAGCTGAGAAGGCTCATTTGACAGCAAAGTGAATTGGCTTTGTCTAGGGAAGGTCATAAGAAACAAAAAGGGCGATAACTCTAAGAGTTATCGCCCTTTCCAAACGTTTGGCTGGCGTAAGTTGAATTTGAGCTTTATACTATTGAAATTTAATGCTTATATTTAATTTATTTTTCTTTGGTGTACCTTTCGGTGTACCCATTTCTTTCTGCTGCTCTCACCATACTCGAACTTTTTACCCAAACTATGATCTGAAATGGTATTTACGATGCTTTTGTGAGCTTTGATGATAAGCGTCTATCTAAGCAACTACGAGGAGAGCAGTCGAGAATCATCTACAATCGAGATATCAAACCAATTGTCGGTAATATCAAGTTGATAGACTTAAGTTTCTATCACCTCAATAAAGTCTTCGATGTAAAGGCAGGTAGTGATGGAAAGCGCATGGCTGGAGCAATTGGTGTTTGCCATAAATTCATCAATCAAGTGATTAACCATGCCTTGACGCTCAACATGCTAAATTCTCATCCGGTTTCGCAACTAAAAGTAAAAGATGTTGGTGGTGGCTCCTGTGTTACTAAACGAAATCTTAGTTTTTCTGAGCTGAAGAGTCTGTTAGCGAACTTGGATGATTGGAATACAGATTGTGCTGACCTCCTATTAATATGATTTTTTCTAACTTGTGGTCAACGGATAAGTGCTGTACTTGAAATGCGTTTGTCTGAGATTGATTTAGAGAGTAAGTTTGGACACTACCAGTCAGCTCTGAAGAGTGACACACTAAAAGCGTAGAAGCCGCAAAGTACCACTGAAGCGATTATCTTTTAGATTTGTTAGTAGAGCTGCGTGAAAATGCTTCAAGTAAGTGGAAATTAGTTTGGCCGCAACTGAGTAATGATAAATTATAAGATCCAGCGGTAGTACGAGCGTTGATAAAGCGCAATGTTCCCGGAGATTTTTAGCGTTTTTCACCACATGATTTACGCCGAACTTTTATCAGCCGCTGTAGCGAGATGGGGCTCTATATTGTTGCCATCGAAAAAACTGTCGGTCACCAGCTGCCGGGAATGTTAAGAGTTTATAATCACCATGATTATCTAGAGGAGCAACTAGCGGTGTTGCAGGCATGGGGAGATAAACTACAATCACTGACTATGTCGAACGTACTTCCTTTCAATACAATGGAATTAGCATAACCTTGTTAGCTTATAGTGTAGACATAAGTTAATGCGTTGGTGGATCGAGTACATTGAACAAGGCAGCCAAAGCGTTATAGCAGTCTGTGGTAATCTGATACTAAGCTTGTGGCATCGAGTTGACGTGAAGTAATCACTGTTTGGATGGTATGACAATCTATATTTTTGTGTTTTAGGTTCTTACTTAATTGAACATCCAGTGTGTAACTTGTTTCACCTTGTTTAAAATACATTTGGACAGACACGTGTTAGTCGTAGTTCATTTTGCTGACGATGAACTGCGCTCTTTCTTTAACTGAAACCTTTGGAACTTCAATTAAATCATAGTCATATTTAATATATGCATTCACCATTTCATGATATGTCGCTATTGCTTTAGTAAAGTCCTGTTTTCGCTCAGCATCATTTTCATAGATTTCTTCCCAAGGTGGGAAAATGAAAACTTTACGACAATAAATCAGTTCATTGCATTTCGCCAACAAAAGCTCCGATATAGGTAACCGCTCAAGTATGCTGTACCCATACGAGTCGATAATACTTCGATCGTAGAACGTAATTTCAGTACTACCAAAGTTCTCGTAATTTTCGATTTCTTCAAGAACCATTTCGTCGCGAAATGCGACCTTGTCCAACCAAGGCAATGCTTTACCTTGCAAGTCTACCTGGGCTTTGATTACTTTTCGGCCAACTTCAGGAGCTCTTGCATATCCTTTCTGATGCAGAAATTCGATAACTGAAGTTTTCCCTGAACCGGGGCCACCTGTAAAAACTACTCGATTATTCAATCAAAACTCCCTAGACGGCTTACAGCCGCGTTTAGCCTTCGTATAGTGCTGCCTTTCACTTACTTACTCAATTAAAAAAATCTACATCTTATCAATGATGTAAAGAAGTTGGGCAGTGTAGAGATGCAGAATACCTAGAAGACTTGAATTTGCGTAACTTATTGTAGTGTAGGTCAACATTAACATGTTCTGAATGGGTATTTACCCTGAGTGACTTTGGGAAAGCGTGCTTTCCGTAATCGACTTAAGCTACGTATGGACACGGTGTGTTAAAGTCCACTTTGATTGTTAAGTAGGTAAATTGTCAGCCTAATTTATCACGCCTTACAAATGCAATAAGTATCAACAGGCGATGGAAAACAGGTTGCTGCGGTTAAAAACTTTCATAGAGTCCATTAACGGTGATTATGTGTCTTTGTTAAAAATACGTGAATCTAAAATTGAAAACGCAGCATCTTTGCTGTTCGCTAATAGTTTCATTTGTTCGTTTTTGTTGGTTAGAGTTTTGCTGATACATACACTACCAACCATTAATGCGATTAAGGGAAGAATTTCTGCTTCTTTGCAAATACCTTGGTCAGTTAATGTTAATAGGGCTTCTTTCATATTTTGATACGCTAACGTATAAGCATCACGAACTTGTTTTTCATGAGCTTTGGCCTCTAGTGCCATGAAAGCAATTGGGCAAGGAGGCGTTTCTAATTTGAGGTGTTCTAAACTCAAATACATACCAACAAGCTGATAAAGCCAATCTTTGTTTGATAGGTGCGCAGGTTTCCCACTCGCTAAATGTGTGCTTTTCGCTGCAAAAGTTAATGACTGATGATAAAGGACTGCTTTGCTTGAAAAGTGAGCGTAAAAAGCCCCCCTTGTTAAACCCGCTTTTTTCATAACGTTGTCAATAGAAACTTTCTCATACCCGAATTGGAAAAATAAAAGGATTGCGCTGTTAAGAATCCTATCTCTGCTTTCTTGTTTATGTTGTTTGGAAAGAGGCATATATCCAACCTGCTTTTATATGTTCTTGAACATATTATAGCTAACTTTAGAATTGTGATTTTAATGATTTGAATAAAGTATCAGAGGGTTTGAATGAGTAATCTAATAACAGGTTCATGTTTCTGCGGTGCAGTAAAGCTTACCGCAGTTGGCTTGCCACAATACGTCGTAAATTGTCACTGCAATCGCTGTAAAAAGAGAAATGGGAGTGCGCTCTCAACGTATGTTGCTGTTGAAGACAGAAACTTAGAGATGATGGAAGGTGAGAAGAGTATATCTACATTCGAAATTCACAATAGCGGGAGCAAATGTTTTTGCTCCAATTGTGGTACACCTATCTACAAAAAAAATAATAAAATTAAAGGCATGTCATTGATTTATATTGGTATTGTTGATGATGATCACTTGTACACTCCCCAGTTGAATGTGTATGTGTCTACCAAATCTGAGTGGATTACTCATATATCAGAGCAGGTATGTTTCGAGAATGGTCCTAATACTAATATGGGCTGACAATGGGTTCGCGAATAATTGAAGTCGTAGACTATCGACCTTCATGGGCTGGCGCATTTTGCGATGAGAAGGTGTTGCTAGAATCGGTCTTGAACCTAACCAATGTAGTGGAAATTCATCATATTGGTAGTACTTCAATCAAAGGTCTTTGTGCGAAACCTATCATCGATATTCTTATAGAAGTGAAGTCACTGGAATGCTTGGATAAGAATAATGATTCGATGAGGTCACTTGGTTACGAAGTGAAAGGTGAGTTTGGCATAACAGGTAGGCGCTACTTTCAAAAAGGTGGCGTACAGCGAAGTCATCAAGTGCATGCATTTTTAGTTGGGTCACCAGAAATTAATAGGCATATCGCTTTCAGAGACTACTTGACTGCATTTCCAGAAATAGCATTACGTTACGGTAAGTTAAAGAGAGAAGGTGCGACAATTTGTAATCATGACATTATTTTATATTGTTCTCACAAAGACAACTTTATTAAAGAACATGTAGCAAAGGCAGTACGTTGGAGAGGCAACAAATGAAACACCTAAAGAATATGCTCAAGAGGAAAAGGATTTTTCTTTCAAGTAGCCTGTTCATTTCGTGCTTAACGTCAGCATCAACTCTCACTCAATCAACTTTTGATATTGAACAACAAATCTCAGGGAGCATAGGGGTCTCAGTAATAGATACTCATAGTTACAAGCAATGGGATTATAACGGGAACGATCAATTTCCTATGATGAGCACATTCAAAACATTAGCATGTGCGAAAATGCTAAAAGACGCAGAGATGGGTCAATTAGATCTGAGTGTAAGCACTACTATTGAGTCCAACAAATTGATGCTATGGTCACCGATAACACAAGAACTTGTTGGTAAACCCATTTCAGTTGAGAAGGCATGTGAAGCGACGATGCTAACAAGCGACAATACTGCGGCAAACATCGTTTTAGACCATGTTGGTGGGCCACAAGGTATCACGAGTTTTCTCCGTTTTATTGGAGATTATGTTACTCGACTTGATAGATTCGAACCTGAACTAAACCAAGCACTATTAGGGGATGAACGAGATACTACAACCCCAATAGCAATGAACAAAACCTTACAACGAATTTTATATCAAAATGTACTAGGTAATGCTTCTCAGAAACAACTAAAAGGTTGGATGCAAGGTAACGTAGTCTCTGATGCGCTACTTCGCTCCATTTTGCCGCAAGGCTGGTCAATCGCCGATCGTTCAGGAGCTGGTCAAAACGGTTCTCGTGGTATTACAGCAATAATTTGGAAAGAACAGCGTTCGCCAATATTTATTAGTATCTACCTAACTAATACTAAGTTATCAATGGCCGAGCGTAACTCAGTGATCAATGAAATTGGTATGCATATATTTGAAGAATACTCAGTCAAATAAAATACTACCTATGAGTATGATAAATTGTCTTTTCACGCTTTTTCTTTAACAAGGAATGTCGCACTTCTGAGTTATGAAGTGCCAACGGTGAAGGCTCTGGAGAAAAGCTTGTTAACACTCTGAGTGCTTCAAACATCCGCTCAGTATTGTTTGAACATTAACGCTTAAATATACTCAGGATCGTATCAACAAATTCTTCTGGATCTTCTAGCATCGGCGTATGTGACACACCTGTTAACGGGATTAGCTGTAATGATTTAAATGCGCTTTCAACACTTTCCCACGCCTCAATCGGAGCAATGCTAAAATCTAGTTCTCCATTCATGACGGTGACATCCAAGTTTGATGAGAACTGCATAAGTTCGATATCTCTGAATATGTCTCCCCAAAGCTTATCTAGTATCGGTGTATTCATTTCAACATCATCCCACAAAGATAACTCATCAAATGATGCGTCTTTCCATCTCATTGGGCCTAATCTTCGGCAGACATGCGCAAACTTACGCTCTGGCTGCTTGGAAATATCATTTTCTAGTCTAGCCATACCTGTATCTAGCAATTTTTTCCGCTCTTCAGAAGCCTTTTCGGACCAATAAGCGAACTGCTTTTCTTGCATATCTCCTGACAGACTTGGTGCGGCACCAACTAAAATCAATTTTTCGATATCTACTTGCGTATTACTCGCAAAGTGCATTGCCATATAAGCATGGCCTGAATGCCCCAATATGCTAGTTTTAGTCAGCTTAATACTGTCGCATATTGCTTGGATGTCACGAGTGATAGTATCTAAGCTGACTGAATTAACGGGATTCGAATCATCACATTTGGAGAACCCACGATGGTCTACATACACGCAAGTAAAGTAATCGTGCAGAGATTCAGGAATTACTTTCTTGTAGTAGTTCACACTACCGATAATTAATAAGTGTGGACCAGTACCATGCTGCTCAACTTGCAATTGATAGTTGTCTCGATGGACAATGAATCGTTTTTTATCGTTCATGTATATGTTCTCAATAGTTGCAATGACACAAGCTTAAGGCATGGTTCAGAGTAAAAAAATGAGATAATGTTGGATTCTATAACCTAACTTTTGGGATAATTATGTTAGATAGAATTGATAACGTTTGGCTACGCTCATTCTGTGCTGTGTATGAAAAACATAGTTTTGCTAAAGCCTCAGAACACTTAGCAATTCCAAGTTCTAACGTCAGTCGGCATATTCAACAACTAGAATCGGTATTGGGTGAAAAACTATTCTATCGAACAACTCGTAAAGTGACCCCAACACTATTGGGTGATCGTCTTTTTCAAGAAATTCGGGAACCATTGTGCAACCTCAATCAGTCACTACAACGACTCAGTGAGACACAGACTTCACTGAAAGGAAGCATCCGCCTTAGCTCTCCAGATATACCTATTCTAGGAGAAGTTTTAGCAGACTTTTTAAACACATATACAGATATCACACTGTACTGTGAGCACAGCACCGCGCTTAAAAATGCTATCTCAAACGATCCCGATATTATTATTAGTTTTGAACGAGGAACTCTCGATGATCGGGATTGGGTGTCGAAGCCACTTTGCCAATGGGAGACTACTATCTTAGCTTCTAAGGAGTGTATTAATCGCTATGGCTTACCACAAAGCCTAACTGAACTGGAGTCAATGCCGTGTATATCAAGCTATAAATCTTTTGGAGGAGAACCTTGGGTTTTCACTATTCCAGAATCAAATGAATTTATAACACTATCCCCAAGATCAAGAATAAAAGTAGATGGTGGATTTATGGCAAAAGCCTTTGCCCAACGTGGTCTTGGGTTTGTAGCTCTGCCCACTAACTTTTGCTCAGATGAAATAAAACAGAATGAGTTACAACAAGTTTCTGTAGATTATGATTTATCTCCATTGACAATATTCATTCATTATCGTGCAATAAGTTTTCACTCGCACCTATCAAAGTTACTTGTAGATTTTATCGCCACTAAAATGTCGTCTAGCTCATAATGGGGGAGAAGTATGCAAATACAACCTTACAGCACTGACTCAAATGAATGGAACTATGTCAATGAATGTCAGTTAGCTATTGTGTAGAGACCGCACTATTAAGCACTTTAGTCTTCAATAATGGCTGTCAACTCGGCCACTTTTGTCTGCATATCTTTAAGTTGTTTCTTAAGCTCTCTAAGCTCTTCTTGTGACTGCTTTTTATTATTATTTATTTCTTGCTGCAACATTTGCGTCATCACTTCCGCTTGCTGGTGGGCTGCATCATCTCCAAAGAACGTCGATAAAAATTGGGTATTTACACGATAGCCATAATTGGCTTTTTCTAGTGGCTTTTTGATTGCCTTTTGAAGGTGCTCTATGTCTTTAGCCTTGAGAAGTAATGTATCAATGACTTGGCTAAAGCTGCAGTTCTGTTGCTTCGCTAACCGCTCTAATTCCTTCCTTGCGGCTATTGAAATGGTATAGCTTCCCTCAGCAATGGTTGTGTTCTTGCGATTGTCTTCTCGCTTTTTCCAGCTCTTCCAAGCCGATTTCATGTTGCGGCACTGCTCTCTAGTTTGAGCGTTCTCTTCCCAACTGTGAGCATTTTTCAAAAAGCGGTCAATGTAGTCGGATGGCGTTTCATTTCCACTGTTTAATGGAAATATCCATTCATGTTGCGATATGTAACCTACCAACCACTTAGCCATCAAAGCATCATTTTTATCTATCCACTCTAAGCGTTTCTTCATCTTAGAATTTGGTGTTATTTCAACGATCATGTTCTTACCTGTCCTCTAATCAATTATCAGAATAATCGCCTTTCCTGTTTTTTCAAAACAAAATCAATAACAACAATGTAATCATAATTACAAACATCAATGACATCATGTTACTATTTCTTGTATACACACTATTAATGCGGTTTAAATCCTACTCTAAGCACTTGGATTAGCAATGAAATCAGAAGCAGTATACCTACTATCTTGCCTACTAAAAAACCAAGGTGTTGATATTGAATTTAGCCATCAATCTCGAGAATTCTCTAAGCAATACGGGGTGACGCTCAGTACAGTTACTGCTCTGTTTTCGACATTAAAAAAGACACAGAGTCTCATTGTGAAAGAGCAGTATTCATTAAGAGGTCGTGGTCAATATGCGTATACATTGACGAAAAATACCCTGTTGAATCATGATGAGTTTGGTCTTTTAGACAAGATAATCCAGACAGAGAATCCAGCCGTTATTCGATTACTGAAAAATGATGTGAGCGAGCTGATTGAGGTAGAGTCGTCAGAAGATATTCAGATTAAAAGACGCCAATCCTTTAGAGCTGCAAATCGTCTGTTTTTAGTGGTCTTGCTTTTACATGCTAATGAACTGGGCGTGATTGAAGAGGTGAGCTCAACGCGCATTCGTAAAATGATGGGAGGCATCAGTGCGGCACGCTTTAAGTCTCAGCTGAACACGCTGAAAGCCATGGGATTGATAAAAGCGCACGTTTCAGGGCTAACTGGAAAAGCGTTGTTTGGTCGGAGAAAAGGAAGTTACTACTTAAACATTGAGCATCCTTTTTTGAAGAGCGGTTTTGAAGGTGTCAGTTCACTGCTTTTGGACTTTAATCGCATTCTCTACCCCTACAATGAAAGCACTGAAGTTAAGTGCCTCTTTGATGCTTATGCTCATACTTGGTGTATTCGAGAGCAGAGAACGGATTTGAGAAAGCTTGAGCATTATCGATGGCCTGAGGTTATGGGAGGAGTGATGGAGGGCTTCCCGATTCAGTGTGTGATTCATTTCTTTCGTAATAAAGCATTGCAGGACCAAATTCATCAGTGGGTGTGCCAGGTGGCGTCAGCGTTCATCCTAAAGCCTGTATCTAACCTAACAGACCTTACTGTGAACCAATGCAGCGATAGGTTGGCAGCGTTGCTCTCTTTCTCTAAGGTTGTGCCCATGACAAAGCAGCAGGCGGTATTGAGTACATTATCGACCACTCAGCAAGTACGTCTCAGGTTTGACTCTGCTTATTACCTAGCGGATGTGTTCAGTAGGGATGAGCCCAAGGAAGCTTCCCAGAGCTATTGGCATTATGTCTTGCTGACTCGTTTAATAATGAGACTGGGCTTGAACATGGCTTCCCGTTACCAAAAGCTACTCGCGTTGGGAGGCATCAAGAGCATGAGTGCGAAGCAGTGTGCCATCATCCCCTTGAAGAGGGAGGGAGACTTTTGTTTTCAATATGAGATTCGATTTACCCAACCAGAAGAGCCGCAACGTACTATCCAGGTGACAGTTGATGCCAAAGAAGAGGTGTCCTTGATGGTTTCTGGTGAGCGACAAGAGGTTCACCTACCAATCCAGGAGATACATCGAGCTTTCAGGTCAAACCCAGCGAGAAGAAGCTGAGTCAAATAAAAAAAATACATTTTCATCCCTATTGTATAGAGAGCTTCTGTTTCGACAAGGGGCTTGACCTAACAGGCATAACTGAAGTGATTCGGTTGTGTCTGTTAGATTAAGAGAGCAGAGAAAACTGGGTGGGATTTATAATGCATAGTGGAGCATGTAATGCGACATCATTATAAATCTTTTTTTCTTTTCTATTTTTCTTTCAAATCCATTCTAACCAACTAGAGTCCTTAAGACTCTAATGTTCATCTAGAACAATTCATTACAAATCAAATTACTTCAATATTGAATTCAGTCTATAGCGTGTGAGTAACCTTGCTTAGAAGGAAATCACTGCTTAATCGTTAGCGTGCAGAGTGCAGAGTGCAGAGTGCTTATAACCTCTTATATCATGACTTATTGTATGAGACTGTGTGATTCCCTGCGGTGCTAGATATCTTGGTGTGTAAAGGAGTCATGATTATTAACAACGGTAAACATAGAGGTCATGATGAGGTTGATTCGATTAAAAGAAGTCCTACATAAAACTGGGCTCAGTAAAGCCACACTTTATCGTCAAATTGCGGCTGGTAAGTTTCCGATGAGCATTCAGATTGCGTATCGTGCTGTCGCTTGGGAAGAAGATAAGATAGATGAATGGTTAATTAAGAAAATCAGTGAAAGTCAGTTTAAGCGTGAGCAAGCTGAAATGAAGAAAAGCCCGCACTACGTAACCTCTGAAAAGCGAGATAATCTTTTCACTTTGTATTGAGCGTTACGCTACCTTTTAGTCAGTCGTAACGTAGTACGAGGTATATAGATAGTTATGTTCCTTATAGAACAGTATTTATCTGTTTATATATTAGAATGCGCCCGCCTCTTAAGCCGAGGCACCTAGCCAACTGACGTTGTTAATGAGCGAATCTTGTTCATGCTGGCCCGTTTTGATTTTTCTGTATCTATCAAAGCGGGCTTTTTTTGTGTACGTAATCTAAAACTCTCTTTTCTCTTCTGGTTTTTAAAAGCTTATCCAACCCTGGCCCCCATATCACATCACGCAACTACGGCAAAAAAAGGAGCATGACGCTCCTTTTGATAATCAACAGACTACAAACCTAAGGCTTGAGCTGTCTGTTTATATTCATGTTCGATTTGAGCTTTCACCAGCTCTCGTCTTGCTTCAATGGGTGCTCTATCAGAGATGTTTTGAGCGCGTGATTCAACCTGTTTTAGTTGGTTCTCTTTCCATTGGTTGAGAGATTGTTGAATTTGCTCTGGTGTCAGAGTGGCTTTAATCGATTCGACACTGAGCGCATCAATAGCGCTGGCAGCACTTACGTTCATTGAAAGGGTTAAAGCGGCGAGTGTAATGACTTTAGTAATGATTGATTTCATGATAATTCTCCAATTGAGATGTGTGTATTAATTAGGTAAAACTCAACGAAGTGACGACAGGTGGGGTCAACGCAAATGGTCGAAAAATAGGCTTTTTCTATAATAATATGCGTTTCAGATGTGGTTGTTTCGACTCGGCCATACTAAGGGGGCGGCCGTCCCCCTTAACACTGCTTGTCTTAGCTGTAGACAATTAATGGCGCAGCCAGCTGTAAAAACACAGTTCTGCCTTGCACACTAACCCATGGAGTTGATGTAAGGTTAGTGCTCCATGTTTTACTTTGATTGCGCTATGGCTCAATGAAACATGAAAGGGAGTAAGCGCCCTGTGTATTCCATTGATTTTTTGAAACAGAGGTAAGATATCATTGCTTGCGTCACTATCTGTCCGATGCAATCAACGGAGTGATATTGTTTGCTTGCAGTGTTAAGCACTGAGGCTCTGATTTGAGTTGATATTGGTGCAATTGAAAGTCTGACGGGTAATCGAAGTAGAAGGTCAGTACTTTCAGCTCAGCAATACACGTTAAAGGAAGATCGTCGTAATCGTTGAGTGTGTTTTGATAGACCAGATATAGTTCATTTATGGTCGTCGTGATACCGATAGGTGAAACTTGCTCTATCTGCTCACCGGATGTAAGGGTAAGCGTGATTTGCTTTTGATGAACCAATGCCACTGAAATGGGTTCGAAGAACTCTCCCAGCAAGTCGGGAGCGTTTAATTCATCAATCACTGCATATGCTTTGCTTGTGTCTCCTTGTGGTGGTCTCATTCCTGTATGAGAGCGAGGTTGAACTCGCAATAAGCTGAATGCAAAATCAATGGCATACTCTAAGGATAAAGGAAGTTGCTGACTCAGGATTGTTTTAGCAAGCTGGAGTAAGACAAGCTCCCTAGCGCTTAACGTTGGTTGGCTGTACATTCCCCGACTGTATCCAAAAGGCTTACTTCGAGTATCCTTATCGACATCGAAATAATCGACGATGACATCAAGATTACGCTGTACGCTTCTAATGCTGCGATACATCCCGGCATCGGTTAACTCAGCCTGAAGCTCCTTGGCTGTCACTTTTCGACCTTGTGGTATACGCCTATACAACTCAAACACCAATGATAATTGCTCTGTGGTACTGGCTTTATCCCTTGTTGTCATTGTTAGGTCACTGCTGGTGGTTGATTGATAGAATGACAATCATCCTAGCGATGGGTGCGTCACTATCTGGCCGATAGCGTATTTAGCTCATCGATATTTTAATTTCGTCATAGGCCTCCATTTATACGTAAGCAAGAAAGTTGTTTTCCCACAGTGAGTAGAACTCCACAATGGCTTGGCTGTGACAGCTTTGCCATCCCATAGGGGCTATGAACGCTTGCCCGTTAGCGACATCAAAATCCACATTGCGCTCTAGCTCTGGGTAGATATTACCCATGTAAGCAAAGTCAGTGAGGTATTGGATTCGGTATCGTCCCTCATTTTCTTTTGAAAGCATGATTTCTACCGGGTGATAGCCACCAGCCTCAGCACTGTAGGTGGTATCTCGAAAGTTAATAGTGAGGCTTTCACAACCCTTTTGGGTTGGGTTCTGTTTCCAGAATGTCTCGACTTTATTTTTCAGCATACTTTCAAGCTTCTGAGAGATTGGCGAGTATGACGATGTAATGGTCAATGGTTGTTGTTTCATCACTTTTTTCCTTTCAATAGTTGGCTATTCAATCGAATGATATGTATCTGAAATGAGTTTGAATCGAATGTGGCTAGGGTTGTTAAGGCTTGATGGATAAGCAACTACTTAAACTGACTGACGGCAGTTAACGTCTGTATATCGAACTGTGATGCCTTGAGGTGATTGGTGAATGCTTTGAGCCAACTAACGAAGAGCGACTGCACTTCAGGTCGATTGAGTTCGCATCGTTGGATGTCTGGTTGATAGAACCATTGGTATTTGAAGTTGAAATACAAAGCCACATCAACACTCTCAGCTTCTGGCGATGGGTAATCAAAAGAAGCGATGAATCGTACTTCCCAAGGCTCACTGGCGTTAGCCCGTTCAAGCTGTATTTCTATGGGCTGTATCCCGCTTCGGTTGCGATAGAAGCTTGCAACCTTAAGGTTAAGTGCCACTCGTTTTGTTTCAGTAGGAATGTCGTATTGGTTAATCAATAGTTCGACAAGCTGGTGGAATTGGTCGAGCTTGAAGTTACGTTTGATATTACTATTCATAACCAGCCTCTCTCAGCAAAAGACATGCAGTCGCTGCCCACCACAATGTGGTCGAGTACTCGCACATCAACCAGCGCTAAAGCATCCTTTAAACGTTCTGTAATACGTCTATCTGCTTGTGAAGGGGTTGCATCTCCGGATGGATGGTTATGGGCAAAAATCACCGCTGAGGCGTTTTTCTCAAGCACAAGCTTTACAACTTCTCTTGGATATACTGAAGCACTGTCTATCGTGCCAAAGAACAACTCATTGAACTCAATCAACCGATGTTGGTTGTTGAGCAACATCACCCCAAAGACTTCTCTCTCATATTCTCCTAGCTTGCAGCGTAGAAAAGTTTTTGTGTCATTCGGACGAGTAAAAGCATCTCCACTCACTAAGCGGCCCTCTAGTATCTCGACGGCTTTCTCTAGTATCTGATGCTCTGTGGCGGGAGCGTTGAAGGTATATAGCGTTTCCATATCTTCTCCTTGTATCAATAAATGGAATACTCAAGGGGATGATATGTATGTGAAAAAGTGTTCAATTGAATTTGAATGAGACCTGTTGAGATAAAAAATACAGACCTGCGTCTTTGTTTGAGTGAATCCAACAAAGGCATGAATCATGAGCTTAAACCAATCAAATACTGAACAACCGAATCGCTTGATGAGACTTAAAGAGGTGATGCATATCAGTGGCCTTTCCAGGGCGTCGATATACAGTTTTATGGAGGAGGGCACATTCCCTCAATCCGTGTCACTAGGCGTGAGAGCCATCGGTTGGCGTTATCAAGACGTTCAAAACTGGATAGAGGAAAAGATAAAAGCGCGAGATGAGAAGTTAGCTAAGCAGGCTGAATTGAAAGCGAAACAGGAGAAACGTTATGGTAGGTAACATGCAAATTCATCTTGCCACGTTGAAGCGGCTAGAGGATGGCTTTTATCGAGACTATCAAGTGGATATAGACCACGGCTCTCCCTCTCTTGAGTTACTGGATGTTTTATATCGTGCCTACACAGACGCCTTAATGCGTTTTAGTCATTGCTATGTCTTTCGATTCAGGGTGCGGATACCCAACAAACAAAGGCAACAGGAGGGGACCATTCTTAATCAGTGGTTCTATCGTCTCTGCCATTATCGAAGAAATGATAACCTGAATGTCATTTGGAAAAGGGAGATGGTTCAATCTGGCAGCATCAGCTATCGGATAACACTTTTCCTTGATGCTTCTAACTACCCACCAATTATCAATGAACTGAAGGTAAGAAAACGACTCGCCAAAGACATCAAACACTCATGGGCTAAGACGACACAGATACACAAGCAGGATGCAAATGAGCTTTGCATTTTTCTAAACCAACCCCTTTTTATATTGAATAAATCGGATGAGGATTATCAATTCCAACGGGGGTATCTGTTTTACGTTTTAAGTAGACAAGCTCATTCCAATACGGAAGTGACGAATGCAAGCAGTTCGCTCGGAGCATTTATCAGTAAGTCCCGCTCAAGAAAGCAGAACAATCGGAAAAGGAAGTAAGGAGAGACATGCATGAACAAGAAACTCTTTTTCTCTAGTGCGCGTACTGGGAGTGCTAAAAGAGATAAGTGGCAAACACCACCAGCGGTCTTTGAAAAGCTTAATAAGGAGTTTAGCTTCACTCTTGATGCAACCGCAGAGCCTGAAACGGCATTGTGCGACCATTACTTCACAATGGATGATGATGCGCTCACTCAAGACTGGAGTCATCAAATAGTCTACTGCAATCCGCCGTACTCCAAGCTAAAAGACTTTGCTCAGAAAGCACAAGAGGAGGCAGGTAAGGGGGCAACTGTCGTTATGTTGGTGCCTGCTAGGACGGACACCAAAGCTTTCCATGACCATTTAAGTCATGGAGAGGTGCGCCTTATCAGAGGTAGGCTTAAGTTTCTACAAGAAGGGAAAGAGCAAGATGCAGCACCATTTCCAAGCATGGTGTGTGTTATGGGAAAAGAGGTCGAGCAAAAAATAGGAGTCACCACCCAAGATGAGCTCAAGCTGAGGTCTACGTAAGTCTTTTTTTACACGGCACCTTTATTTCATGAGAGATAACAACACGAGGAAATTCTCATGAGATTAATCCGTTTAAAAGAAGTACTAGAAAGGGTTCAACTTAGCAAATCGACCATTTACAAAATGATGGCTGATGGGGCGTTTCCGTACTGTGTATCAATCGGAGACCGAGCCTCCGCATGGGTTGAACATGAGTTGGATGAGTGGATAGAGAACCGAGCATAGAAATAACAAGAGCCAGTGGCGAAAGCTGCTGGCTTTATGCCATTTCGGAAGTTAGTTATTGATTAGAAGCTACAGTCGAACAGAACAAGGCTTATTGAAAAATAGAAGGGGTTCAGTGCTAATAAACGAAAATATTTCTGCCACAATGTTTGTCATTGTAGTGAGCGTATCTTCCACATTTTCAGCCAATGGCCAGTACCCACGACATTCCTGTGCCAGCAAAACAGATCGCGGGACTCAGCAAAGCGAGTAAGATAAGATGTTTTCTCTTATGTATTTCCTTTTAGTTAGTAATAACAATTCCGATTATCAATCTGATGTTCACTGTACTCCAGAGCCAATAGTCAGACGATGCTCTCTAGATGTGCCATGTCTACGTTTGTGCTAATAATGTTCCTTCTTGGTATATCCAATAGTGGTTAGCCTAATAACTTGAGTGAACTATAAAAGTTGGTGGTTATCACAGCCCTCCGTCACTATCCAATTAGGAGAATGCTTTAGCTATACGTCCTTTCGACGAGAGGATGACGGATTTTGTATAGGCTGGGATAAAGACTGATTGACCTTTTGCTACATTTAAGGTTTCTCCGCTTTTACTGGTCAGGGAAAGAGAATCGTCGAGTGGCAGTAAGATTTCCGCACCTTTGATGGTGATCCTTTGGTTAGATGGGTTAGTGTAGAACCCAAATCTAAAGTCATTTACCGGTACCAGAAATTCTTCCATCCCGTCTTTTGGGGTGGATTTTTTAAGTAGTGCATCGGCGCGAATTGATTTGAATTCAGTACATTTGATGAGTTCGTCAATGTCCATATGTTTAGATGTGAGTCCAACCCTAAGTACATTGTCTGAATTTGCCATTATTTCTAGGCCTGCTCCTTTGATGTAGGCATGGGGAGTACAAGCCTCAAGAAACATCACTTCACCTGGCTTTAGAGTGATCACATTGAGCATTAAAGGAGCAAAAAGACCAATATCGTTTGGATAGTTCTTGTTGAGCTCTAGGATCAAGTCGAACGGCTTTTCGGTTGTTTTCTCAGCATATCCAATAAGTGTATTGATTGCAGATAGCTTTGTTTCTTCGGATAGTTTATTTATCAATTCAAAGAAAATTTTTAGTCCATTTTTTTCTGCGCGTAGAACTTTAATAAGTGGCGTAAGTTCGTCAATGTTGAGTTTAGAGAAGTTGTCGATAATTTCGTTAACTTCTCTAAAACCGTTCATGGCTTGGTATTCTGTTAGTGCGTAAACCAATTCCGGCTTGTGGTTTGGATCTTTATAATTACGTGTGGGGTCGTTTGAATCTAAGTGGGTTTCGCTTTTAAAGCCTTCTTCAGCTTGTTTCTTGTTTGGATGAACTTGGGTCGAGAGTGCTTTCTCGGCGCATAGAATTTTGAATAAGAATGGCAGTTCGCCAAATTTATTCCATGTTTTCTTGCCAAGGATGTTCTCTGGGTTTGAATTTATATAATCGGAAAGTTTGATGTTCTCTCCGTGAATTTCGATGGTAGAACAGCCGTTTTGGTGTGCTCCCATCCAAACTTCAGCTTGAGGCTTATTTTGGTTCTCTGTACCGTCCTGAATAAGGTTGACACATTTCCAACATGAAATTGGAGAGTGTCATGAAATCAACGAGTAAACGAACC
>NZ_JAKRBO010000012.1:0-93112 GCF_022432925.1 Vibrio sp. CyArs1 | reverse complement strand
AGGAGAGACTTGAACTCTCACACCTTGCGGCGCCAGAACCTAAATCTGGTGCGTCTACCAATTCCGCCACTTCCGCATATTTCCTAAATACTCTAAATAAGAGTGCTTAGGAAATGGTGGCTACGACGGGATTCGAACCTGTGACCCCATCATTATGAGTGATGTGCTCTAACCAGCTGAGCTACGTAGCCATTTCCATATTGTTGATTCTCTTCGAAAGTTGCCTTATCGCTGAGAACGGGGCGCATTATGCGTAGTTGAATTTGATGCGTCAACTTTTTTTGCGAAGAAATTTGCGAAAAAGTGCCGTTCGAACTTTTTTTAATCAAACCGCTCTGTTTCTGATCTAAATCTGTTGTTCAATTATCATCGCTCTACCATAAAGTTAATGTGTTTTTACAAAGTGACTGAACAATGGCAGACCTTATAAAACAACAAAAGCCAGCGATTGCTGGCTTTTTAGTCAGTTTAGGTGCTCGGCAACTTATACGTTAAAGCGGAAGTGAATAACATCACCATCTTTAACAATGTATTCTTTCCCTTCTAGACGCCATTTACCCGCATCTTTTGCACCAGATTCACCGTTGTATTGAATGAAGTCGTCATAACCAACAACTTCTGCACGGATGAAGCCTTTTTCGAAGTCTGTATGGATTTTACCTGCAGCTTGAGGCGCAGTTGCACCAACAGGAATAGTCCATGCGCGTACTTCTTTCACACCAGCGGTGAAGTAGGTTTGCAGAGTAAGTAGCTCATAACCAGAACGAATTACACGATTTAGGCCCGGTTCTTCAATGCCCATATCAGCAAGGAACTCTTCACGATCTTCATCATCAAGCTCAGAAAGCTCTGATTCGATAGCTGCACATACGGCTACAACAACGTTGTTTTCTTTCTCTGCGTACTCACGAACAGCGTCTAAATATGGGTTATCTTCAAAACCATCTTCATTAACGTTTGCGATGTACATGGTTGGTTTTAGCGTTAGGAAGTTTAAGTAGCCAATAGCTGCGAGTTCTTCTTTCGCTAGATCAACAGTACGTGCCATACCACCTTCCGTTAGAACTGGAAGTAGTTTTTCAAGTACGGTTAGCTCAAACTTCGCGTCTTTATCGCCACCTTTTGCTTTCTTAGCGTTACGCTGAATTGCGCGCTCACAAGAATCAAGGTCGGCTAGAGCTAGTTCAAGGTTGATCACTTCGATGTCTTCGATTGGTGATACTTTACCTGCTACGTGAACAATGTTTTCGTTCTCAAAACAACGAACAACGTGACCGATCGCGTCAGTTTCACGGATGTTAGCTAGGAATTTGTTACCAAGACCTTCACCTTTTGACGCACCAGCAACTAGGCCTGCGATATCAACGAATTCCATCGTTGTTGGTAAAATTTTCTGTGGATTAACAATTTTCGCTAGTGCATCTAGACGTAGATCTGGCACAGGTACTACGCCTGTGTTTGGCTCGATAGTACAAAACGGGAAGTTAGCCGCTTCGATGCCTGCTTTAGTCAGTGCGTTAAACAGAGTTGATTTACCAACGTTTGGTAGACCAACGATGCCACATTTAAAACCCATGATTGTAACCTTATTCAGCTTTGAAGGTGTGTAAGCGATTTTGTGCTTTTGTTAGTCCATCTTTTAGTAAGATGTCTAAACTACGGACGGATTCGTCAACGACAGCATCAAGGCATTCTTGCTCTTTTGCTGGCGCTTTTCCAAGGACATAACCCGCCACTTTGTCTTTGTGCCCCGGATGACCAATGCCAATCCGAAGACGATAGAATTCTTTGTTGTTGCCCAGCTTGCTAATGGTATCTTTCAAACCATTATGACCACCGTGACCGCCGCCTTTCTTGAACTTTGCAACGCCTGGAGGTAAGTCTAGCTCATCGTGAGCGACCATGATCTCTTCAGGTTTTATCTGGTAGAACTTTGCTAAGGCTGCGATGGCCTTGCCAGATAAGTTCATGAATGTGGTTGGAATTAACAGTCTTAAATCACTGCCGTTCACTAAAATTCTTCCAGTGAGACCGAAGAACTTAGCTTCGTTTTTTAGCGTAACATTGTGGATACGAGCAAGTTCCTCTACCACCCATGCACCTGCATTGTGACGAGTTCTCACATATTCAGGACCTGGGTTAGCAAGGCCTACAAGCAATTTTATCTGCTGAGTCAACGTTAAGATCTCTCTTGAATCTCAAAAGCGCGGTATGATAGCACACTAAATCTGTACAAAAAACGCGAAGACAAAAAAACCACTTCATAAGGAAGTGGTTTTTTCAAATTAGGTGCGAATGTTACTTGCTAGTAAACATTGCTGAGATTGACTCTTCGTTGCTGATGCGACGAATAGCTTCTGCAAGCATGCTAGATAGAGTAAGTTGCGTTACTTTACCTGTTGCAGCCATTTCTTTAGAAAGCGTAATTGAGTCAGTCACGATAACTTGGTCTAGAACCGAGTTTTTGATGTTCTTCGCTGCGTTACCAGAGAATACTGCGTGAGTTGCGTATGCGAATACACGCTTAGCACCACGCTCTTTAAGCGCTTCTGCTGCTTTACATAGCGTACCGCCAGTGTCGATCATGTCATCAACGATAACACAGTCACGACCTTCAACGTCGCCGATTAGGTTCATTACTTCAGAAACGTTAGCACGTGGACGACGCTTATCTACGATCGCGATGTCGATATCACCTAGTGCTTTCGCTGTTGCACGAGCTCGGACAACACCACCAAGGTCTGGAGAAACAACAACAGGATCTTCTAGACCACGGTCAGCCATATCTTCAAGAAGCACTGGAGTACCGAAGATGTTATCTACAGGTACATCGAAGAAGCCTTGAATTTGCTCTGCGTGTAGGTCGATAGTAAGAACGCGGTCAACACCAACGTTAGACAGGAAGTCTGCAACAACTTTTGCAGTGATTGGCACACGAGCAGAGCGTACACGACGGTCTTGACGAGCATAACCAAAGTAAGGAATAACAGCAGTAATACGGCCTGCTGAAGCGCGGCGCATTGCATCAATCATTACCACTAACTCCATTAGGTTGTCGTTAGTTGGCGCACATGTTGACTGAATGATGAATACATCGCTACCACGAACGTTTTCATTGATTTGAACAGCGACTTCGCCATCAGAGAAACGGTCAACAGTAGCATCTCCTAGAGAGATGTATAGACGATCAGCAATACGTTGGGCTAGTTCAGGTGTAGCGTTACCAGCAAATAGCTTCATATCAGGCACGGTGGAAACCTCAGGGTTGCGTCCAGTTTAAACAGATTGTAATAGGGCTAATTCATACTTAGCCAAAGTCTCTAGTAAAGGAGAGCGATTGCATCCTTTTGCTACAAAAGCGGAGACATTGTCAGGAAGCATTTCAAGGACTTTTTCTGCCTCTTCCTCGTTGTTAAATTCAGAAAATACGCAAGATCCAGTCCCCGTCAATCTTGACGGCGCGTATTGTAGCAGCCATGAAAGTTGGTTATCAACCTCTGGATACAGCATTCGGACAATTTTTTCGCAATCGTTTACGTAAGGTGAGTCCAAAAGCATTGATAATGCTCGCTTTGGCGTGTTTCTGGTTAAATCAGGATGTGTGAATATATCGACGGTAGCAATACTAACTTCAGGTTTAATAACTAGGTAATACTGTTCTTTAGGGGTAGCTTCAGACAGTTTTTCGCCGACACCTTCAGCGAAAGCTGCGAAGCCGCGAACGAACACAGGCACATCAGCACCTAATGCCAAACCTATTTCCGCTAGCTCATCCGTTGTCAGTCGGGTTTGCCAAAGAAAGTTCAATGCTACTAGTGCGGTAGCCGCATTGGATGAACCACCACCAATCCCGCCACCCATGGGAAGAATCTTGTTAAGCTCTATATGAGCACCATAAGTACAGTTAGCTCTGTTTTGAAGCGCCGATGCTGCTTTCCAGATTAGGTTGTCTTCGGTGGCGACACCATCAATATCTGGGGATAGAGTAATTTGACCACTGGTATTTGCGGTAATAGTCAATTCATCGCATAAATCAATGAATTGAAACAAGGTTTGCAATTCATGGTAGCCATTAGGTTGACGACCAGTGATGTATAAAAATAGGTTGAGTTTAGCAGGGCTAGGCCATGAAGTAGTGTCGGTGATCATTTTATGCTGGGTCACTGTTTTACTGTCCATTTTGAAACGACAAGATTGAGTTTGGTATCACCTTGCACTAATTGCATCCTAGTCGGCATGGGCAATGAGTTCTCTGTCCCTTCAAGTGAAAAGCTGCGGTACTCATTGTAATCAAGGTTCCACGTTTTGTTGGCAATACGTTTTTGTAAACTGCCGACGGTATTAAATTGGTTTAGCTTATAGGTATCGGCAGTCGCCGGTAGGCCAACCAGCCAATCGCTCAATTGTTCGATTGGGATATCGAGCCCGGTTAATTGCTCAATGAGCGCATTCACATCTTTCCCTGACAATTTTTGTCCATCATACGTTTCGATAAAAGAACCGTTTGGTGTTGAAGTAAGATTAAACACGGTTTGACCAAGAAAGGTAGTCAGACGGACTTGGGTGAAATTATCGGAATGACTCCAATGAAAGTTGAGAGTTTGGCGCTGGTCTGGGGAAATATAACCGAGTTTGCCATTGGCCGTATATTGAGTAAGAGACTCAAGCTCGGTTTTATGTGCTTGCCATTCAACACTTTCTGGCTCTGGAGGCAAACTACTGCACCCAAACAGAAATAATGCCGCAAAAAAATAAAAAAGACGTCGATGGAGTTTGTACATAGGAAACAACTTACGTGATGGTTTATTGTGCAAATTCAATACAATATTGAGAGACTATAGCATCAATCCCACAAACTCAGGAAAACATATTGGTAAGAGACTTTCAATAAATGGTGCCATCAAGTAAAATTCTGGCCTATTTGTCAAATCTGTATCAGAGAATTCGCGTTACATGTCATTGCTTGCTATTGGTATAAACCACAATACGGCGTCAGTGGATCTGAGGGAGAAGGTGGCGTTTCCACCTGAAAAACTCAACAGAGCACTGAATGAGCTAAGAGAAAATACCAAAGTTAATGGCTCTGTGATTCTGTCAACGTGTAACCGCACCGAAATTTACTGTGATACTGGTGATTCCAACAAATCACAATTAATAGACTGGCTTGTTCGTTTTCACGATGTAGCAGCAGAAGAGTTGAAGCCTTCTCTGTATGTTTATGAAGAACAAGCGGCAATAAAACATCTGATGCGCGTTTCATGCGGCTTAGATTCACTCGTCCTTGGCGAACCACAAATACTTGGGCAAGTAAAGCAAGCCTACAGTGATGCCCGTGAGCATCAATCTGTAGAAGGTGGCATTGAGAAACTCTTTCAAAAGACGTTCTCTGTTGCTAAGCGAGTGCGTACTGAAACCGAAATTGGTGGTAGTGCCGTTTCTGTCGCTTACGCGGCTTGTACCCTAGCTCGACAAATCTTCGAATCAATTGCTGACTCAACTGTGCTTTTAGTTGGTGCAGGCGAAACCATTGAACTGGTGGCCAAGCACTTGGAAGGTCACGGTTGCAAGAACATGATTGTGGCTAACCGAACCAAAGAGCGAGCGGAAATATTAGCGAATCAGTTTGGCGCACAAGTTATTGCACTTAATGAAATACCTGATGTACTACCTAAAGCGGATATTGTCATTAGCTCAACTGCGAGCCCGCTGCCTATTATAGGCAAAGGGATGGTTGAATCAGCGATAAAACAACGTCGCTATCAACCTATGCTGCTTATCGACATCGCCGTCCCACGAGATATTGAATCGCAAGTGGGCGAGTTGAGTGACGCGTATCTATATACGGTTGATGATTTGCAATCTATCGTCGATAGCAATATTGAGCAACGTAAAGTCGAAGCGATTCAAGCAGAAGCGATTGTGAGTGAAGAAAGTGCGCAATTCATGACGTGGATGCGTTCACTGCAAGCGGTTGATAGCATCAGACAATACCGAAAACACGCAAACGACACCCGACAAGATATACTGTCAAAAAGTTTACAAGCGTTAGCAGCAGGGGGAGACCCTGAGAAAGTTCTGCTTGAGCTGAGTAATAAATTAACAAACAAGCTTATTCATGCGCCGACAAAAGCGCTACAAGATGCCGCTGAGCAGGGAGATCCTGCTAAACTGATGGTCATCCGACAAAGTTTGGGTTTAGACCAAACTAAATAAGCCTTACCCTGAGAAAAGACTGCAATTATGAAAGCCTCCATTTTAGTTAAATTGGAAACTCTTGTTGAACGATATGAAGAAGTTCAGCATCTACTTGGCGATCCAGAGATCATTGGAGACCAAGACAAATTCCGCGCTCTTTCAAGAGAGTACTCGCAACTTGAAGAAGTGACCAAGTGTTTCCAAGCCTATCAGCAAGCGCAAGAAGATCTTGAAGCGGCTGAAGATATGGCAAACGAAGATGACGCAGAAATGCGTGAAATGGCACAAGAAGAAATTAAAGAAGCGAAAGCGACTATTGAGCGCCTAGCGGATGAGCTACAGGTACTTCTTCTACCTAAAGACCCAAACGATGAGCGTAACTGTTTCTTAGAAATCCGCGCTGGTGCAGGTGGTGATGAAGCAGGTATTTTCGCAGGTGACTTATTCCGTATGTACAGCAAATACGCGGAGAAGAAAGGCTGGCGTATCGAAGTGATGAGCTCAAATGAATCAGAGCAAGGTGGCTATAAAGAAATGATCGCTAAAGTATCTGGTGATGGTGCTTATGGCGTGCTTAAGTTTGAATCTGGCGGCCACCGTGTTCAACGAGTTCCAGCAACAGAATCTCAAGGTCGTGTTCACACTTCAGCATGTACTGTTGCGGTTATGGCTGAAATTCCTGAAGCAGAGATCCCAGAGATCAAAGCGGCTGATCTTAAAATCGATACGTTCCGTGCATCAGGCGCGGGTGGTCAGCACGTTAACACTACTGACTCAGCTATTCGTATTACTCACTTACCAACAGGGACTGTGGTTGAGTGTCAAGACGAGCGTTCTCAACATAAGAACAAAGCGAAAGCGATGTCTGTTCTTGCCGCGCGTATTATTGCCGCAGAAGAAGCAAAGCGTGCCGCTGAAGTGTCAGATACCCGTCGTAACCTATTGGGTTCAGGCGATCGTAGTGACCGTATTCGTACTTATAACTACCCACAAGGTCGTGTATCAGACCATCGCATCAACTTGACGTTATATCGTCTGTCTGAGGTCATGGAAGGTGACTTGCAGTCTCTTGTTGATCCGGTACTGCAAGAACACCAAGCTGACCAACTTGCGGCTCTAGCGGAGCACAACTAATCCATGTCATTGGATATGTCTATTGAAGCGGTGCTCAAACGAGCATCGCTTATTCTTTCTGGGTCTGGTAGCGAATCACCTTCATTAGATGCGGCGGTCCTGCTGTGTCATGTTCTGGAAAAACCACGTAGTTATCTACTTACTTGGCCTGAAAAAGCATTAACGTCTAATGAAGCAGAGCAGTTCGAGGCGCTGTTAAATCGTCGTATCGCAGGCGAACCCGTGGCGTATATTCTTGGTGAACGAGAGTTTTGGTCGCTACCTTTAAATGTCGCTCCAAGCACGCTTATCCCAAGACCTGATACAGAACGCTTAGTTGAGCTCGCACTTGATAAGGCTCTCGTGAATGATGGTGATATTTTAGACTTAGGTACGGGTACCGGAGCAATCGCGTTGGCACTGGCTTCAGAACTGAAAACACGCTCAGTAATGGGAGTCGATTTTCAAACGGAAGCGGTAGAGCTCGCTCGAAGCAACGCGACAAAACTCAATATTACCAATTGTCAGTTTGCGCAGGGAAGTTGGTTCGAACCTGTCGATCTTGTGCACAAATTTAGCGTAATTGTTTCCAATCCCCCTTACATTGACGAAAATGATCCCCATCTATCTCAAGGTGATGTTCGATTTGAACCATCAACGGCATTAGTCGCTGAGAATAATGGGCTGGCGGATATTGAGACCATCACGGCTAAAGCGCCCACTCATTTGCTTGAGGGCGGCTGGCTGTTGTTTGAGCATGGCTTTGAGCAAGGGCAAGCTGTAAGAGAAATCTTGGTAAACAATGGCTTTTGTCATGTAGTCACTGAACAAGATTACGCCGGCAATGATCGTGTGACTCTTGGGCAATGGAACCCATAACAGAAATACAATAAAGAAAAAGAGAGAAGCAGCATGTATGAAGGATTAAAGCATTTTCACTTGATGACCATCGCCATATCAGTGGTGTTGCTATCAGTACGATTTGGCTTACTGGTCGCTAACTCCCCGAAGGTGAATCATCCGTTTTTGAAGCGCTTCCCTCACATTAATGATTCACTACTGTTGCTATCAGGCTTTGGTTTGATTGCAATCACAGGTTTTGTCCCATTTACGGCTGCAGCGCCGTGGATGACCGAAAAAGTCACCTGCATTATGGCTTATTTTGCGTTGGCGTTTTTCACGATTAAATTAGCAAAGAACAACTTATTAAGAACATGTGCGTTTTTAGGCGCATTGGGATGGTTAATGATGGCAGCTAAGATTGCCATGCTGAAAACGCCATTCCTTATGGGGTAAGCAATGATTGAACTGTTTGACGAAGATTTTGATGCTATTGAGTTGGTTGAAGGAGCACTGATCTTAAACAAAGCGGTGGATCCAAATACTCAAGATCATTGGGCAGAGTTAGAGCTAGCTCGTTTATTGGAAGAAGCTGAGCAGCAATTGTTCCATTTGCGCGATGATAAGCAGCGCCTAGACTCGCTGTTAAGACTGTTTTACACCGAGTGGCAGTTTAGTGGGGACCATGATGCGTATTTTTCCTCTGAAAATGCGTTTATCGATAAAGTCCTTGAGCGACGCAAAGGCATACCGGTTAGTCTAGGAGCTATCTTGCTTTACTTAGGGAGAAAGCTCGGTCTTCCATTAGAAGCTGTAACATTCCCAACGCAGTTTTTGATTAAAGTCTGTTGGCCAAATGAAGCACCAAGCTACATCAACCCTTACGATGGGGAATATGTTAGCAAGAAGCGTCTACATGCTTGGCTAATTGGCAACGATGGTCCGTTGGTGAAGTTAGAGGCAAAACATTTAGCGACAGTTGATAACCCAACGGTAATTGGTCGCTGGCTAGCTTTACTTAAAAGCGCACTATTGCGAGAAGAGAAGTACACGCTTGCATTGCAATGTACCGATCTGGCTTTGACTTTTGTTCCCGATGACCCTTATGAGATTCGGGATAGAGGCTATATTTATCAACAACTGGATTGTCATCAAATCGCGGCAACTGATTTTCAGTATTTCATCGATCAGTGCCCAGATGATCCGGCAATAGAATTACTGAAAACGCAGGTTTCGGCGATCAGTCGCTCACCTGTCACTCTTCACTAAATATTGAGATAACAAACATGGAAATGAAAACGGTACACGTAGGTGATATCCCGGTAGCAAATGATAAGCCGTTCACGCTTTTTGCTGGAATGAATGTGCTGGAATCACGTGACTTAGCGATGCAAATCTGTGAGCACTATGTGAAGGTGACAGAAAAGCTAGGTATTCCATACGTATTTAAAGCGTCGTTTGATAAAGCGAACCGTAGCTCAGTGCATTCTTATCGTGGTCCTGGCCTTGAAGAAGGCATGAAGATTTTCCAAGAGCTAAAAGACACCTTTGGCGTGAAAATCATTACGGATGTTCATACAGAAGAGCAAGCACAGCCTGTTGCCGACGTGGTAGATGTTATTCAGCTACCTGCCTTCTTAGCTCGTCAGACTGACCTTGTTGAAGCGATGGCAAAAACAAATGCGGTTATCAACGTTAAGAAGCCTCAGTTTATGAGCCCAGGACAAGTAGGTAACATTGTTGATAAGTTCGCTGAGTGTGGTAACGATAAAATCATTCTTTGTGAACGTGGCTCATGTCATGGTTACGATAACCTTGTGGTCGACATGCTTGGCTTTGGCGTGATGAAAAAAGCTTCTAACGGTAGCCCAATCATTTTCGATGTGACGCACTCACTACAAATGCGTGATCCATCGGGTGCGGCATCTGGTGGTCGTCGTGAACAAACGGTCGAGCTTGCAAAAGCGGGACTTGCGACGGGAATTGCGGGTCTATTTATCGAAGCGCACCCGAATCCAGATAAAGCACTATGTGATGGTCCGTCAGCACTGCCTCTAGATAAGCTAGAACCATTCTTAGCGCAAATGAAAGCGTTGGATGATCTTATCAAAGGTCTTGAGCACATCGACATTAAATAAACGTGCTTATTTCTGATATAGAAGCCAGTCATTTAGACTGGTTTCTTTTTTATGTTCACTAAATATGTTGAGCAATCGTTTCTTCTCAGAATTACAACCTCGTAACAGCTGAATCCCTCGCCATACCTCAGGGCTTTAATTAACCTTATGTAGAATCACAAATTTATTCTGATGAGTTTATAACCTGATACTCAGCAACTTGTGACATAGATTACATAAAAGTGAAATGAGAATGTTATGTTCGTAGGGTTAATTTAAACTATCGCATATTTTGTCGATGTTTCTCTTTGTGTCTATTCGTTACAAATCGGCAAATGTGTGGCGTTTATACAACGCTATAGGCAGTGGATCCCCAAAATTCAAAGGTATGAAAATGAAAAAAAGCCTTATGTTTAAGTCCGTACTAAGTGCGGCTATCATCGCGTCACTAGCAGGATGCGCAACCCAACCAGAGCAAGAATGGAATGCTGATGAGACTTATAAGCTCACTATTCTTCATACTAACGATCACCACGGTCGCTTCTGGGAAAACAAATATGGTGAGTACGGTATGGCAGCGCGTAAGACGCTGATTGACCAAATTCGTGCTGACGTTGAAGCGGATGGTGGCAGCGTACTGCTTCTATCTGGCGGTGATATCAACACTGGGGTTCCAGAGTCTGATTTACAAGATGCTGAGCCTGATTTTAAAGGTATGAGCATGATTGGTTACGATGCTATGGCACTTGGTAACCATGAATTCGACAACCCGCTAGAAGTGCTATTTAAGCAAAAAGAGTGGGCTAATTTCCCAATGCTGTCTGCAAACATTTATGACAAGAAAACAGGTGAACGCCTGTTTGATGCATACCACATTTTCAACAAGCAGGGCATTAAGATCGCTGTTATTGGTCTAACAACGGAAGACACTGCGAAGATCGGTAACCCTGAATACATCGGTGGTATCGAGTTCCGCGATCCGAAAGTAGAAGCAAAGAAACTGATCGCTGAGCTAAAAGAGACAGAGAAACCTGATCTAATTTTCGCAGTTACCCACATGGGCCACTACGAAAATGGTAAGCGTGGTGTAAACGCCCCAGGTGATGTTGCGCTTGCTCGTTACCTTGATGAAGGCGACTTAGACATGATTGTGGGTGGTCACTCACAAGAGCCGGTTTGTATGGAAGGTCCTAACGTCGTTAAGAAGAACTTCAAGCCAAGTGATGAATGTAAGCCTGACATCCAAAACGGAACTTGGATTGTGCAAGCGTACGAGTGGGGTAAGTACGTTGGCCGTGCCGACTATGAATTCAAAAATGGTGAGCTAGATATGGTCAGCTATGACCTTATCCCTGTAAACCTTAAGAAGAAAGTTAAGATCGATGGCAAGAAGCAACGTGTTCTTGTTGAAGATGAAATCAAGAAAGATGCAGAAATGGTGGCATTCTTAACGCCATTCCAGGAAAAAGGCCAAGAGCAACTAGGTGCGAAAATTGCTGAAACGAACGGCAAGCTAGAGGGTGACCGTAATGTTGTTCGCTTCCAGCAAACTAACCTAGGTCGTCTAATTGGTACGGCTCACATGGAACGTGCTAAAGCTGACTTTGCCGTCATGAACTCTGGTGGTGTACGTGACTCTATCGCTGAAGGTGATGTGACTTACAAAGATGTACTTATCGTACAGCCATTTGGCAACATTATTACTTACACCGATATGACAGGTGCTGAAGTTGTCGATTACTTGAACGTAGTAGCAACGAAACCTGTAGATTCTGGTGCTTATGCTCAATTCGCTGGCATTTCAATGACAGTGGGTAAAGATGCAGTATCGAATGTTGTTATCAATGGTAAGCCTCTAGACCCTAAAGCAACATACCGTTTCACTGTACCAAGCTTTAACGCAGCTGGTGGTGACGGTTATCCGAAGCTTACAGGTCACCCTGGTCACGTAAACACTGGTTTTGTGGATGCGGAAGTACTTAAAGAGTACCTAGAAGCAAACAGCCCAATCGATGTGAATAAGTATCAGCCTAAAGGCGAAATCATCTATAAGAACTAGACTTTTATTCCGGTTTAGTAGATAAAATAGAGCGGCGCCATTCGGCGCCGCTTTTCTATATTGACGACTCTAATCTCAAGAGTCGACGTTAACGGTAGCGACTACCAAGGATACGTTATGACACCGGCTATTAACCTTGCCAAAAAGAAAAAAATCACTCATACCGTTCATCAATATGACCATGACCCAAGGCATGAAAGTTATGGTTTAGAGGCGGTAGAAGCGTTAGGACAAGATCCTGAATCCGTATTTAAAACTCTACTGTTCGCCATCAATGGAGAACCGAAAAACCTCGCTGTAGCGGTGATACCTGTTGAAGAAAAGCTAAACCTAAAACTCGCAGCAAAGGCGGCTGGTGGGAAAAAAGCAGAGATGGCAGATAAAGATATCGCACAAAAAACCACGGGTTATGTGTTGGGGGGCATCAGCCCTCTTGGTCAAAAGAAGTTGTTACCGACCTTTATTCATATCTCAGCGGAAGCGAGAGTGCAAATGTGCGTCAGTGCTGGAAAAAGAGGTTTGGAGATTGAGTTAGCACCGAGTGATTTGGCGATGCTAACGCGAGCGAAGTTTGTCAATTTATGTGAGGCCTAAGCAGGCCTCATTTACACTGACTATTTCTTGAGAGATAGGGTACCGCCAACGCGCGTTCTCGGCTTACTTGGCTTAGATGAATCTGGTTTAGCAGCGGCCGGTTTACGGTTTTGCGTCTTACCGTGGTGATTACGAGCCTTATCTGAACGTCCTTGCTCTTGCTTGTGACGTTTGTTTTTATTCGGGCTACGACGAAACTCATCTGCACCGTGTCCTGAGAAGGTTTTCATTTTTTCACGCTTTGCTTCTGCTCGAGCGTCATGCAGCTTAGCATCGGTAGCCTTAGTGATATGACGACCTTTAGCATCTTTGCGTGATGCTTCTTCCGTACTCACTGAACCTTCACAAAGGCGGTGAATCTCAGCCACTTCCTGATCAGTTAAGTAGCGCCATTTGCCATTGGGAATTCCATCAATAGAGATGTTCATAATGCGGACTCGGCGAAGTTTTAACACTTCGAAACCCAGTGCTTCACACATACGGCGAATTTGACGGTTTAACCCTTGAGTTAGGGTAATACGGAAAGAAAATTTGGTTTCCTGCTCGACACGACAAGGCAGAGTTACTGTGTCCAGAATCGCAACACCTGAGCCCATCTTTTTCAAGAAATCACGAGTTACAGGTTTGTCGACACGTACTACATACTCTTTCTCGTGATTGTTACCCGCACGGAGAATCTTGTTAACGATGTCGCCATCGTTAGTCAAAAAGATAAGACCATCGGACGGTTTATCTAGTCGACCAATTGGGAAGATACGTTTGTGATGGCCAACGAAATCAACGATGTTGCCCGGAACATCACGTTCGGTTGTACATGTGATACCCGTTGGTTTGTTCAACGCAATATAGACTGGTTTCTCTTTGCTGCGAACTGGTTTACCGTCGATTTCAACATTGTCTCCTGACAACACTTTGGTTCCCATCTCAGGAATTTTGCCATTAATAGTGACACGTTGTTGTTCGATCAACTTGTCAGCTTCACGACGAGAACAAAAGCCAGTTTCACTAATGTATTTGTTAAGGCGTTTTCCTTCAGCAGCGTTAGGCATGCGCAGTATTCACTCTATATTGGTCAGACACAAAATTAAGGTCGCGTATTTTATACTCAACTGAGCGGTAAGTCACTTAACTCGTACGTTTTTGATGACGCTCTCGATTCTCAAGCTTCTTTTCTTGGCTCTTTCTTAGCATAACGTAGACCGCACCACTTCCTCCATGGAACCGCTGCGCACTATGAACGCACTGAACATCTTTTATTTGAGTTAGCCAATGTGCAAGATAACTCTTCATTAATGCTGGTGGGTTAGAGCGTTCGCCGCGCCCATGTACAATAAGCACAGTGCGGATGTCCATACGCATACACTGTTGCAGAAACTTCACCACTTCATCGCGTGCTTCTTTAAGCGTTCTCCGGTGTAAGTCGAGTTTTGCTTGCAGCGGATACTTACCCAGTCTCAGTTTGCGGTAAACACCTTCCTGCATGCCATCACGCTTAAACTCAATTAAGTCGTCTGGTTTGATCATCGGAGCGTAATCAATTGAAAGGTACTCAGGGTCTTGCTCAGAAAGCCAGAGTGCTGCTTCTCGCTTGGCCAAATGCGCGTCAGACACTTGGTGGGTCTTTTTAAGTTCAACGGTGTCGCTGTGAATCGGCTTCACATCGCCCATCATCTGTTGGAATAGATCCAGATCATCGTCTTGAGACATAACTTCATCTCGGATAAGCCATTTTAACTGGAGTATATACGAATATTAGCAATAGGTGAGAGCAATAAAAAACCGGAGTGAACAGGCGATCCACTCCGGTGCATAGCGGTTTTCTATTCGAAATAGAAGCTAAGCGATTCTAGTGAGGAGATTTGTCATTCATTACTTTGTAGATGAAGAAACCACCGTAAAACAGCATCAAGCCCAGCGCTGCAAAGATAACTAGCATTGAAGATAAGCCCACTGCATTACCAAATAGGAGATCAAGCCAAAAGTCCATGTTTCCTCCAAAGTATTGACGACAGGGATAAGTTAACTTTTGGTGTTAAAATGAACACTGATCTGGATCAATTGTACTTTGAGTGTTAATAACCTGTATGTCACTGTGTGTATTTGGTCACATTTTTCGTGCTTCTGGCGATATGATGAGCAATCAAACTCAAATGCAAAGAAAGTTGTTATAAAAGCCTTGCTTCAAATGAATTTATCATTAATATACGCATCCGTTGTTGAGCAAAACTCAAGACAACAATCTCGGTGAATAGCGCAGCTTGGTAGCGCATCTGGTTTGGGACCAGAGGGTCGGGGGTTCGAATCCCTCTTCACCGACCACTTTCAAAAAGCCTCGCTTTCAAAGCGGGGCTTTTTACTTTCTAAGCATAATTTTAGTAGTGGAGAAGAACCCATGCGGGTCAGGGGCTGGATGGCCAGTCCCATCGAATCCCTCTTCACCGACCATTTTTCAAAAAGCCTCGCTTTCATAGCGGGGCTTTTTACTTTCAAAAGAACCTCGCTTTTTAGCGAGGTTTTTTGCATTTCTGAGTATCAAAAACTTCTTTAAGCTAATCTAGCTTTGCTGCCGAGTTTTGCTACGACGCCTTCCAAGCCCAGCACGGCAAAGATAATAGCGAAGAACGCGACAACGCCACCAAATGCACCTGTAAAGGCTACATGCTGACCGAACAGCATAGCGATAATGCCCATGGCGAGAAACTTCGAGCCCACTAAGATAATGTAAGACGAAATACCACGTTTTAGCTTTGGTAGAGTTTTGTGCTTAAGAAAGTACGACGCCATAACTTTTTCAAGCGAGATAGCACCTTTAAGCATGCCGGTTAACACCACCGATGCGTATACTGCCACTTCAAGGCTTGCGATGAACACCCAGTCCCAAGAAGCATTGAGTACTAGCATTACGACAGTAGTGATAATAGAGCTGATGGCGATATCTTTAAGTACTTTCATTTTGAATCCTCGTTATGATTTCTGCTGACCTGATTAAGGTATCAATCACTGCGATTCACTATTTACCATTTTACGCCAATGAGAATTACACTCACTTAAAGTAGGGATGTTTGACCTTAATTATACTGTGGGTATAATTAAGGTAGTTTCGCTCCTAATTTAAATCCCCTTGAAGGGGGACTCCCTGAGAGCACCAAGATTTCTCATTTTAGATTTGTTCTACCACTGTGACACGGATCATTAGAGCAGAGATTGACTGATGGTTTGTCGTACTTATTACAAGGTTTTGTGTCTACGAGGTTTTTCAGTCGCTAGATAGCGTCAATAAACTGCGTGTTACCTTTCTTACACGGCGATAACGTCGTGTGCTTTCGAGTGCGAGTTCAGTGGAGTTTTTTCATCGATCTGAAAGAGATAGCTCTATATGAATGTAATTATCAACGGTCAAACGTATCTTCTGCGCGAAAACAAGAGCATCCTAGATGTCGCAAAAGATATTCAAGTTGATGTCCCTTCTCTTTGCTCCATCAGTAAGCACGACGACAAGCAGTCATGTGACCTTTGTGTCGTTGAAGTGGTGGGGAAAGGTATTGTTAAGGCGTGTGAGACAAAAATCCAAGATGGCATGACCATCGTTACTCAGTCCGCTCAAATTAACAACCTTAGAAGACAGGCACTCAATAAAATATTTGCGGATCACAATGCCGACTGTGAAGCACCTTGCAAAGTCGCATGTCCTGCACATGTCGATATTCAAACCTACCTACACCATATCGCACAAGGCGATCATCACGAAGCCGTAAAAATCATCAAAGACACGCTACCTATGCCGATTTCCATTGGTCGTGTGTGTCCTGCTTTTTGTGAACATGAATGTCGTCGTACCTTGGTTGACGAACCGCTCGCAATTCGCCAGCTTAAACGTCACGCCGCAGATATTGATTTATCGCTAGCCGAGCAATTTGAGCCGCCGAAACTCCCTTACAACGGCCACCGAGTCGCCATTGTTGGTGCAGGGCCAGGTGGATTGGCATGTGGTTATTACCTTAGCTACCAAGGTTTTGCTGTCGACATTTTTGAATCTATGCCAGAGGCTGGTGGCTGGCTTCGCTATGGCATTCCAGAGTACCGTTTGCCGAAAGATATTCTGGATAAAGAAATTGAGCTGATGTGCCGTGGTGGGATGAGAATCCATACCAATACACTTCTTGGTAAAGATATTGCTCTTGATGAGCTGACAGACAACTATGAAGCGGTCTGCCTTGCTGTTGGAGCAACCAAAGCGGTCAATATGCCGTATCCGGGCTCTGACTTAGAGGGCTGTGTACTTGGTGTTGATTTCCTAAAAGACCATATGACGGACAAAACCTTCACCATTGGCAAGAAGGTGGCCGTGATCGGTGGTGGTAATACCGCGATTGATTGTGCACGAACTGCCATTCGCGAAGGTGCGGAGACGACCATTATTTATCGTCGCACTCGAAATGAAATGCCAGCCGAACTGCATGAAATTGAAGCGGCAGAGCTAGAAGGGGTTAAGTTTAAGTTTTTGACCAATCCCAAATGCAATCTTGCCGATTCACAGGGGCGTGTTGAGCATATCGAGTTAGAGATAATGGAGTTGGGAGAGCCTGATAGTTCTGGTCGCCGCCGCCCTGTCTCTACCGGTAAAACTGAGACTGTCGCTTTTGATACTGTAATCTCCGCGCTATCGCAAAAACCGGACGTCGAGTTTCTTAAATCCGCCAAACATCCTTTGCCTTTGACCGATTGGGGTACTGCGTCTTCTGACGGTGATTCGATGCACCATGGATACAATGTATACAGTATTGGTGATTTCAGACGTGGACCAGCGACTGCCATTGAAGCTATCGCTGATGGCAAGAAGGCTGCCGATGCTATTGAGCGTTACATTCTTCAAGGCCACTTTAAACCTGAACCTAGAGCGTTTAATAGTCACAAAGCAGAGCGTTTGAGCGAAGTTCGCCAAACAGAATATCTGCAAGAAAAAGCCAAAGCGCGAGCTAAAGCTGAGCAGTTGTCAGTAGAAGCCTGCCAAACAACTTATCAAGAAGTTGAACTGGGTATGTCGGATGAGAAGGCCATTGCCGAGGCTGCGCGCTGTTTAGAATGTGGCTGCCAAGCAAACACTCAATGTGACCTTCGCGATTACGCCACTGAGTACAAAGTGGATTATCGAGAGATAAACATTAACCAGCGCAAAATGTTCCCAGTGGACAAAACCAGCGAGTTTATTGTTTTCGATGCAAACCGTTGTATTAGTTGTGGCTCGTGTGTTCATGCGTGTCAGACCGAATCGGTTCACGGTATTTTAAACTTTTCAGAAACGTCACATCGTCCTTCTTTTCCTAACGGTGCCACTATGGGCGATAGTAACTGCGTTCAATGTGGTGCGTGTGTTCAGGTGTGTCCAACGGGAGCGCTGTCTGATAAGCGAGATAAATCTCACGGTCGAATCGAGATGCTGACACCGGTGAAAACTATCTGTACTTATTGTGGGGTAGGTTGTCGTGTTGAGCTATACGTGGATGCGGCGAACAACAAAATTCGTTACGTCAAAGGGGATAAAACGTCTCCAGTAAACCAAGGCATGTTGTGTGTGAAAGGCCGCTTTGGCTTTGATTTCATCCAAAGTGAAGAGCGACTTTCTACGCCACTGATTAGAAAAGCAGGCGAATTGGTGCCTGCCTCTTGGGATGAAACCGTGCAGTACGTCGCTGATAAGCTGAGTAAAATTAAGTCTATGTATGGCAGTGACAGCTTGGCTGGTTTCTCATCGGCAAAAACCACTAATGAAGATAACTACGCATTCCAAAAACTGTTCCGTCGTGAAATTGGCACCAACAATATCGACCACTGTGCGCGGTTGTGTCACTCCTCGACAGTAACAGGTTTGGAAGCAGCGTTTGGTAGTGGCGCGATGACCAACGATATTCCAAGTATCAAACACTCGGACGTTATCTTTATTATTGGTTCAGACACCAGTGCTGCTCACCCAATCATTGCTTCTCATATCAAACAAGCAGTCGCGGACGGGGCAACCTTGATTGTGGCCGATCCAAAACGTATCGATATGGTCGATCATGCCAAATTGTATGTTCGTCACCGTCCAGGTACAGACGTTATGTTACTTAACTCAATCATGCATGTGATTGATAAAAATAGCTGGCAAGATGATGCCTATATTGAAGAGCGCACCGAAGGTTATAGCGACTTGCTTGAAGAGATTCGTAAAGAGTCTTACTCACCGGCTAATGCTGCGTTGGTGACCGGTGTGGCTGCGTTCGATATCGAGCGATTGGCAGAGCTCATTGGCACGGCAAAAGTCACGTCAGTGTTCTACTCGATGGGAATCACGCAGCACACGACAGGTCACGACAACGTGCGCTCGATAGCCAATCTACAAATGCTTTGTGGTAACGTCGGAGTTGAAGGTGGCGGCATTAACCCTCTACGTGGTCAATCAAACGTTCAAGGCTCATGTGATATGGGGGCTCTACCAACGGATTATCCAGGCTATCAGAAGGTCACTAATCCAGAGGTTCAGGCCAAATTCGCCAAGGCTTGGAATAGTGAGACCTTACCGACAGAGAAAGGTAAAACGCTGACGGAAATCATTGATGGTGCCTGTGATGGTGACATTAAGGCGTTGTATGTCATGGGCGAGAACCCTGTGCTTAGTGACCCAGACCAAGCTCACGCCGTTCATGGATTGAAGTCGCTCGATTTCTTAGTGGTTCAGGACATATTCCTAACGGAAACCGCACAACTCGCGGATGTGGTTCTGCCGTCTTACTCGTTTGCAGAGAAGGCTGGACACTTTACCAATACAGAACGACGAGTTCAGCGTTTAGTGCCTGCGGTTCAAGCTCCGGGTGAAGCGAAAGAAGACTGGCGCATTATTCAAGAAATCGCCAATGCTATGGGCAGTGATTGGGCTTACCAAACGGTTCAGGATATTACTGAGGAAATCGCCGATGTAACACCGCAATATCATGGTATTCGTTGGCAGTCGATAGGTGGTAATGGTCTGCAATGGCCGTGTAATGAGGTTAAGCCATTTGGTACGCGCATCATGCACAAAGACCAGTTCGTTCGCGGTAAAGGGGCGATGAAAGCTATTCCATTCGAATATGCCGCAGAGCTCCCTGATGACGAATACCCGTTAATATTGACGACGGGGCGTCTTCTAGAACAGTTCCACACTGGTACCATGACTCGTAAAACTAAAGGGTTAGACAATCTTGCGGGACCACGCATTATGGTGAGTGTGGAAGAAGCAGAGCGATTAGGTATTACTAATGGTGAGACCGTGAAACTGGTGTCACGTCGTGGTGAAATTAGTGCGCCTGCTTTTGTCACTAAGCGAATGCAACAAGGTGTGGTATTTGTGCCGTTCCACTTTGCCGAGTCTGCGGCGAACAAGCTAACCAATACCGCTACGGATCCTTACGCCAAAATACCTGAGTTTAAAGTGTCGGCTGTCAGACTAGAGACGGTTACTCAGCCGGTTCATTAGGATCAGACCAAACCTTAGGGATATCGAAACGAGGCAAGCCATTTGGCTTGCTTCTTTGTCCTTGGCGCCATGCTTTCAGTTGGTTAACGTAGGTAAGAATGTGAGCGATGGCCACAAACAATTGATTAGGCACCATTTGGTCAACTTGGGTCGTATTGTAAATAGCTCGAGTAAGCTCAGCACTTTCCACCACTTCAACACTGTGTTTCGCTGCCAATTCACGAATGTATACCGCCACTTCATCTTTGCCTTTCGCAACAACAAAAGGTGCTTCGGCCTGAGTCAAATCATAAATCAAGGCGACGGCATATTGCGTAGGGTTAGTGAGTACCACATTGGCTTTTGGCACTCTTTCATTGGCACCTCGTTTGGCATTTTGAGTTTGGATTTGTCGGATTCGCGCCTTCACTTCTGGGCGTCCCTCTTGCTCCTTATGCTCATCTTTTACCTCTTGTTTAGTCATCTTCATTTGCTTAGTAAATTCATGACGCTGATAGGGGAAGTCAAAAAGGCCAAATATCAGAACAATAAGCAGCAAGTAACCAAGGTACTCTATGGTAATCGTAGCGACAGTGAACACCACAGTATCAAAGTGGGCACTTACCAGGTTAGTGATGACGGAGATATAGCTGGAAATCACCCAGTACAACAAACTGAAAAACAGCGTTACCTTAAACACATTTTTAAACAGCTCCACCACAGACTGTGTTGAGAAAATACGCTTTATCCCTTTTATAGGACTGATTTTTTCAAGCTTGGGCGTTAGTAGTGAAGGGCTGAAAATCCACCCTCCCAATAAAGTAGAGCCAAATATGGCGGCGATAATTTGGTAAATCAATAGCGGAAAAAACAACATCACCATGGAAAAAAGGGCGGTGCCTAACAGTTCGACCGAAGTCATCCAATGGCTGATGGTTTGAGTATCGAATTGAAAACTGACTAAGAACAGCTCAATAAATGTTTGCTTAATCATATCGATATTCAGGACGTAATAGGCCACCACGCTGATAAGGGTGATAGAAGAGACAAACTC
The DNA here is from genome assembly GCF_022432925.1 of Vibrio sp. CyArs1. Lineage (NCBI taxonomy): Bacteria > Pseudomonadati > Pseudomonadota > Gammaproteobacteria > Vibrionales > Vibrionaceae > Vibrio > Vibrio sp. CyArs1. The sequence goes on along the minus strand of NZ_JAKRBO010000012.1, from coordinate 71,669 downwards.
TTTGGCACGCGGAACTTGTCCCTCTCTGCGAGCTTTGGAGAGTTTATGTTGGCTGGGCTGTTCACTTTTATCGCCCGAATCTTGATGCTCAGACATTAGGTAGCCTCAACATGTAATGCAGGTGTTGGTTAAGCTCCAGAACTAAATCAAAGTAGTGATCGCCAATACCCGTTAAGGATGCCATTAACGCAAATAAGCCCAGTAACATGGTCATTGGAAAACCAAGTGCGAACACGTTTAGGGAAGGGGCCGCTTTATTCATCAGACCAAAAGTGATGTTACTAAGCAGCATCACCACTATCGCGGGCACTGCCACTAGCAAACCTGTCGCAAACATCCACGACACCATTTTGAGTACATAATCGATACTGCTGAAGGGGAAAGTGGAGTCAAGCGGCCAATAGGTAAAGCTCTCTTTGAACACCAACAGCACCACCAAATGCGCATCAAGGGATAGGAACAGTAGCATTGAGGTGATAAACATAATCCGTCCAATAATGGCGATACTGATGCCATTAGCTGGATCATTCATCACCGCCATCGCTAGTCCCATCTGCATCGAAATAGCTTGTCCTGCAATAGAAAAAATAGTGAAGAAGATCATAACGGCGAAGCCAACGAGGAAACCAAAAATTAACTGATACAGAGAAAACAATAGGGTATCGATACTAAATGGATTAAAGGGTGGCACTTCGTGGACCAGCGGAGCCAGCAGTAACGAAAAGATAAAAGCAAACAGTAGCTTAACTCTTACAGGAATCGCGTTGTCACCAAAGAAAGGCGCAATAAGAAATAGGCCCGTTAAACGGACAAAGGGCCACCATAAAATACCAAGCCATTGAGTGATTTCAGTAAATGTAAGCTGCATCACGATTACCCAACTTTGGTCGGAATCGCATCAAAGATAAACAGAAATAGGTCACTGATTTCCTGTAGTAGCCAATGCCCCGCCAAAATGATGGACAGTAAGGTCACTAGAAGTCTTGGAAGAAAACTCAGCGTCTGCTCGTTGACTTGGGTAACCGCTTGGAAGATGGCTACCACTAAGCCGACGATAAGGCTGGGTACAATTAGTACAGAGACCATCAGGATGATGACCCATATGGCTTGACTGACAAGCGTAACGGCTTCTTCTGGACTCATCCGCTAATCCAAAAACTATTGGCAAGGCTACCCATCAGCAAACCCCACCCGTCAACGATGACAAATACTAAGAGCTTAAAGGGTAAGGAAACAATGAGTGGCGAAAGCATCATCATACCCATGGACATCAGTACAGATGCGACAACGAGATCGATCACTAAAAACGGCAGAAACAGCATGAAACCAATCTGAAACGCCACCTTTAACTCACTCAGCAAATAAGCGGGTAGTAATATTAAGAAAGGGATTTCTTCATCAGTGGCGAGGGTTTTCTCTCCGGCTATTTTCGTCACTTGCTCGAGCGCTTTGCGTTGGGTTTGGTCCAGCATATAACGGCGCAGTGGTTTTTCTGCCGAGGCTAAGGCCTCCATTAGAGTGATATCGTCGGTGGAATAAGGAACATAAGCCGTGTCGTATATCTTGGTCCAGACAGGCCGCATAATCAGCAAAGTAAAGATCAGGGCAATACCAATCAAAACCTGATTAGGAGGCGTTTGTTGTAATCCTAAGGCTTGGCGTAATATCGCTAATACGATAATGATCCTTGTGAAACTGGTGCACATGATGACAAACGCTGGCACAAAACTCAGCATCGTCATCAATATCAGAATTTGCAGCTTAACGCTGTATTCAGTCCCTTCTGATGTGTTGGTTTCACTCAATATAGTCAGCCCCTCTGCTTGCGTAGGAGAGAACCAAAAAGTAAGCACCATCAGTAAAATTCGTATTGGCATTGTCGTCCTTGAGCTCGCCCAAACAGCTACTTGCTAGGTTTTTTTATAATGCTCAACAACCTAACGCCATATTGACCATTCTTTGAGACGATTTCGCCAGTACCAAATGCAGTACCATTGATTTTTATATCTACCGGGTCACCCTCGTGTTTCTCTAACATGACTACGCTGCCGGCTTTCAAATTGAGCAGCTCGTCTAAGATTAACGTTTTACGAGCAACTTCTACCGTGATGTCGACAGGAATGCTTTTCAGTAGGGATACATTGCTGACATCACTTTGCTCAGCTTCGAATTCAATATCGTCTGCAAGGTCATCCAAATCCAAATCGTCGAGATCTGGCAATTCTTCGTGTAAGTTGAGGTCGCTCATCGAATTGTCAATGGGCGGAGTTTGTTTATCGCTAGCCATCGATTTCTACTCCTAACTCAGAGTTAATAGATTGAAGTTTGCCAAAAAAAGTTGGGTGCCCATTTACTTTGACCGTCAAGTTTTTACATAAGGTCATGGGCATAAAATCACCGGGTTGCAGTTTGGACAACTCGTGCAGCGTGCACTGTCCGTGGAGCATTACACACCCCAATTCAACCGGCTGATATCGCAAATTGTTTAGGATTTCCTCTCTATCGAAAGTTTCGTTACTTTCCATCACGTCGCGTAGCTTCTTAACATATCTATCATCCAACATAAAAGTGATGTCGATTTGTTGCTCATCGAAGCTGAAAGTGATGGTAGTACCAATGTCTGAAGGCTGATGATCTGTATGTTCAACCGCGTAATGGCTTGCATCAGCAGTAAGAATGTTAGTGATCGCCATAGTGAGCTTTTGAAACAGTCTTAAGTGAGTTTGAGTGAGTGTTGTATCACTACTACTTCTCTTCGATTTTCGGGTAGGTGATGGTGTGTTTAGGTGCTTGTATAGCAGAATATCGGCAGCTTGTGGCTCGATAAAGAAAAAAACATGACCGAAGTCTTCGATGTTTAGCACTGTTTTGATGCTGTTTTTAGGTGGTTTGTGCGCCTCTGAAAAACTGGCTTTAACGTGTCGACAAGAGAAGTTAAATTTAAAAATATCAACAACTTCATTAGAGAAATGCCCGGCGTGTTTAAGCAGGAATTTACGCATCTTAATACTCGGGTTACCGAATTCAGTTAACGAACATTCTTTCATGTCAAGTCCCAATAATTACTATTTGTGAGCGTTCTCAAATTTGACACGCTAATTATTCCTAACTATAGGTTATAGCATTCTCATTTCAACTTGGGTTGAGTGAGAAATACACAAAACTATAACGACCTATTTTGCTTTTAAATCGGGTCGATGATGGATGAGGCTAGGGCATGATTCACTTAGACGATGCGCTTGGGGTTCACCCCAAGATAGTGCAGTTTCGTTTGGACAGAGCAGCGGTATTAAGCTCGAATATTGCCAATGTGGACACCCCAAATTACAAGGCAATGGATCTAAAGTTTGATGCAGTATTGAGTGGTATTGGTAACAGCAAAGACTGGTATATCGATACCTCAGCACAATACCGGATTCCAGTGCAAAGAACGCGAGATGGCAATACCGTTGAACTCGAAAATGAACAGGCAAGATTCGCCAAAAATGTGATGGACTATCACCAAAGCTTGGCATTTTTGCAGTCGAAAATTAACGGTATCAAAACGGCCATCAAGGGCCAGTAAGTGAATTGATTAGGTAGGGACACCATGTCATTCTTAGGTATCTATGAGACGGCGGGCTCAGCAATGAGCGCTCAGACCGTGAGGCTTAACACTATCTCCAGTAACTTGGCGAACGCCGATTCTGTTTCTGGTGACCCTTCAAAAGTTTATAAACCACTCAAACCGATATTTTCCGCGGTTTACAACCATTTCAATGCACAAGAAACCCAACATCAAGGTGTGGTACCAATTCGCATCGCCGACGTTGTTGAAGTGTCCTCGATGATGGAGGGGCGCTATGAACCAAACAATCCTCTGTCAAATGACGAAGGTTATGTTTACTACTCAGGTATCAATGTCGTCAACGAGATGGCTGATATGATCTCGGCGACTCGCAGTTTCGAAGCCAGTGTCGAAGTGCTTGGTAACGTCAAGTCTATGCAGCAATCACTAATGGGACTGTGGCGCAGTTAGCAGTGTCCTGCATTTGCGAACCAGTGGTTTCTAAGGAATATACCTATGACGACTATATCCGGAGCTGCGCAGGTCAATAATATTGAGTCTGCGTCAACATTGCCCCCCCAAGAAAACCCAAACAGTGCTGGGGCGTTAAAGAATGAATTCATCACTTTGATGGTGGCGCAGATTGAAAACCAAGATCCGTTGAACCCGACAGATGGGACTGAATACGTTGCGCAGTTGGCGCAGTTTTCTCAAGTAGAGAGCACAGAGAACCTAGTTCAGTTGATGCAAAACAACACAACGATGCTCGATAACTTGCAAGTCCTGAGTACTGCAGCCTTGGTGGACAAAACAGTCACCGTCAAAAGTGACCAACTATCCGCATCGGGTGAGGGCACACACACTGGTTATATTCAATTGCAAGCCGCGTCCAATACAGTGGCTGTCGAGTTGGTGAATCATCTTGGGCAAGTGAAAACGGTAACGTTAGGCCCCAATAGTGCAGGGCGGGTTGATTTTGCTTTTGATGCTAAAGCGATGGGTCTAAATGGCGCGTACCAAATGAAAGTGACATTGGACAGTGGACAAAATTACCAGCCAGCGATTTATCAGCATGGCAAGGTTGAGCAGGTGACAACGCCGCTTGTAGGCGGAACAAGCCATCTGCAAGTGCAAGGAGTAGGTTTAGTGGCGTTTTACGACGTGGCGGCCTTCTCTAATTAAGTTGTATTTTCGCAAGTATTTTTGGTCTTTGACCTTTTTTAAGTTTTTGTAAGTAAGATGACGGCTGTCGTTCTCCGCTAACCAGAGAGTTAGCGGAGATAGCCTCTTTTGAATGAAGAGGATGACATTATGAGCTTTAGTATTGCACTGAGTGGGCTAAATGCCTCTAACTCAGAGCTCAACACTATTTCCAATAATATTGCTAATGTTTCAACAACAGGCTTTAAGGAGTCGAGAACCGAGTTTGCGTCGGTTTACAGCGGAAGTGAAGCTGGTGGCGTTGAAGTAGTTGGTGTGTCGCAAAACTTTGAGAAAAGTGGCACGGTAACGGGCACTGGGCGTTCACTGGACATGGCCTTGAGTGGCAATGGGTTCTTTGTTTTAGAAGACAGCAAAGGGCAAACTCTTTATACCCGCTCGGGTATTTTCAATATGAATGCCGATGGTGTTATTACCGCCAATAGCGGTGCAGCGCTGCAAGGTTATTCGGTGGATGGCAATAATAATCTGCTCTTGGGTTCGGTTGGCACAGTACAAATCAGCACGGCTTCACTGCAAGCAAGAGAGACCGACAGTATCGAGTTTGTGGCTAATTTAGATGCGCGAGAGCAAGTCCCTGCTGCGGCATTTGATTACAGCGACTCTTCTACCTACAACCATTCTTACACTACTCCAGTTTATGACTCGCTGGGCAATCCACATACGGTAAGCCAGTACTTTGTGAAAGGGGCTTCCAATGATTGGAATGTCCATGTTTTAGTGGATGGTCAAGCCATTAATGCCGCTGACGCATTAGTTCCTGCGGGTTCTCCAACTACCACTGATAGCGCTAATTTTACCTTTAACGCAGATGGAACCATTGCATCAGGGGGAAACTACAGCGTGAGTTTTGACCCAGCTAATGGTGCAAACGGTGTGACAGTCAATATAGATTTATCGTCGGTTACTCAGTTTGGTAGTGACTTTGTGGTGTCTAAAAATAGTCCCAACGGCTACACCTCCGGTGATTATGCCAGTGTTCGAATGGAAAATGATGGACGTATTTTTGCCACTTACACCAATGGACAATCTCAACTGCAAGGCCAAGTGGTACTCGCAGACTTTGCCGCCCCTCAAAACCTGATCAAAACCAGTGATACCGCATGGCTACAAAGCTTTAGCTCCGGAACTCCAGTTTTAGGTACTGCAGGCAGTGGCGTGTTCGGTGATTTAACGTCAGGGGCTTTGGAAGGCTCGAATGTGGATCTGACTTCTGAGTTAGTGGCTTTAATGACCGCACAGCGTAACTATCAAGCCAACACCAAATCTATCTCAACCTCAGATCAGTTAACACAAGCGCTATTCAACGTGGTGTAGGACTATGAATCCAATACTGTTTAGTGCAGCGAAAGGTGCTGAGCGAACCATGCTGGCTCAGCACGTTCGCGCCAACAACCTCTCTCATGCCGACACCATAGGGTTTAAGGCACTGATGGAACACTCCTCACCAATGCGTTTGGAAGGCTCTGGTTTTTTGACTTCCGTGACTTCTAGAACCAATTCGTCGATCAATAACTTCGCGCAAGGTGAAGATATTCGCACCGAACGCCCTCTGGATGTCTCTATTAATGGCGATGGGTTTATTACCTTAGAAGGCTTGGATGGCGAACCGAACGAACTGTACACCCGTGCCGGAAATTTTCGATTAGATGGCAATGGTCAGCTTTATCTTGGTGAGCGCCGTGTTATGTCAATCGAAGGCCCTATGATTCTGCCCGATTTTGAGTTTATTACCGTCAGTGCAAACGGCCTAATTTCAGTGACTCCAATTGGTGGAGAAGCCTCGGTCGAGGTAGGAGCGCTCAAGTTAGTCAAGCCTGAATACGATGAAATGACCATGCATGCCAGCGGCCACTTTGTTCCTAAAGGAGGCGGCGTGTTAGCTGAAGACTTTACGGTTCAAGTACGTTCCGGGTATCTGGAGGCGAGTAACGTATCAAGCCTCGAAGAGCTGGTTAGCATCATGTCACTCACTCGACAATATGAAATGCAAATTGAAGTCATGGCGTCGGCCGATGAAATTGCTCAGATAGGGAATAAGCTACTTAAGGCTTAAGGAAGAAAATTATGCACAGTGCTTTATGGATATCCAAAACAGGGATGGCTGCACAAGATGCGAAAATGACCGCCATTTCTAACAATCTTGCCAATATCAATACGGTCGGTTTCAAGCGAGACCGCGTGGTATTTGAAGACCTTTTTTACAGCGTCGATAAGCAGGCGGGGACAGAAACCACCGAACTCAATGAACATCCCACAGGAATTCAGTTAGGGAATGGGGTTCGCGTAGTAGGGACAGAAAAAGTCTTTACTCAAGGTAATGTTCAAAACACCAACCAGCAATTTGACTTAGCCATACTTGGTGACGGTTTTTTCCAAATAGAGAACTCGGATGGTGAGCTTCTCTACACCCGAAACGGTCAGTTTCAAACCAATTCAGATGGGCAGTTGGTCAATACACAAGGCTACCCACTCATCCCTGAAATTGTCATTCCGCCAGAAGCCACGTTGGTGAGCATTACTGCTGATGGCGTAGCAACAGCAACGATTCCGGGACAAGTAAACCCAGAGGCTTTAGGCCAAATTACGATAGTGAAATTCATGAACCCTGCGGGACTCGCTGCGCAAGGCGGCAACTTGTTTGCTGAAACGGAAGGCTCTGGAGAAGCAGCAGAGCTAGTGGCAGGAACCGAGGGCTCAGGGCAATTAAAACAAGGTGCACTTGAAGGTTCCAATGTTCAGGTGGTGGAGGAAATGGTCGACATGATTGCCACTCAGAGAGCCTATGAAATGAGCGCAAAAATGGTCAGTGCAGCCGATGAAATGCTGCAATACATTGCTCAGCAGTCATAGCGACAGAGGGAAGTAGGCATGAAGGAAGCTGAGGTGGAAAAGCAAAAAGCGAATAAAGCGGGGCTTGCAAAGTCTCATGCGATTGGTGTGCTTTATTACATCGCAGTTGTCGCACTTCTGGTCGTGAATATGATTGGTTGCGCGGGTCGGCAGGATGAATTTATCCCGCCATCTCCTAATGATGAAGCGTATGCTCCGCCAGAATTAGATTATCAGGTTACACGAGTTAGCAAGGGCAGCTTGTATACTGGAACGACAGCCATGACCTTGTTTCAAGACCGTCGAGCTTATCGGGTGGGAGATATTCTTACTGTTATGCTTGATGAGAAAACAGAGTCAGATAAGAGCGCTTCGACTCAATATGGTAAAGATTCCAGCGCGACGATTGCTGCGCCGACTCTTGGTACGACGACCTATGCTGAAGGCAGCGCCGCTATTGATGCAACACGAGATTTTGATGGTGCCGCTGCATCTACACAGGGTAATAGCTTATCAGGCTCTATTACGGTGACGGTTTACGATGTACTGCCTAACGGCGTGCTTAGAGTTCGAGGGGAGAAGTGGCTGAAACTCAATCAAGGCGATGAATACATCCGTCTGACGGGGAATGTGCGAGTGGATGACATTCAAGCCGATAATACACTTTCTTCTCAACGTATTGCAGACGCGCGTATCACATATGCAGGCAGAGGAACTTTTGCCGATACCAATACCGCTGGCTGGCTGACTCAATTCTTTAATTCACCTTGGATGCCGTTTTAATGATGAAGTTGAAATGGCGTTACCTCATCCATTTGTTGTTGCCTTTGTGGCTACTTAGCTGGGCACCATCAACTTTGGCCGCAAGAGCGATTGCTGAGGTCGCGGAGGTCTACGGCGACAGACAAAACCAACTGATTGGATATGGCTTGGTAGTTGGGCTAGATGGCTCCGGTGATAAATCGCAAGTGAAGTTCACTCAGCAGTCTGTGGTGAATATGATCAAACAGTTTGGTGTGCAACTTGACGACAGCACCAACCCTAAACTGAAAAACGTTGCCGCGGTGAGTGTGACTGCCGCGGTCGAGCCACATCAAGGAGCGGGTCAAACCCTGACCGTAACGGTTTCTTCGTTAGGGGATGCCAAAAGCCTGCGCGGTGGGACTTTGTTACTTACTCCACTTCGAGGTATTGATGGTGAAGTTTATGCGGTGGCTCAAGGTAGCTTGGTAGTTGGCGGGTTTAACGCTACGGGTGAAAACGGCACCAGCGTGACTCGAAATACCCCGACCGTTGGCCGCATCCCCAATGGTGCGACCTTAGAACGAGAAATCTCAACCGGTATTGACCGGGATCCGACGATTCGTTTGCAACTCAAGCAGCCTAATTACGAAACTGCACTGAACATTTCCAAAGCTATCAATCAGACATTTGGTGGGCAAGTTGCGAAGGCGCTCAATAAAGGCCAAGTTGAAGTGTCTGCACCTATTGATAGTGAAGACAGAGTGATGTTTGTTGCGATGATTCAAGAGTTGCAAGTCGAAGAAGGTCGTCGTTTGCCTAAGGTGGTGTTCAACTCGCGAACAGGCACTGTAGTGATCAGCCAGAATGTGACGGTTTCCGAGGCGGCGGTAAGCCAAGGTGGGATTACCGTGACAATTTTAGAATCCGAGTCGGTGTCACAGCCGGGAGGTGCGTTCAATACTACGGGTGAAACAGCCATTGTTCAAAATACTCAAATCAGCGTCGATGAAGATGACGGTACGACGATGGTATGGCCTCGTGGTACTAACCTGCAAGAAATCGTCGATGCGATTAATAATATTGGCGCTACTCCAGAAGCGTTGATGCAAATCTTACAAGCGCTGGATGAAGTAGGTGCTATCAACGGTGATTTGGTGGTGATCTAATGCTTGATTCAAACGCACTGGCTTTAATAACCCAATTACCTAGCCAAGTTCCTTTCACAGTAAAGCAGCGGTGTGAAATTAAGCCTGGGATAGAGAACGTTGCCTCCACCAAAGCTGACGTATCCGTAGTGGCGTCGTCATTACATTCGCCGAGCCCTGCACAAGCGCAAACAGTGAGTTTTGAAACCTTGATGGTTGAAAGTTCGCAGCGAGCAGGGCTGGCAACGTTCTCCGGGCAATTATCGGTTCCAGCTCATACTCAGGCGAGCCAACATGTCGCGAACTTCTATTTAGACAATCATGCCTTAGCTCAAATGAAACACGACAATTCTGGAGCGGGATTGTTGGCAGCTTCGCAGCAGTTTGAGGCGTTATTTCTGCAACAAATGCTCACTCGTATGCGCTCTGCAAGCGAGGCTATGAGTGATGAAAATAATCCGCTGTCCATGAAGTCGGATGGCATGTTTCAAGGAATGCTCGATGCCCAGTTGGCGCAGCGTATTAGCCGTCAATCCTCATTTGGGCTCGCCGAGATGATATTCAAGCAATTGTCATCGCAAGTTCCCAACCGTCCTCTAGATAAGGAGAGTAAATAATGGGAATGGTCAATATTGGACTCAGTGGTGTACTCGCCAATCGTGTGGCGTTAAATACGACGGCGCAAAATACCGCCAACGTGAATACACCGGGTTATAGTCGTCAGGTAGTCAGTTTAGAAGCAACATCGTCTGGAAATTTCGTCAACGGGATCAATTTGGGGGCTGGTGTTGAAGTGGGAGACATTATTCGGATTGCAGAGCAGTCTTCCATTAATCGTTTACGCGAAGCTACCGAATCGGCGCAATATTCACAAAGTTATTTTGACGGTCTATCTAATATTGAAAATCTGTTGGGTGCTGACGGTTTGAGTTTAACGCAGGGTCTTAATGGCTTTTTTGCCGCGATTGATGAAGCCAGTGTGACTCCAGAGAGCATCGCATTTAGACAACAAGTGCTCACTAACGCAGATGCGTTAGCACAGCAATTCAACTCAGTTTCAGCCCAACTTAGTCAGCAAGAGGCGGCGCAAAGTGAACGATACGGAGCCATCGTGTCTTATGTAAATAGCCAGCTTGAAAGTATCGCTGCTCTGAATCAAAAACTTCAAGAAGACGCACTGCTCGGTAAAGGAGTAGCAGGGCTACAAGATGAGATGGACAAACAGCTTAACGAGCTCTCAAAATCGTTAGATGTGCAAGTGATATATACCGCGGGCGGTATTGAGTTATCCACGCCTAATGGACAGCCGCTGGTTATTGGCGGTTTTTCGGCTTCACTCACTCGCGACTTTTCGAGTGGTGATCCTTATAGCACCGATCTTTCCATTACTTTCCAATCAATGACGACTGCGGTTGATGACTCGCTAGGTGGAGAACTTGGTGCACTAGAAGCCTTAAAACTGAGCCAATACGAGCCGATTAAAGCGACATTGGCCGATCTCGCAAAAGGACTCGCTGACGGGGTCAATAATGCCTTAAATACGGGCTTTGATCTTAATGGAGCCGCTGGGCAAAGCTTATTTACTTACACGGCGGGGAGTGAGGCGCACTCGCTTGCCATCGACTCTGCGATTAGCGCACAAGAGCTTGCGTTCTCTTCTAGTGCAACGCTTTCCGGCAACGGTGATGTTCTCAAAGATCTTTCCATGCTCTCTCAAACGCCGTTAACCAATGGGTCGGTTGTTGGTAAAACGCCCTATAGCGCATATTCGGGGTTGTTGGGAGACATCGGTATTTTTACCCGACAAGCTGAAAGTGAAGCGACAGCAGCACAAATTAGCGTGGAAGATGCGCAAGTCGCCAGAGATAGTGTCAGCGCGGTGAACTCAGACGAAGAAGCCGCGAACATGTTGCTTTATCTCAATGCCTATGAGGCCAATATGAAAGTGATCAGTACGGCCAATCAAATGTTTCAGACCTTGTTAAAAGCGTTTTAGGAGAGCAGTGATGCGAGTAACGGACTCACAATTTAATGCGGTTATGCAGCGTTCGCTAATGGATAACAACATTCGTCTCAATAAAGTGTTTGAGCAGATGTCGACTGGGTTGAAGCTTAACCATCTCTCCGATGACCCGATTGCGGCGGTGCGCCTTGAAGGACTAAAAAAGACGGTCTCTGATAATCAGCAATACCAGCGCAATATTGAGAATGTGCAGTCTCAGTTGACTCGCTATGAAACCAATGTGAATACGTTAGAAGAGCTGTCCCAACAGGTCAATGAGCTGCTACTTCAAGGTAAGAATGGCACTTTAGATGCACAAAGTCGTGCTGGGATAGTGTTAGAGCTGAAATCGCTGAAAACAGAGATGCTCACCACGTTAAATCAAGCGAATGAAGGAAGCTATTTGTTTTCAGGCACAGACATAACAAACCAAGCTATATCGACAACACCGCCTTATACCTTAAACAGTAATTCAGATTATCGTGAAACCAAAGTTGGCGATGACCAATATGTACCAAGCAACTTAACCATCACGGATATTATCGGCACCAACGCTATTTTTACTGATTTGGACAATGCAATCGCTGAGTTGGAAGTTCCGACAGCTGGGTTTACGCCAGCATTAGATAGTGCGCTCGATACTAATCAAGCTTTGCATCAGAACTTGTTGGTGTCTTTGACAGATATTGGTAGCCAATATAACGCCTTGGATAGACTCAAAGAAACTAGTATTGATATGGTGTTTTTTGCCGAAACGGTGCGCTCAGAGCTTGAGGAGTTGGATTATGCACAAGCTTCGGTGGAACTTAACCAAGGTATGATTGCTCTAGAAGCCACGCAAAAAACCTTCGCGCGCGTCGCCGGTATTTCTCTGTTTGATTTGATATGAGAAGCGATATGGTTAAACCTCGTCATACAAGACTACCGAATTGGTTCGGGGCTCGACTACAGTCTATGTCTGGGGCCTTGTACTTAATTCGTTTGATGATGGTTAGCTTGATAATAGCTAAAGTGATGATGCCTACTCAGGCTCTAGCTCAACGTTATATTGTTCCGTTTGATAGTGTGCAATGGCAATTTAATCAATCTGTTGACCAGTGTGTCTTGCAATCTTTCGACCCTCATACCGGTTTTTCGGTACAGTTTGTTCTACTGGCTGCCAACCCTTTACAAATCAAGGTGGAGAAACGTGGCGTACGTTCACTCCCTTCTTCCACTTCGTTTAATACCACAGAGCCTGTCTGGGGGATTTCTAAATCCTATACCACAACCACCATTGAAAAGATCCAACAGCAAGGTCCCGCTTTAGTCACGGCAGATGGTGCGACGCTACTACTAGAAGACATGGCTAGTGGTGCCTGGTTCAACATTAATGCTATGGATTTTGATATCTATTTCCCGACCACGAATTTCAGGCCCGCACTAGATGAATTTAACCATTGCCGCTTTGGTTTGCCTCCCGTGAACTTTCAACATGCACGCCGCGTTGAACTGCATTTTCAAAGCGGCGCTGTGACCTTAACGGAACTGCAAAAACGTACCATTGATGACATAAGTTCTCTGGTAAAGCGTGACCCTAAAATCGTTAAGATTTTGATAGATGGTTATACCGATAATTCAGGGGATTCCGTGGCGAATCTGCAAATTTCAAAGCAGCGTGGGTCAGATGTTGCACAGTGGTTCGTTGAAAACGGGGTGTCGAAAAAGATGATAGAGATACGTGGACATGGTGATCGCTACCCTAAATATGACAACACCACTGAAGAAGGTCGTGACAAAAATCGTCGCGTAGAAATTCGATTGGTACGTAAGTGACGCAGCGATGGAGAGCGAGTAATGGAAAAAATCAGCGCAATGCAATTACAACAAGAGCTAATTGGCAAAATGCACAATCAGCAACAAATTGCGACCAATCCATTTTCCAATCAAACGATGGTATCGGCAGCGGTAAAGGGGATTATTCATGACAATACCCAAGTCAACCCTACTTCAGAGAGTGCATTGCAGTTCAGTCATGCGTTAAAAGGGGTGCTGGATACAGTGGACAAATACCAAGCTCACGCGTCTGACAAGATAACCGCCGTAGAATTGGGTAAAAGCGATGACCTTTTAGGCGCAACGGTAGCGTCGCAAAAAGCGCAATTGTCCTTTAACGCACTGATGCAAGTGCGAAACAAAATGGTGTCGAACTTCCAAGACATTATAAAGATGCCTATTTAGGCTAGGGAACGGCGATGGCTGCAGAATTAGAAACAAAACCAGCGTTAGCCAACAATATGGGAGCGGCGAAAGAGAAGCTCAACAAAGCCTCTGGCTGGCTTAATACGTTTTGGCAAAGCTCGCAACGCAACGTCATTATTATCACCATATTCGCCACGATTACGGCGGCGATCATTGTCATAATGCTGTGGACATCGGCGGAGCGGTTTCGGCCCTTGTATAGCAAGTCAGCCAACTTCGATTCTAGTCAAGTTTTGCAGCTCCTCGACGAAGAATCGATACGTTACCAGCTTAGTCAAGATGATGGTCAGATATTGGTTCCGGAAGGTGATGTAGCTAAAATTCGCATGATTCTGGCGTCAAAAGGGTTAAAAGAACAACTGCCAAGTGGCTTTGATTCACTCGATAGTTCAAAAAGCCTTGGTGAAAGCCAGTTTATGGAGAATGCCCGTTACCGTCATGCATTAGAAGGAGAGTTGGCGCGCAGTATAACCACTATGAGTGCGGTCAGCTTGGCCCGGGTGCACCTTGCTATTCCGAAAGAAAGCTTGTTTATGCGTGAAGACGGAGAACAACCAAGAGCGTCTGTTATCGTCCACATCATCAATGGAATGGATCTCAAACCGACTCAAGTTGAATCGGTAATCAATTTGGTATCTGGTGCTGTCATTGGTCTTAAGTCGGAACATGTGAGAGTCGTTGACCAGCACGGCCGCTTATTATCTAACGATGCTACCGTTGGCGATATCACGGTCACCACAGGTAAGCAATCTGACTATAAACGTAACCTAGAAAGAACCTTGGTTGCGCAAGCCACAGATATGCTGACTCCAATTCTAGGTGCCAGTAATTTCCGAGTTCAAATCGCAAGTGATATTGATTTCTCCCGCATAGAAGAGACAGAAGAAATTTATGCCGACCCCGTTGTGCGAAAGGAAACTCTTCTTAACGATGTAAATGAGTCCTCAATGGCTCTGGGTATTCCGGGTGCCTTGAGTAACACGCCCCCAGTGACCGATGGCGAGCCTCAGCCGGAGCCAAACGCTAAGGTGAATCGCAGCGAAACGTCACGAGATTATGCGGTGAGTGGCAAAGTACGTCATATCCAACATCAACAGGGCGTGTTACAAAACCTTTCTGTTTCTATTGTCGTCAATGACTTGGCCAACGCCAATCAAACCTGGACACCGAAGGAGCTTACTAATGTCGAAAATGTGGTTCGCTCTGCAATAGGGTTCAGCGAAACTCGCGGTGACACTATACACATCACACATTTCCCGTTTGTGGTTGCCAGTATTCCAGATCAAGCCCCCGTAGCTTGGTTTGAAAATACCAATATTATGCAGCCACTCAAGTATCTATTGGGTGTGATGTTGAGTGGTTTAATGATCATGGTGGTCTTGCGCCCGCTGGCTCAATATTTAACGAAGTCCGCTGAGCAGGAGGAACAAGAAGCCGAGAGCATGGAATACGATGATGTGATTACCAAAGAAGAACGAGCAGCAGAAGCGGCCTTACAGTCGAAACTGGAATCACTAGGCATTGATGCTACGGGTATCAAAGCGTTGGACGACAATTTGCCATCGGCCGATAGCCCGCTAGAGGTGCAGATCAAGCACCTGAAACTTATCGCTAAAGAAGACCCAAATCGAGTAGCCGAGATTTTGCGAACGTGGATTCAGGCATAGCAAAGGATTATCAGAGGGGACGTGTATGGATGACAAACAAACTTATCAGTCTGTGGATGGTGTCGCCATGTTGGTATTGAGTATGGGCGAAGATATTGGGTCTGAGGTTCTCAAAGGATTCACCCATGAAGAGATCAAACAGATTACTCATGCGATGAGTAAAATGAAAGACATTAAGGCTAAAGATGCGCTGGTTTCGTTGTCCGGTTTTTTTGATGATTTTAGAAAGCACTCAGGCATTCTAGGTGGGACACGACAATATATAACCAATGTCTTGGAGAAGACGCTCAACGGTAACTTAGCACGAGATTTGGTATCCGAAATCTACGGTGATGAGATTCGTTCGCACGCAGAAAAACTGGCTTGGATTCCGCCTGATTTGTTAGTCAACGACCTCAAGAAAGAACACATTAATTTGCAGGCGTTACTGATTGCTCATTTGCCACTTGAGTACAGCGCTAGAGTCATGGACGAATACGATGAACAAGAGTGCCACGAGTTGATTCTGCAAATATCCAAAACACAGGTTTTGACCTCTGGGTTAATGGAGACGCTAAAGGACCTTATCGATCGCTGCAAAATCAATTATCACAGCGGCGGATCAGCAAGCCTACAAGGCTCAAAGGTGGTGGCAAACCTTATCAATCGCTATTCCGGCGATAAGAGCAACTTATTCCAATTTCTTCACGATCATGATGAAGAAGCTGCTGAGCTGGTAGAAGAGGCAATGTTTGACTTCTTCACTCTGTTTAATCAAGACCTTGAAACTATCAACCTCATTAATGAAAGAGTCAGTCTTGAGTTATGGGCATACGCCCTTAAAGGGACAAACAAAGATTGCCGCCTGTACATCATCAACTCTATGCCACAGCGGGTTTCTACCGAGCTAAAAGAAAATTTGGTACGTATCGGTGCTGTGCCCGTAAGTCAGGTAGAACAGGCTCGAAAAGAAGTAATCGACATTGTTAAGCAGATGCAGTCTGAAGAGATAATTAAGCTCAACTTTGCCAACGAGCCACGATTGACTTAGTGGGAGAGGTAGGATGAAGTTAACCGGGATTACACAGAGGAAAAATCAGGTCAATCCAGCGAGTGCGGGCAAGATAAAACGTCCGGAAAAGCTTTCGACGCGCCAACCCTCATCAGTCTTATTGCACCAGCAAATGATGCAGTTGAACTTGCAAGAACGCCCCAAGCTTATCGCAGAAGTGTCCGATTCACACAAGATGTATAGCCGCTTAATGATGGCCGGAGAAGTTCTAAGAACTGTCGCTAGTGAGCTTATCAAACTTAGACAGATTGCTGAGTTGGCGCATTACAGTCCAGATCAAGCTAACCAAATCGATACCATCAAGAAGAAGTTACTGTTTTGGAGTCAAAAGCGCTTGTTTGGTCACTATGTCGTGGATTCTAGCTTTGCTCCTATTCAAACCGATAATCCTCTCATTGAATTTACGATACCAGGGCTCGATTTCCAACGAGAGCGTTTGCGAGATGAGGTGGTGTCGCTCTACATCAATAATCGGCTGGTGGCGTTAGCCTTTGAGCGCACAGAAGACCGTGAAGTCTTGTTAGAGCAGTTTAAGATGATGTTTGCGTATGCCCATTTGCAGTTACGACTTAATCAACAACAAGAGTTTGTGATTGGAATGCGAGATGAGCATTGGCGTGCGTGGGACGGCCAAGTTTTCGTTTCCGGACAGGGTGGGCGTTACGCTGAAGGTGCTCCGATAGCCGTTCAAGCTCAAGCCTGTTATCCAGTGCTAGACACCATTGGTCGTTTACTGGTGAATGAATCGGGCGCGATACAACACATCGAAGCACTGCTTGAGCGAGTCAATAAGTTGTATTTAGCGCTATCGAAAGTACTAAAAACAAAAAAAGTACGAGTAAATCAACTCATTGCTTTTTGTACCCATCCTGAATTGGAGCAGTTTGGCAGCTTTAAACAGCATTTAGCAAATAACCCAGAGCTATCGTTGAAGTCCATTCATCGTGGTTTTAGTGGCCCTAGCCGAGACAACGTTATCAAGTTACTGAGAAAAAGGTGAAACAGACGTGAAATATTGCCGTTATAGTTAATTAGAAGTGAGCAAAGTGAGTAACGGGATATGAGTCAAATCAAGGTCGATAATGTGAAGCATATTGTTCCGCATTCCCAGGTTGATGTGGTTCAAAACAAAAAGGTTGAGCCAGACCAAAAGGTCAAAGTGAAGCAAATCAATCTGTCACAACATGAAGTGGACTTGTTGGAAAATGCGAAGAGTTTTTTTGACGGAGTTGAAGAAATTGATAGCGCCAAGGTTGAACAAATCAAAGCGCAAATAGCCTCGGGGGAATTGGTGTTTGATATGGATGAGCTAGCGAAAGTTATAGCGAGACTAGACCATGGGCAATAAAAGCACGTTGATAGGCTACATTACCTATGGTCAGCATATTTTGGAGTTTTCTCGCCAGCTATCTTCTGGACTAGACGATATTCGCGCGGCGATACTCAATCGCGAATATCAAAATTTAGAGTCACTTAACCAAACCATCACTTCACTAACTCATCGAATGGCTGAAGCCGACCTAAAGCGCTACGCAATGGCAAAGCGGCTGGGTTGTCAGGACAGGCAATACACCAAAGTGATACAGGCAAAACTACAAGGTGGGGTGCTGCAACGAGTTCAAGCTTTGGATAAGCAGATTGAACAATCAATTGGACAATGTAAGACCAAGCTGGAGCGCCAAGGTAATATCATGCTGATGCAGCACCAAGCGATGGAGGAAGCGCTTGGAAAACATAAGTTAAGGATTAATGTCTAAGACCGGATTATTACTCATATTGCTTATCGCGTACGGCTGCATAACTAATATGCAAGCCGCAGTTGCTTCGAGTTCTGAGCTCGAGCAACACCTTTCCACTCGTATTCATTCGCTGATAGAGCAGACAGTTCGCTACCGTTACCCGCAACAGTATCAACTCGATGTCAGTATTCGTTTTTCAAAAGCTATTCATCAACTCGAGCCTTGCTCAAAACCAGTAGCAATTCATCATCGTAGTGAGATTAAACTGGGAAAGCAGAAGTGGACATTACGATGTGAAGTTCAGAGGTGGAGTTTATCTGCAACTTCGTCAGCCAGCCTCACTATCTGGGCTGTGACAGCCGATAAAGCTTTGCGAAAAGGCCAGCGCTTATCTCCCTCCGACATCGCAATAAAGCCAATTAAACTCTACTCCGATAAAAAGGTATTTTTTAAACCCAGTGAAGTTGTGGGAAGTAAACTGAAGCGCTCGGTGAAAAAGGGCGAGCTTCTGACCACATCACGTTTGTATCTTGATTACGATGTGGAGAAAGGTCAGGCCGTTGATGTGGTTTACCAGTCAGAGACGATACGGCTAGAGACGTTGGGAACGGCTCTTGAAAGTGGTTTAGTCGGCGACACGGTATCGGTTCAAAATCAGCAGTCGGGGAAACTGTTGCGAGGTGTAGTGATCAAGAAAAATCAAGTGAGAGTGTATTAACGAAAAAACCTAGAGCGAAGGTGAAGCTCTAGGTTTTTCTTATGCTTGTCTGAGCAGAACTAAAGCCACTACAGCGTGAGCAGGTAATTCACTAATTCGTTGTACTCCTTATAACTTTTAATACCTGTCGGCTGAACGATGTATTTGTTGTTAACTAATACACCAGGTACGCCAGTTAATGTGCTCGCATCAAACTGCTTATCAAATTTCTTCTGCATTGAGTTGACGACAAAACTGTTGTACGCCGAGTCAAAGGCTTTGCCATCAATACCATTGCTGACAAAGATTTGTTTGAGCTCTTGCTCGTCAACTGGTCTTTTGCCTATTTCGTGGATCTGATTAAACATCGCAGGAACCATCTTATCTTCTACCTTTAAAGCAACCATGGTGGCGTACGATTTTGCCATTGGTACTGCCATATCATTGCCCATAAACGCAACGTGCACTTTCTCAAATTTAACGCCATCAGCTAGCGCAGGCTTGAGGTTTTCTACTACAGATTCGAATTTGTAGCAGTGCGGACAATAAAATGAAAAGAACTCGGTTACTTTGGGTGTGGCTGACTTTTCAACATCCAATACTTTGTAGTGAGTACCTTGCTCAAATTTAGCCGCATGAGCCGATACGCTGAGTAGTAGCGCAGAAAAAAGGGTAAACAATGCCTTCATAGGGATAACTCCGAAAAAATAAATAGGGTGCGAAATCTCGCGTTAAATGCTGGGGAAACGGAGTTATGCGATAGGAGGGCGGAAAAGGGTTTGAACTCTGCCAATTGCTTTGCCTATGTCATCAATTGACATTAAGGCGAGCGACGTGGTGCCCGAGTTAAGTACGACCAATGATTGTCCACAAGGAACTTTAAGCAAACAAAATGACGCACAGCATTGATGTGGATTAGCCATTTCCACTTTGTTTGATAGTGCTTTGTTAGAGACAACTGAGTTGGTGTGGCTATCGAGCGTTGAGAGAGAATGGGAAAAGACTTCGTTTGACTCGTTACTGATCGCAACAAAACTCACTACCAGCATAATGACTGATAGGGACAGAGCTAGTGTAACGGTAAAACAACGAGAAAACATGGCCATCAAACAACGATTAGGACGCGAGCATCATACCCTAGGGACATTAAAAATACAGGTTTACCATCACAGTTTGACGCTGCGCTAATAGTGCTCTGACTCTTTACCAGACAATGACATAGAATTCATTCACCGCTGAAATACACGGTTCTTTTCTCCTTATCATGCAGCCGTAGCAACAATAACTAGGAGAATTCCATGAACAAGAAAGCAGTGGCGCTGGTAGTAATCACGATGTTGGCAATGTCTGGTTGTCAAAAAGAGCAAGAAGCTCCAACGGAAGCCAAAATAACTTTTGTAGAAGCGGTGACCAAGGCAATAAAAACACCGCATCAAGAGTGTAATGATGTAGTGGTGACTAGACAGGCTGAAGTTAGAGATGAGAATAAGCTCTTAGGGACGCTAGGTGGGGCGGCCGCAGGTGCTGCACTAGGTAATCAAGTTGGTGGAGGTTCAGGAAAAACCGTCGCAACGGCAGTCGGCACTGTAGCGGGTGCTATGACAGGAAGAAAAATCCAAGAAAATGCTCAGAAGAATGACACCATAAGTACAACAGAAAGACGCTGCACAACAAAATACACTACGTCTACCAAAGTGGTCGGCTACGATGTCACTTATGAAGTCTCAGGTACTCCAACGACTATCCGAATGGATAGTAAGCCAAAGACGGGTACTTTTCCGATTGTTTCAGGGCAAGTTGTTATTCCTCAATAAACGTCTCCACCCCCAAAAAAAGAGCTGATTGATGCCGAGTTATTAACGTAACTCGGTTTTTTGACTCTACTCAACATCGCCAAGTACGTTTAACCCATACTCATTCGGAATTTCATTGTAGCTAAGCACTATAAGCTCTTTGGCAAAAGCCTTAGCTAATTTGGCCACCATAGGTCGTGTGGTTGGTGGAACAACGATAACGGGTGGCAGATTTTGGCTTTGCATGGTTTGTACTATGGTAGGCATACGATTTTGAAACTTCTGTAAGACAGAGGGCTCGACAGGGATGGCATCTAACGGAATATTAGGATCGCTCTGTTGGCTAAGAGAAATCGCGCCCTTAAGCTCATTTTCCAACGCAGAACCGATAATAAAGGCGTTAATGGTTTTGCTGTTGGGTGATACCAAATTTACTATGGTACGTTTTAACGCCACACGAATATTTGATGACAGCAAGATTGGATCTTTGACGGTATCGATACTTTCGATAATGGTATTCGCTATGGTTCGTACATTAATGATTGGCACTTGCTGAGCAAGTAACTGACGAATCACTTGCATTTGCAGGTTCGGTGAAATGATGTTGGCGAGGTTTTCTGCCAGTTCAGGGTGGTGAATAGCGAGTCGATGATTGATTGCCTTAACATCATCATAATTAAAGATATTATCGAGATGTTCACTGCATACTTTACTGACGTGAGTCGCAATTACGTCATACACCTCAATGACTTGAAATCCGAGGTTAATGGCTTTGGTTTTGTCTGCTTGATTAATCCATAGAGCTGGAAGCTGATAAGCAGGGTCGACACCCACGATGCCATCTAAGTCTGGATGATCAATTCGGTTGCCCACTGCCATGGACTTATCGGCATAGACTTCACCACGTTCTATTTCATCACCATCAATGCTAATTGCGTATTCTGAGGGTTTGAGCGCGAGATTATCGGTGATAATCACTTCTGGAATCACAAAGCCAATTTGTTCGCTAAGTGTTTTTCGGCTGCCGCGAATACTCTTGATCAGATTGCCTCCTTTCTTGTTATTGGCAAGAGGCACCAATTTAAATCCCAGAGAGAGTGCTATCACATCGACATTGGGAATGATGCTCCAATCAATTGTGCTTTCATGATTGGTGCGAGGTAAAGAGCCTACATCAGATTCAACCTGTTCAGGGGTAGCCTGAAACTTTGACTGGCGCCAACCGACAAATGCCAGTAGGACAGTGAAAGTATAAAAAGCCAGATGAGGCATATTCGGCACGCTACCTATTACGAACATTACGCCCGCTGCCATATAAAGGTTGTTTGGCGAGGCGAGTAACTGCCTCTTTACGGTTTGTGCCATGTCATTATCATTGTCACTAATACGCGTCACGATAATGGCAGCGGAAGTCGCGAGTAATAGTGATGGGATCTGGGCGACGAGGCCATCACCTATAGTCAGTAAAGCGTAGGTTTGAAACGCCTCTTCTGCAGAAAGTCCATGTTCAAAAATCCCGATCAGCACGCCACCGATCAAATTGATGAACAGGATCAATAGTCCGGCAATAGCATCGCCTCGAACGAACTTACTCGCCCCGTCCATTGCGCCGTAAAACTCCGCTTCTTCACCGACTTCTAAGCGTCGAACTTTGGCTTCGTTTTGGTCTATGGCACCTGCATTGAGGTCGGCATCGATTGCCATCTGTTTCCCTGGTAGCGCATCAAGAGTAAATCGTGCAGATACTTCTGAGATCCGCTCGCCACCTTTGGTGATCACCACAAAGTTAATGATCATCAGAATCACAAACACCACAATACCAACAACGTAGCTACCACCAATAACGACTTCACCAAACGACTGAATGACTTTACCAGCGGCATCGCCACCGTTATGACCCTCAAGCAAAACGATGCGAGTTGATGCCACATTCAGCGTTAAACGAAGCAATGTCGCGACCAGAAGCAGGGATGGAAAAATAGAAAAGTCGAGAACTCGAGTGACGGTACTACTGACCAGCAGTACCACAATAGCTAGCATGATATTAAAGGTAAAAAACGCATCGAGCAGGATCGGTGGCAACGGCAGAATAACCATCGCGAGGATCATGAGTAGTACGATTGGAATCGTTAACCTTGATGCCACTGCCTTAAATACGTTTCCCATAACAGCCATTTTTGTGGTTATTGTTGATTAAAATACTAGGATATTTTTCACGCACTTCTCATTTTTGAGTCTTGCAATTTTAAGGTTTAGTGATTTTTTCGAAAAAAATGAAATGGAATTTTTCCACTGTCGTTAGCAGTTACTGAACAGCAAACACAGATGGGGATCATCAGATGGCTATATCAGTACACACTAACTACGCGAACCTAGTCACGCAAAATACGTTGCAGTCGACTAATAACGCTTTGACAAAATCGATGGAAAGGTTGTCAACAGGGTTTCGTATTAACTCGGCAGCAGATGATGCCGCAGGGCTTCAAATCGCAAACAGATTGAACTTACAAAGCAGAGGTTTGAATGTGGCGATGCGAAATTCGCAAGATGCTATCTCAATGATGCAAACTGCAGAGGGCGCGATGGATGAGATGACTAACATCGCCTATCGAATGAGTGACCTTGCTACCCAAGCAGCAAATGGAACTTATACGGTCAATGACAGAGCAGCAATGGATGCAGAATTTCAGGAACTCACCAGCGAACTAAACAACATTTTTTCCACTACAAATTTCGGTGGGAATAAGCTTTTGGACACGGTCAGTGGTTCGTTTGGCCAAGGAGCTGTTGCTTTTCAGATTGGTAGTACAGCGACCGATATTTTAAGCGTTGATGTTTCAAGTGAGTTAACGAGTGTGTTTGCTAGCATATCTGGTAGTGGAGCAACAGCTGATGATAGAGCTGCAATTGCTCAATCAAAAGTAGATTTTGAGGCAGAGGCAAATCGTTGGGCAGAATCAGGAGGAGCGGCGGGAAACTCCGCATTAACGGATGGTGACACGTCTGGGTGGACCGCAGCGGCGGGCGGCCCTTACACAGATTATGCTGACCTTACAGCACAAGCTTCAGCGGGTAATGCAAATGCGATCACCGATTTGGCTCAATTAATGTCGGACGTTACTGGTAGTTTGGATACTCACATAACGGCGATAGCTGGTACAGCAGGAAACGCGTACAACACTGCAGGTACAGCTAACTTAGCAGCTGTTGAAGCTCTCAATCCGTCAGGTGGAATGGATATTACAACGGATTTGACTGCATCTGCAGCAATCACGCAGGTTAGTCAGTTGGTAGATGAGCTTGGGGCCGCTCGTTCTAAATTTGGTGCGAACATAAACCGTTTGGACCATACCATTACTAACTTGGGTAATATTACAGAAAATATCGATACATCACGTGGGCGTATTATGGATACAGATTTTGCCTCCGAGTCAGGGATGATGAGCAAGTCACAAATGTTAATGCAATCAGGAGCATCAATGCTAAGTGCATCGAAAATGGTACCTCAGTTAGCAATGAGCTTATTAGGATAACATTAGTAATAGCAATCCAAGGAGGGTAGAGCTGTACCTCCTTTGTGGTTAGATGAGGGAAGAATCATGAATGTCGACGCGGTTCAGCTCGCCAGCAATTTCGCCAACTTGGATTTACAACCATTTCAATTACGTTACAACCAAAAGTTGTCGACGATAACATCTCAAACATCAGCCATAACTAAAGTTAAGACGGCATTACAATCTCTCGAAGACAAAATCTACGAGTTTACTAAAACGGGCTCTAGTCTTACTCAAACATCAACATCAACCTCTAGTGAAGACTACTTTTCACTAACGACCAGTCCAGGGGCTGAAGACGTCAATCTTGATGTCTTCGTTAAGCAGATGGCTTCTAATCATCAAGTCGTATTTGATGCTAATTCTACCGATCCGAACGATGTTATGGCTACGGCTGGAAGTTTTTCGGTGACTCAAGGTGGGGTCACGACGAATATCAACATCATGGATGCTGATACCGACATTAGTGGTGATGTCACCTACAGTGAATTTGTCACTTACTTCAATGGCCAGTTTGACGGTTCAATGCAAGCAACGTTGGTGAAGTCGCAAGGGGCGATGAAAGTACTGTTTGGTTCCAACAATGAAGGGGCTGATGCCAGTTTCACCTTATCTGCTGATGCGGCAAGTGGTTGGGAAACTACTGTTGCAGCGGCAAGTGCGGCTCCGTTACAAGCTGGTCAAGATGCCATTATTGCTCTCGGCAATGAATTTGGTACGCAGCTGACTAGTTCTAGCAATACTTTCGAAGACTTAACAGATGGTGTAGACCTCACGGTTCTCAAAGCCAACACCAGCGGTGATACCGCGACTAGTATCAATATAGGCGATGATATATCAGCCACCGTAGCATCGCTGCAAGAGTTTGTAGATGCCTACAATAACGCCGTCAGCGAAATCACCAACTTGACTCAATCAGGAAACGAAGATGAAGCACGGGGCGTGCTCGCTTCCGACAGCACAATACGCAATATTAAAAATCAGTTATCCAATGTTATTAGGGCTGACTATGGTGGGGCTCGACTATTTGAGTTGGGGTTGGAAATTGATCGCGACGGCAAATTGAATTTGGACTCGGGTACGTTTGAAAGTGCGGCTTCTAACATCGATTTTGAAACACTATTTACAGGTACGGGCGGTGTGTTTGAGGCGTTTGAAGCGCAGTTAGAGAGCTATATCGACTTCTCAAACGGCTCGCTCAATCGCCGAATTGATACCTTGAACGATGAAAAAAGTCGTATCAACGACGCCCTATCCGCTTTAGATATGCGTTATGAAACCTACTATAACCGCTACCTTGCCCAGTTTACTCAATTGAACTCACTAAGTAGCCAATTAGATTCCGTTTCCGGACTTTTCACGGTTTAAGGAGAAACCGCCATGCTATTAGGAAAACAGCAACAAGCTAACTATGCCAATGTTCAAGTCGCTGCTAACGCATCGGTCTCATCGAGCTTTGAGTTGATATGTATGCTACATGAGCGTCTGATTCAGGAGTTAGAAAGCGTTAAATACGCGATAGAGCATAAGGATCTTGAGCTCAAATCCAAAGCTTCTCAAAAATCCATTGATATCTTAGTTGGGCTAGATGCTTCTCTCGATTTGTCGACAGGTGAAGCTTTGATTCAGAACATACATGCACTCTATGAGCATGGCATTGCGACTGTATTTGAAGCATCGAAGGAGATGAATACTGAGCTGATCGACAAGCTTATTGAAGTGATGACGGATCTCAAAGAGGGATGGGAAGGAGCAATGGAGTGGCTTGATGAAGCCCAGTCCTGAACAGGTAGAACGCCTTGTTCTCAAGTTGGAACAAGCAGTCAACAACAAACAATTTTCTGAGATAGAAAAGCTAAATCGTTTGCTCAAACAGGTGCTGCTAACCATAGAGCAATCACATCCGTGCTATCTGCCTCTGGTTGTGCGGTTGAAAAGTGTTCACAACCAATGCAGAGCATTAGTAGAGCATGAACAAGTCATACTTAAACAACAGCTTAGTGACAATTCAAGTCTGCGCGAGCGAGATAAAGCATATGCCCAGACACAAGTGAGAGCAGGAGAACAGTGATGGAACTGCAAGGGAATATGGCTTCAAATAGTTGGGCGACCAATGGATTGGTTTTTGATTTGCTGTCGGCGGTGGATGCTACGGTGAAGAGCAATTCGACCTCTACTGCTCTCAGTTCATTGTCTTCTGAGCTTGGGGAAACCCGAATGACGCCTCTCGCTCAATCATTTCAAACACTATTCTCAGTGCTTAATCAGGTGCAGCAGTCCTTACCTATTGAACAAGGCGTCGTAGTCTCTGAGATCGATGTTCGCAGCGTGAGTGAGAGCGCCAAGAATCCACTCAATGAGATGCCTTTGGAACCAGTGAGTCTGTTGATGCTTGAAAAGCCAGCGCAGATACCAAATGCTAGCTTGCCTCTGCCAGCAGAACAGGTACCGTTTGGACTAAATGAAGTTGCACGCTCAATCGCTGTTTCTATCCAAGTGCTAGCAGCGTCATCGCAGCCCTATCGTTTTTCTTTTGAAGCTGACGAGTACGAAAATGTTGAAGAGTTAGTGAATTCAAACGATACCTCTTTTTCTCCACAGGTACTGAGTGCCGTGATATTGGATGTTAAGGACAGATGGCTACCAAAGGACACTCCTCAGACTAACCCCATTTTGCCCAACTTAGAGTCGTCGTTGCCTAGCATTGCGTCTAAGGCTAGCTCTATGAACCCTTGGACACCAGCTAGCTTAAAGCTTAGTACGCAATTACCGCTTGGATCAATCACCCATCAATCCATCGAAGCGCCGTATCTAGCCAATGAAACGACAGCAAGTCGATTAGTACCGACCATTGAGGTAAGTAAAGCGCTTGATGTAGATAGTCAAAGACAAATTTATCAAGTGTTGAGAGATAAAATACAACTTCAATTGGACACCATGAATCAAGCGGCTCGAATACGCTTTGATCCGCCTGAGCTTGGAAAAGTGGAGATGCACGTAAGAGTTGATGGAGAGCGGGTCACGATACAAATGAGCGCTACATCTGCTGCCACGCGAGAGGCAATTTTAGCAACGTCAGAGCGTTTGAGGGCGGAGCTCGTCGCACAAAATAGTGAGCTGTCTGAGGTAAATATCTCTTTGGAACAATCGAACTCACAGCAGTTTCAATCTCAAGAGCAGCGCGATCATTCAGAGCAAGAGGTCAGCCCGCAAGCGAATGATCTTCCTTCTCAAGATAACGGCGATGTTTTGGAATATCGTGCATACATTGCGAGGGCTTAGAGATGACTAAAATTATCGTTACGTTCATCGTTACTCTCGCGCTTTCGGTCACAGGTTTCTGGTTGTACCAAAGTAATACGCTGAATATGGAGTCCTTGACTGCTTGGCTTTCACCAAAAGAACCAGAGCCAGCTAAAATGCAGCAGGTTGAAATTCAGCTAGAAAATGTACTGGTGCCTATTAACCTGGGCAATCGACAAAGCTTGCTTTTGCTTGATGTTTCGATGTTTACCCCACAGAAAAATGGCGCATACGTGTATGAGCAATTAAGCCGAATTAAGAACCGCATCATCAAAAAATTCAGTGTCAAAGAGGCCTCTTATTTCTACAACAAACAGTTTATCTATGTGATTCAGGATGATCTCAAAGATGACTTAGATGAACTACCGAGCTTGCAAGTTGGCGATGTACTTGTCACCAAAGCGGTATTTCAATAGGTCGTTACTATGTTGATGCAGCCCAAATACCAGCACACCCAAACTAACGACCAAGCGACGTTGCAGGAGTTAGAAAAATTGGTGCTGCAACAAAACATCAAGTTGATTAACGGACTGCTTTATCAATATCGCTACGCAGTTGATGAAGGAACGTTTGAGGATTTACGGCAAACGGCCATGATGACTTTGGTCATCGAGCTTAGGAAGTTTGACCATGTTGCTAATGATGATTTTCGACGGGCGGTAGCGGTACGAATTCGAGGCGAATTAGTCGATGAACTCAGACGTCGCGACTATATGGAGCGAGATAAACGCCAATTGGTGAATCGAATCAAGCTCGCTGAAAGACAATTAGTACAGCAGTTGGCAAGACAGCCAACAACTAATGAGATTTGTCATTACTTAGGCATTGAAAGTAATGATTATCAACAAGCGATGACGTTAGTGGATGTGTTTGATGATATTGAGCTGGAAACGGTGGTGACAGCCGTTCCGGAGACAGACAGAGAAGTGCTTTTTAATGAGGTGAAACAAGTGTTGAATACGCTTCCTGAGATGGAGCAGCGCATTCTTTACTTGGTTTACGTGAAAAGTCTAAGCACCAAAGAGACGGCACTGGTCCTCGATATCAACGAAATCAAAGTGCATCGATTAAAACACCGAGGTTTAGACATTCTCAAGAGTAGAATGAAGGAGAGTGATGTATGCAAAAACTAATCGGTATTGTTATCGTGCTGAGCGTTATTTTTGGCGGCTTCATTTTTCTTGGTGGGAAGTTTGAATTTATTTTCAAGCTGTCGGAAATCATAATCATTTTTGGGGCGGCATTTGCCAGTCTATTAATGTCTACTACGTCTGCAACGATGAAATTGATGGCTCAGCAAGTTGGCATCGCTTTTCGTTCTACGCCTTATAACAAGGACTATTATCAACAGTTACTATCGTTAATGTTTGAGCTAATCAATACTGCACGAGTTCAGAATATCAAAGCGTTAGATATTCATGTTGAGAATCCTGATTCAAGTAAAATTTTCAGTAAGTATCCAAAGATCACGAGTGACGCTCTTACGACTCAATTCATTATTGATTCATTTCGACAAGTGATCACTGGTAAACAATCGCAACACGTATTGGAAGCATTTCTAGAAGAAGAGATCGAGCATCTCGAGGATGAATACACCAAGCCTTCCGAGAAACTACACGCTACTGCTGAGGCTATGCCGGGGCTTGGTATTTTAGCTGCAGTAATGGGGATCATTCTGACGATGCAAGGCCTTGACGGTGAGATCAGCGAGATTGGTCAGAATATCGCTGGCGCTCTGGTGGGAACATTTACTGGGGTTTTTGGTTGTTATTGTGTACTTGGGCCAATGTCTAGCAGTATCAAAGATGTTTCTGAGAATCAGTTAGCGCCACTACTGTGTGTGAAATCAATCCTGTCTGCTTACGCTCAAGGTCAATCGGCGCACATGTGTGCTAATGCTGGACGCAAAAACATCGAAACTCGTTATAAGCCGTCATTTGTTGAGCTAGAAAAAGCAGTCGAAGTGCTCAGACAGCAGCCTTCATAGGGCTAAGGAGCGAATGATGGAACAGCCAAATGTCATCATCAATAAAAAAGGGCGCCGTAAGCGCGGCGAGCTGCAACACGGCGGATGGAAAGTTGCCATGGCAGATTTGATGATTTCGCTAATGTGTCTTTTCCTCGTGTTGTGGATACTGCAAGTCGTCGATGTGGATGACCAGAAGAAATTGTTGAATTACTTTGCCTATGGCAATGATCCCATCATGCACTTAGGTACGAACGAAAGTGGTGGCAACTCAATTAACCCACTGCCATTACCTCATGTAGCAACCTCTCATTACGACGCGGAGCTGCATCGCATTAATGACACTTCTGTACTTGAGGGTGAGTTTAATAGCCAACAAGAACTGGAAGTTTTGGCGCAGCGAGTCAAACAAGAGTTATCCGGAATTGATGCCCTAGGTAGCGTCAGTGTGTTCGTAACACCTCAAGGCGTGAAACTAGTCATCGCAGACTCTGATAAAGGCCCGATGTTTTTTCGAGGAGGGGCCAAGGTAACGCCTTTCTATCAAGACTTATTGCTAAACCTAGCCGGATTACTAGAAAAAATCGAAAACAAAATGATTATCACCGGACACACGGATGCAAGTCGTTATAAAGGAAGTCGAATGACTAACTGGGAGCTTTCAAGCAATCGTGCTAATAGCGCTCGGTACTATTTGGATAAGGGCGGTCTTCAAGAGCGTCATATTTTTCAAGTAACGGGGATGAGTGATACGGCACCAATTGCCTTTAATAACGCCAAATCCGGTATTAATCGCCGTATCGAGTTGTACATTTTAACCGCTGAAACTTTGGCGCAACTGAATAAGGTTTACAAAGCCTTTGCTCTAGAAAAAGGGACCAGACCTTCGCCATTGGCAGAAAAAGAACTCGACACAGTTTTACGAGAATCGCACCGTAAAGCGCTGCAACAAGCAGAGTATAATCAGCCAGTTACATCATTTGAAGTGATGAACCGTTATGACTGAACTCATTCACTCTGTGCTGAACATGCGAAAGTGCTTAGCTTGGTTAGTGGTTATAGATTATGTATTAATTGGTTTTTACGTCTATTTGGCAACGAGCTTAGTATATTTTGATGTTTTTCTTATTGGAGTTTTGATCGCACTGTACAATATCCTATTGGTGACCGTTGTCATCAATCAGCCGCCAGGCTTTATTTCACTGGATAGAGACAAGCACCTTGTTATCCCAATCTGCTTTGCAACTTTTCTTGGTTGCACCATCGTTGTTTTGACCGTTTTCTGGTGATTTTTTGGCTCTATTTCAAAGATTTTTGCGAACAGCGTTGCAAAAACAGCTATTTAGGCCTAAGTTGTAATGGTAGTGTAACAAAAAGGAGACTTTGCCTATGCATCAAGAAATGATTCAACCTTCCAACCTCGGCGTTATTAGTCGCACTTGCCTGTTCTCTCTCGGTACAGTGGTAGCCATTCTGGCTATGCTCTAATAACTTAGACTTCTTAGGGGACAGCCCAAACTCAGACGCTTTGTTTAGTAGATGGGCGTTCCTCTAGGCAACGTAAATCGTTTTTTCTCCCCGTTATAAAGCTCTCTTTTTTCTAATATCCTTACTTTTCGTTAATACCCACACTTTTCGTTTGTTTTCTATCCACTGCGACTCGCTATACTCTAAGTAATTGTTATTAAGACTTGTATAGAGCCGCCTATGTTTTCGCTGGATTCACTATCCTTTTCTCATCGTTTTTTAGCTCTGCCGAATAGCTTTTATACCCAAGTTGAACCGACGCCTCTCAACAATCCTCGTTGGGTTGCATGGAATCAAGAACTGGCAGGTGAACTGGGATTTCCAGAGATGGTTGAAGGCGAACAAGCCTTGCTTGATGTTCTTTCGGGCAGTGTATCGAGTGAGCACATCAAGCCACTCGCAATGAAATACGCGGGTCACCAGTTTGGTATCTATAATCCTGATTTAGGTGACGGCCGTGGTTTGTTGCTAGGTGAAGTCGTAGGAAAGTCAGGGCAGACTTTCGACCTTCATCTCAAGGGTGCGGGTCAAACACCGTATTCGCGAATGGGAGATGGTCGGGCGGTTCTACGCTCGACAATTCGAGAGTATTTGTGCAGCGAAGCCATGGCAGGGTTAGGTATTCCTACCACTAGAGCATTGGCAATGATGGTAAGCGATACGCCTGTGTATCGAGAGCAAGTGGAGCAGGGAGCGTTATTGGTTCGTGCTGCCGACACACATATTCGCTTTGGTCATTTTGAACATTTCTTTTATACCGGTCAGCATGAGCAGCTTCGCCTACTAGCGGATAAAGTAATTGAGTGGCATTTCCCTGATTGTTTGGACGCTGACAAGCCCTATGTTGCGTTCTTCGCTGAAGTTGTTCGATTAACTGCAGAAATGATTGCTCACTGGCAAGCCAAAGGGTTTGCTCATGGGGTGATGAACACAGATAACATGTCGATATTGGGTCAGACATTTGACTATGGCCCGTTTGGATTTATGGATGACTACGAACCGGGTTATATCTGTAATCATTCCGACTACCAAGGTCGTTATGCGTTCGACAATCAACCTTCCATAGCGATGTGGAATCTCACCGCGTTAGCTCATGCTTTGTCTCCACTTATAGATAGAAAAGACTTAGATCATGGATTGGAAACCTTTACGCCAATCTTGCAGACAGAGTACAGTTGCCAAATGCGCGACAAGTTTGGGTTGTCGACCAAGCAGAGTGAAGATGGAGATTTCTTTAATCGAAGCTTTGACCTTATGGAAAGTGAAAAAGTGGATTACACCCGATTTTTCAGGGCACTATCGAATATCGATAGTACCGGCATTGCCCCTGTTGTTGACCTGTTTATCGATCGTGCTAAAGCGCAAGCGTGGGTAGAAAGCTACCTGCTACGTTGTATGTTAGAAAATGATTCTGAAGCCGAGCGCTGCCGAAAAATGCGTTTAGCGAATCCAAAGTACATTCTCAGAAATTATTTAGCCCAACAGGCCATAGAACTTGCTGAGAAAGGCGATTTTTCACTGGTTCATCAGTTGGCGGACTTACTCAAATTCCCTTACGAGGAACAAGCAGAACATGAAGAATTTGCCAAGCTTCCACCTGAATGGGGTAAACGTATGGAAATCAGTTGCTCATCATAAAGATGAATGAATTTGTTAACCCTTTATGGCTAAAAAGTATCATCATGTCATTTTTGTGACCTTGCGCAAATTCGAGCTGCAAATTTTATAAACGAATCAATAATAAAATTTCCGCTAAAGCCTTACACTATAGGGAGTAAGTGCAGACTTAAGGAAATAAAATGCAGGCTAAGACGCACATTTTGGTTGTAGATGACGATGAAGAGATCCGTCTCTTACTCGATGAGTATTTGACGAAATCTGGCTTTCAAGTTTCTACTGCTGAAGATGGGGTAGAAATGGAGCTGTTTATTAAGGCTAAAGGCTACCCGGATCTTATTCTGCTCGACGTCATGCTACCGGGAGACGATGGTTTTACTCTATGTCAGCGTGTACGGCGAGACTCGCAAGTACCCATTATTATGCTAACCGCAGTATCTGATGAAACCGATCAAATTATTGGTTTAGAAATCGGTGCTGACGATTACATTGCGAAACCATTTAGTCCGCGTCAATTGATGGCTCGAATTAAAGCACTGTTGCGCCGGACCCATCTCAATGGCGATAAGGCAGAAGAAACGCCACCAAGAACGATCGATTTTGGCGACTGGCATTTGGATACCATTGCTCATCGTATGACCAATAAGGTGAATGGCCGTACGCATGATTTATCCGGTAGTGACTTTGCGTTGCTAATGCTGTTTCTGTCGCGCCCGAATGAAATTCTTGATCGCGATACTATTTCGTTTGCGACTCGTGGCCGTGAAGCCCTTCCTTACGAACGTGGCATTGACGTTCAGTTAAGCCGAATTCGAAATAGATTAGGCACCAGTAAAAACTTCCCTCACTATATTAAAACCATGCGTGGTAATGGGTATATTCTGTCTGTTCCAGTGGAATATGGCCAATAACACATGTCTAGAACTCATTGGCTAAAGCGTTTTAGCCCTAACTCTTTAGTCGCGAGAACACTGCTGCTGACTTTGTTGGCAGTCGTGTGCTCTCAAGGTGTACTCACGGCAATTTGGTACCAAAAAACTAAGCAAGATGAGCTATCAGGTATTCGTGATACCTCTGCTAGTATGGCGACCATGTTCGCTTCAACGGTGACCTTTTTCCAAAAACTCCCTATTAAATATCGCCATATTGTTCTCGACCAGATACGTAATATGGGTGGTACTCGTTTCTTCGTTTCATTCAATAAAGAAGAACTCATCGTTGACCCCATTCCAGACACCCCACTTAAACTGGCGTCTATGGATTCGGTGACCAAAGTGCTGGAAGAGAAGCTACCGACCATAGAAGCTGTAAAGGTGAACTTCTCGAAAGCAGAGAACTTACGACTGCTTAAAAACGATATTTTTATTAAGGACCTGCCTAAATCTTGGGCTCACCATACGTTAACGCTAGGTCCACTAGACCCACCAATTCTGGTGGTGCAATTGAAGCTTAATCAAGATGAGTGGATCTATATCGCGGCTTTATTGCCTTCACCATATATTCAGCTCGAAGATACCATGCTGACTCAAGATCAAATGGTGTTCTTATTTACTTCCACAACCTTGTTGCTGATCCTGACTTTCCTTTTGGTTCGTGCTCAAGTTAAGCCTTTGAGAAGATTGGCGAAAGCTGCGAATGAAATGAGTATGGACATCGATCAGCCACCATTAAGAGAAGCTGGTGCTTCTGAACTCGTGACGGCAACACGTGCGTTTAACCGTATGCAGACACGTATTCGCCAGTATGTATCTGACCGTGAACACCTGTTTTCTTCTATCTCTCACGATTTGAAAACGCCTATTACACGTTTGAGGTTGAGAGCAGAACTTCTAGATGATGATGTCAGGCGAGACAAGTTTAACCAAGATCTGGATGACCTTGAAATGATGGTGAAAGGCGCGCTGCAGTGTGTACGTGATACCGATTTACATGAAAACAATGCCTACATTGACCTCAATGAGATGATTCGCAGTGTTTCAGAGACACATAACCAAGTGCATACGCTGGTTAGTTTCACCGCGCTTCCGATGGAGCCAGTAGTTGTTAAGCCACTAGCCATTAAACGAGTGCTGACTAACCTAATCGATAATGCGGTTAAATATGGCAATCGAGCATTTGTCAGCATTGAAGAGAATCCCAAATGGATCATCATTACCATTTTGGATAAAGGTCCTGGCATTCCAGAAGCTCGCATCGAAGAGGTGTTCGAGCCATATGTTCGCATTGCAACGGATAAAGAGGGGCATGGTTTAGGCTTGGGGATCTGTCGCAGTATCTTGCACGGCCTTGGCGGCGATTTGATCATTCGTAACGCAGATTTTGGTGGGCTAGAAGTACAAGTGTTTATTCCGCCCAACCTAGAGGCCTAGGCAGGCTAGCTATTGAATTAACCTCAGACAGAGCGTTAAAGTCACTGATTCCAATAACTCGATATCACTTTAGTGATATCGATGCACAGATAACGGCAATGAATATGCGTAAATCACTACTAGCGTTACTGCTTACTTCCACAATCTTTCCTACTTTTCTGCAAGCGAGTGAAGTTGAGGTGTTGCACTGGTGGACATCTGGCGGTGAAGCTAAATCGGTTCAAATCCTAAAACAGAAATTGGAGCAGCGAGGTTACACCTGGAAGGACTTTGCCATTGCTGGTGGCGGTGGTGAAAGCGCTATGACAGTGCTGAAAACCCGAGCGGTCTCGGGTAATCCTCCGTCAGCTGCCCAGATCAAAGGTGAGGATATTCAAGAGTGGGGAGGTTTAGGTTTTCTGACCAATCTTGATGATGTTGCCAAAGCTGATGGTTGGGATGAAGTATTGCCACCTGTTGTAGCGGCAGGCATGAAGTACGATGGCAAATATGTTGCTGTTCCAGTCAATATCCACCGAGTTAACTGGCTCTGGGTCAATCCACAAGTGTTAGAAAAATCGGGAGTGGATTCGGTTCCAGAAACTTTAGAACAATTCTTTGCTGCTGCGGAAAAAATCAAAGCTGCGGGCTTCACACCTCTTGCTAATGGCTCAGGCCCTTGGCAAGACACAACACTGTTTGAAACCATTGCCCTTGCGGTACTAGGACCTGAAGATTTTAGACAAGCGTTTGTTAATCTAGATATGGACACTTTGTCGAGCGACAAAATGGCGAAGGTATTTGAGACGTTCGGCCGAATGCGCGAATACATGGATGAGGACGTCCAAGGTCGAGAGTGGAACGTGGCAACCAACCGAGTTCTTAATGGGCAGGCTGCTATGCAGATCATGGGAGACTGGGCAAAGGGTGAATTTACCGCCGCAGGAAAAATTCCGGGTAAAGATTACCTATGCGTTCCCGCGCCGGGTACTAAAGGGCAGTTCATCCAGAATGTTGATAGTTTTGCCTTCTTTGATATCAAAGACGAAGCCGAAGTGAACGCTCAGAAAGCACTCGCCAGAACCATCATGGATAAGCAGTTCCAAGAAGTGTTCAACTTAAACAAAGGATCTTTCCCGGTTCGAACCGATATGGATATGCATGGTTTTGACAAGTGCGCTCTGGATTCTAGAAAAACATTTGAGCAAAGCATTGAAAATGGTGGTTTAGTACCAAGTATGTCGCAAAATATGGCGACAACGAGTTATGTACTGGGCGCGATTACGGATGTAGTTTCCAACTTTTTTAACGATCCAGAAGCTGATCCGAAGAAAGCTGCTCACAAATTAGCGAAAGCGGTTAAAGCGGCTATCTAGTAACTGCTTTTCCCGTTAGAAAAGCGGAAGTTACCATGGGTAGAAATGGGCTTGTTTCTACCCTTTTTCATTTTATAAATGTGTCACTTTCCACCCATTTCAAAGGCTGGTTCTACACTTGAAAATAGAAATCTTTTATAACTCGTTGTAATTATAGCTTTTTTTTGATTGGCATCGTTATTGCTCTAACAAGATTATCAGTACCCATTGAAGGGACTGCATTAATCCAAAGGAGAATAATAATGTTAAAGCCTCTATCCCTACTGTCTGTTTCTGCTATTGCTCTAGCAAGTTTTAATGCCTCTGCGGCGTGTGATCCAGGTGAGATTGTGATTAAGTTTAGTCACGTAACCAACACCGACAAACACCCTAAAGGTATTGCCGCGTCATTGTTAGAAGAGCGTGTAAATACAGAAATGAACGGTAAAGCGTGTATGCAGGTGTTTCCTAACTCTACTCTTTACGATGACAATAAAGTTCTCGAAGCCCTTTTAAACGGCGATGTTCAACTTGCCGCTCCTTCACTTTCTAAATTCGAGAAATTCACCAAGAAGTACCGCATCTTCGACCTACCTTTCCTATTTGAAAACGTAGAAGCCGTTGATCGTTTCCAAAACTCAGAGTCGGGTGAAAAACTGAAGAACGCGATGAATCGTCGTGGTCTGCAAGGTCTGGCATTTTGGCATAACGGCATGAAACAAATGTCGGCGAATAAGCCACTTCTTGTTCCTGGTGATGCGAAAGGCCTGAAATTCCGTGTTCAAGCTTCTGACGTGTTAGTTGCTCAGTTTGAACAGTTAGGTGCAAACCCTCAGAAAATGTCATTCAAAGAAGTGTATGGCGGCCTGCAAACGAAGGTTATCGATGGTCAAGAAAACACGTGGTCAAATATCTACGGCAAGAAGTTCTTTGAAGTTCAAGACGGTGTGACAGAAACCAACCACGGTATTCTTGACTATCTTGTAGTGACTTCAAAGGAGTTCTGGGATGGTATGCCGGATGATACTCGAGAGCAGTTCGCACAGATCCTAAAAGAAGTGACTGAGACTCGTAACTCAGAGTCGAGCAAAGTGAACCTAGCCAATAAAAACAATATTGTTGAAGCGGGTGGTGTCGTGCGTACTTTGACACCAGAGCAACGTCAACAGTGGGTTCAAGCTCTGCAACCTGTTTGGAAAAAGTTTGAGAAAGACATTGGTGCGGACTTGATCGAAGCCGCTCAAGCATCAAACCAACAATAACCTCGAAATTCATTGTTAAGGGCCCTACGGGAAGTGGGGCCTAACCCTCTGTCCCTACTATTACAAAAGCGATGTATCACATGGAACAGTCTCTTATTTCTCGTATTGGTAAAGTGACCGATGCTTTTGAAGAAACGTTGATTGCTTTCTTCCTTGGCGCGATGACTTTGCTCACTTTTGCTAACGTTATTTCTCGTTATGTATTTAACGACAATATCCTTTGGGCTCTTGAACTTACCGTATTTATGTTTGCCTGGATGGTCCTTGTCGGCGCGTCCTATGGTGTTAAAAAGCACTTTCATATCGGTGTGGATGTTGTCATCAACATGGTATCGGAGGATAAACGCAAACTGTTTGCCATTGCCTCGGTATTAGCTTGTTTGGTGTTCTCTATCTTATTGCTAATCGGTTCGTGGAACTACTGGTACCCCTTTGCCACCGAGCGAGCTTGGTATGAAACCGACGATATTCCTATGCCTGAGGTTTTACAGTTTTTAGCAGACTGGCTAAATGAAGGTGAACGTTACGAAAAACTGCCGCGCTTTATTCCTTATATGGCACTGCCAATTGGTATGGCATTACTGACCTTTAGATTTGCTCAAGCCGCTTACCAGATAATGACGGGTAAGTTGGACCGACTGATCGCAGGTCATGAAGCTGAAGAAGATCTAGAAGCGTTAAAAGCGGAAATGCAGGACAACGCGTTTGACAGTGTTAAAGACAAGGATAAATAAGCATGGATATTCTATTACTCTTCTTAATGGTGGTAGGCTTCATGCTAATTGGCGTGCCTATTGCCGTATCACTGGGTTTGTCCAGTATCTTGTTCCTACTAATGCACTCGGACGCATCGTTAGCATCTGTAGCGCAAACCTTGTTTAACGCCTTTGCAGGCCACTACACGTTACTTGCAATTCCATTTTTTATTCTGGCATCGAGCTTTATGTCGACAGGTGGTGTAGCAAAGCGCATCATTCGTTTTGCGATTGCTATGGTCGGTTGGTTCCGCGGTGGTCTTGCCATGGCATCAGTGGTGGCGTGTATGATGTTCGCAGCGTTATCGGGTTCATCGCCTGCAACAGTGGTAGCGATTGGTAGTATTGTTATCGCGGGTATGATCAAAAATGGCTATACCAAAGAGTTTGCAGCAGGGGTCATTTGTAATGCTGGTACTTTAGGGATTTTAATCCCGCCATCCATTGTAATGGTGGTCTACGCTGCGGCAACGGACGTTTCTGTAGGCCGTATGTTCCTTGGTGGCGTTATCCCAGGCTTGCTTGCGGGCTTGATGCTAATGATCGCCATTTATATCGCTGCAAAAGTAAAAGGATTGCCAAAGCAACCATTTGTAGGTTGGAAGGAAGTTTTCGATTCCGCTCGTGAAGCGAGTTGGGGTTTGCTGTTAGTAGTGATTATTCTTGGCGGAATCTACGGTGGTGTATTTACACCAACAGAGGCCGCAGCGGTCGCAGCAGTGTATTCATTTTTGATTGCTAACTTTATCTACAAAGATATGGGGCCGTTTGCTGATAAGGAAAACACCAAGCCAGCGATAGTTAAAGTGTTCCAAGCTTTTGTGCATAAAGATACCAAGCATACTCTGTTTGAAGCAGGAAAACTGACTATCATGCTTCTGTTTATCATTGCTAACGCTCTGATCCTTAAGCATGTATTAACAGAAGAACGTATTCCTCAAATGATCACTGAATCAATGCTTTCGGCAGGCCTTGGTCCAATTACCTTCCTGATTGTGGTGAATGTCCTACTGCTTATTGGTGGTCAGTTTATGGAGCCATCTGGCTTGTTGATCATCGTGGCGCCGTTAGTTTTCCCTATCGCCATTGCACTGGGTATCGACCCGATTCACCTTGGCATTATGATGGTCGTGAACATGGAAATAGGGATGATAACTCCGCCAGTTGGACTCAACCTGTTTGTCACCGCAGGGGTGGCGAAAATGTCGATGATGGGTGTGGTGAAAGCAGCACTGCCTTGGGTTGCGGTTATGTTCCTATTCTTGATAATTGTTACTTACGTACCTTGGGTTTCCACTTGGCTTCCGACCACATTAATGGGGCCAGAGATCATTACTAAGTAACCATTTATTAATAACAAAAAAAGAGGAGGTCGTTAGACCTCCTCATCTATATGCTTGATATTCTGTGTTCTTGGATCTGGCTGAGAGCGTCTTTCATAAAAAACACGTCTACTCTGTTTTTTCCTTCTGTCTACAGTCTCGCTGGTGCGATGCTCAACGTAAAAAATACCATCGATTTCTACCGTATCAGAAATAAAGGGAACCTTTGTTTTTTCGCCCATAATCGTCTCCCTACGTGTTCTTATACCCAATTGTTATGCAACATCCTGTCTATATAATTTAAGTATAGGAGACTTGGCTCACACTTCTACAGTATTTTAGTAGGAGCTTTTGTAGGATTCCTTAATGAGCTGATATTTCTGCATTTTATCGTACAAAGTTTTTCTAGGAACGTTGAGCTTTTCCATTGTCGCCTTGATGCTACCATTGGTTTCGATAAGGGCATGCTCAATGACATTTTTTTCGAATAACCCCACTTGTTCGGCGAGAGACTGTCCTTCGCTACTTTCTTCTTGATTAGGCGTGCCTGCTTGAATTTTACCCAGTAGGACAAAACGCTCAGCACAGTTTCTTAGCTCTCTCACATTGCCGGGCCAATCATGGCCAATAAGTTGGCTAAGTTCGTGAGGAGTTAATGCATTAGCGGTTTTTCCATAGCGGGATGCAGCGACAAGCTGAAAGTGGTGGAACAGTGAAGCGATATCGTCTTTCCGCTCTCTTAGAGGAGGTAAATCTAAAGTCACGATATTTAGGCGGTAATAAAGATCTTGGCGAAAAGTACCTTGCATCGAAGCTTGGTTTAGATCGGTTTTTGTGGCGGCGATAACGCGAATATTTAGGGGAATGAGAGCATTAGAACCGACTCGCTCAATGGCTCTTTCCTGCAATACTCGCAGCAGTCTTATTTGTGCTTGCATTGGCATCGATTCTATTTCGTCCAAAAATAAGGTTCCGCCTTCTGCGTGTTCAAACTTACCAATACGTTTGCTCTCTGCGCCGGTAAACGCTCCTTTCTCATGGCCGTATAGCTCGCTTTCAATCAAATTCTCTGGAACCGCGCCACAGTTTACTGCGACGAAATTACCGTCTTTCCGTGAGCTCTGTTCATGTAAAGAACGTGCAACCAACTCTTTGCCTGTGCCCGTTTCTCCAAACAGCAAAATATCGGCATCGGTATCGGCAACCACAGAGATAGTAGAGCGGAGTTCTTGAATCACATTGGTGTCACCGATAATCCTCGGTCCAAGTGTTTGGCTTGCTTTTAGTGAGCGCTTAAGGCTTTCATTCTCAAGGGTAAGTTGTCGCTTCTCAATCGCTCGTTGTGTTATCTCGATGAGACGTTCAGCAGAAAAGGGTTTCTCGATAAAATCGTAAGCACCATCTTGAATGGCTTGAACCGCCATCGAAATATCGCCATGCCCAGTAATCAGGATGACGGGAATACCTTGGTGGTGGCGGGTGACAGTGTTGAGTAAATCCAGACCTGATAACCCAGGTAGACGAATATCGGAAATAATGGCAAGCGGAAGGTCATTTTGTTTTAGACACAACATGGCATCTTCAACAGACGCGAAGAATCGCGCCTCAATATCGGCGAGTTCGAAGCTTTGTTCCAACGCGGCTCTTATATCAGCTTCATCATCGATAAAAAACACTTGGCTCATAATTTAATCCTTGTCCGCATGGGTGAAAATAGGCAATTCAACCGAGAAACGAGCGCCCCCAAGAGGAGATCGAGCGACACGAATCTTGCCGTTTAGGTTTTGAATAATTTGTTGGGAAATGGAAAGCCCTAACCCAAGGCCATTCTCTTTGGTGGTATAGAAGGGCTCAAACAGCTCTGCAATCGAGTTGCCATCCAAGCCCGGTCCAGAATCATCGATATGAATCGTCACTTTGGTTTGACCCTGTTCTATGGTCAACTCTAGTCGTTTTTGTTCACT
Source organism: Vibrio sp. CyArs1 (assembly GCF_022432925.1). NCBI lineage: Bacteria > Pseudomonadati > Pseudomonadota > Gammaproteobacteria > Vibrionales > Vibrionaceae > Vibrio > Vibrio sp. CyArs1. Next base: position 30,017 of record NZ_JAKRBO010000012.1, on the reverse strand, counting down.
ATCATGCATGGCTTGCATTGCGTTAGTCAGCAAATTGATGAGGACCTGTTCAACCTGAATGGGATTGATTTGTACTAAGGTATCTTGCTGACCAATTTTACAATCGAGCGTGACTCGATGACTCTTAAGTTGTGGTTGAATTAACTCTATGGTTGAAAATATCACCGGAGCAAGCTTGATACGGCTTAACTCATTGGCATCACTGCGCTTGGCGAAAGATTTAAGTTGCTGGCTGATTTTTGCCATTCGTTCAGTCAAAGCGACGATACGCTGTAAATTATCTTTTGCTCGGTCAACTTTGTTTTTGTCGATAAAACGTTGCCCGTTTTCAGCAAAGCTGCGAATGGCTGCAAGAGGGTTATTTAGCTCGTGACTAATACTGGCAGACATTTGACCTAGCACTGCCAATTTAGCGGCTTGAATGAGTTCATCATGAGCTTGTCGCAAGGCTTTCTCAGTTTTGACCCTTTCATCAATTTCTACATGCAGTTCGGCGGTGCGTTCCATCACCAAAAACTCAAGCTTTTGTTTCGCCTCAGTTTGCACCTGTTCGATCTGTCGGTGGCGATAGCGGCGGTTCTCAATCAGAGCGACGACTAGGTAAAGCGTAATAAAAACCAGTGCTAGCACGCTAATAAAGCCGAAAAGCTCAATATAGAGCGTCGAGAGAGGAGTTAATACCCTTAAAATAAGGTTTGGAATACCGGATTCACGTTGGGTAACCAAGTAGTGTTTGGTGAATATATTACCCTCAGGATTAGCAAGTTGGGCGGATTTTGCCGTCAGGTCACCGATGAATCCCAAACTGTGAATGTCGGTTTCTAAGTATTGTCTTGAATTACGGATACGTTGCAGTGTTTGCGAGTTCAGTGTTGAAAGACTGTTAAACAGCCAATTAGGGTTGCTAGACATGAACACGACGTGATTATTGTCGGTGGCAACATAGGTGCTAGTTTCACTTTGCCAGTTGCGTTCAATGGAAGACAGATCCATTTTGACCACCACCACACCAATGTGCTCTGCAGCATAAGTTACAGGAAAAGAGTAATAATAACCGCGTTGCCCAGATGTCGAGCCCAGCGCAAAATAAGTACTTCGTCCACCGTTAATGGCTTCTTGGAAATAAGGTCGAAATGCAAAGTTTTTGCCGATAAATGAACGTTCTAATGCCCAGTTACTTGAGGCAATGGTGTTGCCGTAACGGTCGATGAGATAAGTATCGGAAGCCAAAATAATCCGGTTGGCTTGCTCTAAGTAACGATTAGTAACTTCAATTTGAGCGGTGTTGCTTGGGGATAATAATGCGTCTACTAATTCTTTATCTTGCGACAGGAGTTGTGGGATATGTCGATACTTGTCCAGTTTACTGTCGATGGTTTCTACGAATCGGTTCAGCCAATTGTTATGCTGTTCTTCAAGAGCAGCGTAGCTGTGCTGCCAGTACCATTGACCGCCTACAGTCGAAATTAAGAGAAATAGGGCAACAAAGCCTAGCAAAATCCGTTTCAATCGCATCGTCGAACCCCAACGTTAAGCACCAACGATTCCGTATGTCGTTTGAAAGCATAGGTTAACGAATTTGAGGGTTTTGTGGCAAAAAAGTTATAAGAACTGAGAGGTTAACGCGTTGCAAAACAGGAGCAAGATCTCTTTTTTCGCCATTCACCAAAAAAAGCCCTTCACTCTCTTGAAAAAGCCGATATTGTCCCCATTTCAAGTTGGAATCGGTTGAAAACGTCATTGTTGAACGTTTTCTTGGAGTAATTAGAGACAAAACCACCGATTGACCCGACTTCGACTCGACAGGGTAGGCGGAGATCGCTAGAATGTCGCGTCTGAAATTTTGTCCTGAGACTAATCAGAGATGCCTTTGAGGCTGTCTATTCAGCCCGATGAAGACGTCACTCATTAGTCCGATAGCCAAGATAACATGCTAATTAAAGCATGATTTACTGGTTATCGATGCTCACTTTAAAGAAGTACCTATTGGTACTAACAAGGATGAAGCGGAAATATCCTCGTGATATGGATGCTCATACGCTCAGCCAACACTGAGCCAAACTGAGGTTTATACAATGCAAGTTACTGTTGAAACTCTAGAGGGCCTAGAGCGCCGTCTAAACATTACTGTTCCTGCTGCTAACATCGAAGACGCAGTGACAGCTGAACTACGCAACATCGCGAAAAACCGTCGTTTCGATGGTTTCCGTAAAGGTAAAGTACCGATGAAGATGGTTGCGCAAATGTACGGCAAAGCAGTACGTCAAGACGTGATGGGTGAAGTTATGCAACGTCACTTCATCGAAGCAATCGTTTCTGAAAAAATCAACCCAGCTGGCGCGCCTACTTTCGCTCCTGTTGAAAACGAAGCTGGTAAAGATCTTGTTTTCACTGCGACTTTCGAAGTTTACCCAGAAGTAGAACTTAAGGGTCTAGAAAACATCGTTGTTGAAAAGCCTGCAACTGAAGTAAATGACGCCGACGTTGAAGAAATGATCGACACTCTACGTAAGCAGCAAGCAACTTGGACTGATGTTGAAGAAGCGGCTGAAGACGGTAAGCGTGTAACTATCGATTTCACTGGTTCAATCGACGGTGAAGAGTTCGAAGGCGGTAAAGCTGAGAACTTCCCACTAGAAATGGGCGCTGGTCGCATGATCCCTGGTTTCGAAGATGGTATCCAAGGTAAGACTGCGGGTATGGAATTTGAAATCGACGTAAACTTCCCAGAAGATTACCACGCTGAGAACCTAAAAGGTAAAGCAGCTAAGTTCCTAATCAAAGTGAACAAAGTTGAAGCACGTGAGCTTCCAGAAGTAAACGACGAGTTCGTTGCTAAGTTCGGTGTTGCTGAAGGCGGCGTTGACGCTCTTAAAGCTGAAGTTCGTAAGAACATGGAGCGCGAGCTTAAGCAAGCAATCAAGAACCGTATCAAAGAGCAAGCTCTTGACGGTCTAGTTAAAGAGAACGACATCGACGTTCCTGCTGCACTAATCGACCAAGAAATCGGTGCTCTACGTCAGCAAGCTGCACAACGTTTCGGTGGCAACCCAGAAGCTGCACAACAGCTTCCACGTGAGCTATTCGAAGAGCAAGCTAAGCGTCGCGTAGTTGTTGGCCTACTTCTAGGTGAAGTGATCAAGTCTGAAGAGCTAGAAGCTAGCGATGAGAAAGTGAAAGAGCTTATCTCTGAAATGGCAACAGCGTACGAAGACCCATCAGAAGTAATCTCTTACTACGAGCAAAACGAGCAAATGATGAACAACATGCGCAACGTTGCACTAGAAGAGCAAGCGATCGATGCAATTCTTGCTAAAGCACAGGTTTCTGATAAAGAAGTTAGCTTCAACGAGCTAATGAACCAACAGCCTGCTGCTTAATAAGCAATATCTTGTATAGAAGGTTGACTTAGAGTCGACTTCTCTGCTAACAATGGTCCGTATGATGTTTATCATCCGGGCCATTTATTTTAGGGACATAAGAATATGAGCTACCAAGAAAAAAATGCAATGTCGCCAATTATGAACGCGCTAGTACCGATGGTGGTTGAACAAACTTCCCGAGGCGAACGCTCTTACGATATTTATTCGCGACTACTAAAAGAACGAATCATTTTCTTGACTGGTCAAGTGGAAGACAACATGGCGAACTTAATTGTTGCCCAGATGCTTTTCCTTGAATCAGAAAATCCTGACAAAGATATCTTCCTCTACATTAACTCTCCTGGCGGTAGCGTAACGGCTGGTATGTCGATTTACGATACTATGCAGTTTATTAAGCCTAATGTAAGCACGCTTTGTACTGGTCAAGCATGTTCCATGGGTGCCTTCCTACTTGCAGGTGGTGCTCCTGGTAAACGTTTTGCTCTGCCTAACTCTCGCGTGATGATTCACCAACCACTAGGCGGTTTCCAAGGTCAAGCTTCAGACATTCAGATTCATGCACAAGAAATTCTGACTATCAAACAGAAGCTGAACAATCTTTTGGCAGAACACTCAGGTCAGCCACTCGACGTTATCGAAAAAGATACTGACCGTGACAACTTTATGTCAGCTGCTCAGGCCGCTGAATACGGTATTATTGACGAAGTTTTAACCCATCGCGGTTAATCGACAATCGTTTGAGTAACAATTGACCAAATTGAAGCCTGTGAAAATCAAATTGGCGGGCGCAATTTGGTCTAAATTGATATACACTCAAAACATAGAAAGTAAAGGCTAAGAGGTTAGCGAATGACAGATAAAAGCAAAGAGAGTGGTAGCGGTAAACTGCTGTATTGCTCTTTCTGTGGTAAAAGTCAGCACGAAGTTCGCAAGCTAATCGCAGGTCCGTCTGTTTACATTTGCGATGAGTGTGTTGATTTATGCAACGACATCATCCGTGAAGAAATCAAAGATGTGCTGCCGAAGAAGGAATCTGAAGCGTTACCAACGCCAAGAGACATTCGCGCACACCTCGATGATTATGTAATCGGTCAAGACTACGCGAAGAAAGTTCTCTCAGTCGCTGTTTACAACCACTACAAGCGCTTGCGCAATGGTGATACAACGGCAGACGGTGTTGAACTCGGTAAGAGTAATATTCTTCTTATCGGTCCAACGGGTAGTGGTAAAACACTGCTTGCTGAGACGCTTGCACGTTTCCTTGATGTGCCATTCACAATGGCCGACGCAACAACATTGACCGAAGCCGGTTATGTTGGTGAAGACGTTGAAAACATCATCCAAAAACTACTTCAGAAGTGCGACTACGATGTAGCAAAAGCCGAGCGCGGTATTGTCTATATCGATGAAATTGACAAAATTTCACGTAAAGCTGAGAACCCATCTATCACACGAGATGTGTCGGGAGAAGGGGTTCAGCAGGCACTACTAAAACTGGTTGAAGGTACAATTGCATCGGTTCCACCTCAAGGTGGTCGTAAGCATCCACAACAAGAATTTTTGCAGGTAGATACCTCTAAGATTCTGTTTATTTGTGGTGGTGCATTCGCAGGTCTCGATAAAGTGATCGACCAACGTGTTGCAACTGGCACTGGTATTGGTTTCGGCGCAGAAGTTCGTTCAAAAGACGAAACTAAGACTGTCGGCGAGCTATTTACCCAAGTTGAGCCAGAAGATCTAGTTAAGTACGGTCTAATTCCAGAGTTCATTGGTCGTCTACCTGTGACAACGACTCTAACCGAGCTTGATGAAGATGCACTGATTCAAATCTTGAATGAGCCGAAGAACGCACTGACCAAACAATATGGTGCGCTATTCGACCTTGAAGGTGTTGAGTTGGAGTTCCGCGAAGATGCACTGCGTGCGATTGCTAAGAAAGCAATGGAGCGCAAAACAGGTGCTCGTGGTCTACGTTCAATCCTTGAAGGTGTGCTGCTAGAAACGATGTACGAATTACCATCGGCTACTGACGTAAGCAAAGTGGTTATTGATGAAAGTGTGATAAATGGTGAGTCAGAACCGCTACTTATCTACACAAACAACGATAATCAAGTTGCCAGCGCCGAGTAATTTGCGAAGCTGAGATAAAAAGGAGGTATTTGATACCTCCTTTTTTTATTTCTTTATTGAATCCAACGAATACGCCCCCATATACTGAAAATAATACTAAGCGGAAGAGAGAATAATATGAACTTGGAACGTTCCGAGCGTATAGAAATCCCGGTATTGCCTCTGCGCGACGTGGTTGTTTATCCACACATGGTGATTCCTTTGTTTGTTGGCCGCGAAAAGTCCATTAGTTGCTTAGAAGCGGCGATGGATAATGACAAACAAGTACTCCTTGTGGCTCAGAAAGAAGCAGATACTGAAGAGCCAAAAATCGACGATCTATTCACAACAGGCACAGTTGCAACCATTTTGCAGCTTCTCAAGCTACCGGATGGCACAGTAAAAGTGCTGGTTGAAGGTCAGCAGCGTGCCAAAATTAACAATTACCGCGATGAAGAATTTTTCGTAGCGGATGCTGAATACCTGATCACGCCAGAACTCGATGAGCGTGAGGAAGAGGTCATTGTACGTAGTGCAATCGACCAGTTTGAGGGTTTCATCAAACTGAACAAGAAGATTCCACCAGAAGTACTAACGTCTCTCGGTGGCATCGATGAAGCAGCGCGTCTTGCTGATACTATCGCTGCTCATATGCCGCTTAAACTCGTAGATAAGCAGCAAGTGCTTGAGTTGCTTGATGTAACTGAGCGTTTAGAGTTCTTAATGGGACAAATGGAATCGGAAATCGACTTACTGCAAGTTGAGAAACGCATTCGTGGTCGCGTTAAGAAACAAATGGAAAAATCTCAGCGTGAGTACTACCTGAATGAGCAAATGAAGGCGATTCAGAAAGAACTCGGCGACTTAGATGATGCTCCTGATGAGTTCGAAACACTGAAGGCTAAGATTGAAGAATCAAAAATGCCTGCCGAAGCGAAAGAGAAGACCGAACAAGAGCTACAAAAGCTTAAGATGATGTCTCCGATGTCCGCTGAAGCAACCGTTGTTCGCAGTTACATCGACTGGATGGTAGGTGTTCCTTGGGCTAAACGCTCTAAAGTGAAAAAGAACCTAGCAAAAGCGGAAGAAGTACTGAACGAAGACCACTATGGCCTAGAGCGCGTTAAAGAGCGCATCCTTGAGTATTTGGCGGTGCAAAACCGAATTAACAAGCTAAAAGGTCCTATCTTGTGCCTTGTTGGTCCTCCTGGTGTGGGTAAAACCTCCCTCGGTCGCTCAATCGCGGCTGCAACGGGTCGTAAATATACTCGTATGGCATTGGGTGGTGTACGTGACGAAGCGGAAATCCGTGGTCACCGACGCACCTACATCGGTTCTATGCCGGGCAAGTTGATTCAGAAGATGTCGAAAGTTGGTGTTAAAAACCCACTGTTTCTTCTGGATGAGATCGACAAGATGTCTTCAGATATGCGTGGTGACCCGTCATCAGCGCTGCTTGAAGTTCTAGACCCAGAGCAGAACAATGCCTTTAACGATCACTATCTAGAAGTCGATTACGACCTTTCTGACGTAATGTTTGTTGCAACGTCTAACTCAATGAACATTCCTGGGCCTTTACTTGATCGTATGGAAGTGATTCGTCTTTCTGGATATACAGAAGATGAAAAGCTGAACATTGCTAAGCGTCACCTCGTGTCTAAGCAAGTTCAACGTAATGGCTTGAAGCCGAACGAAATTGAAATTGAAGACTCTGCGATCATTGGCATCATTCGCTACTACACACGTGAAGCGGGTGTTCGTAGCCTTGAGCGTGAAATCTCAAAGATCTGCCGTAAAGCAGTTAAGAACATCTTGCTTGATCCGAAACTGAAAACGGTGACGGTAAATCAAGATAACTTGAAAGAGTACCTAGGTGTCCAACGCTTTGACTATGGTAAAGCGGACGACAGCAACCGCATTGGGCAGGTAACGGGCCTAGCGTGGACGGAAGTAGGTGGTGACCTATTGACTATCGAAACTGAAGCGATGGTCGGTAAAGGTAAGCTGACTCAAACCGGTTCATTGGGCGATGTGATGCAAGAGTCAATTCAAGCCGCGATGACGGTTGTACGTTCTCGTGCAGAGAAGCTTGGTATTAACTCAGACTTCTACGAGAAGCGTGACATTCATGTTCACGTTCCTGAAGGTGCGACGCCGAAAGACGGTCCAAGTGCGGGTATCGCAATGTGCACCGCTTTAGTTTCGAGCTTGACAGGTAACCCAGTGAAAGCTGAGGTGGCAATGACAGGTGAAATCACTCTACGTGGTGAAGTTCTACCTATCGGCGGCCTGAAAGAAAAACTACTTGCAGCGCATCGTGGCGGCATCAAAACGGTATTGATTCCTAAGGATAATGAACGTGACTTGGAAGAAATTCCTGACAACGTTATTGCGGATCTGAAGGTGATTCCGGTGCAATGGATTGATGAAGTTCTTGAAGTTGCTTTAGAGAGAGCACCGCTTGGAGCGGCATTTGAACCTGTAAAATAGTGATGTGCTCCAAATTTAGGTAAAAGAAATGCGCTGATAGGCAAAAAAAGCTTGTCAGCGTTTTTTTGTAGCACTAAGTTTAGCTATGTAACTCTGAAGCCCTTGATAGACAAGGCTTAGAGTCTTCAACTACGAGAATGGAACTAACGTTACCTTTTAAAAAATAACAATTCGGTAACAGAAAGGGGAAACACAGTGAACAAAACACAATTAGTGGAAAAAATCGCAGAGAACGCAGATCTATCTAAAGCTTCAGCTGGTCGTGCACTAGATGCTTTCATCGAAGCAGTTAGCACTACTCTAGAAGAAGGTGATCAAGTGGCTCTAGTTGGCTTCGGTACTTTCAGCGTACGTACTCGTGCAGCACGTACAGGTCGTAACCCAAAAACTGGTGAAGAGATCCAAATCTCTGAAGCTAAAGTTCCTGCATTCAAAGCAGGTAAAGCTCTTAAAGACGCTTGTAACTAATCATTTGTTACAGTTGTACGCAAACCTTGCGTCAACTGAGCAAAAATTAAGCTTTTGTAAGGCTTAATCGACAAAATAAGTCGAACTTTTTTTAAATATGCGCATCTTACTGATGCGCATTTCTTTTTCTGATATTATCCGATGCAGTAGAAGATAACCCTTCCTATCTGGAGAGTAATAAAATTATGATGGAGCGAATTCGCGAAGGCGTGAATAGCATCGCGGTTAAAATTATCTTAGGACTCATTATTCTGTCTTTTGTGTTTGCTGGTGTAGGTAGCTATATCGCAGGCGGAATTGGCAATACTGCGGCAAAAGTGGGTAATGTAGAAATCGGTCGTGGTGAGTTTGAACAAGCGTATCAAAATGAACGCAATCGCATGCAATCTCAGCTTGGTGATTACTTCTCGACTCTGCTTGGTGACCCAAGCTACGTAGCGTCTTTCCGTAAGTCAGTCCTTGATCGTATGATTAATGACGTGTTGCTTGAGCAACATGCAGAATCGCTAGGACTACGTATTAGCGACGCTCAAATCCGTCAAATGATTCTTGAGATGCCTCAGTTCCAAAATGACGGAAAATTTGACCAAGACATTTATCAAGCAACGCTGCGCCGTGCTGGTTTCAGTGCTGACAGCTTTGCAGAGTACCTTCGCCGTGATTTGGTTCGTAACCAACTACTATCGGCATTGCAAGGTAGTGAGTTTACGCTTCCTAGCGAAATTGAGCTTCAAAGCAAGCTGCTAACCCAAACGCGTGATATCAAAACGCTGACACTATCGCTAGCTGACTTCTCTAAGAAAGCTCAAATTACTGATGAAGAGATTCAAAAGTATTATGAAGAGAACCCTGGACAGTTTACGCGTCCAGAGCAAGTTAAAGTGGCTTACATTGAGCTATCTGCTCAAGCACTTAAAGATCAAGTTAAAGTCACTGACGATGAAATTCAGAAATACTACGACGAGCATTTAGACAAATACTCCACTTCTGAGCAACGTGAAGTGAGCCATATTTTGGTTCAAGGCGATGACGAAGCGAAAGCACAAGCAATTTTGGACGAGCTAAATGCTGGTGCTGATTTCGCGACGCTAGCGAAAGAAAAGTCAGAAGACATTGGTAGCTCTGAAGAGGGCGGTTCTTTAGGTTGGATCGAACGTGATGTAATGGATCCTGCTTTTGAAGAAGCTGCATTTGCTCTTAAGAATGTGGGCGATACAACAGGTTTAGTTAAGTCTGATTTCGGGTACCACATCATTAAACTTGACGCTATCAAAGCATCTGAGTCTAAGCCTTTAGCTGAAGTGAAAGACGAAATCATCGCTGAGCTTAAAGACCAAGTAGCGGTGGATGAGTTCTATAACCTACAAAACGAACTAGAGAAGGTTGCTTTCGAATATCCTGATTCACTGGATGATGCAGCGAAAGCGGTAAATCAGAAAGTCGTGACTACTGATTTCATTTCTCAAGTTGATGCGCCAGAAATCTTGAAAACGCCAGCAGTGATGCAAGCGATTCAGTCACCAGAAGTGAAAGAAGATGGCCTTAACTCTGAAGTGATGGAAGTGGCTCCAGAGCATATTATTGTGGTTCGTGTCGATGACGTTCGTGAACAAACTGTATTGCCACTTGAAGAAGTGAAAGAGCAAGTGGAAACTCAGCTAGCGAAGGTTAAAGGTGAGCAAGCGGCTATGGAGTTGGGTGTTCAGTTAGTGAATGAGCTAAAAGAAGGCAAACAAGACGCACTTCAAGCGAACAGTATAAGTTTTGGAGAACTGGAAGCTATCGACCGTAGCTCTCCATTAGCAGGCACTGTGTTTGCAATGACTAAGCCAGCAGAAAACGCAGCGACCTACGCTCAGACTAAAGATATGGAAGGCAACATTGTTGTTGTTGAGCTAACTAAAGTCGCTTCTGAGTACAACGAAGCATACAACGAGCAAATCGGCGCTCAAATGGAACGTGAGGCGACTCAACAAGACTTAGCTTCCGTACTTTCAATTCTGCGCAAAAATACTGACATCGAATATTTGCTTGATGCTGAATAACAGCATTAACAGATTCGATGACGCAATTCAGCTCACAGTTCTTGTGTAACTGATAAGCTAATAAAAACGGACCGCATTCGCGGTCCGTTTTGTTTTCAGTAGACAAAACTTTTCAGTTTGTTTTTTCTGGGTATCTTGAATGGCGACTTTTAGTGAGAAAAAGGAATTCAAATGAAGTATCTAAAAAACGTTTGGCTGCTACTAGTTTTGTTAGTTGCCCCAGTGAGCTTTTCCTATGCATCTGAAGCGAAGAAACTAGAGGGGATAGAGATAACAGTCAATATCAACCAAGCGGGCCCTGAGGAACTAGCGGAACTGCTCAAAGGTGTTGGCGAGGAAAAAGCAAAAGATATTGTGGAGTATCGCGATCAACACGGAAGTTTTAAATCGGCAGATGATTTAACTCAAGTGAAAGGTATTGGTGAAGCAACGGTAGAGAAGAACCGTTCAAGAATCACTTTGTAACTTACGACGATAGACGCTTACCGAGAGTGCCAAAATCAAGCCGACGCCAAGTCCTATTGCGTGGGCTTGTGTCGCAACTGGAGCCGCGATTAGCTGCGAGGTCGCTTCTGACGCGCCGTATAAGCTTTCCCAGGCCACTTTACCGATGATACCCAAGACCAACAGCCAACTTGAATTTCTTCCACTCAGTGCCTCTTGTAGCGCCCAATAAGCAAATAGAGCGTGGAGTACTCCTGATAGGCCTAGGTAATACGTTAAGTTTGTGAACAACAAAGCGAAACCAATAGAGGTCGCACTAATTAGCGTAACAGCCACCACTGACCGCCACGAAGGACGAAATACGTAGCAAATGACCCAGAGTCCGGCGAGGTTCATGCCCAGATGTGCTAGGTTGGTATGCGAGAAATTTCCTGATACTATCCGCCACCATTGACCCGCGTGTATTGCTAGCTTGTTCCACTCTACTAAGGATTGTAAGCTCGGAATTTGCAGTAATGCGCAAAGCAGAGAAAACAGCAATAGTCTTATGACGAAAGAAGTGTCCATATCTCGATATTGTCCCAAGTGCTTGAAAGCTAAGCGCGCTTGTATTTGTCAGTGGATTCAACCCGCTCACTGTGACACACAATTGATCATTTTGCAGCATCCAAGTGAAGAAAAGCGTCCGCTTGGGACGGCGCGAATTCTGTCCTTGTCATTGCCAAACGGACATCTTTTTGTTGGTGAGGATTTCTCGACCCATCAGGCGCTTAATGATCTGTTGGCTGATGATAGATACCAGTCAGTGGTGCTGTATCCGGGTGAAGACTCTGTTGAATTATCGCAAGTACAACTCGCAGCGTCTAACAAGCACTTGCGTGTCATTCTACTAGACGGAACGTGGAAGAAAGCGTTTAAGATGTGGAAACTGTCTACGAATTTGCATGCTTTACCGTTGGTTAAATTGCCAGAGACCTTGCAGGGCGATTATCGGATTCGCAAAGCACCATCACCTAATGCACTATCCACGATTGAAGCGGGCCATCATATTATTCAAACGTTAGAGCCTGAACGGAACTTCGACGCTATGCTGGTTGCATTTGAAAAAATGATAGAGTTCCAGATTCAGCAAATGCCTTCAGGTGTTTATGAAAAAAACTATTGCGCTCCGGACTCCAACGAATAAGGCTTTACCCTTTCTAATCACTAGTAATTCGAATGCGCCGCAAACAGTTGTTGATGCATCTTTTGGGCATAGCCGTCAGTCATGGCGGAAATATAGTCGGCTATCACACGCATTCCGTTATCTTGTTGTCCACTGGCTTTACGCCAAAGGTTGCGTGTTGACTCAGGAAGTAAGCGCTCAGGGTCGGCGCTGAATGCTTCAAAAAGATCCATAATGATTTGTTGGCCTTTGTACTCGACGATTTGTACCCTTGGTACTTGAATCACGAACTCACTGACAAATCGTTTCAGAATCGCCAAGACATATTCCATATCACCATCAAGGTAGGCATTGTAGTGAAGTAGAGGATCGTCGAAATTTACCTCGGGGACCTTTTTGACTTCAATGCTAGTTAATAGAGCGTTGACAATGCCTCCAATGGCGTCTTTTCGCTCGTAGTGTTTGCCTGAAAAAAGCAGTTCAGTGATAGAGTCAATATGTTCTGAGAGCCAAGTGTTGGTTTGTGTCTTAAGCTGCGCCGCGGCGTTGGCTTGCCACATATCTTTGTCCACCAACTCAAGCACAATTGCGTCTTCTAAATCATGCACACCGTAAGCAATATCGTCAGCTAACTCCATGATAGAGCAATCAAGAGATTTGAATTGCGTCTTGTTGTGTTGAAGTGGTGTCAATTGCTCAAATCGCATGGTTTGCAACAATAATTTATCGCTGTCAGATAGTGGGTCGATAACCCAATCAAACTGGGGCTTATCTTTATCGTAGATCCCTTTTGCAGGCGCCCAGTCCTTCGCTTTTAACTGGCGTTGGCTGCTCACCGGGTGGGGCTGTTTGTCGGCGCAAGTTTGGCTAATAGGGGCGGGATATTTAAGCAAACCTAATAGGCTGCGGCGGGTGAGGTTCATTCCGTGATGCTCGGTGTAGGGTTCGAGTTGGGTGACGATACGAAACGTCTGGGCGTTACCTTCAAAACCACCATATTCACGCATCATGTAGTTGAGTGCGACTTCACCGCCATGCCCATAGGGTGGATGACCGATATCATGAGCGAGGCAGAGTGCTTCAATGAGTGCATCAGAAGGCAATAATGGTTCGAGTTCTGGCTGTTTTTGTTTTAATTGAGCTGCGATGCCTGAGCCAATTTGAGCCGCTTCGAGCGAATGTGTTAGGCGTGTGCGGTGAAAATCGTTAACACCTGTACCGTGCACCTGCGTTTTAGCTTGCAGTCGCCTAAACGCTGCAGAGTGGAGAATCCTAGCTCTATCACGTTGGAAGGGGTCGCGATGATCATTACGTCTGAGCTTGTGCTCATCACTATGTCTGGCTTGCCAAATTTGCATGGATTCTAACGGCATCTCAATTCCTCTAGTTGGCTAACTGATTTCATCAAGAGAAAGCTCAAAGCTTGGTGCAAAGGTGTTTAGGAAATAGTCCATCTCTTCGGTTTGCTTTTCAAGCAGTGTTTGGTCCAAACGTTTTTTGGCGAGAGCAAACTCATGGTTTCCAGCGCTCAGCTCCTCAAGACATTTCAAATATGCGCAGATAGAATCGGCTTGTTTGACAATTTGGGTGTCTTCTTCGTAAGCGTATTCTGAAATTAAGAAAGGTCGGAAATCATCTTGAAATTCTTCGGGTAACATAGACAACAGCTTTCGCTCAGCTGCAGACTCTATCTTTTTGTATTCCTTTGCGATTTCTGGGTTGTAATATTTAACTGGTGTTGGAAGATCACCAGTTAGCACTTCACTGGTATCGTGATACATCGCGAGAATCGCGATTCTTTCAGGGTTGGTTTTACCGCCAAATTTCTTGTTTTTTATGATGGCTAAAGCATGAGCAACGAAGGCGACTTGAAGACTGTGTTCAGAGATGTTTTCCGTTGAAACCGAACGCATTAATGGCCAGCGTTGGATCAGTTTCATTCGAGCAAGGTGAGCAAAAAAGTGACTTTCTTTCATACAGCGTAATCCCTTAATACTAGCGCCGAACTATTTATTCGGCGCTCAATAAGAATAGGCTTTATATCAGTGTTATGAAAGAGTTACTGGCTATATGTTGCCAAGAATTTTTCAAATCGACCAATCGCCATCTCTAGATCTTCTACGTGAGGTAGAGTAACGATGCGGAAGTGATCAGGTTTAGGCCAGTTGAAACCAGTGCCTTGCACGAGGAGAACCTTTTCTTGCTTCAAAAAATCGAGCACCATGCGCTGATCGTCTTTGATGTTGTACATCTTGGTGTCGATCTTGGGGAACAGGTACATAGCTCCCTTGGGTTTCACACAAGAGATCCCTGGAATTTGAGTAATAAGCTCGTAGGCTTTATCTCGCTGTTCTAATAGACGACCACCCGGCAAGATCAGTTCATTGATACTTTGGTAGCCACCCAAGGCGGTCTGAATCGCGTGTTGCATCGGAACGTTAGCGCAAAGGCGCATCGAGGCAAGCATTTCAAGACCCGCAATGTACCCAGTGGCATACTCCTTAGGGCCCGTCATAAACATCCAACCGCCACGGAAGCCACAAACGCGATAAGACTTAGAAAGACCATTGAAGGTCACTACGAGTACATCTTCGGTTAGGGTTGCAACTGAGGTATGAGTCGCGCCGTCATACAGAACTTTGTCGTAAATCTCATCTGCGAAGATGATAAGTTTATGCTGGCGTGCAATTTCAATCACCTCGAGTAGGAAGTCACGACTGTACACCGCACCGGTTGGGTTGTTTGGGTTGATAAGCACGATACCACGAGTTTTAGGCGTGATTTTCTTCTTGATATCATCTAGGTCTGGATACCAATCCGCTTGTTCGTCACAGAGATAGTGAACTGGGCTACCACCGGATAAAGAAACCGCCGCTGTCCATAGTGGATAGTCAGGAGCGGGAACTAACATTTCATCTCCGTTGTTTAACAGAGCTTGCATCGCCATTACAATGAGCTCCGAAACGCCATTGCCAATGTAAACATCTTCAACGTCTAAGCTACGAATGCCTTTACGCTGATAGTGTTGAACCACAGCTTTGCGCGCGGAGTATATACCTTTGGAATCACAATAACCTTGAGATGTAGGTAAATTCCTGATGACATCGACTAATATTTCATCAGGGGCATCAAAACCAAAAGGGGCGGGATTACCGATATTGAGTTTCAGTATTTTATGTCCCTCTTCTTCCATGCGCTTAGCATGTTTGAGTACAGGTCCCCTAATGTCGTAGCAGACATTATCGAGTTTTGACGACATCTCGATATTTTTCATTGCTATATTCCTAAAAAAACGGCTATTTCTTTACTAAATTACACTAAATTGGCTTTTGAAAGAATAAAAATCTGCCTAAAGTGAAAATTAAAGATTGGATATGAATTCAGTGGCAATGAGCCACTTAACATTGCGAACAATTAAAGCGCGTGTTGCTTGATCTATGTAGTTGGTATAAATAGAGTAT
This sequence comes from Vibrio sp. CyArs1, assembly GCF_022432925.1. Taxonomy (NCBI): domain Bacteria; kingdom Pseudomonadati; phylum Pseudomonadota; class Gammaproteobacteria; order Vibrionales; family Vibrionaceae; genus Vibrio; species Vibrio sp. CyArs1. Next base: position 14,452 of record NZ_JAKRBO010000012.1, on the reverse strand, counting down.
CTCGTGTATATAAGATTAAAAGTTACAGTTTTGAGGTTGATTTGTCTCATTTAACAAAAGCCATCACTCAGCTTGTTGAAAAACTAGAGCGTGCGCCACAAGGCACCAAACGACTAGAGCAAGAATTGCAGGGTTCACCAAAGACTCATGGCATCGACTGGTTGGACGCTCAGCCTCATTATCCTAAGTTCTATTGGCAGTCGAGAGATACCCGTGAAGAAGTGGTTGCTCTCGGTCAGCTTCATACTTTTTCTGAAGCAGCTCCTGCTTATACGATCCTCAGTGAAAACCAGCGAGTATGGGGTGGTCGCTCTTTTGATGGCCATTCAGACAAAAACCGTCGTTGTATGTCGGCATTCTTTTTCCTACCTCAAGTTGAGTTGATTCGTTTCGATGAAGGATGGCGTTTGGCGGTTAACATTGGAATGAGCAAAGAGGTATCAATTAGGGCCTTGAAGCAACTCGTTGCCGATGCAAAGGAACTCGCGCCACTAGCGAGTGACATCGTCTCATTGCGTCATACACCAGAGAAAACACAGTGGTGTGATTTGGTTGATGATGTTTTAGCAGGAATTCAACAAGATAAATTCAAGAAAGTGGTCTTGGCTCGTAAAACCTGCGTTGATCTCAAGCACTCCATATCTCCTGCGCAGCTACTCAAAGCAAGTTATGCTCAAAACCATCATAGCTTCCATTTTTTGATGGCTTTGTCGCCTGGTCACGCATTTGTAGGCTCAACGCCTGAACGCCTCTATCGAAGAGTAGGGCAGGAGTTAGAGACAGAAGCCTTGGCGGGTACGATTGGTCGAGGTGGCAATGCCGCTCAAGATATGGAACTTGCCAATTGGTTGACTCAAGATGACAAGAACATCAATGAGAATCAGTACGTTGTGGATGATATTCTGCAAAGCCTATCGCCACATTCAGATCAAGTGCATTTAGAAAGCGAACTTCGCTTAGTTCGCTTGCGTAAAGTTCAACATCTAAAAAGAAACATCTTGGCGCATTTGCACAAGGGTATTAATGGTGTGCAATTGCTACAAGCGTTGCAGCCAACAGCTGCGGTTGCGGGGCTTCCAAGAGCAGAAGCAATGCAGTATATCCAGCAGAACGAACCTTTTGCGCGTGGTTGGTACGCTGGTTCAGTGGGCTATCTAAGCCATGAAAAAGCAGAGTTTTGTGTCGCGATTAGAAGCGCGCTATTGGTCAAAGATGAGCTACAACTCTTCGCGGGTGCGGGGATCGTGCCTGGTTCCATCGCCGAACATGAATGGCAAGAGTTGGATAAAAAGATGTCCACGTTATTAAGTCTAATTTCTGACCAACCGTCATTAGGTGTTGCGTCATGAGTCACAACCAAGCTGCTTTAAATAGGGTTTGGACGGAAATACTGATAGAAGAACTCTATCGCCAAGGGGTAAGACACGTATGCATTGCTCCGGGTTCACGCTCAACCCCGCTTACTCTTGAGGCTGTTGCTCACCCTGAGTTGACCGTTCACACACACTTTGACGAGCGTGGTTTAGGTTTCTTGGCGTTAGGTCTTGCCAAGTCAAGCCAATCACCTGTTGCGGTTATTGTTACATCTGGCACTGCAGTCGCTAATTTACTTCCTGCGGTTGCTGAGTCTAAGTTGACTAAAGAGAAGCTGGTTTTACTGACCTCTGATCGTCCCATTGAGTTAGTCGACTGTGGTGCTAATCAAGCCATCGTGCAGTCTGGAATCTTCTCACAACATGTGACGGAGACCGTTAATCTGCCATCGCCGACAACCCAGATTTCGCCAACGTGGATATTATCTACAGTTGACCATGCGTTATCAGTTCAAAAAGTGAATGGCGGTAGTATTCACTTCAACTGTCCGTTCCCTGAACCATTATATGGTGGAGACGATAAGCGTTCGTTCTCAGCCTATTTGCAACCCATAGCGAAATGGCGAAATAGCAAGGCCTGCTTTGTCGACTACCATACGGTTAGCGTTACTGACTATACGGCGGAGCATAGTGCATTAAGACTCGGTGACAGAAAAGGTGTCATTGTCGTAGGCAGTGTAACTCTCGCGATTGCCAAGCAAGCAAAGTTACTGGCGCAGAAGTTAGGTTGGCCAATTCTGCTCGACCCTCAATCGGGTTTGGGAGGTGACTGGCAGCGTTATGATATTTGGCTTCAGAATCCGCAAGCAGCAGACATGCTTTCAAGTGCCGATACTGTACTCCAAGTAGGTGCAAGGCTGGTTTCGAAAAGGCTGAATGCTTGGCTAAAGCAGCAATCTCTGGACAGTGATTACCTAGTGCTGAGTGAATTTGGCGAGCGGTTAAACCCAGATCACGTTGCGTTGAAACATTGTCAGGTGTCAATTCCTCTATGGTTAGAGTCAGCCATAGAAACAGTGGAGCACAGCAGAAATATCGGGTGGGGGGATGAATTAAAATCTTATGCCCAACTCGTAACGACATTAATGCCTACTCGCTCACACCTGACCGAATTTGATGTTGCCAGTAGCATTGAGCGACTACCGCTAGACATTAGTGTTTTTATGGGTAATAGCCTTATCGTAAGGTTAGCGGATATGTTAACTAACCCGCTTGGCATCGAAACTTATAGTAATCGAGGCGCATCAGGTATTGATGGTTTGGTCGCTTCTGCCAATGGTGTTCATCGCGATAAAGGTAAGTCGATGGTGCTTTATTTGGGTGATACATCACTGCTCTATGATTTGAATTCACTGTCACTTTTTAGCCGCACACAAGCGCCTTGCGTAATCGTTGTGACTAACAATGATGGGGGGGCGATATTTGATATGTTGCCTGTGCCGCAAGACAAAAAAGTACGCTGTTATCAAATGCCCCATGGCTTAAACTTTGAACATGCGGCGGCCCAGTTTGGTTTGCAATATAGCGCACCTAAATCACGTGAAGACTTAGAGACACAAATTCAACATCATTTATTAAGTGGGAAAGGCACTCTATTGATTGAAGTGCTTACCGCTGCCGACGAAGTGGCAAGTTTGATTCGTCAACTAAGTCAAGACATTAGTACTTATCAGACTCATGCTTAATAGTCAGTTCACAACGTCCCTCCAAGCTCATACTGAAGATAAGCCTCTGTTGGTTTTCTTACATGGCTTTTTAGGGGCGGGTGACGACTTTCACACCGTTAGTGAATACCTTCCAAACTACAACAAGCTGTTTATCGATTTACCGGGACATGGTCAAAGTCAGTCGATCCAAAGCACAAGTTTTAGTGATGTTTGCAGATTGATCCATTCAACCATACTAAAATGTATTGAAACACAAAACCTCAGTGCTACAGTGCCCATCTTTTTGGTGGGGTACTCGTTGGGTGCTAGGTTGTCGATGTACTTTCTCTGTGAGTATGAGGGAGCAGATAATCAACTGCTGCCACTCACTATGGCTGGTGTCGTCATTGAAGGTGGAAATTTTGGACTGTGCTCAGAACATGCCCGTCAGGATAGATTTGCAAATGACTTAGCATGGGCGCATCGCTTCAAAAATGATGATATTGCAGAGGTTTTGGGCGATTGGTATCAACAACCAGTGTTTTCTTCATTAAATCATGAGCAAAGACAAGATTTGATTGCTAAACGTAGTGTTAACCTTGGTGACAAGCTAAGTCATATGCTGATGACGACTTCACTAGCTCACCAGCCTAACCTGCTGCCAAAAATCCAGCAGCTTCGATTTAGTAACGGTAATCGACCTCTGTATATCGTGGGTGAACGAGACACAAAATTTACTGCGTTAGCTCAAGATAGCAACCTTGATTTTAAGGTGATTGTGGGAGCTGGGCATAATGTACACAAAGAGCAACCTAAGGCCTTTGCCTCGGTGTTGCTGAGTTATCTAGAACAAATGGGTTTAAACCCAAAAGAAAAATTGGAATAGATCATGGCTAAAACAGTTGGACTAACAGAAGAAGAACTTTACGCACCGGTTAATTGGGCGGACGTAACGGGCGATTTTGAAGAAATTCAATATCATAAATCTGAAGATGGCATCGCGAGAATCACGATTGCACGCCCACAAGTTCACAATGCATTTACCCCAAAAACAGTCAGCGAAATGATTAAAGCACTGGCTGACGCTCGTTACGACGAGGGTGTTGGAGTCATTATTCTTACTGGATTAGGTGAAAAAGCCTTCTGTTCTGGTGGCGACCAAAGTGTTCGTGGCGACTATGGCGGTTACCAAGATGATTCAGGTACACATCACCTCAATGTGTTGGACTTCCAACGTCAAATTCGTACTTGCCCTAAACCTGTTATCGCTTCGGTAGCTGGCTGGGCCGTTGGTGGCGGTCATGTTCTACACATGATGTGTGATCTAACGATTGCAGCAGAAAATGCACAGTTCGGTCAAACGGGTCCTAAAGTTGGTTCATTTGATGGAGGTTGGGGCGCGTCTTATATGGCTCGCATCGTTGGCCAGAAAAAAGCTCGTGAAATTTGGTTCTTATGCCGCTTCTACGACGCACAAGAAGCTCTGGATATGGGCTTAGTGAACACGGTTGTACCACTAGAGGATTTGGACAAAGAGACTGTTCGTTGGTGTCGTGAAGTACTTCAACATAGCCCAATGGCACTTCGATGCTTGAAAGCCGCCCTGAATGCTGACTGTGATGGTCAAGCTGGCCTACAAGAGCTAGCGGGCAACGCGACCATGATGTTCTACATGACTGATGAAGGTCAGGAAGGACGGAATGCATTTAATGAGAAGCGTCGTCCAGACTTCAATAAGTTCCCAAGAAACCCGTAACCATCGGCTCCAAGGTACTATCAGCCTTGGCGTCATTTTTGTTTGGCCATATTTAGATACATTTTATCGATAGTTTGCTCAAGTAATTTGGGAACTCTTGTAGTGAAATGTGGCCTAACAACGGTGTATTCAACGTCGTCGACTCTCTCATTTTTAGTTGACGACGTATACTTCCTATGAAGTGGGACTCTACTATGAGACAAGCAAAACTCTACCGCTACTGTCTGCCTATGGACAGCGGTGTTATTCTTCGAGAACAAAAACTTACTCACCGAGACGGTTGGATTGTAGAACTGTCTGAAGACGGCCAGACAGGCTTAGGTGAGATAGCCCCTCTACCTGGATTCAGCCAAGAAACGTTTGAGCAAGCCGGCATAGAAGCACAAAGCCAATTAGAGCAATGGGTCAATGGCAAAGACATAGACTTGGAAGTATGCGTGCCTTCTGTCGCGTTCGGCCTGTCTGCCGCATTAATGGAGCTTGCTCACACGCTTCCTCAAACCGGCAATTATCGTGCGGCTCCTTTGTGTAGTGGTGACCCGGACGAACTGATACCTATCTTGAATAACATGCAAGGTACTAAAGTTGCCAAGTTTAAAGTAGGGCTGTACGAAACGATAAGAGACGGGATGTTAGTCAGTCTTTTCCTCGAATCGATTCCAGACCTTACTCTGCGACTTGACGCTAATAAAGCATGGACTTTGGACAAAGCTAAGCAGTTTGCCAAACACATTTCCCCATCGCTCAGACAGCGTATCGCGTTTGTTGAGGAGCCTTGCCAAACACCCGGTGATAGCGTGTCGTTTGCCTTAGATACGGGGATTGCTATTGCTTGGGATGAAACACTACAGGCCGCGATTAAAGAGCCTGACTTTTCGGTGAAAGAGTTAACAGGTGTCAAAGCGTTAATCATCAAACCAACCTTAATCGGCAGCTTTGATAAATGTATTCGTTTGATCGAAGAAGCGAGAAGCCATGCTATTCGAGTCGTTATTAGCTCAAGCTTAGAGAGTAGCATTGGTCTTGGACAGTTAGCTCGCTTTGCTCACTGGCAAGTGCCAGCAGAAACACCAGGTTTGGATACCATGCAGCTTTTTGGTGCTCAGCTCGAAACACCGTGGCCAGGTTGCTTGCTTCCTGTCGAGCGTCTAGCAGACCAAACTTTGGTTTGGCAATCTGAATCCGTGGACAGCTAGTCAGTGGTTTTATCACACTTTTGGGAGCACTGGGCTCAGTCTGCTCCCAACGACATTGCCTTAATTACTCCTCAACGCCAACTGACGTGGGTCGATGTTAAACAACAAGTCGATCAATATCGACAGTTGCTTATTAATAAGGCCATCAGTCAGGGTCAGGTGGTTTGCCTTATTGGTCGTGCTGAGGAAGCGTTAGTCTTCGCTTATCTCGCTTGCCTCGCTCATGGTGCGGTGCCTGCGATTATTGCCGTGCAATCACGTGAATTACTTGAAGCCAAACTGTCCTCTCTATATCTAGACGGTGAGCGTGCTGTGGTTTGGGATTGTAGTGACTCGACGTGGCTACCAAGTTTGTACTTCCTTTCTCGAGGGACTGAATCGCGACAGTCGTTGGTCCCCGAAAATGTTGATATCGCCTCCATTATCTTTACATCTGGTTCAACAGGGTGTCCAAAAGCCGTTGTGCATGGTAGAGAGCAACATATAGCCTCTGCTAGTGGTTTACTTGAGCGCTTTCGTTTCACTGTCGGAGATTGCTGGTTATTGAGCCTGCCTATGTACCATGTCTCAGGGGTAGGTATTGTTTGGCGTTGGCTACAAGCTGGTGCAACGCTCAAAATTGCTAGCGGTGACTTTTGCAAAGACATCTCAGACGTAAGTCACGCCTCGCTGGTGTCTACGCAGCTTAAACGGATTATTGATAATCAATGGCAGACTAAGTTAGAGCGAGTACTACTCGGTGGTAGCCACATTCCTTTGTCACTAATCCAACAAGCAAAAGCCCGACATATCGATGCATGGATGGGTTATGGTATGACGGAAACCGCTTCGACAGTGACCGCCAAACCAGTAGATGAGTGGCCATCATCGGGGCATATTCTTCCGCGACGAGAGCTAAAGTTAAGTAACAATCGTATTTTTGTGTCGGGTGAGACCTTAGCCAAAGGCTACTATTGGCAAGGTCAAATTCTGCCACTGGCATTGGAAGGGAAATGGCTGGATACCAGAGATCTCGGAGAGTGGGTCAATGGCAATGAGCTAAGAGTTGTTGGTCGTGCTGACAATCTGTTTATTTCGGGTGGCGAAAACGTACATTGTGAGGAGGTCGAAGCTGCTCTCAATGCACAGCCAACGATTACTCAGAGCATTGTAGTGGCGGTAGAAGATGAAGAATATGGGGCGCGATGTGTTGCAGTAGTGCAATCAACTGCATTGCCAACGGTCTCTGAACAGCGGCAAAAGCTTGCGGATTCGTTACCAAAATTCAAACAGCCGATCGCCTATTTCTTCTTGCCTGAGTCTCTTTCGCAATCGGGAATTAAAGTCTCACGTGCTGAAGTGAAAAAATGGCTATCGCAACATCAATCCAATTATGTAGTTATTTCATAGTCCAAAACTGAATTTTCATTACCTAATAGGCTCACCATAATATGAGACATGGAAAAACAGTGAGCCTATGGAATGAACAAATTACTGGTTATCGCAATTGCCCTTCAACTGGCGCTTGCCTTCTCAACAGATGGACTGACAAGAGCGCTTGCGGAACTGACAGCGTTTTTGTTGACTGTAGTGTTGTTCTTCAATGTAAAACAAGGAAAAACAGCAGACCCTGAGACTAAACGAGCGTTAGCCAAGCTAGAGAAGTCGCCGAAATCAACAACCACATCGTAACGCCAAACACCATCGGCTTACTCCCTGCCTGTTTAAGCTTCTCAATTGAGATACTGCAACCAATCAAGAATAGACACACGACCAACAGCTTTTTCGAGACATCAAAAATTCCCTGATATACCACTTCGAACTGAGGTAAGTAGTCGCTTACTAAGATTGCGATACAGTAAAACAAAATGAAGTAAGGGATAGTGATTTTATTTTGCTTGTTGCTAAAAATAGCTGCACTTACTAGGGCAACAGGAATAATCCATAGCGCACGGGCCAGCTTTAGTGTTGTTGCTGTCGTGAGTGCTTCCTCACCATAAGCGGAAGCCGCACCGACCACGGATGACGTGTCATGGATGGCGATCGCTGCCCACGTACCGAAAGTATGTTGATCGAGACTTAGCGCGTGACCAATGACGGGAAATACGAATAAGGCGACAGAATTTAGTACGAATACAGTTGCAAGAGCGATACCGATCTTTTCATCATCTGCGTTGATCGCCGGTGCAACAGCGACAATAGCACTACCACCACAGATAGCAGTACCTGATGAAATAAGGTAACCCGTTTGTTTGTCCAATCCCATGCGGCGTGCCAAGAACCAACCGATGACTAACGTGCCAACTATAGTCACTACGATGATTCCAATCCCATCGCTGGTGGCTTGCATGGCTTGATCTAAATGGATCCCAAAACCAAGTCCGACAATGGAGTAGGCGAGCAACTTTTTAGTGAATTTTGCTAATGGTAGCGTGGTTGGCACTAGGCTAAAAGTTGTTAAAAAGAAGCCAAGTATCAGTGCAATTGGCGAGGAAACCCAGGGGGTGAGACAAGCAAGAATTGCGAGAAAAAACAGAGGGTATGAGCGTAACTGGGTGAGCATGGAGTACCTTTAATAAAAAGGCGAGAATTTTCTCGCCACATAAAGGAATTGTATGAATTTCGCTAGATCAACAAAACCTAAAATTTCTTAACGAGCGTTCAGTAAAACTAAACGTTCGTTGTTTTGATATGAACAACATCGAAATAAACGAACAAAATCGCTTATGGCGATCAGCGATAATCACCACGAAGTGTTGCAACTTTTTCGAACATCGCGGCACTTGATGCTTCTTCAGGAGCTACCGGTGCTCCCGCTTCTAATTCCAGCTTAGCTCTAAAGCGAGTTGGAAGCCCTTTACACGCGCGGCCTTTATGTCGACTAAAATAGCTGCCCCATAATCCCTTTAACGCCATTGGGATGACAGGCACAGGAGAGCGGCGCAGGACAATATCAATACCACGCATAAATTCATTCATCTCACCATCTGAGGTTAGACGTCCTTCAGGGAAAATGCAGACAATCTCCCCTTCAGCTAAAGCTTGTTCGATATCGTTAAACGCTCTTCGAATAGAACCTTTGCGAGAAGAGGAGATAGGTATGACCCCAGCACGTCGTAAAAAGCGACGAACGGGTTTGTAGTTCGCGTAGTCTTCTTCCATGACAAAACGTATGAGTCTTGGGCTTGCCGCACTCATCACCAACGCATCCATATAGCTCACATGATTGCAGACAATCAAGGCGCCACCTTTTTCTGGTAGGTGATGCAGATTTTTATGGGTGATACGGTACATGATGGTAGTGAGTACCCAAATAAGGAAACGAACCACGAAGATAGGAGCTTGCAAAAATAGGTAAGTCGCCATCATAAAGTTCATCAGAGCTAGCACAAGGAACAGTTCGACAATAGTGAGTTCCAGCAATGACAGTCCTACGATACCTAAAACTGCACTTCCAACCATAAATAGCGAGTTATAGATATTGAGGGCAGCAATCACTCGGGCACGTTCAGTTTCTTTAGCCTGTTGTTGCATCAGCGCGTACAAAGGGACGATAAACAATCCACCGGACATGCCGAGTAACAATAAATAGCCAAAAACAGGCCATAAGCTAGAGTGGGAAATAAACTCGCTGAATGAAGTAAACTGAGGTAGCTCTGATGGAACTGCAAAAGCCATAAGCGCGCCAAAAATGGTAATGCCAATGCTGCCTATTGGCACGATGCCGACATCAATGCGATTCTTAGACATCTTATCGCACAACATAGATCCGAGAGCGATGCCTACAGAAAAAAGTGCAAGTAGGAATGAAACGGCCGCTTCATTACCCATCAAATGTATTTTGGTGAAATTCGGAAACTGCGTTAGGTAAGCTGCGCCCAAGAACCAGAACCAACTAATGGCCATGATACATTGGAATACTACGCGGTCTTGGTGAGCAATTTTAAGTGTTTCTTTAGTTTGTTTTACGGGTTGCCAGCGAAATTTTAGTTCCGGTGCAGCCGCAGGCGCTTCTGGAATAGAGCGACTTGAAATGTAGCCAGCCAAGGCAAACAAAACTACACATCCAGCAGCGACGTATTTCGCGCTTTCTGCTGAAGCTATAATGCCGGCGCCTAAGGTTCCCAACAGGATGGCAAGGAAGGTGCCAGTTTCAACCAATGCATTGCCGGACAAAAGTTCGTTCGGTTTCAGTTGCTGTGGCAGAAGAGCGTACTTTACTGGACCAAAAAACGCAGACTGTGTGCCCATTAAGAACAGCAATAATAATAAAATGCCATAGCTTTCAGTAATAAAGCCAATTGCGCCGAGACACATAATTGCGATCTCAGCCAGCTTTACTTTTCTGATGAACCATGACTTTTCGTATTTGTCGGCAAGTACACCTGCTGAGGCAGAAAACAGAAAGAACGGCAAAATGAATAGACCGGCCGCTAAGTTAATAAACAGGTTACTAGAGATTGGCAGAACCTGTGGTCCTGCAAATGCGACAAACAACAATAAAACGTTTTTAAAAATATTGTCGTTAAACGCGCCAAAGAACTGAGTCACAAAGTAGGGCAGAAAGCGCCTTTGAGATAACAGAGACGCAGATTTCGTATGTGGCATTACCTTTCCTTTTGATTACCAGCTTTGTAAATACTTTGAGATTAGATCTTTGATTAGCTCATCGCCATCGACGGGCTCTGAAGCAAAGAATTTGTCGTCAACACTGAGCAGTGTGATGCCATGAACTCCAGCCCACAGTACGCGACTGGCACGAAGGACTTCTGAGTGAGACTTTTCCGGTTTATAGACTGAAAGCAAGCTCTCCAGCATGCCTGTCATCCCATCGATACGTTGTGATTGCCATTCCGGGAGCGTATCACCGTTCATGTTGTGTTCGAAAATTAATTGCCAACGATACGGGTATTTCTTGGCAAACTCGTGATAACAGCTCGCGAGAGCATATAAGGCTTCTTCGACATTATCAGCTTCATCCACAACCGCTTTTGCTTCCTGTGATAGCTCATCTAGAGTGCGAGCGACAGCGTGCAGTAGTAGCAGATTATAACTGCCAAATACATTCACTAGTGTGCTGGGAACATAACCAATCAGAGTGGCAATCTTCCGAAGGCTAAGCGTGTGATAAGAGTTTTCGCTAAGGTAGTCTTTTACCGTCGTGAGCGTAAGCTCAACAAGCTCTTCCCTGGTATGATCGTTTCTGCGGGCCATGGTTGCGGATCGTTAATTGAACACGGTTCGTTATTTTAGAGGTGTCATGATTAAGCGTCAACTAATGAAGCCTTGTATTGCAGGCTTTGCGCATAGTTTTGAATGCGGTTCTATCTAGCTCGTAACATACGTGCAATATTCTGAAACATGTCGAGGCATCAGAGTGTTTCCTTTAATGCTAAGCTCAGTATATTATGCTTGATGGGTCGTAGTTCATGTATAGTGGTTACGGCTTAACGTAACAATATAACTAAAGGTCTAGAATGAAACGTTTATTTTCTTTCGTCGCTCTGCTTGTTCTTGCAGTAGCGGTGAATCCGGTAGCTGAAGCGAAGAAGTTCGGTGGCGGTAAATCATTCGGTAAGAGCTTTAAAACAGCTCCAGCTCCGAAACAACAGCAACAGAACACAAATAACATCAGCAGACAGGATCAAAACAAAGCTGGTAGCAGCAAAAAAGGTTTGATGGGCGGTCTTCTAGGCGGTCTATTGGCTGGTGGTTTGTTAGCGGCGTTCTTTGGTGGTGCCTTTGAAGGCATCAACTTCATGGACATCCTAATCTTTGGCCTGATTGCATTCGTAATCTTCAAGTTTATGCGAGGGATGCTTGGTGCCAAGCAAGGCAGCATGAATCAGCAGCGACAGCAACCCGCGTTTGGTGGCAACACGCGCAACCAATTTGAGCAGCAACCAAACTTCCAAAACTTCGAGCAGCCGCAAAACGGTGGCGCAGCGACAGGTGGTTTTGGTGCAGCTGGTCATAGCGATGTTCCGCACAACTACCCACCAGGTTTCGATCAAGCGGCATTTCTAAATGGTGCTCGTGAACACTATCGAATCCTGCAAGGTGCATGGAACCATAACGAACTTCATACCATTGAAGAGTATGTATCGCCAAGCCTACTTCAAGATCTTATGGCTGAGCGTGCAAAACTAGAGGGCGAGCAGCATACTGACGTTATGTACGTAGATGCGGAAATTGTTCGCGCAGACTTCGATGCAAACAAAGCACAGCTGAGCTTGCAGTTCTCGGGTCGTTACCGTGATGCGGTAGAAAGCATCGAAGAGGATATCGAAGATATTTGGCACTTAGAGCGCGATCTTACTGTACCTAACGCGCCATGGCTGATCGTCGGTATTCAAGGTTAATTACCTAAAAATTATGCCAAAAACCGCAGTCTGACCACTGCGGTTTTTTTGTATTTTGCGCAAATAATTTCACAATTTTGCTGCTGTTTTATTCTATAATTCGGCCTCTCTTTTCTGATACATATAAATTATCCATGCACCAGACATTTTCTAGATTCGCACTTGTGCTTTGCGCTTCTTTGGCGACCACGACTTCATTGCATGCTGAAGAATCAGTGGTGCCTTTATTTGAGGCGACACCTAATCCAACAACAGACACTCTGGATGATGTGTTGAGTATATTTGGTGCAGAGCAAGAGTATGACGCTCAGCAAGGACTTAACTCGAGCTATATTCCAGCCGTGTTCTATACCCCAGAGCAAGGCTTAGGGCTTGGTCTTTTGTATGTTGGCCTTTATGGTGAACTGTCAGAGGGGGCGGGACAACCTTCGTCTATGGTTATCAACCCATATGCTTCTAGTAACGGATCAATGGGTATTACGTTCAGTAACAAGCACTTCTACAATTCGGGTAACGACCGCATTTTCACTGACATAAAAGTATTTGATGATGCCGCCGTCTACTACGGTCGCGGCTACGAGAACGGCCAACAAGACGATAATAAGGTCAACTTTAAAGAGCAAGTCATTGATATCAAACCAACGTGGTTGACTAGAGTGAAAGGCGATTATTTCTTAGGTCTCGGCGGTAACATCAAATCGGTGCGCCCTCATGAAAAGGAATTTGATAATCAGTCAGCGGACTACCTTGCTGATGAGCTAACCGATAACACCAGCTATGGTGTGTTTTTATCTAATGTTTATGACACACGTGATAATGTGACCAATGCTTCTAAGGGAACGCTACTGCAAGCGGATATCGGTTATTACCATGATGCAACCAACTCCGCAGATTTTGGTAAATATTCACTGAAAGCTTCACAGTACCATTCACTGGCACCTGTGCCAGGATTACTGGCTTGGCAAGTACAAGCGAACTTAACTTCCGGGGATGTGCCATGGAATCAACTGCCCGATCTTGGTGGTGCTGATGCTATGCGTGGTTACATACTTGGCCGCTACCGTGACAACCAGATGATGATGGGACAAGTCGAGTACCGCTTGCCAGTGTATTGGCGAGTAGGTGTCGTGTTCTGGGGTGCAGCTGGCACCGTTGCCGATGACGTTTCAGGACTTTGGGACAATACACTTGCGAGTGCTGGTACGGGTTTGCGCTTAAAGATCAAAGACAAGGTTAATGTGCGTGCTGATATCGGTTATGGTGAACATGGTGGTACCTTCTATTTCCATGTTAACGAAGTCTTCTAAACAGAATTTTTGCGTTGGTTATGTGCATTAGGGTTATGCATTTAGCAAGCGCAATCAAAAATATTAAGGGTTGATAGCTTATATGGACATATCCATATCGCTTGTTGAGCTGGAAGATTGTCACGCTTTGTTATTGTTTGAACGGCAGAACAAAGCGTGGTTTGAGCAGCATATTCCTCCAAGGGATGACGGCTTCTACAGTCAACAAGGTGTGGAAGAACATATTCGTGAACTGGTACTGTTTCATAGAGCGAAACTTTGCTACCCAATGCTCATTCGTAATAACGAAGGAGAGATTTGCGGTCGAATTAATCTCAATGTCTCTGAAGCCGACATGAGTTATGCGGAGGTGGGTTATCGAATCGGCGAGGCCTATACGGGAAAAGGTGTCGCTAGTTTTGCGTTGTCACTGCTCTTAGATTACGCAAAAAAAACTGCCGGTCTGAAAACCCTCAAAGCGCACGCATTAACGTCGAACTTGGCCTCACAAAAAGTGCTTGAGAATAATCAGTTCAAGCGCATAGAAAAGATCAAAGACTTTGCGGTACTTCATGAGATCCGCTCAGATGCATATTTATATCAGCGTGAGATTTAGAGTCTAAACTAAACTCGAAAATAGGTTGGCAGGTAGTGATGTCAGCAATACAAAGTGGTAATAACAAAAAAGCCGACTCAGTGAGTCGGCTTTCGTTTGTATGGTGGGGGGGGACGGATTCGAACCATCGAAGGCAGTGCCGTCAGATTTACAGTCTGATCCCTTTGGCCACTCGGGAACCCCCCCAGGGTTTTTATACTTGTTTCGCCGTTTTCCCAACGCAGCGCTTCAAGTTTGT
>NZ_JAKRBO010000011.1:0-100334 GCF_022432925.1 Vibrio sp. CyArs1 | reverse complement strand
GGTGAATAGCGCAGCTTGGTAGCGCATCTGGTTTGGGACCAGAGGGTCGGGGGTTCGAATCCCTCTTCACCGACCACCATTTAAAAGCCTCGTCGAAAGACGAGGCTTTTTTTCGTTTGAAATCTGGTTTATTGAACCGAAAGTTGGATGACAAGGTGCAATACACTTTCGTCTTTAGTAGCTTTGTTTGTTAAATATCTAGTTCATGTAAGTCTTGTCATGTGATGAGGATTTTTGCATTTTGGGATGGTAATAAATAGAGTGAAAGGTAAAGGCAGCGAAGAAAAAGTTTGGTGCTAAGTTGGAGTGGGCAAGTTGCATCCTTGCAAACTTGGTTAGGTTGTATAGAGAATTAGAATTTGTAAGCTAGGCCTAGGTTGATAGAGTGCGCATCAAACTGCTTGTGGTTAGACAGCTTCATTAGCTCTAAGTTTGCGCCTAGTGAGTTGGTAAAGTTGTATTGAGCACCAACACCGTATGAGAAGGAATTGATGGTCTTTTTGTTGTCATTTCCTTTATAACCAGCTTGTTTTAGGCGGATATTATTTACACCGGCCAAACCGTATAGCTCAATGCTATCTGAGACGTTGAACTTAACTTTGCCGTAAAGAGCCGTTTGATGGTCAACGGCCAAACCTTGACTATTCTTTTCTATCTTGCCACTGTCGCGACTGTGACGCATTTCCGCCCCAAACATCGAGTTAAAGTCGTAACCAGCTTTAAGACCTAGAGAGCGAAAGTTACTCTTTACTGATGTTTCAGTCTTTGAATTTACTACATTGTCAGTGTTCTTAGCTGACATCGCACCTAGATAGGTCCCCAGATAAAAACCAGAATCGCTTGTGGCTAAAGCTGGAGCTGAAACTGCGCCCATTAAAGCTAGCAAAGTAGCGGTTTTCAAAGTTGCTTTTTTCATATTTTCCTCGTTTTAAAGTTTGGTCTTTTGACCCTATTGTGTGTTTCGAAGCGCATAGTAATCAGGAGCGCGTTTTTGTAAAAATCAGACTCTGTCGATGTTTATGACAGAGGCGACGCTAGTGCGAGACGTGCTGACGAAGAACGTTATAGAGCACTTCTCGTATTCCATTAGCACAGTGTGAATCGCGGTAGCCAAGGCCAAACTTACTTCGCTGAATGGCTTCGCGGTGATTGATGATGACGAGCTCATTGTTGTTCAACTCATGTTTAATCGAGTCTTGATCGATACAGATCCATCCAATGCCATCTTTGGCGAGTTGTCTTGCGGTTGCCACGTTGTTGACCGACATGGTGTCGAACTTGTAGCTACCCCATAAAGATTCATTTTGCTGCGTAATAGCTATAGCCAAATGCTGACTGAGCTGTTCTGTAGAGACTTCATCTAGTTGGGCGATAGAATGTTGAGGCGCGCAGACTGAAACGAATTGGCGCTGTGTGACATTCATAAACTCCCAGTGACCAATCCCGCTATAGGGATAGTGACTAATAATAAAGTCGTAATCAGATGACGCGATGAGGTCATCACAAGGCGAAAATTCAATCTGTAGATCCATTTCAGCATCAATGTCGCGCAGCTGGTGGATAAGATGAGAAACAATTTTCGGGTCGATAAATGTCGTGATCCCAAGTCGGATGCAGCCTGCGCCTGAACCGTTTATTTTCTCGACGTGAGACGCTAACTTTTCAGACAGCAGTAGAATGGATGATGCTTTATCCAAGAGCGCTTGACCTTGTTCTGTTAACACGGGTTTGTGCCCAGCACGATCAAACAGCTCGATCCCCCAATCCAACTCAAGATTGGCGATCCATTGACTTACTTGGACCCGACCTTTGTTCATCGCTTTTGCAGCAGCGGAAATGGAGCCGAGCTCGGTAGTAATAACAAACGCTTTGATGGCATTGATATTCATAAGAACCTCATATAGAAATTGGGTGAATGTGCTTGTCTTATCCCGCATTCCCTACATGATGTTGCAAGCCCAAATCAGTGCTTTCCCTAAAACGTGAGGCCATGTTAAATATCTTTGATAAACTAATATCTAGAGCTAATGGTTTAAAAAGGTTATCACTTGGCATCAATTGAGCAGTTAGAGAGCTTTGTCGCTGTTGCGAAAACAGGATCGGTGGTAGCGGCGGCTGAAAAGCTTGGCAAGACTCACGGCCCGGTAAGTCTGGCGATACAGAATTTGGAAAGCCGCTGGGGTGAGTTGTTTGTCGTTGGCTCGGGCAAGAAACAGTTGTCGGAAAAAGGGGAGGCGATACTCCCTTGGGCAGAGGCCGTAATTGCTAGCTACTATGAGCTTAAAAATACAGTGGTCGTTGAGTCGCCAACACAGATGATACTCGGTGTTGATATCGCTTTACCTCGAGTCTGGCAACAAGAAATCTTAGCTTCTATCATCGATTTGGATATCAGTATTAGAGTCAATTGCTTGCCTAGTGATGAATTGATTGCTGCCTTTAATGCTCAGCGCCTAGATTGGATAGTGACACTGGTTGATTTACCTTGGCCCGAAACGCCAAACTTTTTTTCACTTGGTACTGTGGATAGTCATTTGATTACCAGTAGTGAAAGGTTGTTAGAATCTAGCAACCAGCCGTCAATCGTATTCGACAGTGGGCACCTTCTGACACTGCCTCAACTCTCTATCTCTCATGTTATGCGAACTTCCGCTCCAATATACAGGCGATTCGATTTCCCTTGCCCTTGGCAAATTCAAGTCACTGATCATCAGCAAATAGCCGCCATTCTCTCGGAGTTACCAAGTCATACGTCTGCGGTGCGCAACAATATTGAACTAACGGACACTATGAAAATCGTAACAGAACCACACCTCAAGGCGACTTGGGGGGTATTAGTTTTCTGGGGAGAGCATTTAACAGGGAGTCAAGCGTTGCAATGTTTGACAGACTGGGCGATGAACAAGTCAACGGAAGGTAGACAATAGGATGACTCTTGATCAAATCAAAACCTTTGTTGCCATTGCCCATCATGGCAGCATGAGAAAAGCGGCACGAGCACTTGGCAAAAGTCAGCCAGCGCTTACGGCAACTGTGAGTCGTTTGGAAGCTTCTCTTGGTTATGAGCTGTTTATTAAAGGTACTCGGCCACTTAAACTGTCCTCTTTTGGTCTGAAATTTCTGCCGCGAGCAATGGAGTTTGATGATGTGCTGGCCCTCACTCACACGTTCTCCAGCAAAGAGAATGTCAAAAAGCTGCGGGTTTGTTTTGATTACGGCATCGCACTGGATGAAGTAAATCAGCTCTCTCAACTTATCATTGCTGACAATTCGCTTCGAAGCGTAGATTTGTTTCGCACTGATACTGCAACCATTCATCAGCTACTGATAAAACAGCAATGTGATTTAGCATTGACTCAACCATTACCGCATTTAGCTCCTTTTCTTGAAGCTCAACATGTTGGAGAGCGCCAGTTTGTCGAGGTACAGGCACCGTTACAGATAAACAAACAGCATCGGGTTATGTTTGTTCACGATGAAAGCGGACAGCCGCTGTGGATCAACGATACGGACCAACACAAAGACCTTATTTCATTTAACCGACCGGCCGATATGCTTGAGGCCTTGATAAATTTTTATGGCAAAGGTTGGCTACCAAAAGGTGAGGTAACTAGGGCTTTGAGTGAAGGTAAAGTAGAACTGACGGAAAAGCCTAGCTATCAAAAGCGATTTAGCTTGGTATGGCAGCAGTTAAAAGCAGAAGCCAAGTTGGTTAATCGCCTAGCTCGTTATAGTCAGTTGAACGGAACCTAGTTGGTAACCAGAGTAGTATGGATTTACGTTCAGAGTTTAAGTTTCTTGCTGAACTTAACTCGACTACGCTACCGTTCGGAAAAATACGTGCAAAGGTGATAGAAATGGGCCGTTTACGAAAGCTCTCCTTCATGTTGGTGTTAATCGCCGCTCCTTCCTTACGTGCAGCAGACTATGTCGCTGAATTGCAACTCAATGTTGTGAACATATTTAGTGGTGATGTCACTATTGGGTTGCGAGAAAGCAAGTTGATTAAAAAAGACAAGCATACCCGCGTGTTGCTGGTCAGCGAGTCGTCAGTGGAAAACAATATTGCCGACTTGCATTACACCATTATCGAGCAAAGTAATAGTGAGCCGTTAAAATCGAATCAGCTGCAATTGCCCAGCATGACAACTTATGTTGGTAGTGAAGCGGGTGTTGAAGTTGAGGGGGGGGGTTCCTATCGAGTTGTGGTCAGGGCGCATTAGCCTCCTATTTCAGTTGTCTTCTTGTATCCGCCCAAAGTGAAAGCCTTTCGCTGCGCTGAGTGTTTTTTGCACTTTAGCCGATTGGGTTAACCTCAAAGTGTTCATCGGAGAAAGGACTCTCTTTTTCTAACTCGTTTGAGGAGTAATCTTATGTCGAAAATGACAACACAAAACCAAGTTTATGTACCAGCTGCAACCAAACACAGTTATGGGGAGTTCAACCTTTATGGGAAGCTTCTAGAGGTGATTGTGGGTTATAGCCAGAACTTCCGCCTGCCAGTACTAACAGAAGAGGTAAAAGCAACTTATCAGAGTGTACTTCAGCCCGACTTATATGATCTCTGTGAAAAAGCGGGAGGACAGTTACTTTCTCATGCTTCTCCGCCATTTTCTGCGGCTTTAGAGCGTGAGAATGATGCGTTGGTCAAGGCGTTTCAGAGCTTTGGCGTAAAGGTTCACCAGGCTAGGGAAGTGCCTGAAGAAGAGATAACCGCGTGCCAAAGAACGAATGTCTTTACCCAAATCTTCGCTGCAGAACCTATTTGGGTTGTAGGTCGAAATGTTTTGGAGAATGTTTGGGCAAGCGATATGGGCTGGGCTTCTATTGCGCCAGTGCGAGAACTCCATCAGCCATTTATTGATGGTGATAACCACATTTTACATTACACGGCACCAAGGCCGACGCTAAGTCGAGATTATATTTATGAGGGGGGAGATGTACTCAACTTAGGCGATGGAAGAGTACTGGTGGCAACGGGCCCTTCATCAACTAACGCTCGTGGCGCTGAATGGGTTAAGCGCATGCTAGAACATGATGGTTACCAAGTATGCATAACAGAAGTGGAGGATACAGGAATCCATCATTTGTTCGCCGTTATGTGTGTAGCCGGCCCTAAACTTGTTATCGCCTATCGAGATGCCTTTCCAAAGGGCTTACCTGAATTTATGGATGACTTTGATGTGGTATGGGCAAACAGAGAAGAAGCGCTGGCAACCGGGCCTTGTGCAGTGATGCTTGATGAAAACCACATCTTAATGCCAGAAGAGACCCCAGCCCTCAATCGAAAACTGGAAGCAAAAGGGCTAACGGTTGTGACCGTTCCATTTGCTCATCACGCGAAGCTTTGTGGTGGAATACGCTGTAAGACCTCAGTGCTCCGCAGGGACATACACTAGTCGCTTTCCCCTTCTATCCTCCCCTTATTCTTATATGAGGGGTAACAGGGTGTTCGATAAATGAAATTAGATTTTGGCGTTTTGTTCCGCTCAGTATTAGCTTATTTGCGAGTTAGCTTGGGCATGGTGGCACTGTTGCTCGCTTTATCAAGTCCGTTACTAATTCCCTTGATTAGTTCAATGGAGATTTGCAGCAGTAAAAAAGCGCTACTTAGCGGTGCAATGATTTTTGGTGTACCTGAAGTGGCGACTATTGTCGCTCTGTGCTTGTTAGGCAAGGAGCGCCTGCAGCAAATCAGAAATTGGTTTGTCAGACATTTACTGAAGCTCAAACCTAGCCGGCACTCGACAAGGCTTAGCTACTATATGGGATTACTACTGATGGTAGTGGCAGGCCCTGTTATGAATATTGTGCTGTTTTACTTTCCAACCTTTGGAGTGGGCTGGATAGAGTATCGAAAGGTAATAGCACTGGCTTGCGATATCACCTTTGTAGCGGCGATATTTATCGCGGGCGAACAATTGTGGAGGAAAATAGAAGCTATTTTCCGTTTTGAACCGACAACTACACCTCACTAAAACGTAATTATGGCGCTTGATGGGTGATTTGACTGTTAAGTGCCATTGCTACGGCTAAATCTTCAGTGGTTCGTCTATGAAAACTTCCATTGAATAACATTTCCCCCATTCTTCATGAGTAAGAATTGGAGCTAAATTCTACCGATCGAACGATGGCCAGTATTTTGTTCAGTATGCAGGGTTGTGACTTGTTGTAAATCACAATAGCGGAAAATACTGTGTAATCGAATTATCAAAGTGATCAGTGTATTAAATGTGATAAAGATCTAGAGTTTGGTGCTGCACTCTGTCATGTTACAAAATTTATGTTTCTATAGTGTTAAAACTACATCAGAATAAATATGCGGGTGGCATTAGTCATAAATATTGCCGATAACGTGAAGTTCGGCGTTTTATATTCGTTGTCTAGCACGAATTTCTGAGTGTACATCAACTTTTCATGCCACTTGTACCACTACTATATGTACTTAAACTGCATATATATTTATTTATACTGCTTTAGATTTGCTCAATTTCGAATTTTTATCCTATTTTTGTTGCTTTTCTGTGAAAGATTTGCCAAATTGATGCCCTTATAAATAGTCAGCAGAAAATGCTGCCTAAGAATGGATTCAATTTTTCAGACAGGGGCAGAAAGCTGCCAAAGCAGTAGAGGTCTGGTAATGTCACTATTAGAAGTAAAAGATCTTCGTATCGAATACCCATCACGCCATGGGGTACATGCCGCGGTTAAATCTTTGTCGTTCAATATTGAACGCGGCGAAATAGTTGGTGTGGTTGGGGAGTCCGGCGCCGGCAAATCAACGGTAGGTAACGCAGTTATCGATTTGCTTTCACCTCCTGGCGTTATTGCTGGTGGTGAGGTTTTCCTAGATGGAGAAAAAGTCTCTGGTTTAACGCCAGAAGCGATGCGCAAAGTTCGTGGCTCAAAAATCGGGTTTATATTCCAAGACCCAATGACCTCTCTCAACCCACTATTCACTGTTGAGCAACAATTAAAAGAAACCATCCATGCCAATATGAAGGTATCGGATGATGAAGCGTATCAACGCGCGCTCAATCTTATGAATCAAGTGGGTATCCCACAACCAGAAAACCGCTTGAAGCAATACCCTCACCAATTCTCTGGTGGTATGCGTCAGCGTGTGGTGATCGCTATCGCGCTTGCCGGCGAACCGGATCTTATCATTGCGGATGAACCTACGACGGCACTTGATGTATCGATTCAGGATCAAATTTTAGGTTTGATTCGCGACCTGTGCATCAAGAACAATGTTGGTTGTATGTTGGTGACGCACGATATGGGTGTGGTTTCTAACGTAACGGATCGCGTAGCGGTAATGTACCGTGGTGACTTGGTAGAGTTTGGGCCAACGGCAAAAGTACTGGGTGAACCTGATCACCCATACACACGTAGCCTGATTTCTGCAGTACCGCGTTCAGATATGAAACTCGATCGTTTCCCTCTTGTGAGCTACATCGAAGAAGCACATGAGATGGAACCGTTGGATGTTAAGAACCACTGGTTGGGTCAAAGCCAAGATCACCGTGATTATACTGGTCCGCTTCTTAACGTAGAAAACGTCAACCTACGTTTCGTTACTAAAGATTCGCTATTTGAAAGCCGACGTGAGTATGTTCAAGCATCAAACAACGTTAGCTTTGAAGTACATGAAGGTGAAACGTTTGGATTAGTGGGTGAATCGGGATCGGGTAAATCGACCATTGCACGTGTGATTGCAGGTCTCTATGCCCCTAACTCTGGCAAAGTCACGTTTGAAGGTATTGACCTTACGTCGCTGAAGTCTGAGAAAGAGCGTCGTCCGATGCGTCGCCAGATGCAGATGGTGTTCCAGAACCCGTATACGTCGATGAACCCTCGTATGAAAATCTACGACATCATTGCAGAGCCGATTCGATTCCATAAACTGACGGCAAACGAAAGCGAAACTAAGCAAATAGTCGAAGACCTGCTTGAGCACGTAGGCCTAGGAAAAATGGCGGGAGTGAAGTACCCACATGAATTCTCAGGTGGTCAGCGTCAGCGTATTTCTATCGCACGTGCACTAGCAACGCGTCCTCGTTTGTTGATTTGTGATGAACCAACGTCGGCACTTGATGTATCGGTTCAGGCTCAAATACTTAACCTACTCAAAGATCTACAACAAGAACTTAATCTGACCATGCTGTTCATCAGTCATGACTTGCCGGTAATTCGTCAAATGTGTGACCGAGTGGGCGTGATGCAAATGGGTACTCTATTGGAAGTGGCACCGACGGAGCAGTTGTTTACTGATCCGCAGCATGAATACAGTCAGCACCTAATTTCCTTAATGCCTGAATTCAAAGGCTTAAGAGATGATGTAGCAAAAACGGCGTAAGCCATACAATTCCCTATTGGGACTCGATAACAGAAGCAAACACAACAACAAGGGATCCGGATCCCCGCATGAAGGAGTTATGCAAATGAGAACCATGAAAAGCAAATTAGCAGTGGCGCTAATGGCAGCGGGCCTAAGTTTTAATACTCTGGCAGCAGATATCAAAGTTGGCTATGCAGCTGACCCAGTATCTCTAGACCCGCATGAGCAGTTGTCTGGTGGCACATTGCAAATGTCACACATGGTATTTGACCCACTCGTTCGTTTCACCCAAGAAATGGACTTCGAACCTCGTCTAGCTGAAAGCTGGGAACGTGTGAATGACACGACGGTTCGTTTTAAGCTACGTGAAGGCGTTAAGTTCCACTCTGGTAATGACCTAACAGCAGACGATGTTGTTTGGACATTTAACCGTCTTCAAAGCTCTCCTGACTTTAAAGCTATCTTCGACCCGTATGAGAAAATCGTTAAGGTTGATGACTACACGTTTGACCTAGTGACTAAAGGTCCTTACCCACTTGTACTGCAAACAGCGACGTACATCTTCCCTATGGATAGCAAGTTTTACTCAGGTAAAACGGCAGATGGCAAAGACAAATCTGAGCTAGTTAAGCACGGTAACTCTTTTGCATCGACGCATGTTTCTGGTACTGGTCCATTCATCGTAACGGCTCGTGAGCAAGGCGTTAAGGTTGAATTTGAGCGTTTCGCTGATTACTGGGACAAAGAATCTAAAGGTAACGTAGACAAGCTAACACTAGTACCAATCAAAGAAGATGCAACGCGTGTAGCAGCACTTCTTTCTGGCGGTGTTGACATGATTCACCCAGTTGCGCCAAACGACCACAAACGTGTAGCTAGCGCTGAAGGTGTTGATCTAGTGACGCTACCTGGTACGCGTATCATCACATTCCAAATGAACCAAGAAAGCAACGAAGCACTGAAAGATGTTCGCGTTCGTCAGGCGATTGTTCACGCAATCAACAACGAAGGTATCGTGAAGAAAATCATGAAAGGCTTCGCAACAGCTGCTGGCCAGCAAAGCCCTGCAGGCTACGTTGGTCACAACGATGCGCTTGTTCCACGTTACGACGTGAAAAAAGCGAAAGAGTTGATGAAAGAAGCTGGCTATGAAAATGGCTTCACGCTAACGATGATGGCACCTAACAACCGTTATGTGAACGACGCGAAAGTAGCGCAAGCAGCGGCAGCGATGCTGTCTAAGATCGGCATCAAAGTAGATCTTAAGACAATGCCTAAAGCGCAATACTGGCCAGAGTTTGATGTGTGTGCAGCAGACATGATGATGATCGGTTGGCACTCAGATACTGAAGATTCAGCGAACTTCAACGAGTTCCTAACAATGACTCGTAACGAAGAAACGGGTCGTGGTCAGTACAACTGTGGTCACTACTCAAATCCAGAAATGGATGCGATTGTTGAAGCAGCAAACGTAGAAACGGATCCTGCTAAGCGTGCTGAAATGCTGAAAGGCGTTGAGGCGACACTATACAACGACGCAGCATTCGTACCGCTACACTGGCAAAGTGAAGCGTGGGGCGCGAAGTCTAACGTGAAAGCAGCAGCAATTGTTAACCCAATGGTAATGCCTTACTTTGGCGACCTAGTGGTTGAATAATCACAAGTGATTGTGATGTAGGAGGGGAGTGTTCCCCTCCTCAATTCTCTCTACTCAGCTCAGTTTGTTTCAGTCGGATTGAGCGGTTATTAAGACTGAATGTTTCTCTCTCAATGAGATCTATGGATAGTTAAGGGGCAAGGAATGTTTTCGTTTCTGGTCAAGCGCCTGTTTCAGGCACTGATAGTGATGTTTGTGATCAGTTTGGTGGCGTTTGCCATTCAGGATAACCTGGGTGACCCGCTGCGTGAGCTTGTAGGTCAGTCGGTTTCGGAAGCAGAGCGTCAAGCACTGCGTGATGAGTTGGGCCTCAACGATCCTTTCGTAACAAAATACACTCGTTTTATTGGTGCAGCGCTGCAAGGCGATCTTGGCACTTCATACTTTTTCAAACGTCCTGCCGTTGAGGTTATTCTCGATAAGCTGGTGGCAACACTAGAGCTGGTATTCGGCGCGACGCTTATTATTATTTGTTTATCGATACCACTTGGTGTGTACTCGGCAATTCACCCAAAGAGTTTCTTTACCAAGCTGGTGATGGCCGGCAGTAGTATTGGTATCTCGATTCCGGTTTTCCTAACGGCGATCATGCTGATGTATGTATTCTCTATTGAGTTAGGCTGGCTACCGTCTTTCGGGCGTGGTGAAACTGCGAACGTGCTCGGTTGGGAGTCTGGATTCTTCACAATCGATGGTATTAAGCACCTTATCTTGCCATGTATCGCATTGGCATCGATTATGTTGCCACTTTTCATTCGCTTGGTTCGTTCTGAAATGTTAGAAGTACTGAGCTCCGAATACATCAAGTTTGCGAAAGCAAAAGGGCTACCTCTTAAAAAAATCTACTATCAACATGCCCTTAAAAACACGATGTTACCTGTTTTGACCGTTGGTGGTGTTCAGATCGGTACTATGGTGGCGTATACCATCCTGACTGAAACCGTCTTCCAGTGGCCTGGCACAGGCTTCCTTTTCCTTGAAGCGATTAACCGTGTAGATACACCATTGATTACCGCTTACGTTATTTTCGTTGGCCTTATCTTCGTGGTGACGAACACTATCGTTGACTTGTTGTACGGCTTGATTAACCCAACCGTAAACCTAACTGGAAAAGGAGCATAACCATGAGCCAAGCAAATGTAGCTGCTGCTCCTTCAGCGTGGGAGCGTTTTAAAAACTCGGACTTCTTGTATTACTTCAAGCGCGACAAAGTCGCTATGGCAAGTTTTACGGTCTTCATGATGTTCTTGGTGTTAGCACTAGCTGCGCCTGTCATCGCCCCTACTGACCCATATGATTTATCGTCTATCGATATTATGGACTCGGAGCTGCCGCCATCTTGGATGGAAGACGGTGACGAGAACTTCGTATTAGGCACCGATGACCAAGGTCGGGATATTTTATCCACCATTCTTTATGGTTCTCGACTGTCTCTGACCATTGGTTTCCTAGCGGTAGGTTTACAGTTATTCCTAGGTATTGTGATTGGTCTATCAGCGGGTTACTTCGGTGGTCGTATCGATAGCTTCTTGATGCGTTTTGCTGATGTTCAGTTGTCGTTTTCAACCATGATGGTTGCGATCATAGTCTCTGCTATCTTTAAGGCCAGCTTCGGCACTGAGTTCTATAGCCAATATGCCGTGACAATGCTGGTCGTGATAATTGGTGTGGCGGAATGGCCGCAGTATGCACGTACTATCCGTGCCTCGGTTCTTGCAGAGAAAAAGAAAGAGTATGTAGAAGCAGCGCGAGTGATGGGCTTTAGAGCGCCACGTATCATGTTCCGTCATATTCTGCCTAACTGTTTGTCGCCAATTTTGGTTATCTCAACGGTACAGGTTGCGAATGCAATCATGTCCGAAGCGGCGCTGTCGTTCTTAGGTCTTGGTCTGCCAGTAGACCAGCCATCATTGGGCTCTTTGATCAGTATCGGTTTTAACTACATTTTCTCTGGTTCGTGGTGGATTACCGTGTTCCCAGGCATTGTTCTGATTACCTTAGTGTTGGTTATTAACCTATTAGGTGACTGGCTACGTGATGTATTCAACCCGAAAATCTACAAAGGGTGATCCAGAGTGATTGATTTTTAATCCCGATCGTCACTACACTAAGAGTCGCAGATAATTGCGGCTCTTTTTATTTGTGCCGCTGATAACAATAGCCAAGAGTGTTCAGAGGATGTTTATGAGCTCTTTAAATGGTGTAAAGGGATTCGGTTGTTTTTCGTTTAGTGCTTTGTTGGGCACCTTGTTGTTAACCAGTAGTGTGGTTCCTTTACCAGTTTATGCTGAGGATGCGTTGTGTGACGCTTCCCAGCCCTCCACCAATGAACTGCCGGTTTTAGATAAATCCTGTCCGATTGGAAATGGGATTTGGAGCAATGACGTTCCTGTGAGCGCAACATCGCTTTATTGGATTCAGTGCGGCATTCTTGATGCACCCATGGCACTAACTCAAGCGAAAACCTTGTACGCCAAAATCACCACCGATGTTTGGATGCTGCCTCAGAAAAATAGCTATCGTTGTCTGATTGGTCCATACAGCGATGCTGAGATCGCCAAGCAAGAGCTTGTTCAAGTCAAAGCCTTATCTGGTTATCGTGATGCTTTTATCCGCCAAGTGGAACGCAACGCTTCTGCCAATACACCTCAACGTACTGCCAAAGTGACGCAGCAAGTTCCCGCTAAAACGGCTAAGCCGCTGACATCCAAGCCAGTAGCAAAAGCGATTGAGAAGCCAGTAAGGAAAGCAGAGAAGATAACGCCTCTTGCGACCAGCGCTAAGGCTTCATTGGGTGTTCGGTTAAATGCGGAAGTTAATGGACAGCGTTATAGCGTGCCTTATATCGCTAATAGTAGTCATCAGTTCTATATGGAACATGATAAAGCGTGGAACCGCTTGAGTTATCAGTCTGCCATAAAGGTATGCAGTGACCTTGATATGCATTTGGCGAGTAATGAAGACTGGCAAGCCTTGGTAAAATCACAAGTGATGCAGAAAAATCGCTGGCCACTACAAATGCCGTATTGGGGAGATGGTCAGAAAGGGCTGTTTACTAATGGCAAAGTATCACCGTTAAAAGGCAATACTTTGCTCAATGTAGTGTGTGTGGGTAAATAACCTTTAAGGCAATAACCAACGAGTCTTACTGCTGAGTGACAACAACCAACTTGTTGCTAATGCCAAACTGCCGCTGACAATAACCCAAAATGGAATCATATAGATTGGGTGACCTTGATGTAGGCCGAGTTCGTTCATCGGCCACAGGAATAGTGGGTGAAGAATATAAATACCCAAGCTGTATTTACTAATAAAGCTCACCACTTTCTTTGCTCCTGGCCAAAGCTTGTCGGCGTAGGCTTTGCAAACAATAAATATCATACTGGCCGCTAGGACGGTATTTAGAGTCTTGTAAGAGAACCAGCGTCCAACATAATAACGACCTTCGTCAATACTTCCGTGAACTACCATATAACTGCTCAGCGCCATCGCGCCAATACCCAGAATAATGGACACAGTAACCACGCCTCGGCTCGCTGGCAGCTTTTGATACAGGATATAGCCCAGAGGTAATAAGCCCATATAAAGCCAGAACTGCTCGCTCCAAGGACCATCAACTCTTAATAAGAACAACAGCGTAGTGAGTAACCAAAGGCCGGTAAATGCGTAAAGTGCGCTGTCATCAAACTTGCGAACGAACACCTGCAAGAACGGGATCGCCACATAAAGCGGAATAAAGTAGTAAAAGAACCCAAGATGGTAATAGGTCTGATGGTGATAGCTCTCAGATAAGACTTCTTTAACCCTATTGCCGTTAAAGCCTTCAATGGTCCATCCGGATAAGTAAGCGTAGAAAAGTGACCATGCGATAAATGGAATCAGCACTTTGCCGAGACGACGAGACAGATAATATTTCATATCAAACGGTCGTTTGTCGTTGAGCATGAGAGCGCCGGTTATCAAAACAAACACCGGGACTGCCCAGCGACTGAATCCATTAAAGGTGATAGCGGTAACCCATTCGCCCATAGGGATCTGTCCGAGTTCATGACGGTAAGGGCCTAGCGCATGAATAATGATGACAGCGAGTGCCGCCACACAGCGCATGGCATCGAAGAAAAATATGTGCTTTTTATCCATTAATAACTCCTTACAGTCTTTAGAAACTATAAGAAATATAATCAGATGCGGGAAGAGTGCTTAGATAAAAGTTGTGTAAAAACTGCTCCATACAGAGCAGCTTTTACTGGTTTGATCACACAGAAGGGCAAACGACTTCACCCCAGAACCAGTTTGATTGTGTGGGTGACTCCCAAACACCAGGGTTGTTCTTAGCAATAAAACACTTTCCTTGGTAGCTTACGGTATCGCCATTGCTGACAGATGTACTACCCGGAACCCAAGTAACTAGATTAATTTCAGGTGGCGTGGTGGTGCTTCCACCACTATTCCCGTCGCCAGTACCTCCATTGCCGTTATCTGTTGAGGGAAGAGTGTCCACAATCCGCACTTCTGGCCAATTGGCGTGGGAGCCATAAAAGTTGGTGACGCATTTTTCATAGTCACCGGGTACGAGAGCAGAGTAAGCAGTTTGGTAACCGACCATGTTACATTCAAAAGAGACGCCTTCAGGACGGTCAGCATGATAAGCCCAACTGGCTTCCCAGTTAGTATAAAGTACATCTGTTGCGCCGTTTAAGTTCAAGCTTCCATAAGGGGTTTGTTGCCAACACGTATTGGTCTCGTCGGCTTCAATGGGAATCTGATAGTGTGCAGCGAGCCCTTCCCAGTAACGAATTCGGTTAACTGGCTGCCCTTTGTTTTTATTCTGCTCCCCACATTCAATACCACCATTGATGATGTTGATGGTGGTACCAAACCCATAGCCAATACCAGCCTCTACTTCTCGCTGAGATGGGACCCAACTTCTATCAATAACATGCAACATGGCGGGCTTTGGTGCTTGTGGCGTTAAGAAAAACCAGATAGCAGAGGCGAGGTTTAACCACGAGTCAGCCACAAGCGCTGGGTTATCGAGTAACACCGTTGCATCACCATCAAACATCACTTCAGAAAAAGGACCGTAGTTGAAGTGGTAAGAGAGTTGTTTAGCGCCACGACCAAAATAGCCTTGGTTGGCGGCGCAAGGCCAACGTTTGTTTTGCCAATCATTCTGACCACACCCCGTGGTATAGCCTGGCTGTCCTTCGGACCAACCCATTTCGCGCACATGAACCAGTGCTTGCTGCCATTCTTCGAGAGCTAAAGGGTTATCCCAAGAGTTATCCTTGGCGATGTGGCCGCCGGTCTCTTGGGCAAAATGGGCGAAGGCGGTCACGATGGAACGCTTACAAATAGCATCGGCATCTCGATTGTCGCTATAGTCACCACAAAACGCTGGAAATTTACCAATAGCCTGTAAAAAGCGCTGATAGGTGTACTCTGGCGCAGCCATATGAGTGAGAAAGTCCCATTCATCACGTGGGAAGACTCGCTCAGCCCGTTTTACGTTACTTGGGTTGGTTGCTAAGCCTGCATCAATCGAATCCACGATAGAGTTTGAGGCTGTCTGCAATGCCTCAGCCCACACACTGTACATGGGGTTGCCAGTTTTGCTTGCTTCACTATTTTGTATGTCGCTACGGGCAATAATATACCCGGTTGGATTTTGTGGATCAGGGAGCGGGTTTACCGCAAGGGTAGGTAAGCTTAAGCAGGCAGTGCTTGCTGCCATAAGCCATCGAGAGGTTTTCATCTGACGTTCCTTTTCAATATTATTTATCTAGGCTAGATAGATTGACCTGTAGTGAGAAGGCGTTACTTTCTAGCGCAACAAACTATAGAAAAGGCCATGGAAGAGTGATCGTGAAACCCATGAATTTCGTGCTTGATGCTTTCTCTATGCGAGGCATTTCAAACCTTACTTGAGTGGTTAAGGTGAAACTCTCGTTGAAGTGTGCAATGACTCTAAAACAAAAAAGCCCAGCATGAGGTGCTGGGCTTTGAAAATAGAGTGTATGCGTTAACGCATCGTCACGAATTCCTCAGAACCCGTTGGGTGAATTGCCACGACAGAGTCGAAGTCTGCTTTGGTCGCGCCCATCTTCATCGCAACACCAAAACCTTGAATCATTTCATCAACAGTAAAGCCGATGCCGTGCAAGCCAACAACCGTCTCTTCTGGGCCAGCACAAACCAGTTTCATCTTACATGGCTGGCGATGCTTGGTTACTGCTGTGTACATAGCAGTGAAGCCAGAGGTGTAGACTTTGATGTTATCTTTGCCGTACTTCTCTTCCGCTTGTTGTGTGGTTAGGCCGATGGTGCCGATAGGTGGATGACTGAATACCACAGTTGGTACTAGGTCGTAGTCCATCTTCGCATCTGGTTTGTTGTTGAATAGGCGCTCAGAAAGCTGGCGACCTGCTTTAACGGCAACTGGAGTGAGCTCAATGCCGCCTTCCATAATGTCACCAACACAGTAAATACCATCTACATTCGTGGTTTGGTACTCATCGACTTTGATGTAGCCACGATCGTTGGTTGCCACACCGGTAGCACCAAGATTAATTGCATCTGTCGCTGGGTGACGACCGATTGCCCAAATCAAGGTATCAACATTTTGGCTCTCACCGTTTTCAAGATGTAGCGTTAGGCTACCGTCCGCCTCTTTAACCACTTCTTTAGGCACGGAGTGGGTGTGCAGCGTTGGACCTTCGGTATTCATTACTTCAACCAACGTCTCGATGATCATTGGGTCAAAGCTACGTAGAGGTGATTCTTTACGGCAGAATAGGTGAGTTTCTGTACCTAGTGCGTGTAGTACACCTGCGATTTCTACTGCAATGTAGCCTGCGCCGATAACTGCAACGCGTTTTGGCTGCTCGCTTAGCTCAAAGAAACCATTAGAATCGATGCCGTATTCTGCGCCTGGAATATTTGGAATGGTTGGACGACCACCAACGGCAATAAGGATGTGATCAGCTGTGTAGTGCTCGCCGTTCACTTCGACAGTTTTCGCATCAACAAACTTAGCAAAACCACGAATGACATTAACTTTGTTGTTGCCAAGCACGCGATCGTAAGATTGGTGAATACGGCCAATGTATGCTTGGCGGCTCTCAACCAGTTTGCTCCAATCGAAGCCTTTAACGTCGACATCAAAACCATAGTCTTCTGCGTAAAGGTTCATCGCTTCAGCAACTTGTGCACCGTGCCACATGACTTTCTTTGGCACACAGCCAACGTTTACACAGGTACCGCCAAGATCTTGAGCTTCAATCAGCGCGACCTTCGCGCCGTACATTGCCGCACGGTTAGCAGATGCGATACCGCCGCTGCCACCACCAATACAGATATAGTCAAAATGCGTTGCCATTACGTTCTCCGAGAGCTTATTAATTTTATGATTGCTAGTAACAGATACATTGGGGTGAAGAGTAGGGAACTCAATATCATCGCAATGTTTTGTTAAGAATCGCTATCCACACTATAAATCGAGTCTAGCAACTTTCTCCAATGGGAAAAAGCAGAGTTAATTATGAGTAATAACGATTAATGACGAGATAAGAGGGCATTACGCCCTCTATAAAAGTCGCTTAGCCACAACAGCTTGATATTGAGCAATCTTGTTTAGCTTGTACGTCTTTTCCAGTAGCAAGGTAAGTATTAGTTAGGTAGAAATCAGCAAACCGCGTTTCAAAGTCGCTAGAGACGGTCTTCTCGACCAATCCTGATTCCATGATGTTGCGTTGCCACACTTGCATTTTTGGCAGTCCGCAGAAAAAATCATAACCTGAATACGCTTTAACAATCGCAGCGCGATGCAAGAGTGGTAACCACGCCATATCAACATTGCTGAAGGTGTCCGACTTGAAGAACTTGGTGTTGCCAGATAGCTGGTTCTCTGCCCTTTGGAATGCTTTAATCAGCTTTTCCGCACGCTCTTCAAAGGTCTCTTTATCTTTGCTACTCATTGTGCCGCATTGAGCAAGGTAGTGTTTGGAGCCTAAATAGCTCCATGCACGATCGAGTGCGCGCTGCTCGTTACTCACGCCTTGCTCAATCGGACCATATTCATCTTCGATGTATTCAATGATAGCGTCTGATTCAAACAAAGCGGTACCTGATTCAGTGACCATCACAGGCACCTGACCATTGGGTGAGATATCTAGGAACCATTGTGGCTTGTCTTTTAGGCTGATGTATTCAATCTCATAGGGAATGTGTTTTGCTTCCAGTGCAGCAGTGACACGTTGGACAAAAGGACAAATCTTAAAGCTAACAATCTTAATCATCTGGGTTTTCCTCACTAGGCTATTAGGGTGTACTCATTGCACATGGCTTCGGTACTTTCACTAGTAAGACGGGGGAGGTGAGAGAAAGACGAAAATAATTTCAATAAAGTCGAAATATTTTCTGGAGAGCTAAAAATAAGCGCAATTAAGAAAGGCGCAATATTGCTTTAAAACAATTGATTACGCCTTTTCTTGAGATTAGAAGTGTTTCCCAAAAATTATTCTGGGACAATCCACTCCACTTTAAAGTGGCCTGTTGCTGGAGCGATCTTGTCTTTAAGGTACGGCAAAATGGCATTCATTTGCTGCTCTAGCTTCCACGGTGGGTTGATGACAATCATGCCCGAAGCTGTCATTCCGCGTTCGTTAGTATCTGGTGAGACACCAAGTTCGATTTGCAAAATCTTGCGAATACCAAGACCTTCTAAGCCTTCAATCATATCGTCGATATCATAGCGATTGACCACAGGGTACCAAATCGCATAAATACCCGTTGCCCAGCGTTTATAACTTTGGGCAATGGCCGTCACGACATCACGATATTCACGAGCGAGTTCATAAGGTGGATCGATCAAGACCAAACCACGGCGTTCTGCTGGTGGCAAGCTGCCTTTTAAGCGCTTAAAACCGTCTTCTTTAAAGATTTTGACTTGACGGTCACGATGGAATTCTTGCTCAAGTAATGGAAAGTCGCTTGGGTGTAATTCTGTTAATACCATACGGTCTTGAGGACGCAAATGGGCACGCGCCACACGAGGAGAACCTGGGTAATAACGCAGTGTGTCGCTGTTGTTCAGTGTCTCTATCAATTCAATGTAGCTGGCGATATCTTCAGGAATGTCGGCATTTCCCCAAATACGACCGATGCCTTGCTTATATTCACCAGTTTTCTCAGACCATTCGTGGGTAAGGTCATAACGGCCTACGCCCGAATGAGTATCGTGATAAACGAATGGCTTTTCCTTGTTTTTTAGTGAATTAAGGATAAGACTTTGTACTATGTGTTTAACCACATCGGCATGGTTACCCGCGTGAAAACTGTGACGATAGCTCAGCAAAATAAAGACTCTGTTTAACAATAATGGACGGATTATAACCTCTTCTGACGAGAAGCGGCAGAGGAGTTGGTGTTTTGAATCACCGTAATTGAATCTCGAAGGATTGAAATTTCTCTTTCGAGACTACATTTATCTATTAATTACGCTCACTTGCCTTCCAATGAAGTGAGGGAATCCAATAACTAAAAAGGGACGCTGCATGGCAAATCCACTACTGACGTTTACCGACTTACCTCCTTTCTCTCAAATTAAGCCTGAGCATGTGAAGCCAGCCGTTGAACAAGCGATTGAGGCATGCCGAGCTAAAATAGACGAAGTGCTTGAAGGTAACACCAACCCGACTTGGGACAATGTCGTTGCGCCAATCGAGCAGATTGATGACAAGCTTAGCCGCTTATGGTCACCTGTGAGCCATATGAACTCAGTGATGAACAGTGATGAATTGCGTGAAGCGTATGAAAGCTGCCTACCAATTCTTTCTGAATACGGCACTTGGGTGGGACAGCACAAGGGGCTGTATGAAGCGTACAAAGCGATTAAAGCCAGTGACGCATTTAACACGCTTTCCCAAGCGCAACAGAAAACCATCAAAGATTCACTGCGTGATTTTGAGCTGTCTGGTATTGGTCTGCCAGCCGATGAGCAGCATCGCTATGGTGAAATCAGCAAGCGTATGTCTGAGCTAGGCTCGCAATTCTCTAATAATGTCCTAGATGCCACCATGGGTTGGACTAAGCACATTACTGATGAGAAAGAGCTAGCCGGTATGCCAGAATCGGCACTCGCGGCGGCAAAAGCGGCAGCTGAGGCGAAAGAATTAGAAGGCTATCTACTGACATTGGATATTCCGTCTTACCTTCCTGTTCTTACCTACTGTGATAACCAAGAGCTACGTAAAGAGCTGTACGAAGCCTACGTGACGCGCGCTTCTGATCGCGGTCCAAATGCGGGTAAATGGGACAACACTGAGATTATCGCTGAGCAACTTAAGCTGCGCCATGAAATCGCCCGCTTGCTTGGCTTTGGTACTTATAGTGAAAAGTCACTGGCGACCAAAATGGCAGAAAGCCCAGCCCAAGTGCTTGGCTTCCTGAATGATCTTGCGACTAAAGCTAAACCTCAAGGTGAGCGTGAAGTAGAAGAGCTACGCCAGTTTGCTGAAAAAGAGTTCGGCGTGACTGAGCTAAACCTTTGGGATATTGCTTACTACAGTGAGAAGCAAAAACAGCACCTGTTCCAATTCTCTAATGAGGAGCTGCGCCCTTACTTCCCAGAATCAAAAGTGGTCAGCGGGCTGTTTGAAGTGCTAAACCGCGTCTTCGGGATGCAGATTAAAGAGCGTGAAGGGGTGGACACTTGGCATGAGTCAGTACGCTTCTTCGATATTTTTGATAGCACTGACACACTGCGCGGTAGCTTCTATCTTGACCTGTACGCGCGTGAGCACAAACGTGGCGGTGCTTGGATGGATGAGTGTCGTGTACGACGCACCGATCTTGACGGTGAACTGCAAACACCAGTGGCGTATCTAACGTGTAACTTCAATAAGCCAGTCGGCGGTAAACCTGCCATGTTCACTCATGATGAAGTCGTGACTCTGTTCCACGAAACAGGTCATGGTATTCATCATATGTTGACGAAGATTGATACGGGTGCGGTGTCAGGCATTAACGGTGTTCCTTGGGATGCAGTTGAGCTGCCAAGTCAGTTCCTAGAGAACTGGTGCTGGGAAGAAGAGGCACTTGCGTTTATCTCAGGCCACTATGAGACAGGCGAACCGCTACCTAAAGAGATGCTCGACAAAATGCTAGCGGCGAAAAACTTCCAATCTGCGATGTTTATTTTACGTCAGCTTGAGTTTGGTTTGTTCGATTTCACGCTGCACACGGAATACGATCCAGACATCGGTGCACGCGTGCTAGAGACCTTGGCAGAAGTGAAGTCGAAAGTGGCCGTACTTCCAAGTCTTGAATGGAACCGTTTCTCACACAGCTTTGGTCATATCTTTGCGGGAGGTTATAGCGCGGGTTACTACAGCTACTTGTGGGCAGAAGTGTTGTCTTCCGATGCCTATTCACGTTTTGAGGAAGAAGGCATCTTCAATAAAGAAACAGGACAAAGCTTCTTGAATAACATCCTTGAAATGGGTGGCAGTGAAGAACCAATGGAGCTATTTAAGCGCTTCCGTGGTCGTGAGCCGGAGATCGATGCTCTATTACGTCATTCTGGCATCAGTGCGTAGTATCTAATTGAAGTAATATTTGGAGCCCTTAATCTTTGATTGAGGGCTTTTTTATTATGTTGAGAAAGCGAATTTTACCGGCTGAGCCAATAGTTAAGTGGGTAGAAAAAACCGTTAAGATGATATATCTCCCCAATTGAATAACTATTGAATAGCGATTAATAATCGATAATTCGTCATCAAAACCTTCCGACCTTGAACAAGGTCCGTCGTGTAAACAAGTTTCAATATTCGAAAAAACAGAAGTGTTATTTCAGTGAAAATTAGGTGTTATTAAAATCTGCTTACAATGAATAATTAGTTCTAAGCTCTGAATAAAAAACTAGTTTGTTTTAAGTCAAAGAATCGTCCTAGAGTGCATGTAAGCGCTCCGAAAGTTAATTACAAGCCTATTTGGTTTCGGGTAATTTATTTTTACTCATCGCTTACGCATTAATTGTTAATAAACATGCAAACAGCGTTGAGATTTTAAAAATTTATATTCAGCGATTGCTTTTTATCGGTTTGCCATTCTACCGGTGTCGACTGAATTTATTCGGAGTATCCCCTATGACTAAAAAGTGGTTCACTGAAACCGTTGAGAATACCCAGCAGATGATGGGTGTAGCGCCAGAGCAAGGTTTGTCTTCACAAGAAGCGGCGGAGCGTCAATCTCAGTACGGTAAAAACGAACTTCAAGAAAAGGCAGGAAAATCTGCGCTTGAACTCTTTGCTCATCAATTTAAAAACCCACTGATCTTCATTCTAGGTGTGGGTGCCATTGTTTCCTATTTCACCGGACACTTAGTGGATGCTATCGCGATTACCGCGATCATCTTTATCAATGCGCTTATCGCATTCTGGCAAGAATTCAAAGCTCAGAAAGGGATGGAAGCGCTGCGCCAAATGGCCGCACCGTCTGCACAAGTGAAGCGTGATGGTGAATGGATTGATATTCCAGCTAGTGACATCGTGCCTGGTGATATCTTAAAAATCAGCACAGGTGACATCCTAGCGGCTGACGTTCGTATCTTAGAAGCTAATCGTCTATCTATCGACGAAGCGGCACTGACTGGTGAATCTGAGCCGGTAGATAAAACGGCTAAAGTGATTGACGACGAAACGGTAGGTCTTGGTGACCAGTTAAACATGGGCTTTATGACTACCATGGTTACGTCGGGCACGGGTCTAGGTTTAGTTGTGGCGACAGGTATGCAGACCGAAGTAGGTCACATTGCCGACCTGATGGCGAACACTGAAGAAACTAAGACACCAATGCAAGAGCGTATGGATACCATCGCCAAGACTTTGATGCTAGTTGCGCTTGGCGTAGTAGCAGTAGTGTGTGCGATTGGTCTTTATTATGGCATGCCTTGGCTAGAGATCTTAAATACAGGTATCTCACTGTCGGTAGCCGCTATTCCTGAAGGTCTTCCTACGGTTATCACTATTGTTCTGACCATGGGTTCTACTCGTATGGTGAAGAATAATGCTCTGGCTAAGCAGTTGGCGGCGATAGAGACTTTAGGTTCTACCACAGTTATCTGTTCAGATAAAACAGGTACGCTCACCCAAAACCAAATGCAGGTAATGAAGGCGTATGATGCGAGCGGTCGTTACTGGGAAGTAAGTGGTAAAGGCTTCAGCCCTGAAGGTCAATTTAAGCCGCTATCGCACAGCACAGATGCAAAGCAAAGCCCAGAGATGATGAAAGGGCTAGTGGTTGCAACATTATGTAATGACTCTGAATACATCATGGATGGCGACAAGTCGACGGTTCGTGGTAATCCAACAGAGGGCGCCCTGATTGTGGCGGCGGCGAAGGCGGGTCTTAACCAATCTGAGATGCTGACTTCAGGCGGCTATTCAATTGTTGAGAAGTTCCCATTCGACTCTTCTCGTAAGATGGCATCAGTGATTGTCAAAGATCCAGAGGGTAACCATTTCCTAGCGATTAAAGGTGCACCAGATGTGATTCTTCGCAATGCTGCAGGCTTTATGGTTGATGGTATGCCAGTAGACCACACACCAAGCGCGACAGACGGCAACTTAGCGCTAGCGGCAAGCCCGAGCGAAGAGATTGTGGCGAACTATGAAGCGGCGATTGAGAACTTTGCTCAAGATGCATTACGTACGCTAGCGGTTGGCTATAAAGCGTTATCTGAAGCTGACCTTGAGCGTGACCATAGCGAGCTTGAGAAAGACATTACTGTGCTTGGCCTATACGGCATCATGGATCCACCGCGTCCTGAAGTACGCGATGCCATTGAAAGCTGCTACCAAGCAGGGGTAAGAACGGTAATGATCACCGGTGACCACGCGCTAACTGCCGCGGCGATTGCTCGTGATATCGGTATCATCCGTAGTGAGAAAGACTTGGTTGTGACGGGTGCAGAGCTCGATGAGATGGACGATGATAAGCTTCGTCAAATCTGTCCAGAAGTTGCGGTATTTGCCCGTGTAACGCCAGAGCATAAGTTACGTATCGTTCAAGCTCAACAGTTCAACAACGAAGTGGCTGCGATGACAGGTGATGGTGTGAATGATGCGCCAGCACTGCGTCGCGCAGACATTGGCGTTGCCATGGGTATTACTGGTACGTCGGTTGCGAAAGACTCAGGTGACCTTATCTTACTGGATGACAACTTCAGCACTATCGTGAAAGCGGTACGCCAAGGTCGTCAAATCTTCGATAACCTTCGTAAGTTCATCCGTCAGGCTCTGACAGCGAACGTTGGTGAAGTATCGGTAATTCTGTTCGCATTCTTAATGATGGGCCCAGAGGCTATCTTGCCACTAACACCGCTAATGATTCTATGGATCAACTTGGTATCGGACGGTCTACCAGCACTAGCGCTAGGTGTTGAGCCAGAAGAGAAAGATCTGATGGAGCGTAAGCCTCGCAAACGTAACGAGAGCTTCTTCAGTGACCATCTAGGTACTCGTATCCTGACTCGTGGTCTGGCACTAGGTGGCATGAGCTACATGGCGTTTAACTGGGCACTGACGAACGGTTTCTCAGCGAACTACGCACAGACAATGGCATTTGCGATGCTGGTGTTTGCTCAGCTATGGCACCTATTTGACTCACGTACCTTTACGTCGCTATACCGCAGAAACCCATTCACTAACCCGTATCTACTAGGTGCGGTAGCGGTGTCAGCGATTCTATCGCTAGGGGTTATTTATACCGGTCTAGGTCAGCTAATCTTCAACACGGAAGCACTAGCAGCAGGTCACTTATTCGGTGTCGTTATGGCAGCATCACTACCGACGCTGGTTATGTCTGCAGTGAAAGAAGCAACGAAGACTAAGTGGGTTTAATCCTTCACTTGGGATAGTAAAAAGGCGCTCTAAAGAGCGCCTTTTTTTGGGTTGGTGGGGCTTTGGAGTAGATCCCTGCCTGCGCAGGGGGGACGGACTTAAAAGTATATTTCCTCAAAATGTTCCGTCATTCCGCTAGCTTCGCAGGAATCTACATACGGCGCACACAACCCTTAAGGATTCACATTGCGACTAATCGGGTTCTGCAACGAGATCAATGTCTCCGTCGATTGTACTTCTTCAATCGCTTGCAGTTTATCGATTAACACGTGCTGCAACTCCTCAATTGAGCGACACATCAGCTTCACGAAGATGTTATATGCCCCTGTGGTGTAGTAGGCTTCAACCACTTCATCCAAGGCATTTAGTTTCTCTAGTGCAGAATGGTAGTCACGCGCAGCGTAAAGGTTAATACCGATAAAACAGCACACGTCGTAGCCGAGTTTTTTGGTATTCACGACCACTTCGGTACCTTCGATAATTCCAGCGGCTTTCATCTTTTCAATGCGCACATGGATAGTGGCAGGGCTGACATCGAATTGCTTCGCCATCTCTGCATAGGGGCGACGGGCATCTTCCATCAGTGTTTTTAGGATCGCTTTGTCGAGGTCATCAAGTCCATTAGTGGCATGCATATCGAGTCCTAGGTTATGGTCGTATTGATGGGGCTAAAGCTTATCACTATTTCCATCTGGTCGTCTTAGTGCGGATCACGGTTATTGGTCACCGTTGCGACTTGAGGTAAACTTGCGCGCTATACCTTAGCCTTATTCGGAGCCTATCTTGCAAATCCAACTTATCTGCGAACATGAGCCACGCCAACAACAGCTACTGGATCTTGCCAGTCGTTGGGGCTTAACGGCGTGCCAATCGTCTGAGTTCGCTCTGGTTTTAACTGAAGAAAGGCTAGAACTACGCAAGTTGGATGAGCCTAAACTAGGCGCTATCTTTGTTGATCTTGCTGGTGGTGCGGTGGCTCATCGTCGTAAGTTTGGAGGTGGCAAGGGACAGGCTATTGCTAAAGCGGCAGGGTTAAATAAAGGTGCGACCCCCACCGTTCTTGATGGAACAGCAGGTCTGGGCCGCGATGCTTTTGTACTAGCTTCTCTGGGCTGTAAAGTACAAATGGTAGAAAGACACCCGGTAGTGGCCGCTTTACTTGATGACGGTCTTTCACGTGCCAAGCAGGACGAAGAAATCGGAGAGTGGGTCAGCGAGCGAATGTCTCTGCTGCACGCATCAAGCTTGGAAGCTTTGGATTCCCTCGCCGATGACAGCCAGTTTGAACGCCCCGATGTCGTTTACCTTGACCCGATGTACCCGCATCCAGAAAACAAGAAAAAATCTGCTCTGGTAAAAAAAGAGATGCGAGTTTTCCAGTCTTTGGTCGGCGCTGATACAGATGCCGATGGGTTACTGGAGCCAGCTCTGAAGCTTGCGACTAAGCGGGTTGTGGTGAAACGTCCTGATTACGCCAATTGGCTGGATGAGAAAAAACCGACAATGGCGATTGAAACCAAAAAAAACC
This sequence comes from Vibrio sp. CyArs1, assembly GCF_022432925.1. NCBI lineage: Bacteria > Pseudomonadati > Pseudomonadota > Gammaproteobacteria > Vibrionales > Vibrionaceae > Vibrio > Vibrio sp. CyArs1. Next base: position 73,908 of record NZ_JAKRBO010000011.1, on the reverse strand, counting down.
GTTTTGATGTTTATGTCAACGCATCAATGAGTTAACGCTCTTCATTTGTTTATTTGAGTAATTTGCTCGTTGTAACTGGAGCAAGTTACTTGAAACTGCCCGCATTAGACGTTATATCTAACTAAGAATCATTCCTGTTTTCGTTGTCTGGGTGTTGGAGAGTGGTATGAGTAAGCGTCTGTGTAAGTTAAATCGTCGTGATATTAGCGACAACCTCGGTGAAATACACCGATTAGTCACTGAGCCTAAATACCTATGCCGCTCCTGTTCTCGATCTTCTGTGGACAAATCAACGCTGTGCAAGCCTGCCGCGATTCCTCCTGCCTCTTGTCAAAATAAGCCAGTTCACGAGCAACAGCAATGTGGTGTTCTTGCTGAAGCTTTGCCTCAAATTCGCCCTGCTAAGTTGGAAAAGCTCTCAGAGAAAAAAGTCAGCAAAACATCAGTGTTAGAGGCAAATTTGATTGATTCAGAGATGATGGACGTAGTGGACAAAAAAGTGGTAAAACGAGCCAAGAAGGCCCTAAAGGCACAGAAAAAAGCTCAGAAGAAGTTGCTGAAAGTACTCAAGAAGAGCCAAAAGCTCGCTCGTAAACAGAGTAAGTTGGAACAGAAGTATCAGCTCGCGGCCAATGTGGTTGAGAAGCAGGTTGTTAAAGTGCAGCCAGAACAGCTGCACTAGTTTTCTCTAGATGGAAGTCCTAAGCGTTATTGAACTGGGCTTCCGCTCTCGGTTTCACCCACAGTTCGTTGACCACTAACGACAACAGAATGATTCCGCCTCCAATCGACAGTTTTACTAAATCCACATCGCGATTCCAAATCACAATATTGACGATAAGCCCGGCAGGAACCAATAAGTTATTCATCACGGCTAGCGCCCCTGCATTGACCAGACACGCCCCTCTGTTCCAAATGAAATACCCCAAGCCCGATGCAATTACACCCAAGTAAATTAGCACGCCCCATTGCAGGTTGGTGGTCGGCATCTTGTCAAAACTGCCAAACAGCGCAAAGGCGATCGTTGCCACGACGGTTGCTCCAAAGTAGAAGTAACCAAACACACTATGCTGTGGCAGTTCAACGTCTGCTTGCTCCATCACATATTTATAACCAACCTGTCCAATAGCAAAACAGAGGTTGGCTCCCTGTACCACGAGAAAGCCCGTGATGAAGTTGTCGTTGATACCTGCAAATTTGATAAAGGCAGCGCCAGCCACCGCAATCGCGGCAGTGATAAAATACCAAGGAGAAAAGCGTCCTTTTAGGAAGTCATAGAAAAGTGTTACGTAAATGGGAGTAAAAACAGTGAACAGCAACACTTCAGGTACGGATAGCAATAAGAAGGACTGATAGTAGAAGCAATACATCAAGCCTAGTTGGATACCACCAATGGCCATCAGCTTGGCTTTTAAGGCTCCTGGCACTTGTCTAAAGTTAGTAAAAGGCAAAAAGACTAACGCGGCTAGCACCACACGCATTAGAACTGAGAACCACGAATCCACCTGACCCGCTAGATAGACCCCGATTAGGCTAAAAGAAAAAGCCCAAAGCAGAGTGACAGAATAAAGATAACCCATTGCTTAAACATGTTGTTAATGTGAACGATGGAGCTATTGTAACATCTTTGTGAATCAATACAGATCGGATCAAAAAAGGCTCCTTTCGAAGCCTTTTACTGCAAGTTAGTCCTTAATCGGAACCACTAACATATCGACAGGTGAGGTATTGATAAGCTGGCGAGTCGAAGACAGGATTTTACTCCAGAAATCTTGGTGATGACCACATACCACAAGGTCGACATTGTATTCACCAATGGTATCGCGTAACTCGTTACTTAAATCACCACTACCTACTAATGAATGCTTAATTGGGTAACCTGCGTATTCTGCGAAATCTCTTAATTGAGTCATCGAGGCTTCCATCGCCTGATGTTGTGTCTCGGCCATGTTTAAATCAATCAGCCCGGTGTACAGCTCGGCATAATTGACATCAATATGGATAAATGAAACCTCTGCATCCAGTGGCTTCGCGAGAGAGACCGCCTTGTCTATGAGCATTTTGCTTTCTTCTGAGAGATCTAATGCGACCATAATATGTTTATAACTCATAACGCACTCCTCCTGACGTTAGTACTATGGAAAACATAGCATTTTCCTCCTTAAAATTATGTTGATGTGATCTCAAATCGTTATCCAAAGTACAAATTACAGGCGGTCATTCGTGATCCTGTGAAGACATATCGCGTTTGAACAGAGAGCCTGTTTTGCGCCAGCTAGAGATGAAAAAGTGGAGTCCATAAAGTTAATTCTCAGCAACAAGACAATAAATTGTGAGCAAAGTCGCCAAAGTTTTCTAGAATCAAAAGTAGCGATTGAGTATCCAGCAGGTTGCGAGTTTGGGTTTGAGATCAGAGACTCCTCAATAAGTTATGTTATAGTGGCGTTAACTTTTGAAATAAAATTAGGAGTCTAGAATGCTTTCTCCAGCAATGGTTCAGCATCTGAATGAGCAAATTAACCTCGAATTCTTCTCATCCAATCTATACTTACAAATGAGTGCTTGGTGTGAAGACAAAGGTTTTGAAGGCGCGGCGCTATTTCTTCGTAAACACGCTGACGAAGAAATGCAGCACATGCACAGACTGTTTACTTATGTGAGTGAGACTGGTGCGTTACCGATTTTAGGTAGCATCGAAGCTCCAAGACATGATTTCGAAAGTCTAGGCGATGTGTTCCGTGAAACTTATAAGCATGAGCAGATGATTACTGAAAGAATCAACAAGCTTGCTCATGTGGCGTTCACCGCTCAGGACTACTCAACGTTTAACTTTCTTCAGTGGTATGTTGCGGAGCAACACGAAGAAGAAAAATTGTTTAAAGGGATCTTAGATAAGCTAGAACTCGTAGGTGAGAATGGTCAGGCGCTATTCTTTATCGACAAAGATTTAGCAGTGTTAGCAAAAGAGGGTTCTTCTTCCATTATGGACGCCCCAGCTGAGTAATCTCAGCGTCTAAAAGTCGACTGTTCGTCTTTTTCTCTTGGGTGTCTAGGAAGATGTAGGGAGGAAAAGATGATCAGTGGAGACACTATTCTATTAGCATTGATGCTCATTACCTCAGTCAATATGGCGAGGTATCTGACAGCACTACGCGCACTTATATTCATCATGCGTGAAGCGCATCCGTTGCTCTATCAGCAAGTGGATGGACGAGGCTTCTTTACGGCGCACGGCAATATGTCGAAGCAAGTGAGACTGTATCACTATCTCAAAACTAAAGAATACCTCCACCACCACGATCCAGTGTTTACCGGAAAGTGCGACAGAGTGCGTGAGCTGTTTGTACTTTGCTGTGCGCTTATTGGTGTCACCTTGTTTGCTGGATTTTTGCTTTAACGACAAAGTATTACGGCACCTTTTATAAGGTGTGATTGAGGTAACACAAGGATAAGGCGTTGTCGCAAACCGGGCTAATGGCTCCGGGGAGTTGGCTTTATTTAATGAAGTCGCTAAAATAGCGCCAAATTGTCGAAAGGATGTGCAATCAGCACATCCTTTTTTTATTGAAATTCTTGTCGGAACGTCGTGATGAGCCAAAAAGTAGATGTGGTTGTTATTGGTGCTGGTGCTGCAGGTTTAATGTGTGCAGCAGAAGCGGGAAAACGTGGGCGTAGTGTGCTCGTGCTTGATCACGCCAAAAAACCAGGTCGAAAAATTCTTATCTCTGGTGGTGGTAAATGTAATTTCACCAACTACGACGTTTCTGCCAGTAACTATCTGTGTAGCAATCCACACTTTGTGAAATCGGCCCTGTCTCAGTATACCAACTGGGATTTTATTGCCATGGTGAGCAAATACGGCATTGAGTTTGAAGAGCGCGATCACGGCCAACTGTTCTGTTTAGAGTCGGCAAAAGATATCGTCAAGATGCTGCTGTCAGAATGTGAAACACCGAATATTCGCTTCCGCTATCAAACCGACGTACACAGTATTGAGAAGACGGAGTCCGGTTTCTCTTTGCACGCTGATACTGATGTTATCGAATGTGAATCATTGGTTGTCGCTACTGGTGGGTTATCGATGCCTAAACTGGGGGCAACCCCGTTTGGTTATAAGATTGCTGAGCAGTTTGGTCTCGAAGTAAAACCTACAACTGCGGGTTTAGTGCCATTTACTCTGCACAAGGAAGACAAAGAGGATTTTGCGGAGCTATCGGGTATTGCGGTACCTGCGGAGATTACCGCTAATGACGGCACTTTGTTTAAAGAAGCCTTGCTGTTTACTCACCGTGGTCTGTCTGGACCGTCAGTGCTACAGATTTCTTCTTTCTGGAAGCCGGGTCAAAGTGTGTCGGTTAACCTAGTTCCAGAAGCGGATATTGATGAACTGCTTGCTCGTTCGTTGGAAAAGCATCCAAATCAAAGCTTGAAGAATACTCTGGCACGTGTGCTTCCTAAACGTTTAGTGGAAGTGCTTATTGAGCGCAAAGTATTTGCAGACAAACCATTGAAGCAGTACCACGCCAAAGAGTTGGTGGCAATTCGCGAAGCATTAGAGCACTGGAAAATCGCACCGAATGGCACTGAAGGGTATCGAACGGCTGAGGTGACGCTTGGCGGTGTGAATACCGATCATCTCTCTTCTAAAACGATGGAATGCAAATCGATCCAAGGTTTGTTCTTTATTGGCGAAGTCATGGACGTCACAGGCTGGCTTGGTGGCTACAACTTCCAGTGGTGCTGGTCTTCCGGTTTTGTAGCTGGTCAGCACGTTTAATTAGCCACCCTTATTCAGCATTCTCTCTCGTTGGGCTTCTACACATTTAGAGAAGTCCATCGTGTACTAACTCTCATCTTCAACTCTCTTTATCCTATCTAAAAATGTGATGCACTTAAAAGACCTTACTTTTAAAGAGGTAATTGGAGAAAATAATTCTCCAATTTTGGTTTTTGATAGTAAATAAGGTAAAAAAAATCTCTAACAAAGCTCGTATAGTGTACCTATTCGCTTAAAAGCATATCAGCCTGAAACGCTTGTTGAACGGGTTGAGGTTCATAATTTTCGGTCTTGGAATTCTGAGGCTTGGTGAGTATAGGTGTATTTATGAGAACTGAACTTTGGGATGGTTTTACCCGCTTAATTAAAAAAGAAGTCGTACCTGCATTGGGTTGTACTGAGCCAGTATCGGTTGCACTAGCGAGCGCGATTGCCGCTCAAAAGCTTGCTGGAGATATCCAGATGATCTCGGTCCATGTTTCTCCTAACTTAATGAAAAATGGTATGGGTGTTGGTGTTCCAGGTACTGGAATGGTTGGGTTGTCGATCGCGGCCGCTATCGGTGCCGTGGCTGGTGAGCCAGAGGCTGGGCTTGAAGTTCTCAAAAATATTACGCCAGAAGATGTGACTCAAGCGAAATCATTGCAAAGTGCAGTGACGGTCGAAGTGGCCGACGTGCTCAACATTATTTATGCCAAAGTAGTGGTCAGTGATGGTGAACATCGTGTCGCTGTGACCATTGCAGACAGTCATACTAATGTAGTGTCTATTGAAGAGGATGGTTTAACCACTTACATCAATACACAAGATCAAGAGGCAGAAACGGCTTCTGAGCCAACAGAAAGTCCAATGAAAGATGCTTGTGCACAGGACATTTTTGATTTTGCTCTGAATGCGCCGTTAGAAAGCATCAGCTTTATTGAGCAAGCCTATCAGCTGAACAATGACCTATCCCATGAAGGGTTAAGCCAAGACTATGGTTTGCAAGTTGGCGCTACATTTAAGCGTAATGTCGACAAAGGTTTGCTTGCTAAAAGCTTGATGACGGACGTACTTTGTCGAACTTCGGCTGCGTCGGATGCTCGTATGGATGGTGCGATGAAGCCAGCGATGAGTAATTCGGGTTCGGGAAATCAAGGTATTTCCGCAACAATGCCTGTTGTGGTAGTAGCTGAGCATGTGCATGCTGACCGAGAAACCATGATTCGAGCACTGATGTTATCTCATTTAATGGCAGTCTATATTAAGAGCTATCAACATAAATTGTCGGCACTATGCGGAGCGACAACCGCTTCGATGGGAGCTGCGGCCGGAATGACATGGCTTCTCGGTGGTAACTTCAAACAAATTAGCGATGCGATATGTAGCATGATTGGTGACGTGGCAGGCATGATTTGCGATGGTGCGAAAACCAGTTGCGCTATGAAGGTCTCATCCTCTGCTGGTGCTGCTTTTAAGGCGACATTGATGGCGTTGGATGGTATTCGCGTAACAGGAAACGAAGGCATTGTCTCAGAAAATGTGGATGAGTCTATTCGTAATCTTTCTAGTCTTGCAAATGGCGCGATGACTCAGACTGATGTTCAAATTCTAGAGATCATGGTGAACAAGTAACGCTCTTTGGTGCCCAAATTGCTCTATGTGTTGATACGTAAAAATAAGCTAAATTGAATACAATAAAAGGCCAATGCTTCATTGGCCTTTTTTACTTTTCTTGTAGGGTTGTTTTCTTCAGCCTAAAACCACCTTCTTTCCTCTCTTTATGGAGCGTATATTCGTGCTTAATAGCATGTTAGTAATATTTGTCATTAACGTTATTTTCTGTGTAATTGTTGAATTTATATTGCAAAGAAATACCTATAAGTAGATTTTAGAACAAATTTCATAAAAGGGTTTATTATTCTTATTTGAAATAAAAGGCTTTTTATATATTGTTATTTATTATTAGTGCAGATATAAAATAAGAGGAAATTGGTTCGGTTATTTATTTTTGGTTATTTTATTTCTTATTGTGTGATCTTGTTCAACTTGAAGGACATATTAGTTAACGTTTTTATTGTTGTTAAATATTGTGCCATGTCACAAATATGCATTGATTAAAGTTTGGTTTTATTGATTGTAATCAAAATGAGAAATTGTTTTTGTGCGGTGTCTCTATGAGTAGAATTATATTCTAATTATCTATTTTAATTTAAGAAAAGGAAAAAAATTTTCTCATATTGTTAATGTACTCTCTAAAAATCATCTGAGTTCCACTTAGAAAATAACAAAAAACAGAACAATAATTAATTCCAAAACGGAGACGTACAATGACACAGATTAGTGATGGCATCGAGCTAAGAGAGCAAGAAACGCCTTACGAAAAAGCAGGAATGTCGCTGCAAGAATGGCAAAAAGCCATTAAATTCGATAGCGTAGATATTGGTTGGATTGTGATGAGTATCGGTATGGCTATTGGTGCTGGTATCGTATTTCTTCCGGTTCAAGTCGGGGTAATGGGACTTTGGGTTTTCTTACTCTCTTCGGTTATTGGTTACCCTGCCATGTACTTATTCCAGAAGCTGTTCATTAATACATTGGCTGAATCAAAAGAATGTACTGACTATCCGGGAGTCATTACTGGCTATTTAGGCAAGAACTGGGGTATGGCTTTAGGTGCATTATATTTCATCATGCTAGTTATCTGGGTGTTAGTTTATTCCCTAGCAGTTACTAATGACAGTGCATCATACCTGCATTCATTTGGAGTGACAGAAACGAAGCTAAGCGATAATGTTTTTTATGGATTAGCACTTATTTGTGTGCTTTCTTTTATCGGCTCTAAAGGTGAAAAGCTGTTGTTTAAACTGTCTGGGTTTATGGCAGTAACGGTCCTCTCACTGGTTGCACTAATGGGTATGCTTTTGGTTGCAAGATGGGATTTTAATAATATTCCAGCGGTGGGCAATATAGGCCCTATGATTAAAGATGCCATTATTACTCTACCATTTACGCTGACCTCAATTTTATTCATCCAGTCTCTTAGCCCGATGGTGATTTCTTATCGCTCTCACGAGAAGTCTATCGAAGTTGCGCGTTATAAAGCGACCCGTGCGATGAAGATTGCCTTTGCGATTCTCTTTGTTATCGTATTCTTCTTTGCTGTTTCCTTTACGTTTGCTATCAGCCAAGACCAAGCGGCTGATGCAATGAACCAAAACATTTCTGCGTTAGCGATTATTGCTAAATACTTCCCAGGCAGCTGGGCGACCATTGCTGGTATCGTAATCAATATCTTTGCTGTTGTGACGTCTTTCTTCGGCGTATTCTTGGCATTCAAGGAAGCGTGTACTGGTTTGGCTATGAATGTGATTCTACGTAAATACGATGAGTCTCAAGTAGATGCTAAATTGATCAGCAAGTTGGTTACTGTTTTCATTATTTTACTTGCTTGGGGTGCTATCGCCATCAATGCTCCAATCCTATCATTTACTTCGATTTGTAGCCCTGTGTTTGGTTTGGTTGGCTGTTTGATTCCAGCGTACTTGGTGTATCAAGTCCCGCACTTAGCGAAATATAAAGGCATGGCGACCAATATGATTATCGTAACGGGTATCCTGCTTTGTATCTCTCCGTTCTTAGCGTTCTTGTAATCAAATACATAATTATACGCTAGCCTAAAAAAACGCCGAGCATTGAGCTCGGCGTTGCTGTTTTTACATTATCCATTTCCACCAAATGAATAAGGCGAGGAAACCGAACAAATAGATTAAGCCTAGAATTGACAGTGCTTTTAGCTTACTGCCCATTTGGAGAGCTGTCGGTAGCTCCGTTTTAGAGACAAGAATGTAGTTCAAAAGAGCAAAAATAGGCGTCGTCACAAAGGCCATGATCATCGCAAAGTTGAGCATTGGCATTAGCGCTTGAGCAAAGAAGGCGATGATAGAGATCGCGACAATAGAAACCACGATGACCCAGGCTTGATAAGTCTTCGGATTTTCTTCCGTTTGATTTTGTAGCAGACGTTGTGACTCCGCGATTGCGCGTGAATAACCGTCGATCACCGTGATAGTACTACCAAAGATACAGAAGAAGGCGATGACCGCAATTAGATAACGAGACCATTCACCGATGGTCGAAGCATACATGCTCACCAACTGATGGGAAAATCCTACGCCTGATGCTGAAAGCTCAGTACCAGAGCCATGAATTACCAAAGCACCTAAGGCGACAAAAACAATCGCCAATACTGCTGTACCAATATAACCGACGTTGAAATCAAACAGAGCAGACTCAGCAGTTACTTTTTGTTTCTTACACTGACTCTTGAGCCACATAGATGTGATGCTAGAAATCTCAATTGGAGCAGGCATCCAACCCATGGTAACCACAATGAAGCCAATGGCGGCAATCGTCCAAGGAGAAGGGGATTGATAATCTGCCGGAGCTACACTGCCGTTAGAAGCGGCGATAACGACAGCTGTAACCGTCGCAACGGTGAGTGTTGCCATGATGGCTTTTGACAGCCCATCCAATGCCCTGTAGTGCCCTGCAAACAGAATTGCTACACAAGTCACTAAGACCACGCCACATAGAGCTAACGAAGGTAGTTCAAAAGGTAGGAAATAACCAAGTAGGCTGGCACTGAATAGTAGAAGCGCTGCGGTGTTTACCACTGCAGAAATAACATTGAGAATCGTGAAGACCCAAAGGTAGCCGCGACCAAGTCCCGCGTAGCCTTGAATAAGGCTATCACCAGTACCTACGGTATATTGAACACCTGCTCGGAAGAATGGGTATTTAAATAGGTTTACGAGCAGAATGAGTGCAGCTAATTGCCAACCATAAATAGCACCTGCTTTGGTTGAAGCGACGAGATGTGAACCGCCAACGGCAGCGGCAGCCATCATAATACCGGGGCCAAGTGAACGAATTAATTGAGAGATGCCGGGACGAGCAGCACTGGATGAAGGAATGGAGTTATCCATAAAGCATTTCCTTTGTCATTATTATCCGTAGAGGGAGTGTTGGGCTGTATCTAAATATTTACACTTTGATTATTAATTTATTTAGTGCGCTTACATTTCTACAGGTTTTTTAGAGTGATGCAATGCCAAAAAGGCCATGTCATTTTCCAATTTGGAGTTAATGATTGTTTTGGTGGTTTTTTCTGGAGTTTTATGCTGATAAAGAGAGGGGCGGAAAAGGTTCGTTTTTGAGATCTAGGTAAAAAAAGTATGAAAAAAACGGCTGATGATGCAGTAAGCCAAACGTTTAAAACGCTTGGTTTACTGCAGTTGATAAGCGGAGTGAAGTTATGCTTTGCGTTTGATTTGCTGAACAACTAGTCCGATAACAATCAGTACTAAGCCAACTAACGTGGATGGATGTATTTCTTCGCCGATAACATATGCTAGCAACATCAAAGAAATAAACGGTGATGCAAATATAAGGTTACTAATACGAGCGGTGTTCTGTGTTAGTTTCAGCGCACTTAGCCATAAGACAAAGGTTATGCCCATCTCAAATAGACCCACATAGGACACCGCCAGCCAACCTTTGATGCTGATGGTTGACCACGCTGCGCCTTCATAAAGTGCGACGGCAAAGGCAAACGGTAGTGCGACTAAAAAACCGAGTAACACACCAACAACAGGGTCGGCGGTGTTGCGAGTATTTAAGATCCAATAACCCGCCCAAAGTAGAGTAGAAAGCAGGGCTAAACCGACGCCAGCAGGACTATCGAACTGTAATCCCAGTACATCGCCTTTAGTGGCGATAACCACAACACCTAAATAGCCCAACGCACATGCAAACCAGTCTTGAGGGCGAATTTTCTGCTTTAGAAAAACGGCGGCCATTAAGGTCAAGGTAATGGCCCAACTGTAGTTGATGGGCTGAGCTTGCGAAGCCGGTAGCAAGTCGTAAGCTTTGAACAAAATTAGGTAATATGCTAGCGGGTTAATCAAACCAAGTAGCAGATAATAAAATGGGTTTGAGACAAAGGTGGTCTTTACTTGCGACAAGGTACCTTGAAATGCGCAGACTGCGACTAAGGCAAGGGTTGAGGCGAATGAGGCTGCTGCGACCATTTGTGCTGGTGTGAATTCAGCTAAAGTCAATTTAAATGCCGTCGCGACTGTTGACCACAGGAGGACAGCGGACAATCCGAAGATGATTGCCTTGCGTTCGTTATGCATGAAAGTGAGTCTGGGTGAATAGGTTAGAATGTCAGCATCTTACCAGTGAATAAGGTGATGGGAACAAGCAATTTTTAGATTGTTAGCTTAGTCACAGCGAAATCAAGGGGGGCAGTGGTGTTAAGTCGATAAGCGGTGCTTGCTGCCAATGGGTTTCGCTGGCAAACAGCCACATTGTCGTCACGCGATCTTGTCTTAGTGAATTCACGTCGACTAATGCCAATAGAGCATAAAACCGGTGAACGTAGTGTGTGGTCTCAGTGGGTAATCGTAAATCTGAAAATTGCCGACTACCCGCTCTTTTGATGGCTCGCTGTACACGCCCTTCACCTGCGTTGTAGGCGGCGAGAGTCAGGTTAATATCACCGTCAAACTTGTTATACAGAAAGTCGAGATATTGCATCGCCGCATGTGTGCTCGGCGCTATCTCAAAACGTTGGTCGTGCTGCTGAGTCACTGTGAGCCCAAAACGTTTCGCAGTAGCCGGCATTAGCTGCCAAAGCCCGGCTGCTTTTGCAGGCGAAATAGCTTTAGGGTTATAGGAGGACTCAAGCATGGGAACTAAAACTAAACTGTCTGGCAGAGAACGCTTAGAGAGCTGTTTGAAGATCTCATCGACCAAAGGGTTGAATTCTTCAAACTTCTTCATGATCTGTTTTTGGTAAGGCTTTAGAGTGTCTAAATGGGGCTGGATTGCACTCTCTGGCGGCCGACTATTCGCATGACTAGGACGAAACCAGAGACACGCAAAGATAATTCCCACCCATAATAGTAAGTGGTAACAGTAGATGTTGCGGTTCAGGTTACCTGACATGTTCCCCATAACAGTGTTGTTCTTGCCCTGTTAACTCCCCGAGTAACTCATGGAAAGCGGCCGAACTTTGTCCATTGTCATGATTGTACTTTTGACACTCTTTAATCAGCGCCTCTAGAATTTGCCATTGCTTGGCAATACTATCGGACAGCTTGGCTGGCAGAGCGCGAATGAGCTTTTTAGCTCCGTTTTCAGAACATGGTAGTTGCAGTTGTTGCAACGTGTGGCTGCGTTTACTGGCATTGCTTCCTAGTTGCTTGAGAACTGGCAGTTGGTTATGAATATTGTTACTCAATGCTTCACCATCAAACTTTAAGTACAGCGCTTTTTGATGCTGTAGCAGTGCCAATAGCTTGCGATAAAGCTTGATGTCTTCAGAGATTGAAAGTACAAATTGCTGGACTAGCTCTGTCCTTGTTGCTGCCATTTAGTTGTCCTCTTGCTGAGACATAGCCCATTAAACAACGGCTAAGACTCATGTCCTGTATGAAAACGCATTACTGCTTGTGATAACGCTTTGACGTCTAGTCCCAACTCTCCTTTCGCCAGTGCATTACGAACCGCCTCAACCTTTGCCATATCGACATTCGGCATTGCGGCAAGTTCGGCTTGGGCTTTATCCAATGCTGCTGTATTGGCATCAAACGCCGACTCAGAAACGGTCTTGCGCGTCGGAGCTTCAGTGGTCTGTGTTTTAGATTGATTAAAGTTGGTTTGAGGGACGTGCCCACCGGCCACCTTGTCGATTTTCATTGCTATGTTGTCCTGTCGCTGTGTCGTTAACAGTATAGGGCGGCAAAAGTGAAGGCAGTATTAAATCTGCCTTGATGAATTTGGGTCTTTTTATTTTTTTACAGCAGAAATCCGATTTGATTCGAGCACTAAAATCGAAAATTGTTATCTTGAGTCAGAAATTAGAACTGAGTGTGAACTTGGTTCAAACCTGTTACCACAGCTCGAATTACTTTCTTAGATTGGCTATTTTGCACCTCGATTTGCTCACCTGCTCCACCTGTTTCCAACGCAATGCCTTTCGTGCTGGCATTGAATTTTCCTTTTGCTGCAATGATGACGACTTCATTGCCCTTCTCGACGAGCGGAGGCTTGACCACGAAGCTGGCATCAATGATTTGCCCTGTTCGCATACGGCGAGAGACTTGGTTACCAATGATTTGTGATAAATCAGCAACGAAATGAACGGCGCGATTGAGAGTGCGAGTTTCCAGTTGTACCGATGCTGCGGTGATCTGAGTATCTCGATTTAATGTTTGACTGGCGACGGCGACAGGCAGCGATAAGGTCACTTTGGCGCTGGTGTTGATGCGCCACTCGTTGTAACCATCTTGGCATTGCACACTGCGTCTTAAGTTGCCTACAGGCAGTGCCTGACTATCTCGGCTTGTGATAATCAATGGTGCTTGGCATTTCGCTAAATGTTTTGCTGACTCTGGAACGAACATCACCAGATTGGTTTCGTAGTGTTGCCAGTTTTGTCTCTGGGCGGTGCGTTCGATCTCCGCCAAGACTGACTGTTGTACTGCCACTTCCACGTCTTGTGGCGTCATTTTTTGCTGAGTTTCGGCCTGTGAAGGTAAAGTTAGCAGCAGCAAAAAAGCACTTCCTAGCCACTTCCTCATCCCACGTCTTGCTTCCGTAAAACGGAAGTTCCATTTCCTGATAAATATGTAAGTCATTGTTTTTGTTTTATAAAAAAATTGGCACATATCTTGTTATTTCCCTTGGTACTTCGCCCATTTAAGGACAAGAGACATGGCAATTAGTTTTGATAGTGCATTGGGGGTTCACCCACAAGCACTCAACTTTCGGGTTCAGCGTACCAAGGTGCTTGCTAGTAACTTAGCAAATGTCGATACCCCTGGATACCTAGCCAAAGACTTGAGTTTTACCACCGTGATGAAGCAAGCCAATCCAAATGGTGTGCATACGCCAACACCAAAATTGGACATTGCGACGCAATACTCAGTGCCTTACCAAAACAGTAAAGACGGCAATACCGTTGAGCTCGGTGTAGAGCAAGCCAAGTTCACCCAAAACAACATGGATTTCCAAACCAGTCTGACCTTTATGAATATGAAATTCAGTGGTTTGGCTAAAGCGATAGAGGGACGCTAATCATGTCATTCACTGATATCTATTCCATCGCAGGCTCTGCGATGACGGCGCAAACTGTGCGATTGAACACAGTGGCAAGTAACTTGGCAAACGCTGATGCCGTGTCGGCTAACCCAGATGATGCTTACAAAGCGTTAAAGCCAGTATTTGCCACGGTATACAGTCAAACTCAACTTGCCGCGGGACAAAATGTGTATCCGAATGCGGAAGTGCGCATTGTTGATGTGGTGCAAAGTGATGCCAAAGCCGATCAGCGTTTTGAACCGAATAACCCGCTGGCAAATGAAGAAGGCTATGTGTACTACCCAGGTGTCGATGTGGTGGCGGAAATGGCCGATATGATGTCGGCAACTCGCAGCTTTGAAACCAACGTTGAAGTGCTGGCTAATGTGAAAAGCATGCAGCAAGGCTTGTTGAGACTAGGAGAAGGACGCTAATGAGTATCGCGCAATTTACCGCTCTGGATACGGACACGCCGGTTGCGAGTCAAAGTAATGCTGGTATCGCGGCTAACCCACAAGACATGAACAGCGCAACGTCACTGCAAAATGAGTTTATCACCTTGATGGTGGCGCAGATTCAAAACCAAGACCCACTGAACCCACTAGACGGCACTGAGTATGTCAGCCAATTAGCACAGTTTTCACAGGTACAGAGTACCGAGAATATGTCGATGCTGATGCAAAACAGTATGGTACTGCTGGATAACATGCAGGTGCTTTCAACGGCAGGGCTCGTGGGGCAAACCGTGTATGTCAGTGGTAATGAAGTGGAGTTATCGGACGGGATACAAAACGGCCGCGTTGAGCTGGCGCATTCATCCAATCAAGTGACCTTAGTTGTAGAAGACGAGTTCGGTCAGAAAACCAAAGTACCGCTTGGCGCACACCCTGCGGGAGACGTGGATTTTTCAATCAACCCTGAAGAGTTGGGTCTTAAGCCCGGTAAGTATTCGCTATCGGTAGAGGTTCAAGAAGGTCAGGCGGACCCTAACTTATTGCTTGCCGGTGAAGTGAAGCAAGTACGAATTCCAAGTAACGGAGGCGCAGCCATGGTGAATATCGCTGGTGTTGGCAATGTGCCTTTCTATCAAATCAGTCAGTTTGGTGCCTAGCGCCTACGCTCATCGCACAACAACGTGCTGAGACACATTATCAGAATTAGAGGACATTATGAGCTTTGATATCGCATTAAGTGGCTTGGACGCTACTAACACTCAGCTTAATACCATCAGCCACAATATCGCTAACGCATCGACTTACGGTTTTAAAGAAGCGCGCACAGAATTCTCTGCGGTGTATAACGGTATGCAAGCCGGAGGGGTAGAAGTCGCATCCATCTCGCAAAACTTTGATAAGAACGGTTCGGTTTCGGGAACAGGTCGTGCTATGGACTTGGCCATCAATGGTAATGGCTTCTTCGTCACTAAAGACCATATGGGGCAAACGCTGTATACCCGTGCGGGCGTATTTGGTACCGATAAAGACAACTATGTGGTTGGTAATACGGGAGCGAAACTACAAGGTTATGGTGTTGATAGCAACAATAATCTACTGACGGGTTCAGTGGGTGATCTGAAGATCAGTACTTCATCACTAGCCGCACAAGCGACTGATAAGTTGGACTTCGTGGCTAACTTTGACGCCAGCTCAAAAATCGTCGATCAAACGGTGAATCCTTTTGACCCAGCAGATCCAGATTCTTTCAACTCATCATATACCTCCAAAGTTTATGACTCATTAGGCAACTCGCATACGGTGACTCAGTACTTCACTAAGACTGCAGACAATACTTGGGAAGTGAATGTTCAGGTTGATGGTGGCAGTACGCCAGCACAAACGGTTCCGGTTACCTTCAATCCGGATGGCACACTAGCCTCGCCAACGGGTAGTTTTAACGTTGCGTTTCCTGCGGCAGGTGCGAATGCCATGAGCATCGATATTAGCCTCGAAGGCAGCACTCAGTTTGGAGCGGCATTTGGTGTGAGTACCAACAATCCCAACGGTTACACCTCTGGTGAATTAGCAGGCGTACGCGTTGAAGATAACGGTATGGTGTTTGCGACCTACACCAATGGTCAATCTCAGCTGCAAGGACAAGTGGTGTTAGCCAACTTTGCCAACCCTCAAGGGCTTGCGAAAACTAATGGTACCGCATGGACTCAAAGTTATGGCTCAGGGGCGCCAGTCATGGGCACCCCTGGCTCTGGTGTGTTAGGCGACCTAACGCCGGGTGCATTGGAAGGCTCGAACGTTGACCTGACCTCTGAGCTTGTGAACTTGATGACAGCACAGCGCAACTATCAAGCTAACGCTAAAACCATCTCAACGTCTGACAAGCTCACTCAAGCTCTGTTTAACGCAGTATAAGGTGTAGAGCATGGATAGCTTGTTATTCACAGCAACCACAGGGGCGAGCCGAGTACTCAAAGCGCAACACGTTCGCTCCAACAACTTATCGAACGCGGACACTGCAGGTTTTCGCGCAGATATGGAACGCGCTAAAAGCATTCCCCTACAAGGTTCTGGTTTTGATGGCCGCACTATGGTGGTCACCAACTCGGCAGCGACACGCTTTGATGCTGGCGATGTGGTGAAAACGGGCCGAGCGCTAGATATTGCCATCATGGGTGAAGGCTACATCAGTGTACAAACCCCTATCGGCAATGAGGCATACACTCGTGCCGGTAACATCAAAGTCGATGAACTGGGTGCGATGAGCATCAATGGTTTTGCCGTGGTTGGTGATAATGGCCCGATGGTACTGCCTGAGTTCCAAAAGGTAGAGATCAGTGAACGTGGTCGTGTTTCGGTGATTCCTCCAGGCGGTGGTGCCGAAGTGGAAGCAGGCACATTGAAGTTGGTCAAACCGGATATGAATCAACTGCAAAAGGAAAGCGATAGTTTGCTGCATAGCCTTGATGGCCAACCTTTTGCCGCTGATCCAACGGTAAACCTTGCCCCGGAACATATCGAAGGTAGTAACGTGTCAGCCATTGATGAGCTGCTTAGCGTTATGTCACTTACCAGAAACTTTGAGATGCAAATCCGCATGATGAAAACGGCGGAAACCCTTGCGCAATCCGGCAACAAATTAATGAGTGCGAGCTAATCGCTCGCGCCAAGGAGTAAACCATGCATTCAGCATTATGGGTCAGTAAAACAGGGATGGCCGCCCAAGATACAAAAATGACGGCGATTTCCAATAACCTTGCCAACGTTAATACCGTAGGCTTCAAACGCGATCGAGTGGTGTTTGAAGACTTATTTTATAGCATTCAGCGCCAGCCAGGCGCGCAAGTCGATCAAGTGAACCAACTACCGACTGGGGTTCAGTTAGGTAGTGGTGTGCGTGTGGTGGGCACTCAAAAAGTCTTTACTCAAGGCAGCGCGCAAAACACAGGGCAAGACCTAGACCTAGCTGTGATGGGACAAGGCTTTTTCCAGATTGAAAACTCTGATGGCCAGATCATGTATACCCGAAATGGTCAGTTCCATGTCAACTCAGAAGGTCTGATGGTAAATAGCCAAGGCTTGCCATTGGAGCCTCAAATTCAGATTCCCGATAACGCTTTGACACTCTCTGTTGGTGTTGATGGCACGGTGACGGCGACCACGGCAGACGGTCCTGCGCCACAGGATCTAGGACAAATCACCCTAGCGAAATTTGTTAACCCAGCAGGCTTAGAAGCCATTGGCGGTAACTTGTTTAAAGAGACCGAAGCCAGTGGGCAAGCAGAAGAGCTGATTGCCGGTGAAGAAGGGGCGGGCAGTATCAAGCAAGGCGCATTAGAAGGCTCAAACGTGCAAGTAGTGGAAGAGATGGTCGATATGATCACCACCCAACGCGCTTATGAAATGAACGCCAAGGTGGTGTCGGCTGCCGATGACATGCTGAAGTTCGTCGCACAAGCGGTGTAGGTTAGTAAAGTTGGGAATTAACGGAAAAGGGATAAGTGGTATGAAATGGCTTTCTCGCTGGGGAGTGGTAATTGGGCTACTCGTGCTTACTGGCTGTGCAGCTCGACCAGAGTTTGTACCACCAGAGCCGGATGAACAAAAGTATGCACCGCCTGAGCTCAATTACGCGCTGCCACAAGCAACGGGAGGAAGCCTCTATCGCCATCAATATAACTTAACCTTATTCCAAGACCGTCGGGCGTACCGAGTGGGTGATGTACTGACGATTTTGCTGGTGGAAGAAACGCAATCGAGCAAGAAAGCGGATACCAAATTCGGCAAGACGTCTAAAGTGGATTTTGGTGCGGCAACCGTTGGTGGAAACACCTTTGACGAGACGGCGGTGGGTCTTAATGGCAGCCGAGCTTTTGATGGCAGTGCCGCTAGCTCCCAAGGTAATAAGTTAGAAGGCGCTATTACGGTCACGGTACATGAAGTGATGCCCAATGGCGTACTTAAAATTAGCGGTGAGAAATGGATTCGTCTTAACCAAGGCGATGAATTTATTCGCGTCACGGGCATTATTCGTGCCGACGATGTGGACCGTTACAACCAAGTGTTTTCTCATCGCATAGGGGATGCGCGCATCACCTACTCTGGACGTGGTGCTTTAGCTGACAGCAACTCTGCTGGTTGGCTCACTCAGTTCTTTACCAGCCAATGGATGCCGTTCTAATGACTCAACAACGCTATTTCTTTACTTCAATTCTACTGGCATTTGCTCTCGGTATGATGTCATCAGCCAGAGCCGAGGTAGAAATCCCAATTATGGATCTGGTGGACGTACAGGGTGTGCGCACTAACCAGCTTGTTGGTTATGGTTTGGTTGTGGGTCTCGACGGCCAAGGTGACCGAAACCAAGTGAAGTTTACCGCTCAGTCTATCACCAATATGCTGCGCCAATTTGGGGTACAAATCGGTGATGATGCGAATCCAAAATTGCGTAACGTCGCCTCGGTGAGTGTCACTGCTTCGGTGGACCCGATGGCAGGCCCTGGGCAAATGTTGGATATAGTGGTCTCGTCAATTGGTGATGCCAAAAGTTTACGTGGAGGCACGTTACTCTTAACGCCATTGCGAGGTGTGGATGGTGAAGTCTATGCAGTCGCTCAGGGTAATGTGGTGGTTGGAGGAGTGTCTGCTGAAGGACGCAGCGGTTCTAAAATCGCAGTAAATACGCCCACCGCGGGACGAGTGCCTAATGGCGCAACCTTGGAACGTGAGATCCCGTCGGACTTTAACTCTCGTTCTCAAATCACGTTGAATCTGCGTAAAGCCAGCTTCACCACGGCAAAAAATATCGCTCGTGAAATCAATGGTACGTTTGGTCCAGATGTGGCCATTGCCATCAACAAAGTGCGTGTCGATATGCGCGCGCCAAAAGATACTCAGCAGCGTGTGACCATGATGTCGATGCTAGAAGAAATGAGTGTTGTAGAGGGACGCAAACCTGCTCGAATCGTCTTTAACTCGCGTACCGGCACGGTTGTCGTAGGACAAAACGTAAAAGTGACAGAAGCAGCGGTAAGCCATGGCAACCTAACGGTATCGATTACTGAGTCTCAACAAGTGAGCCAACCGAATGCTTTCGCTGACGGTGACACGGTTGTGGTCGATCAATCGAAAATTGATATCAGTGAAGACCAAGCGCAAATGGTGATCTGGCCTGAAGGGACAGAGCTCAACACCATTGTGAATGCAGTCAACAGCTTAGGGGCAACCCCAACCGATTTGATGTCCATTCTACAGGCCTTGCATGAAGCGGGTGCGCTCAATGCTGAGTTGGTAGTGATCTAGGAGAGTGTGATGAAAATAGACGCGATGAATGACAGCACGAGAATTAATAGCATGCTCTATCACGATAATGCCGCTCTGACCAACATTAAACACAGTGCCGATGAGCAAGGTGCACTAAAAGAAGTCGCAGGGCAGTTCGAAGCCATGTTCTTGCAAATGGTACTGCGCCAAATGCGCAGCAGTAGTGACGTACTGGCAGATGAAGACAGCCCTTTCTCGTCGCAGCAACATGGCGTGTTTCGAGATATGCATGATGGACAATTGGCTATCGAACTTGCCAAAAAGCAGAATTCTGGCATTGCCGATATGCTGGTGAAACAGCTAAGCCCTACTCAAGCGTCAGCCTCGAACCTCGAGGTGCAGTTCGACCCTAGCTTAACACGCACCCTAGGGTCGGCTAACGATATGGAAGCAACTTCACAGGTTAGCACAACAGCTTCGCTTCACAGTGACGATGTGATTAATGGCATCGATCATTCCGTCGCCTTCACTATTCAGTCCCCAAGCGAGGCGGCCACGACCATGGCGTTTTCTCAGCCTCTTATTAGAACAACGGAGCTCTAGTTATGAACCTCGTCAATATTGCGCTTTCAGGCATGAATGCCAACCGAGTGGCATTGGATGTGACCGCTCAAAACGTCGCCAATATTAATACGCCGGGATACAGCCGTCAGCAAGCGGTGATGGCGTCGTTGGCTGGGGGGAAATACGATAAAACTAACCCCGGAATGGGGGTGGAAGTGACCAGTATTCGCCGAGTGACCGATCAATATTTGGTGAAGCAAACGTGGTCAACGGCCAGTGCCGCTAACTACGCATCGGGTTATACCAGCGCCATGAGTCAGTTGGAAAACATGTTAGGGGCTGATGGCTTTAGCTTATCGGCGGGCTTAGATTCTCTATTTGCAGCACTGAACGATGCAACGACAAAGCCTGAATCAACCCCACTGCGTCAACAGGTGATTAATGAGTCGGAGGCCTTAGCTCGCCGCTTCAATACTTTGACCGAATCGCTGCACAATCAACATAAAGATGTACATGACCAGCGTAACGCCGCCATTTCTCATGCAAATAGCTTGATGTCCAATATCGCGGAAGTGAATAAGCAAATTGTTGAAATGCAAGGCACGGGTGGTAACCCTGCGCAGTTGATGGACACGCGTGATGCGCTTGTGGGAGAACTTTCCAAAGTGATGGAAGTGAAGACCACCGATCAAGCGGATGGCAGTATTCAAGTCTCATTGGCTTCAGGGCAGCCTTTAGTAATGGGCAGCGATGCCAGTGTGATTAAAGCGATTCCTGACCCAAGCGATCCATATCTTGCCGACATCCATATTGAGTTTGGCAATCAAACCTTTGCGGCTAAAGGTGACCTTGGCGGTAAGTTGGGCTCACTTCATGACTATCAAGTGGATGTACTCAAACCCTATCAAGATGCCATTGATGATATGGCGCGTAGCTTGGCGGATGAAGTGAATGCGGTCTTGGCAGCAGGACAGGATCTTAATAGCAATGCGGGTAAAGCCTTATTTAGCTACGACCCAGCTAACCCAGCTGCCAGCTTAACTATCACGGATATTAAGTCGGATGAGTTAGCATTTTCGAGCGATGGTAACCCAGGTAACAGTGATAACCTCAAGGACTTGATTGCCATCAGTAACAAACCAGTGACCATTACTGGCTTTGGTTCCCTGTCGCTGAATGACGCGTTTACTGCGATGGTCGGAGAAACGGCAATCAAAGCCCGCCAAGCGGATTCAGATTACCAAGCGAAACAGTCAATGTTTGAACAGTCGGTGGCAGCGCGCGATAACGTCAGTGCCGTTAATAGTGATGAAGAAGCAGCAAACCTAATGACCTTTGCCAATGCGCACAATGCCAATATGAAGGTGATCAGTACGGCTAACCAGCTGTTTGATTCCGTTTTGCAGTTATTTTAAGGAGTTAGTATGAGAATCAGTGATACTCAATTTAGCCAGATGATGCTGCAAAGCTTGCAGACCAATAATGCTGGGCTTGGCAAAGTGCTACAACAAATGGCGACCGGTGATCGGTTAACTAAATTGTCTGATGACCCAATGGCCTCGATTCAGTTGTTGAACCTCGACCGTGAAGGCAGCGCAATTAATCAATATCAACGCAATATTGCTAATGTGAAAACCACGCTATCAAGCCAAGAGGTTTATCTCGATTCGGTCAATGAGAGTTTAAAAAGTATGCGTGAATTGGTGCTGTGGGGTTCTAATGGCACGCTAACGGACGAAGACCGCGACGGCATGATCACCGAGCTGGAAAGTCTACGTGATTCCATTGAGTCTTCGTTTAATGCTCAGGATGAAGAAGGCCACTATTTGTTCTCAGGCACCAAAACTGATACGCCAGCACTGTCAAACTCTGGGGCAGGTTATGTCGTGGATGGTAACAGCGATAAGCGAGTGGTGACGGTTGCTAAAGGCGTCACCATGGAGTCGAACATGACGGCCAAGGATATTCTTGAACTTGGTGGAGGAAACAACGTACTTAATCAAATCGATGCGTTGATTGTTGAATTTAAGAACCCGAGTCCAAATTTCCAAGCTGAAGTTGATGCTAGCCTGAACGCCATAGATGATACCTTGGGTAACGTGCTTGGGGCGATGACAGAGATCGGTGGTCGCCACAATAACCTTGATTTGATGGATGGCGCACACGGTGAAAACAAGCTATTCGTTGATAAAGTGACCAGTGATATTTCTGCGTTGGATTATGGTGAAGCATCCGTTCGTCTCAGCAACTACATGGCAGCATTACAAGCAACTCAAGCCAGCTATGTAAAAATTAACGATCTCTCGCTTTTCGACCGTATTTAGGTCTAAGAATTAGTTAACAAGGAAAGGTGTTATGGCAGTAAGTACGGTTGAAGTTAGACCGCATAGTATCAAGCTAACAGGGCAAGAAGCGGCCAGTATCGCGCCCTCACAAGCGTCCACTGATACCAGTACCTCACTGTCAAAGCGCCTGCTAAGACCTCAAGCTGACATTACGTCAGCTTATTCACTTTCAGGCGTGTTGCTTACACAAGGTCAGCAACACGCTACTTCAGTGCAGATTGCCACTAAGGCACTGCAAGGTGTCGGTAAAGAGCTCACCCAAGTTAAACGCCAACTGACCCAAGCGCTTTCGCATGGTGTTAACAGTAACATGCCTGATTCTTTGGCACGCTCTAAAGCCACGATTGAAGCGACATTGAATCAAGCGAGGTTTGATGGCAAGCGAGTGGTAGATAATGAGCTTAATCTTAAGCTCGATACCGCCGATGTGCGCCGTTTTTCTATTCCAGGACTCAACGTCCATCGTATGAGCGAAAGAGCCGAGCAAATTCGACTGGATTTCCCAAGTGGCGGTTCGGTTGTGTTGCAGTTTGATGGCCAATCTGATGGTGTTCGAACGGTGAAACAGCTCGATCGCAGCTTAATACCTATGGGTATGCGAGCCTCTTTATCGCAGGATGGCAGCATTTTGTTTGATGTCCATGAATCTGCTTATGCGGCCATGCAGCAACAAGTTCTGGTCACTGGGCAAGGACACCGTTTCCCTGCCGGACAAGCGAACGCATTCAATATTCAAGCTGAGCCTGATGGCATGGCGGAGTTAAAATTCGACTTAGCGTCTCGAGATGGAATCAAACAGTCCATTGCTAAGGTCAATCAACATCTACAGCAAGCACAAGTAAGCTTAAACGAAGCCAGACAATTTCAATCTCAATTGAATACCCAAATGACGCGCATTCAAAGCCAGTCTAATGTGCCATCTTCAGAACAAGTTTCCCAAAAGCTCAATGACTTCACTCAGCTCTCTCAAGACTTCACCACTACATTTAAAGCCCTCAACGCACAAGCGAATGTTCGTCGTCATACTGTAGTTGCCTTGCTTAAATAATCCCTTCGAAAAACCTCGGAAACAAATCATTCTCCTCTCGGGTGTGAGGATTTGCAGCTGCCCGTGAAAAGAAAAATTGTCACGGCAGCATCCTGTCTCCTGCAATCTCAAATAGACCGTCATCTTCGTGACAACGAAGAATTTCTAATTCGCGTAGATGACTGAAAATTAGAGAGTAAGTCATGTTATTTAGGTTTGAGATGCACTGTATGAGACTCCCTTTTTCAAGGGAATGATGAACGTTTTTTTAGGGGGGGGGATGACACCTGAGGTAAATGACTTATTAAATAGGGTTTAAGTCACACCAAAAAGAAAAAATACAAAAAGCAGATAAACGCTAACAGCGTCGCTGAAAGAGTGGGGTAGATGATGTAGGCGTCGCGCTTATTGGTTCGGCGGAAGCAGAGGAAAGTCAGTAGGCCGTTATAGACTACGAGCAGCAAGCTGATCCCCGTTCCTCCTTTTAAAGACAGCGTGGATAACTGACTTAAAAACAGAGCAAGCAACGCGTAATCAATAATGATCAGCCACAAAAATGCTTTTTGAAGCGGGTCAGATTTGCTGTCTGCAATGTGAGGATGAGTTTGACGCATAACACGCTCTACTTCGATGAAATCAATAAGAAATTATTAGCATATTTAGGTGTTCTACCTAAGCATAGAACACTTGATTAAGCGCGCAAGCTAAAGTGCTTGTGGCTCGACGGAAGAGGTGCCTTCCGACTCAAAGCGAATGGTATCGGTTCGGAACACAGGTTGATTAAACTGAGCCTTCTCACGTGCCTTTTCGACCTCGTTAGTCGGCTGTTCGCCAAATAAGGTGCTGATCACTTCGGCAGCTGGAGTGGTCAAGATAAACAGTTCAATACGGCGGTTCTCACTCGATTTAGGGTCCTGTTGATTGAGCAGCGCTCGGTCAGACATTCCGGTGACTTGTAGCACTCTTTGCTCAGGCATTCCGCCAGCGACCAAGGTTTGTCGGGCGCTATTGGCTCGAGACGAGGACAGTTCCCAGTTTGAGGAGCTACTGAACGCTTTGCGGTATTGCGTTGCGTCGGTGTGTCCGCTGATGATCATCGGGTTTTCAACACGCTGGAATACCGGTGCTAATGCCAATAACAGGTCTTCAAAGAAAGGGGTAAGTGTTGAACCTCCTCGTCGGAACATGTTTTGTTTGTAGTCATCTTGCAGCACGATTCTTAAGCCTTGTGGGGTGACCGTGACGTCAACGTTCCCATCAGCATTAATCTGGCGCATCATTTCATTGACCACTTTCGCCAAGGCTTCTAAGCGCTCTTGGGTATCAAAGGTGCCGTTGATCAGCGAGTCCGACTCTGGTCCATCGCGATCACCCTGGAAAAAAGAGGTCACGGTATGCACTGAGTCATGATGGCTGGTCACCGATGAGTCGGAGGCAAGATCAATAGGGGAGATACTTTGTGAAGTATCGAAAAGGCTGCCAGTGCTCTTATCAAAAACACTGGCCATTTGTAGGTGGGCGACAATCGCTTTGCGCTCTTCTTTGTCGACCACTTGCATTACCCATAACACGAGGAACAGAGCCATTAACGCGATCATAAAGTCGGCTAAGGCGACTTTCCAAGCACCGCCATGGTACTCATGGTCATGGCGGCGTCCTGAACGCTTAAAGACGACTTGCTCTTGTTTTTGCATTATCCCTCCTGTTCAGCTAGCCACCTCTCCATTTGATTAAAGGTTGGTTTGATGTCGAGCTGAATGTGTTTGCGGCCAGCATCAATCGCGAGCAATGTCGGCTTCTTCGCTACATAGGCGACCAGTGTCGCGCGGATGCAATCGAAGGCTGACATATCACGCTTAACGCGTTGAGCCATGGCATTACTGGCTGGGTCTAAACAGCAGTAACAACCAAAAATACCTAAAAATGTACCTACTAGAGCGGCGGCGACGTGATAGCCAATCAAGGCGATGGAACCATCAATAGCTTGCATGGTGATGATGATCCCGCCAACGGCTGCCAATATCCCAAAACCGGGTAGAGCTTCTGCCGTACGTTGCATTGAGCGAGATGGAAGCAGCAGGTCTGATTCAATCGCTTCAATCTCTTGCTCTAGTAGTCCCTCTAATTCATGAGGCGACATTTGTCCCATTGCCATTAAACGCAAATTGTCGGTAATGAAAGAAACAAGACGATAATCACGGCTAACCAGTGGGTAACGGTTGAAAATCGGGCTTTGTTCAGGGTTCTCGATATGTTTATCGAGTGCTTTGAAGCCACCACTGCGAACGGTTTCTAACAAGACTTGTAGTAATGCCATTAATTCCATGTAGAACGCTTGCTCGTCCTTGTGAGGTGACATAATAGAGCGAAGCTGGCTGCGCATTTCCTTCAAGACTTGCGGAGGGTTACCTATGATCAATGAACCGACTGTGGCACCTATGATGATCAGAAATTCGGCTGGCTGCCAAATGGCCATCATGCTTCCCCCGGCCCAAACGTAACCGCCGAAGACACACATCAGAATAATGATCGCGCCCATAAACTTTTGCATATGTGACTCCTAAGAAGATAGTAATTGGTTGAGTTGTTTTAGCGCTTGTTTGTGGAGCTGACAGATCCGTGGTGGTGTCAGTTCGAGTACCAAGGCAATTTCATGTAGGTTGAGTTCGTGCTGATAAAACAGTGTCATCAGCAGTTGTTCTCGTTTTGGCAATTTTGCGAGAGCGACCTCTAGACTGCGGCGAATATGCTCATGGCTCATGCCTTCATAGGCACTATCTACCTGACCTTCCGCCCCTTTTTCTATCAACTGATCGAGACTTTGCATCTCGCCAGCCATTGAGGCGCTGAGCCGAGTGTGATAATCCGCTTGATCGGTGCCAAGGGCTTTAATGATCTCTTGCTCCGTCGGCATTCGTTTCAGTGCTTTGGTGAGATCGCGGGTGATATCGTTGAGCTCATGCGCTTGCTGGCGTGTTTTACGTGAACGCCAATCAAGTCGGCGTAGCTCATCCAAAATAGAGCCTCGAATACGACACACAGCAAATGCAGGGAAGTTGGGGTCATCGATATTGCCATAGCGACGCCCTGCTTCCAGTAACCCTATCAATCCTATTTGCTGCATGTCTTCGATGCTGCAATGGGTCGTAGCATGGTTACGCAGTTGATTGACCACTCGTTTCACCAAAATCTGGTGTTGGCTCAGAAGACGATTTTCATCAATGGGTGTCGTTGGCGAATTCACTTCGTCGGCGACACCATAACTGTCCGTGTAATTCATATCCAACATAGGCGGCCTCTACTGCACGACGTACTTGGTAAGCAGTACATCGTCGATATCGCGTATCACCTCAGTTTTAGCAAACGCCATCATCACAGTGTTTTTTACTTCGTCCTGTAGCGATGCAAGGGCTTGTTCGCCATGAAGGTCTTCATAAGTTTTTTGGCTGAACAAGTTGAGCATGGCATTGCGGACAATGGGCATGTAGTCATTGATGTTCTGCAGTCGATCTGGGCGGCGAGTTTCTACCGCTAGCTCGATCATTACAAAGTGAGTTTGCTTCTTGCCTCTGACACTCAGTACTACCTTGTCCAATGATTGAAAGCTTGGGCCTTGGCTACTTTGGTTGTCTTGGGTCAAAAACGACAGTGGAGTGTCTTCAATCATGCTGCGGTCATCGCCCGCTTGCTTTAAATACCAGGCTGCACCAAACACAGTAGCAGCAGAGACCAAGGCACTGGTCACTATCATGGCGATGAACATGGCGAAGAGTTGCGGTTTAGTCATAATTTATTTCCTATGAGGTACTTAGTGCATAGCACTAGGCTTGCGTACTGAGCCAGTGTTCAGCAGTGGTAAAGGTGGATTGAAATGAAGAGTCATCATTAAAGCGACGAGAGGCGAGAACCGTCGACTCTTCCTCCTGACTATGCTGCGGTGATTCGTGTTGGCCTTCTCCAGTACCGACCTGAACGTCAACATGCATAAAGTTCTGATTTTGCAGTTCAAATCGAAGACGTTCTGAGACCTGCATTAATGCCTCGCGTGTAGCAGCGGCATTGGCATTGATTTGCACACTTAAGCGATCGCCTTCAACACGAACCATAAGATCCAATTTGCCAAGATCAGGCGGATCTAATCTGATCCGAGCCTCTTGCAAGTTTTGTTGAGCTTGTAGAGTGACTCGGTCGTTGAGCACTTGCAGCATTTGCTCCCCCCATTTACCTGCTTGAGTGTCCACTCGAACCGGTGCCCATTCTGTTGTGGAAGGTGTGGTGGATACTGGCGCAGGAGTAGTCTGGTGACCTTGAGTTTGTTGGGCTGTCACTGGCTGGCTACTTAAGTTTGTTAGTGAGTTAGCTATCTCTGCATTAATGGGGCGAGAGACGGTGTTGTCTGGAGCTGCTTGTGTCACCAGCAGAGCCGAGTTGACCGAGCTACGTGGTGAGTTTTCTTTACCTATCGCTATTGATGGGTGAGCGACATGTGCCTCAACTTGAGGTGCCGCGGAATGGCGTGTATTGGCATTGACCACAAACTGACTAAGTAGCTCGGAAGCTTGTTGCTGCAGTGAGGTTGCAGGTGTTTGGCTTGTTGCAACGGCAGAACCTTGAGGCAACTCTGGCTCGGTAATCAGTGTCGCTAGTGTAGCGTGCACAGCACTTTCGTCAGCGTTATCTGCCTCGTTGGTTAACAAAGGGTCATCAACCACGGATTGATCGTGTTGTTTTGGCGCTTTAACGAGCTGGCCAAAAGGGACAGCAGCGTCCTTAGGTGATGAGGTACTTGCTGCATTAATGCTCTGGTTTGATGAACCATCACTAACACGCGCCGAACTGTCACCACTTTGAATATTGGTCATGGTTAGCATGGGGTTACTCCAATGTCATCGCAAGTTGATAAGCCACCGTTCGCTCTTTTTCCTCGCTCACACTGTGGAGGCGTTTTTTGAGTTCACTGGTTGCAACGGACAACGCTTCGTACGCCGCTAAATGAGTCTGTCTAGCATGTCGAATTTCGGGCACTAACCTAGGATCCTTTAAGTAAGGTCTATGGGTGTCCAAAAGCTCACGAAGCTGTACGTCGTAGCGTTTTAGTGCGTGCCAATCTTCCGTTTTTGTCGCGATTTCAATAAGTTTACTGAGGTGTCGGAATCGCTCAGGGGACACCTTATGCTTGATTGCCAAAATTCAACCATCCTTCTCTGATATTGCCCATCACACGCTCTACACCGGCGAGTTTTTCCACGTCATTGTGAATACTGGCTTGATAGAGTTCGATTTGGCAGAAGTCATAAAGTTGGTGCAAGTTCTCGGCGATTTCGCCACCATTTTCATCATCAAGTGCGCTATCGAGGCCGACAAGAATGTTCATACACTTGCTGATACCATCACCCTTTTCGGCTAAGCGCCCTGCGCCTATATGACCGCGCACACGTTCAATTTCATTAAGTAAACCGTCGATCAGCATCACCACTAGTTGATGTGGGTTTGCGGCTGCTGCTTGGGCATCTAAATCGACCTGCTGATATGAGTCGTAGCCTGAATCCATTAGCATAATTTTGTACTCCTAGCCCTAACCAAACATGCTCATGGTTTGGTTCATTTGTGTCATTAAGGTGTTCATTTGAGTGAATTGTTTGAGGTAGCGGCTGTACGCCATGTCGTACTTGCGCTCTAACGTTGCTTGTTTGTCGTCAATGCGCGAAATGTTCTGTTGTAAGGAGTCTTTACGGGTTTTGAAAAGACCGGTGGTCGACTTCAAAAATGGCTCAACCATGGTGTCGATGGAATCCAGAAGATTACCGTCGCCGTTAAACATGGCTTCTAGCGCGGCACTGTTATTTTTTTGCGCCTCTTCGAACTTGGTGGCATCCAGTGTCATCTTTCCGCTGCGATCAATCTCAATACCCACTTCACTTAGGCGCATTCCGTTGTATTCACCACGAATAATGCTGGTGAGTTGGCTTTCAATAGAGCGAAGCGTTGGGTCACTCGCTAACACGCCACGTGCTTTATCCTCCCCGCCGATACCAGTGTATTCATCCATGGTAGACATCAGAGTGTTGTAAGCGTCAATGAAGGCGTTAACTTGTTCTTTTGTCGCTTCATCATCGGCACCAATAGTCAGCGTCAGCGGTTGCTCTCCCGAGACCTGCGCCTTACTGACCGTCAGGTCAACACCATCAATAACGCCAGTAAAGGTATTGCTACTGTTGGTCAGTTTTAGGCCGCTACCCTCAGCGCCTAGCCAAATGACGGCATCTTGCGGTGTACTGATATTGCTGGTGTTAGTAAAGGCATCTTCAAACCAGGATGCCCCAGTGCCTGAAGCTGACACGTTTACGCTATTGGCAACACCCGTTTCAGTACTTGATAACATAAAGTGCGTCTGACCATTGGAACGAACCAGAGTGGCATTGACGCCTGGGTTATCAGGGTCATTATTAATAGCGGAAACCAGATCGGCCATGGTTGCTTTGCCATCGCCGTCGGTATCAACTGTTGATAGATCGAGTGATAGGGTTTTACCGTCAACTGTTAAATCGAGCGTGCCTGTTGTTGGAATCTCAGTATTGGCATCTAGGTCGGCTGGCATACCCGTTGAGAGTTGGTGTGCGGTGGCAACTTGTTCCACAAACACCTGATAGCTGCCCGCCATGGCACTGGCATTGGCCGTCGCAGAAAGGAAACCCTCTTGTGAAACCGTTGCCGTATTCTTAATGATGTTCGAGCTACTGCTGTTCATGTTGGTTACGGCAGTTCGGAACTCACGCAATGCTGATTCCACTTTACCTAGCGCAGTAATTTGAGCCTGATACTTATCCGCTTGCATTTGGTAGCGCTGCTGAAATGGCTGCACATCATAAGTGGCAAGGTTGGTCGCCATAGTGATTGGGTCAAACGAACTCATTGGAGTGCTCCTTAGTTTTGCTGCTCGCCGTGTAATAGGGATGGACAGCACAGTATTCTTAGTGGGTTAAATCAAGATATATGCCATGATTTAAAACATTAAAATTCAATTGGTTAGGCTAATTTTGTCTCGTGGGCGGAAGCGGGGTTTCCATTGTGCTAGTTCCGCTTTTCCACCAGTAAACTGCCTATTACTCAGAGGCTTAAGGCGACTTGATGGTG
The DNA here is from genome assembly GCF_022432925.1 of Vibrio sp. CyArs1. Lineage (NCBI taxonomy): Bacteria > Pseudomonadati > Pseudomonadota > Gammaproteobacteria > Vibrionales > Vibrionaceae > Vibrio > Vibrio sp. CyArs1. The sequence continues at coordinate 43,218 of NZ_JAKRBO010000011.1, read as the reverse complement.
AGAGGTATTAATCGTTGGTGATAAGATAAGTGGCAATATGAGATCTGGGTTCAGAGTTGGTTCTGTTCTCATCTCTTCACATCCCATCAAGCACGACCTAGTAATGAAAAAACCTCCCGAAGGAGGCTAAAAGGACGGATGAATAGTTAACGAAGGAAAATTCATCATATCCAAAAATAACCGATGCGGTTGGCTGGTAGCGATCACCGCACCAATTATTAAGGATGCTTGCTTTATTAGCGAAGTAGTGACATCGCCATACCAGGTAGCTGGTTAGTTTGCGATAGAACTGTTGTACCCGCTTGCATTAGCATTTGGTTCTTCGTCATGTTTGAAGACTCAACAGCGAAGTCAGCGTCAGTGATACGACCTTTCGCAGCCGATGTGTTCTCAACCATGTTGCCAAGGTTAACGATAGTGTGCTCTAGACGGTTGATGTTCGCACCAAAGCTTGAACGTGTAGTACCGATATCAGCAAGAAGACCTGCGTCACCTGTTGCACCTGTTAGAGTAGTAAGTGCAGTCTGAGCACCAGCCTCTGTCGAGATATCACCCAGAGCAAAGCCTTTAGCCGCACCGATTGCTGTGTTTAACGCTGTGATGTCTGTAGATACGTCAACTGCTAGTTGCTCACCAGCATTAGTACCGATTTGTAAGTTAACTGCACCCGCAGCGAAACCAGTCGTGTTAAACAGCTTCTGGCCACCGAAGTTAGTTGAATCCATGATGTTCACTAGCTCTTCGTTAAGCTGTTGGAACTCTTTGTTCAGTGCAGTTTTGTCAGCTGTAGAAGCAGAACCGTTTGATGCTTGAGTTGCTAGGTCGTTCATGCGGTAAACGATGTTTGTCATCTCGTCCATCGCACCCTCAGCAGTTTGCATCATTGAGATACCGTCTTGTGCATTACGCATTGCAACGTTCATACCGCGAGTTTGAGATTCTAAACGAGTAGAGATTTGAAGACCTGCCGCATCATCTGCTGCAGAGTTAATGCGGTAACCTGTGCTCAAACGCTCCATTGCTGTGTTTAGCAGACCGTTTGTGTTGTTCAGAGTGTTTTGTGTAACTAGCGAAGCGTAGTTAGTGTGCATCGATAAAGCCATTGTCATTCTCCTTGAATCTATATCAATGTGGGACATTCGCCCCGCTCACTAACAAGAGGCGGTCGGTTAATTTCTAGGATTAATTGGAAAATGAAAAAAACTTGGAAATTATTGATTTTGGGTGTGAAAGTGTGAGGTTTATTCCGAAAAACAGCGATTTTGTTAGGGAAGTTGGCCTCTCTTTTCTGCTAGAAAGAGTGAAAGGAGAGGCGCCGATGTGGTTTAAATAAGCGCTTGGTTAGTACTCATCATTACCGGCATCACCGAATGACTTAAATGACATTGAGGTCGGAATATCACTGAAGTAGCCAAAGTAATGACTGGCACCAAGGCGCTTAAATTGGGTGAGTTCATCTTGATTACTGATTCGTCCTGCTACCCAAGCTAACTTATGATTACGACAGAATTTCACCAAAGGTAATAACCGTGTTCGGTCTTGTTTGTTTTCTAACGTTGCTGCTACTTTGAGCGCATCGGGCTCGAAGGGTAGTAACTGTTCGAACATACCTTGGCTCGGGTCAACGTCGAACCATAATGCGAAAGCTTGCTCTTTGAGGGTTTCGGTTAATGCATTAACCCGCTCATGCAAAGGGGTGGTCTCACCCAGTTGCAGTGAAGGGGTAATATGGTAGAACGCGCCTGCGTGGTATCGAATCACTTGTTTGAGAAAGTGCTCACCCGATTCCCACAGCAGGGCATCACTACTAATAGGCACGACGACATTACTGGTGAGATCTGGGTGAAAGGTCTCTATTTGGAACTTGGTTTGGCGCAAGGCGAGATACAAACTGTACAAATCGAGACAAAAGCGCATCGTTTCAGAAAGGTCAAACTGGTAGACGCTTTGCTCACTTTGGCTGCCGAATCGCAGCGTCAAATGCTGAAACTCGACTTCCCCGTTTTTGGTGTCGCGAATGGCCTGACAGGCATGGCGAATATCATTTTGTTCAAAAGCGTCAAAAATAATCTGGTCGTCTTCCGTAACGACATGCTGCTCCACTAGCTGATGTAGGTAGCGATACAGCGCTTGGTTTGAAGTTAGGTTATCCAAGGTTTCCTACCACGTTTATCTGTTTGTTTTCTGGGATTTCGTTATAAGACAGTACCGCCAATCCTTGCGAGAAGGTGCGGGCATATCGAGCGATCAAAGGTCTTAGCTGGGGCATGACCAATAAGATAGGCGCCAGCCCTTGTTGTTTAAGCTGCTGTTTTATCAGCGGTAAGTTTTGCTGGAATTGACTTAGGATATTTGGCTCAATTGGGAAGCTATCTAGCATGACGCTGCCATTGGCTTGAGCTTGTTGTAGTGACGTCATCAACATCTGTTCGAGCTCATCAGAAAGTGCGTACACGCTTAGCTCTTTACGTTGTCCAGCCACAAGATTAACTAAGGTGCGGCGCAGTGCACAACGCACGTCGGCAGCAATAAGAATAGGATCCTTAGTATTTTCTGCTGATTCCAGCATGGTATTAGCAATGGTGCGAATGTCCTTAAGAGGGACCTGATCGAGCAGTAGTTGCCTGTACACCTTTAACTGTTGTGCTGGGTTTAAAGCTGCACCGAGCGCTTCGGAAAGTTTAGGCGCTTGCTGGGTTAAGCGCAGATTCATTGCATCCACGTCATCATGAGTAAATAACTCCGCGAGATGCGACTTCATCACCTTACTAATGTGTGTGGCGATAACGGTGCCATCATCGACGACTTGATAGCCCATATTAAGTGCTTTGGCTTTGTCTTTATGTTCGATCCAAACCGCCGGCAAATGATAAGCAGGGTCACTGCCTAAGATACCATCCACTTCGCCATAAGTTTCACCAACAGCGATAGCCATCAGACGATCGGGTTCGATAAAGCCTTCTTCGATGATTTCACCGTTAAGCGATAAGGTGTACTGGTTAGGTTTAAGACTCAGGTTGTCTCGAATACTCACCTCTGGAACTAAGAAGCCCACTTGTTCGGAAAGATTTTTACGTACCCCTCGAATACGCTGTGTCAGCGGCGCACCTTGCTCTTTATTCACTAGGTGAACCAATCGATAACCCAAGGCTAGCGATAAGCTGTGTACATGTGGGATATCATCCCAAGATAGCGGTTGCTCATTGTCTGCTTGCATGGCAGCAGAAATCGCTTCAACTTCATCAAGCTGCGGATTGCTAACAGGAGCTTTGGATTGACGCCAGCCTGCAAACGCTAATACACCAGAAAACGTGAAGAAGGCGAGATGTGGCATACCTGGCACTAGGCCAATAATCAGCATAATGGCGGCAACCGTGTATAACGTTGCTGGCGTCGCCAATAACTGCTTATGCATGGTATCGGTCATATCGTTATCGCTGTCATTGATGCGAGTAACAATGATGGCCGCTGCTGTTGCCAGTAACAGTGATGGAATCTGTGCCACCAAGCCATCACCGATGGTCAGTAGTGCATAAGTCTTGAATGCTTCAGAAGCGGGTAAGCCGTGTTCAAACACACCGATACTGATACCGCCGATAATGTTGATAAACAGAATCATTAAGCCTGCGATAGCATCGCCACGCACAAACTTAGAGGCACCATCCATTGAGCCATGGAAATCAGCTTCGTTGGCGACTTCTTTACGTCTTTGTCTTGCCGCTTCTTGGTCAATCAGTCCCGCATTTAAGTCTGCATCGATCGCCATCTGTTTGCCTGGTAGCGCATCAAGGGTAAATCGAGCCGAAACTTCAGAAATACGTTCACCACCTTTGGTGATCACCACAAAGTTAATGATCATCAAGATGATGAAGACCACCATACCTACGACGTAGTTACCACCAATCACGACTTCACCGAAGGCTTGGATAACTTTACCAGCCGCGTCTCCACCATTATGACCTTCGAGTAGAACAATACGAGTCGAGGCCACGTTCAAGGTGAGTCGCATTAGGGTTGCGATAAGCAAAATAGTTGGGAAGATGGAAAAGTCGAGCGGTCTTTTGGCGGTGGTACTGACCAGTAACACCAAAATAGCCAGAACAATATTGAACGTGAACAACGCATCGAGTAGCAAAGGCGGCAATGGTAAAATTACCATCGCCAAAATCATCAGCAACACAATAGGGATGCCAATATAGCCTTTTCCTGAGCGTCTAAATTGTTTAAGACGATTCAACATGAGAGTTCCTTTGTTACTTGTTCTAGTTATCCGTTAGTGTTGCAATTGTTTAGGTATTGAGAACACGGGAAGTGGTAGCGGTTTGTCTCCCGAGCCTTGGCGAAACGCCTTTAATTGCATCACGTAAGTTAAAATATGTGCCACGGCGATGTAGAGCTGGCTTGGGATCGCTTGCTCTATGGCGGTGGTGTAGTAGATAGAGCGCGTTAATGGCGGCGAGTGTAATATTTCCACCTGATTTTCGCGGGCAATACGTTGAATGTGCATCGCTGTTTCATCGATACCTTTTGCCACCACAAATGGCGCATCTGATAAAGAGGTGTCGTATTTTAGAGCCACGGCGTAGTGCGTTGGGTTGGTGATCACTACATCAGCCTTGGGGACGGCTTTGTCGATTTTTCGGCGTGCAAACTGCTGTTGAATCTGACGAATACGCTGTTTTACTTCCGGACGCCCTTCGTTATTTTTGTACTCTTCTTTCAGCTCTTGCTTGGTCATTTTGAGCTGCTTGAGGTGCTCCCAACGTTGGTAAGGAATATCAATCACGCCAAAGATAAGCAGAGCCACACCCATCAGTAACAAACCTTCAAATAAAATCGTCATCACCATAGTGATGCCCTGCGATAGGGTGAGCTTTTGCATGCCAAGTAGCTGAGAAAAGTTGCTATCCAAATAGGTATACAGCAAGGCAAAAATCACCGTGACCTTGAGCGAGGACTTCAGCAATTCAACCAATGAACGTGTTGAAAACATACGTCCAACACCGGAAATGGGGTTGAGCTTACTCAACTTGGGTTGGATATTCGCTGGGCGAAACATCCAACCGCCAAGTATCATGCTACTGCCGATAGCGGCAATGACGATAACCATAAACATGGGTAGTAGTAATTCGATGATGATGCCAAGGCTTTGACCCAGTTGCTCAATCATTTGTTTAGGGTTTTCTAGGTCCTGACGTGTTAGTGCCATATTGAAACGAAATACACCAGAAATGTGCTCCCAAATACGACCGATTTGGCTATAAAAATAGATGGCAACAATCAGAAATAGCACCGCAGTAGTGAACTCTTTGGCGCGAGGAATTTGACCTTCCTGCCTCGCCTTTTTGATCTTCTGGGGCGAGGCCTTTTCGGTTTTATCTTGGCTGGACTGCTCGCTCATGCCCCCCCCACCATAAACAGGTTAAGTTGACTCAATGTTTCGTGTACCAGCGCGGTATAGCGGCTAGGAATGCCACTAACGGTCAGCAAGATACTAAACAAACCAAGCAACATGGTCATTGGGAAGCCAAGGGCGTAAACGTTTAGGCTGGGTGCCGCTCGGTTCATGACACCAAAACTGATGTTCGCCAATAGCATGGAGACGATGGCTGGCAACGCCAAGGCTAAGGCTGAAGCAAACATCCAACCAAACAAAGAAACGATATTGTCTAAAGAGGCGATAGTGATGCCAGAGCCGACCGGCCATACCACAAAGCTCTGCACCAAAATATCAATGACCAGAAGATGCCCTTCGAGTGCAAGGAATAATAGCGTACACAGCAGCAAGAAAATTCGTCCCAAAATGGCAACGGAGAGTCCATTGACTGGGTCGTTCATGATCGCCATACCAAGCCCCATTTGTAGCGAGACGATTTGCCCTAGCATGGTGAAAATGGTGAAAAAAAGGTGCAGTATGAGTCCGAAAAAAAGTCCCCACATAGCCTGTTCAAAGGCCAAAAACAGAGAGGTCATCGACAGCAAATCAACGGCAGGCATTGCAGGCATAAGCGGTGCCGTGATCACCACAATCGATAAGGCAAGTAGGGCTCTGACCCATACTGGAATTAACGCATCACCGAAAAATGGCATGGCCAGAAAGGCAGCCCCAATCCTGAAAAAGGGCCACCATAACTGACCTAACCATTGAGATATTTCGGCGAACGTAATTTGCATTAACCAATCATCCCTGGAATGTTATGGAACAAGAAGTCGAACAGCTCCATGATTTTGCGTAGCATCCAATGCCCGGCAAAAATGACCATCAACAGGGTGGCCAATAATTTGGGTAAAAAGCTGAGTGTTTGTTCTTGGATTTGAGTTGCAGCTTGAAAAACCGCGATAACCAAACCCACAAGCAGTCCTGGCACTACCAGTACCATCACGATGCTGATGATGAGCCAGACGGCGTTTGAAAACAGAGTAACGGTCAGTTCTGGAGTCATGATTCACGCTCTCATCCACTGCCAAAGCTGGCGGATAGGGTTCCGACTGTCATCGCCCAACCATCAACCAAAACGAATACCACCAATTTAAATGGTAATGAGACAATCAATGGCGAAAGCATCATCATACCCATTGCCATCAAGACACTTGCGACTACCAAATCTATGATTAAAAAAGGAATAAACAACATGAAGCCGATCTGAAACGCGGTTTTTAGCTCACTGATCACAAAGGCTGGAAGAACAATAGCAAAGGAAATATCCTCCACCTTTGAATCCACCGGTTCGTTGGCAATGCGCAGCATTTGTTCGAGTGAATTACGTTGAGTTTGGGCGAGCATAAAATTGCGTACCGGCTTTTCTGCGGTAGCAAAAGCTTGCATCAAAGTGATTTCGCCTTGGTCATAAGGAACGAAAGCGTGCTCATACACATCGCTCCAAACGGGCCGCATGATGAGGATGCTCAGACTGAGTGCAATACCGATTAATACTCGGTTGGGGGGACTTTGTTGTAAGCCCAAAGCCTGACGCAAAATCGCTAACACGACAATGATGCGAGTGAAGCTGGTGGCCATCAAAATGAACGCAGGTAAAAAGCTCAAAGCTGTCATCAAGAGCAAGATTTGCAGCTTTACGCTGTATTCTTGTTCTGATTGACCATCGTTAACGGTTAGAAAAGTCAGCCCGTTATCCGCTAAAGCGGGATGAGCAAACAAACCGAGCATGACGATGACCAAGCCTATGAGGAGCAGGCGTAGGTTCGAAGGATAAGCGATACCAGCTAAACGCAGTTTCACGAGCTACTTACCCATAGAAGTGAGCGCAGAATCAACGACATCAATCAGTCTCAGGCCGTACTTTTCGTTGACGACGACGACTTCGGCATGCCCCATTAGAGAACCATTAACCTTCACATCCAACGGTTCGCCATTTAGCTTATCAAGTTCGATAATACTGCCTTCACCGGCAGACATCAGATCGCCTAGTGCAACCTCTTTGCTGGCGACTTCAAGCGTCACGGTGACGGGAATATTTTTGAAGAAGCTAAGATCTCGCTCAGATTGAACTGGAGCGGCCGTAGGGGCGTCGGTATCAAAGTCCTCAAGTTGAAAGTCATCGAAGCGCAGTTCGTCACCGTCGAAGACACTTTGTTCTGGCGAATCGCTCATCGGTTGGTTTCCTTATCATCATTTAAAATTAAAACGAGTTGTCCTTCTTGTTCTGCCACGCGCCCTGTGAATAGGGTCTCTTTACCAATGTTCACTGGAGCGTTATTGAGCAGTTCAATAGGGAGAATGTCGTCGGCTTTGAGTTTGAGTACTTGTGTTAAAGGCAACACGGTCTTACTCAATTGAACATTCAATCGGACTGGGGTTTTATGCAAGGCATGATTGAAGTCACTTGCCATATGTGGATTGGGTGTTAATTCCAGTTCGTCGATTAGCGTCTGAATCAGGGCACTGTCTAGTGTGATGGCTAATAGAGCTTGTTGGTTACGCACATGAATGGATAGCGTGGCAGTAATGCCAATACCCGGAATAACCTCAAATTCATGTTGTTTCCATGCGGTTTCTGGCGCTATCCATTGCGAGGTGCACTTGGCAATGCGCTGTAATAGTCGCAAGTCGCTATTGGTGAGCTCCCCACCGCTGCGTTCCATGCTAGTGCTATAAAATTGGTCAGATAAGCGCATTAGCATGGTGGACTCCATCGACACATAGAGCATGCCGTCGTCGCTATGTTTGAGCACTGAAACACTGGTGACATCTACGTTGGTTTGCGGTAGTTCCGTAAGCGAAACATGGTCCAATTCGACTAACACTTGTTGTGTTTTTAACCAAGCTTGTAGTTCAAGGCTTAGCTGTTGGCATGAGTTAATCAATAGCTCTTCGAGCTTATTGCGAATGATATGAATGGGTTTACCTAATAATTCCACATTAAGAGTTTGCACCTGTTCAGGCATCTCTGTTTTTTGCATATCCATATCTTTACCAAACGTAATCTGAGTGGGGTTTCATTTGTAATTATGTGTTGCTATTTAATAACAAAACGTCATTTTTCGTCAGTCTACTCTGGTTTTTTTATTTATTTTTAGCCCTCTAATGTAAATTTGTGAACTTGGTTCATATGTTTGTTTTCGCTATATAAAGCATCTTTAAATATAAAATAAATACAGGTAGCTTAATTAAATAATAATTATATTTCATGGGCAAAATAGCGACTAAATAATGCGCACAGCCCTTATATAGCAACAATCAGAGTGAGTATTTTATCTAAATTTATGTTTTATAACGCCTATCAAGGAATTTTATAAAACGTCTCTCTCATATGAAAGTAGGCTTCTATGTATTATGTGAAAGAGATATAGATGGACAGCAATATGATCTATGGCTTAGTTAAAAAATATTATTTCTCATTATGTCGAGATTTTTCTCGGTCAAGAGAATGTAAAATACAAATTCACACTTTCGCTGTTAATAAGATGTACCCATTGGTGTTATTAATGGGGATGTTTTTTGGGATTAAGATCTCACACGCAGCGGAAGTAAATATTCCGATGGATTTGGTTAATTGGCAATTTGTAGAGGGAGAATTTGAGTGCCAGCTTGTTCAGACCTTGCCAAATAATAGGGGGAAGTTTTATTTCCACGCGGAACCTAATAACCAACTGTCGGCAGTTCTTCATTTACCTAACAATAACATCAAACAAGCACAGCTATTTCAGTTATCAGCACCATGGCATACCCCAGTGCAACACACCATGATTGATGATGCTGCGAAAACAACGCGTGGCTACGCCATCTTTGATGTGGATATTGATGCTTTATTAGCAGCCACCACTCGTGGGGCTTGGATCAGAGTGAGTTCTATGCAAGCTGCCAATCAAGTAGGTGATGCCTTTGTTTTACCTTCCACTCGAATTGAATCGGCGTACTTTAGCTTCAATCAGTGTCGCTCCAAATTACCTGAAATGAACTACAGCCAAGCGAGAGATGTGGTGTTGAAGTTTGATTTTGGCCAACGAGTGGTCACCAGTGAACAGCGTCAAACACTGCAATCATTAGCCAGCTATATCAAAGCAGATGGCCACATATCAAAAGTGCTGGTGGATGGACACACAGATAATGTCGGTTCGTCATTGAGCAACCTACAGGTGTCACGAGTACGCGCCGATGACGTCGCCAGTGTACTCACTGAGTTAGGGACGCCAGCCAAACTGATCGAAGTACGAGCCCATGGCGCCCGTTACCCCGTGAGCAGCAATGAGACTGAGTTTGGTCAAGCTAAGAACCGCCGAGTTACGGTTCGAGTGGTTCGTCACCCTTCCACCAACACAGCGTCTTCAACGGATCTGAAGACGGAGGTTCAGTAAATGAAAAAGGATATTCTCTACGTTGAGCCTTGTGAGCAAAACGCTCAACCTATTATCGACCTATTAACGGAGCAGGGCTTTAGCGTAAATCATGTTCGAACTGGTCGTTCGGCGTTGTTAACCGCTTCAAGCTCCATCAGTTTAGTCAGCTCCAATCTGCCCGATATGAGTATTCGTGAGTGGATTGCCTGTCATCAGCGAAAAGCTAACCCTGGTGTAGCCATTGCCATCGTCGAACAAAACCAAGGTATATTAGCCGCAGAAGCGATGAAGGCGGGGGCGACAGATTACTTGCTGCGTCCATTTGAAGCAGCGCAACTGGTTAACTTGATTCGTCGCGTTGAGGCATTAGATAAACCAATGGCCAATATTGTGGCGGAGTCTTGGCGAAGCAAACAAGTCTTGCAATTGGCGCACCGTGCGGCGTGCACCAGTGCTAGTGTGTTGATTACTGGGGAATCGGGTACCGGCAAAGAAGTACTCGCTCGTTACGTCCATGATCAATCGCCTCGCGCACAGCAGCCTTTTGTAGCCGTTAACTGTGCCGCTATTCCTGAGTCCATGTTAGAAGCGGTACTGTTTGGTCATGTGAAAGGAGCATTTACCGGCGCGACGGGTTCACAAACCGGTAAGTTTGAAGAAGCTAACGGTGGCACAATTTTGTTAGACGAAATTGGCGAAATGTCACCAGCCGTTCAAGCTAAGTTATTGCGAGTGCTTCAGGAAAGAGAAGTAGAGCGTGTGGGTAGCCATAAGTCGATTGCTTTAGATATTCGAGTGATTGCGGCCACTAATAAAGATCTTCGCGAAGAGGTTCAAAAAGGGACGTTCAGAGAAGACTTGTATTACCGCTTAGACGTATTGCCGCTGCATTGGCCGCCACTTCGTGATCGCAAAGATGACATCCTACCTATTAGCCAATTCTTTATTAATAAATACAAAGAGCAAGCCAATTGCTACTTATCTGAGGATGCGCAGCAAGCGCTTAGTCAATACCACTGGCCCGGCAATATTCGTGAATTAGAGAACGTGATTCAACGTGCGCTCGTCATGCGCCACGGCGACTATATTACGGCTCACGACTTGATGTTGCCGATTGAGATACCTGCTTTTAATCCTGTGGTGTCCAATGAAAACCTAATGGGACACGTGGAAGTCAAAAAGCAGGCGGAATTCCAATTTATCTTAGAAAAACTACGTCAATTTGGCGGAAACCGAACTAAAACGGCGGACGCTCTAGGGGTTTCTACGCGAGCACTGCGCTACAAATTAGCTGCGATGCGAGAGCAAGGAATCGATCTACAGTCAGCCATTGGCTCGGCTGCGTAAAGGAGAAATTTGATGGCGATGCAACCTATAAATAACGCGTTATCCGCAGAGCAATTAATGCTGACAAAAATGCAGGTAATGCAGCAGCACGTGCAGCCTGATTTTGTGGTGTCCAATAACCCAATCGATGTGAACAAGGTTAATGAACCGATGGCATTTTCTGGTGCAATGAAAAATGTGCTTGATATGGTGAACCAGCATCAATCTACGGCATCACAGAAAATCACAGCAGTAGAGACTGGGGAGAGTGATGATCTTGTTGGAGCCATGATTGCTAGCCAGAAAGCGAGCTTGTCGTTTTCTGCTCTAATGCAAGTTCGCAACAAGGTAGTTGCTTCCTTTGAAGATATTATGAAGATGCCGGTGTAGAACATGTCAGAATTAGCACCTCAAACTGTGGCGGCAGCGGGACCAATCGATGTTGCCCCCAAAACAGCAAACTCATCGAATATGAACGATATCAACGCCAAGGTGAAGCAGCTGTGGTCAAGCTCGCAGCGTAACTTGGTATTGTCAGCAGTACTGGCTGCTATTGTTGCAGCCATTATTGTGGTGGCGCTGTGGAGTTCTTCGCAAAGTTATCGTCCGCTATACAGCCAACAAGAACGTTTTGATATTGGTGAGATTGTCTCGGTATTAGAGTCCGAAGGTATTGCCTATCGACTGCAAGAGCAGAACGGTCAAGTGTTAGTCGCAGAAGGTCAAGTGGCGAAAATCCGTATGTTATTGGCGGCGAAGGGCGTTAAAGCTCAGCTGCCAACCGGATTGGACTCACTTAAAGAAGACAGTTCTTTGGGAACGAGCCAGTTCATGGAAAATGCCCGTTACCGTCATGGACTCGAAGGTGAACTAGTACGCACCATCATTTCTCTTAATGCTATCTCTAATGCCCGTGTTCACTTAGCCATTCCAAGACAGACATTGTTTGTTCGCCAACAAGGTGAAGAGCCGTCGGCGTCGGTGATGATTGAGCTTAAGCCGGGCGAAGATCTGAAACCTGACCAAGTCGAAGCCATCATCAACTTGGTAGTGGGTAGCGTAACGGGAATGAAACCAGAGTTTGTTTCGGTTATTGATCAATATGGCCGTTTGTTGAGTGCCGATGTTGGCTCGGCAGAAGCAGGTAAGGTCAATGCGAAATATCTGGAATATCAAAAGAACGTTGAAAAGCAGATCATTCAACGTGCGGCAGATATGCTTACGCCGATTGTAGGTCCGAGTAACTATCGTGTCCAGGTTGCGGCGGATATGGACTTCAGTCGAGTGGAAGAAACGCAAGAAATCCTCGACACTAATCCGGTGGTGCGCAACGAGCACAGCATTCAGAACAATACCATTGATAAAATAGCACTTGGTATTCCGGGCTCTCTGAGTAACCAACCGCCAGTGACAGGTGAAGTGCCAACCAATGATAGTCAAAATACCAATGCACGCAGTGAGCTAAATCGTCAGTACGCGGTAGGCAGCAGCGTGCGCCGTACTCAATATCAGCAAGGTCAAATCTCTAAGCTAAGTGTCTCTGTACTCCTTAATGAAAGTGCTGCGCCAAATGGTACAGCATGGACACCAGCCGAACGCGCACAAATATCAACGATGATCACCGATGCTGTAGGTATCTCCGCCGATCGTGGAGACAGCTTGAGTCTAATGAGCTTTAACTTCACCCCAATTGAAATCGAAGCGCCACCGGCTATGCCGTGGTGGCAAGACCCGACAGTGCAACAGCCTCTGCGTTATGTCATTGGCGGTATGCTCGGAATGGCGATGATCTTCTTTGTACTTCGTCCATTGATTATGCACCTAACGGGAGCGGACAAGCGTGGCAACGAACTTGAATTCGCTGAGCCTCAAGAAGAGGAATACCAAGAGAATATTCAGACTCGTGAAGAGCGCGAACGTGAAGAGATGCTGAATCGTCGATTGTCTGAGAAAGGCATAGAATCCACCTCTTCAGGTCTTGATGCTAGCAGTGACATGCTGCCCCCTCCAGGGTCGCCGTTGAAAATTCAACTTAAACATCTACAGCTTATTGCCAATGAAGAGCCTGAGCGCGTAGCGGAAGTACTTAAACAATGGGTAAATGTGAATGAAAACAGCACAGTCAACGCCAGCAACGCTTAGTCATGTTGAGAAAACCGCTCTTGTGCTCTTAGGTATGGGGGAGGACGCCGCTGCTCAGGTGCTGCGTCATTTCTCTCGCGATGAAACACAGCGTGTCACCCGAGCGATGGCACGCCTAAGTGGCATCAAAAGTGATAATGCCAAAGGGGTGATTCAACACTTCTTCGAAGACTTTAGACAGCACAGTGGTATTCGTGGTGCCTCAAAAGAATACCTGTCGAACACATTGCGTAAAGCTCTGGGGAATGATTTAGCTAAGGGATTACTTAATAACCTGTATGGTGATGAAATTCGCAATAACATGCAGCGATTGCAATGGGTTGATGCGGAGATCTTGTCGAGATTTGTAGCGAAAGAGCACCCTCAGATGCAGGCTATATTCTTAGCCTATTTACCTCCAGAGACCTCCTCTGCGGTACTGAGTTACCTTCCTGCAGATTATCACGATGAGTTGCTGTATCGCATTGCTCGCTTACAAGATATTGACCATCAAGTGGCAGCGGATCTTAACGAATTAATAGAACGCTGTATTGAGCAGGTATCAGTAAGTCAAAGTGCACCTATGTCTGGCGTTAAACAAGTGGCTGACATCATCAACCGTTTCTCGGGTGACCGAGCAATGTTGATGGAAATGCTCAAACTGCATGATGAAGACGTCGTCAGTGAAATTGAAGAGAATATGTTCGACTTTATGGTGCTAGGTAGGCAGCGTGAAGACACCATGGATACGTTGGTTCAGCAAGTACCAATTGAGCTTTGGGCGGTGGCGTTAAAAGGGGCGGAAATTACCTTGCAGCAAGCGATCAAACGTTCGATGCCACAGCGTATGGTTAAAGCACTGGAAGACGATATGCAATTGCGCGGCGCAGTGCCTGTTAGTGCGGTTGAGCGTGCTCGCAATGACATTATGCAGATCATCAAAGAGCTATCGGAAGCAGGCGAGATCGAGTTGTCGCTATACCAAGAGCAGACGGTGGAGTAAGCCATGAAGGAAAAAGCGATATTTACCTTGCCACCTAGTGGTTATAGACAGCACCGCTTCCCGCCATTGGCACAACCTTCAGCAGTGGATGAGTTTACCGCTGAACTCAGTTGGGATGACGCACCGACACAAATCGACGTGCAGGAACGCCTTGAAGAAGGCTTTCAACAAGGGCTAGAGCGTGGTCATCGAGAAGGCTTAAACCAAGGAATTGAGCAAGGCAAGCAACAGGGTTTATTGGAAGGTCAAAAAGAGGGCTTTCAAAAAGGTTTTGTCTCGGGTGAACAGTCGGGCAAGCAAGCGTTCCTTGATGCCGTTAAACCTGTTAATGATATCTATGTGTCACTGTCTCGCTGGCAGGAAGAAAAAGAACAGCAACAACGCCATATCATCTGTGAGTTGGTGCAAAAAGTGGCGCAGCAAGTCATTCGTGCTGAGTTGACGCTGATGCCTCAGCAAATTCTGGCATTAGTCGATGAGACCCTGGAGGCCATGCCGGGTAAAACCGAAAAGGTCACCGTACACCTAAACCCACAAGACCTTGAGCGTATTACCCAGATTAACCCTGAGCTAGCTGACGGTTGGAAGTTAGTTGCCAAACCAGAACTGCCCGTTGGTGGCTGTCATTTGGTGACAGAAGATGCTGAAGCTGACGCCAGTTGCGACTCTCGATTGGAGTCGTGTATGGATGCAGTAAAAGAGCACTTATTGGATGAAGTGACACCTATTGATTTAGCGAGTAACGATGACTAGTGCTTCCTCCCCTCTACTTCATGACCGCCTAAACGATGCGATTGCGTCGCTTAACCTAGTACCTGTTGCGCGAGTCACAGGTCGATTAGTAAAGGTAAACGGTTTAATGCTGCAAGCGGTTGGTTGTCGATTTAAGCTTGAGCAACGTTGTTTGGTTGAGACAGATGAAGGCGATATGATTGAAGCGCAAGTGGTGGGCTTTGACCATAATATTGCCTACCTCATGCCCGTTCGTCAGTTGGGGGGATTATTTGCCGGTGCCAAAGTCATACCGCTTGATGGTGATAGCTCGGTTAATTTGGGCAGCCATTGGTTAGGGCGTGTGGTGAATGGACTTGGTGAAGCATTGGATGATGGCGCGGTGCTAAAAGGAGGCGATCGTGTCTCTTTAGAGCCGAAACCAATAAACCCATTAAAACGTCGTCCCGTTGATACGCCACTGGATGTTGGTGTTCGTGCGATCAACGGTTTACTCACTGTCGGCAAGGGTCAGCGCATTGGTTTAATGGCAGGTAGTGGTGTGGGTAAAAGTGTGTTGATGGGGATGATTACTCAAAACACCGAAGCTGATGTCATTGTTGTTGGCTTGATTGGTGAGCGTGGCCGTGAGGTGCGTGAGTTTATCGAACGTAATTTGACGCCAGAAGCGCGTAAGAAAGCCATTATTATTGCGGCTCCTGCGGATGAGTCACCATTAATGCGCTTACGAGCCACATTACTTTGTCATCGAGTTGCCGAGTATTTTCGGGATAAAGGCAACGATGTGTTGTTGCTGATGGATTCTTTAACTCGCTATGCCATGGCGCAGCGTGAAATTGCGTTAGCATTAGGTGAACCTCCGGCATCAAGAGGATATCCACCTTCGGTTTTCAGTGTCTTGCCTCAGCTGTTGGAGCGTGCCGGTAACAGTGAGCATCCCGATGGCAGTTTGACTGCCATTTACACGGTTTTAGCAGAAGGGGATGACCAACAAGATCCTGTAGTGGATTCTGCCCGCGCAATTCTAGATGGTCATGTGGTGCTCTCTCGCTCATTGGCCGAGCAAGGACACTATCCGGCGATTGATATTAATGCATCGATCAGCCGTTGTATGTCAGGATGTACTCCTGAAGCGCACAGTACGCTAGCCAATCAATTTCGTCAGCTTTATTCCAACTATTTGCAAGTGAAAGAGCTGCTTCCTTTAGGCGGTTATCAGCCAGGCCAAGACCCTGAACTCGACCAATCGGTGGCGATGCACCCTCAACTCAAAAACTATCTATTGCAAGCGGCCAATGATGCGGTGGATTTTCAGACATCGTTAACGGAGCTGGCGCAGCTATTTCAAAACCCTAATTAAGTAGGAAGCCAAACGCTAACCAAAAACTATGGATAGTAAAATTCGTGCAGTCGGTAAAATAACCCAAGTAGAGGAATTACGACGTGATCAGATTGGTGCGCGTTTGGAATCTATGCGCCACCAAAATGAGCATTTGGCTAAGCAGCTACTGGCATTGTCTGAACTGAAAACATTAAATCACAGTGGCTCAAATCAAACCAATAGCATGGGGTTGATGAACCTTAACCTTGTTGACCAAATGCTGCAAAAAATGCTGAATCATCAAAAGCATGAGCAAGCGGTGATGGAAGCACAGTGTCAGTCGGTTCAGAAACAGCTGCAACAAAAAGCGGCAAGAGTGCACGGACTAGAGCAAGTGCTGGATCGTTGGAGTAAAAAACAAAACTACGAAAAAGCAAAGCGTGAACAGAAGCTTATCGAAGATATCATCAACTCACGTATCAAGCGGCGTGCCTTGTAAATATCTGGACATTTATCCAGTATAAATTACCATTAGCTATAGAACCTAGGCTGATGGCACGTATACAATGCAATGGATAATTGATAACCAAACCCTCCTACTTTCAATCACTTCTATTTCAACTTGTCTCGGATTTTCCGCCGCTGCAATTCTGCACTTTAAGTCACGTCAGATGGAGCAGATGTTTGAGCAAAAAGCGCAGTTAGAAAAGACCGCTTTAGAGCAAGAAATTGAACGCTTACGCCACGACCTTCAAGACGCAAAGCAAGAGCTTGATGAACTGGATGACGAACGAGATAAATCTGCGTTTGAGCTTAAGCAAGCGCATGGCAAAGTCATGGCTGCAATGGAAAAGCTGCGTTACTTTGAAGCAGTGAAGCAAGAACGTCAGCAGTATGCGACTGACCTTGAATATGTGAAGCAGCAGCGGGCTCAGTCTGAAGCCGAGCTGCGTGAACAGTTAGCGACTTATCAGCAACAACAGCGCTCTGACCAAGAAAAGCTTGAGCTTCTACAGCAATCTGAATTGCGCTTAAAAGAGCAGTTTGAGCGTCTAGCCAACCAAGTGTTTGAAGCCAAAACGGCTAAGGTTGACGCACAAAACCGACAAAGTTTAGAGGGCATCCTGTCGCCACTCAAAGAGCAGTTGGAAGGGTTTAAAAAGCAAGTTAATGATAGTTTCAGTCAGGAAGCCAAAGAACGCCATACCTTGGTTCATGAACTAAAGAACCTACAACGTCTTAACGATCAGATGACCAAAGAGGCGATGAACCTCACCCAAGCGCTAAAAGGTGATAATAAACAGCAAGGCAACTGGGGTGAGGTGGTTCTGGCACGCGTGTTGGCTGAATCAGGACTGCGTGAAGGTCACGAGTATCAAACCCAAGTCAGCCTGCAAAATGAAGCGGGTAAACGATATCAGCCGGATGTGATTGTTCATCTTCCCCAAGAGAAGCAAGTGGTTATCGACTCGAAAATGGTGCTGGTGGCTTATGAGCGCTACTTTAATGCTGAGACAGATGCCGAACGCGATCGTGCATTGAGTGATCATCTGATTGCGCTACGTAATCATATTCGAGGATTGTCGCAAAAAGATTACCATCAACTAAAAGGTATCCGTTCGCTCGATTATGTCTTGATGTTTATCCCGGTAGAGCCTGCATTCCAAGTGGCGATTCAAGCCGATCCGAGTTTGGTGAAAGAGGCGATGGAGAGCAACATCATTTTGGTCAGTCCAACCACCTTGCTGGTGGCGCTGCGTACTATTGATAACCTTTGGCGCAACGACCGCCAGAATCAGAATGCACAGGTGATTGCTGACAAGGCGAGCAAGCTTTACGACAAGTTGCGTTTGTTTGTTGATGATATGGAAGGGCTGGGCGGCGCACTCGATAAAGCGAACCAAAGTTATCAAGGTGCAATGAACAAATTGGCCACCGGAAGGGGCAATGCGATCCGTCAAGCGGAGAGTTTTAAGCAACTTGGTGTGGAAGTGAAACGCTCCATTTCTCCTTCTCTGACAGAAATTGCACAAAATGATGCGTTGGTGGAAAGACAACCAGACATGGATAAAGTAAACTGACCGTCTGCGGCGTAGGTGATGTTGCGCCGCCTAAGAGGAAGAATAATGACGGATAGTAACGTGCAATCAAATCAGCTTAATCAACAAGACGAAACTACACACTTTGGTTTCACAACAGTCGCGAAAGAAGAAAAAGTGACAAAAGTTGCTGAGGTATTTCACTCGGTAGCAGCAAAATACGACATCATGAACGATTTGATGTCTGGTGGTGTTCACCGCTTATGGAAGCGCTTTACTATTGATTGCAGTGGTGCGAGACCGGGTCAACGTATCCTTGACCTTGGTGGTGGTACTGGTGACCTGACGGCTAAGTTTTCTCGTATCGTTGGTGACAAAGGTCATGTGATTCTCGCTGACATCAACAACTCCATGTTGAATGTGGGTCGCGACAAATTGCGTGATACTGGTATTGTCGGTAACGTTCATTACGTTCAGGCTAATGCTGAAGAGCTGCCATTCCCAGATAATTACTTTGACTGTATTACTATCAGTTTCTGTCTACGTAACGTGACCGATAAAGATAAGGCGCTGCGTTCTATGTATCGCGTACTGAAGCCGGGTGGTCGCTTACTGGTACTTGAGTTTTCAAAACCTATCCTTGAGCCTCTATCTAAAGTTTACGATGCGTATTCTTTCCATCTGTTGCCGAAAATGGGTGAATTGGTAGCGAACGATGCAGAAAGTTATCGTTATCTTGCTGAATCTATTCGAATGCATCCAGATCAAGAGACTCTGGAAGGCATGATGAAAGACGCTGGCTTTGAGCAGACCAAATACTTCAACCTAACGGGTGGTATTGTTGCGCTGCACCGTGGATACAAATTCTAAGGACTGAGCTATGCCCTTTGACCCATTAGTCACCGCGGTGGTGGAAACCACGCTCAATACCTTAATCAAAGATGACGATGCGTTGGTTAAGCGCGTTGCACGTCTTAAAGGTCAGATTATTCAAGTTCATTTGCGTGAGTTTAATAAGTCACTCACTTTTGTGTTTAGTCATCAGTTGGATGTTCTTTCCAATTATGAGGGTGAGCCGGACTGTTATTTATCTTTAAACCTTTCGGTACTTCCTGAACTAAAAGAGCAGGCGAATATCACCAAGCTTATCAAACAGGATAAGTTGCAATTGGAAGGCGACATTCAGCTGGCTCAGAAGTTTTCTGCTCTGCTAACCGATTGTAAACCAGATCTAGAAGAGTGGTTATCCCGTGTAACTGGTGATGTGGTGGCACATACTGCGGTTCAAGGAGCGAAAGGGCTCTTTTCTTTCTTCGCATCACAAGCTGCAAAGCACCAAGACCACTTTGGTCAAGTATTAACGGAAGAGTGGAAAATTGCTCCGCCACCGTTAGCGGTAGCAGCATTTTGTGACGACGTTGATGAAGTGCGTAGCCAAGCAGATAGACTGAGTGTGCGTTTGGAGCGTTTAATTGAAGCGACATCAAGCGATGATTCTAATGATGCATCGGCGGAGCGCGCATGACTCCAAGTGAAATCAAACGTCTTTATCGAATCATAAAGGTTCAGCTTGAGTATGGCTTAGATGAGTTGATGCCCACGCATCAGCTCACCAAAGCCCCGTTGCTAGCGCGCAAATCTTTGTTCTGGATGAAGAATAAACATCCAGACAAGCCGCTTGGTGAAAGGCTTAGGTTGGCACTGCAAGAGTTGGGTCCAGTATGGATTAAATTTGGTCAAATGATGTCAACGCGTCGGGATCTATTCCCTCCGCATATTGCTGATCAACTTGCGCTACTTCAAGACCAAGTGTCGCCATTTGATGGACACTTAGCCAAGTCGCAAATGGAACTGGCTCTCGGTGGCCCTATTGAACAATGGTTTGATGATTTTGATATTGAACCCTTGGCATCGGCCTCAATTGCTCAGGTTCATACTGCTAAGCTGAAAGACACTGGGCAAGAAGTCGTCTTGAAAGTGATTCGTCCAGATATTCGTCCTGTTATTGATGCAGATCTTAAGCTGATGTATCGCATGGCTAGGATAGTGTCGAAAGCTCTACCGGACGCTCGCAGGTTAAAACCTGTTGAAGTGGTGCGCGAATACGAAAAGACCTTATTGGATGAGCTTGATTTAAGACGTGAAGCGGCCAATGCAATTCAATTGCGTCGCAATTTCGAAGGCAGTGAAGAGCTTTATGTTCCTGAGGTTATGCCGGACTTTAGTAGCGAAAGCTTAATGGTCTCTGAGCGAATCTACGGTATTCAAGTGTCTGATATTCCGACACTTGAAGCGAATGGCACTAATATGAAGCTGTTAGCGGAACGTGGTGTGAGCGTATTCTTTACTCAGGTGTTTCGTGACAGTTTTTTCCATGCCGATATGCATCCAGGCAATGTGTTTGTTAGCTATGAGCACCCAGAGAATCCACTTTGGATTGGTTTAGATTGCGGCATTGTTGGCACGTTAAATAGCGAAGATAAACGTTATCTGGCGGAAAACTTCCTTGCTTTCTTTAACCGTGACTATCGTAAAGTGGCTGAGCTGCATGTCGACTCCGGTTGGGTACCAACCGATACTAACGTCGATGAATTTGAGTTTGCTATTCGCATGGTGTGTGAGCCAATTTTTGCCAAACCTTTGTGTGAAATCTCTTTCGGCCATGTGTTACTGAATCTATTTAATACCGCGCGCCGGTTCAATATGGAAGTACAGCCCCAGCTTGTCTTGCTGCAAAAGACCTTGCTCTATGTCGAGGGGTTAGGCAGACAGCTCTATCCGCAGCTAGACTTATGGGAGACGGCGAAACCATTTTTAGAAAAATGGATGGCGAACCAAGTAGGGCCGCAAGCTGTTATAAACGGAATTAAAGAACGCGCTCCGTTTTGGGCAGAAAAGTTACCGGAACTACCAGAGTTGCTGTACGATAGCCTTAAACAAGGTAAGGCTATGAATCAACGCATGGACATGCTGTATCAAGGATACCGTGAAACAAAACGGCAACAAGGTACAGGTAAATTTTTGTTTGGCGTTGGTGCAACTTTAATCGTATGCTCTGCCATATTACTGGGAGGGCCATATCAGCAGTTATCTGCATTGTCAGGCGCTGTTGGTATCACATTTTGGCTGTTAAGTTGGCGTACTTACAGACGTTAAGCGATAAACTCGTATTAATTTTTTATTTGTTAATCAAGACCCGAGGTAGAAAGAATGGGTGGTATTAGTATTTGGCAACTTCTTATTATTGCCGTGATCGTTGTTTTGCTATTTGGTACTAAGAAATTACGCGGTATCGGTGGCGATCTTGGTGGTGCGGTGAAAGGCTTTAAGAAAGCTATGAGTGAAGATGACAACACAACGGCGAAATCAGACACGAAAGACGCTGATTTTGAGCCAAAGAACATCGAGCAAAAGCAAACAGCAGACGCATCGACAGAAGCGAAGAAAGATAAAGAGCAGGCATAATTCGTGTTTGATATCGGTTTTTGGGAACTGGTACTCATTTCAGTAGTTGGTCTAGTCGTTCTAGGACCAGAACGTCTACCAACTGCAATCCGAAGTGTTTCTCGTTTTATCAGCTCTGCGAAGGCTATGGCAAATAATGTCAAAGATGAGCTTTCACACGAACTCAAGGTGCAAGAGCTTCAAGAGAACCTGAAAAAAGCTGAGAAAATGGGCATGGAAGACCTCTCTCCTGAACTGAAAAGTTCGGTGGAGGAACTGAAACAGGCCGCGCAAGAGGTGACTCGTCCTTATGCGAGTGACAAACCAAAAGCGTCGACATCGGAAGCCAGTGCAGAAGTACCTGCTGCTGAAGTGGCAAAGCCTGTTGAGAATGAGTCTCCAGAAAAAGATCTTAATAAGGGCTGAGCTTCAGCCCTTATCGTTTTCATTCCGAAAGTGCCAATGAGATAAACCTTCTCTTAGCACTTTTATTTTATTCGAGGTTTTCATGTCTAGCGTCGAACAGACACAGCCTTTGATCAGTCACCTGCTTGAGCTAAGAAATCGACTACTACGCGCGATTACGGCTGTGTTAGTGGTTTTTCTGGCTTTGGTTTATTTCTCCGGCGATATATACGATTTCGTTTCTAAGCCTTTAGTAGAGCGACTACCTGAAGGTGCAACGATGATAGCAACTGACGTTGCTTCGCCATTTTTTACGCCACTGAAATTGACGCTCATTGCGTCCATCTTTATTGCGGTTCCTTTCATCCTTTATCAAGTATGGGCGTTTGTTGCCCCTGGTTTGTATAAGCATGAAAGACGGCTGGTGATGCCATTGATGTTCTCAAGCTCGCTGCTGTTTTACTGTGGTGTGGCATTTGCGTATTTTGTCGTATTCCCACTAGTGTTTGGCTTCTTTACTGCCATTTCCTTAGGAGGGGTAGAGTTTGCGACGGACATTTCGAGCTATCTCGACTTTGTACTTGCACTCTTCTTGGCGTTTGGTATTGCCTTTGAAGTGCCTGTCGCGATTATCTTATTGTGCTGGACAGGTGCGACGTCGGTAGACAGCCTCAAGCAGAAGCGACCATACATTATTGTTGGTGCGTTTGTTGTCGGTATGATGCTGACGCCACCAGATATGATTTCTCAAACCTTGCTCGCTATACCTATGTGTTTGCTGTTTGAAGTCGGGTTGTTCTTTGCAAGATTTTATACTCGCAAAGATGACGAGGAAGAGTCTGAAGCAGAAGACGCATAACCATTCAAAAACAATAAAAAATAGCGGCTACTTTGGCCGCTATTTTTTATTTCACCGTGACGATATGTCCGCACCTTGAGCATACGTAGATCTCTTTTATGCCCCTAAGCTTTTGCCATAGCGTACGTTTTTGTCGTTGTAGTAAATTTCCATGTTTACACATAAGCGACCTCCCCAGGTTCTTGGTATTAGGGAATATGCCTTTTTTATTATCAAATCATTGGCATATAGTACGGTCACGTATTCTACTCCCTGATATGCAACTACACCATATCAAAATTGGAGGAATATCACAGTTTGATATGAATAAACAAAAACTTACAATCTAAATAGTGATTTAGCATTTTGTGTCGTGATGTCCAAGATCTGCTGTTCGCTCATAGTTCGAACGTCTGCGATACGCTTTAAGACTAACTCAGTGTAAGCTGGTTCATTTCGTTTACCACGATGTGGGACGGGCGCTAGGTAAGGACAATCTGTCTCAAGAATCACCCAGTCTAAGTCTAATTCTGGAATCACTTTGTCCATGCCGGAGTTTTTGAACGTTGATACGCCGCCAAGACCGAGATGAAAGCCGAGGTCATTTATGGCTTTGGCTTCATCCAAGTTACCGCCAAAACAATGGAATACGCCAGAAAGGTTGCCATCTTGCTCACCTTTTAGCAGAGTTAGGGTTTCTTCAATTGAGTCTCGGGTATGAACAACAACTGGCAAGTCGACCTCTTTCGCCCAGTTTAGCTGGGTAATAAAAGCGCGTTCTTGTTCCGCTTTATAGGTCTTGTCCCAATATAGATCTATGCCTATTTCACCAACGGCGATAAAGTTGTGCTTATCAAACCAAGAATAAATGGCTTTTAAGGTCTGCTCGACGTCGCCATCCACGTAGCAAGGGTGAAGTCCCATCATTGAGCGACACATGTCTGGGTAGGCGGCTTCGGTGGCCAGCATGGGCTCAATAGACTCTAAATCAATGTTGGGTAACAGGATATGTTCGATGCCCGCAGCGCGAGCTCGTTGTACGACTTCGTCGCGATCGTTATCAAATTCTGTAGCGTAGATGTGAGCGTGTGTGTCTATCATAGTCGCGTCATTGTAGTTTCACTGATCAAATAATAGGTTGAGTATATCGTTTCTGATTTAGCATTTTCCAATTTTACTACTAGCATGATGAAACAAGAGTGATATGCTTGGTTTTCGCATTTGTCCAGACAAGGAGAGAAAGGTGTCTGTATCGATTCAAGGTCAATTCCCAGCACGACGTATGCGCCGCATGCGCAAGCATGATTTCAGCCGACGTTTGATGGCGGAGAATAAAGTGTCGGTGGATGATTTGATCTATCCAATGTTTATTCTTATGGGGAAAAACCGCAGAGAGACGGTAGATTCTATGCCGGGTATTGAGCGTCTATCTATAGACTTGATGCTGGAAGAAGCGGAATATTTGGCTCAGCTTGGTGTTCCTGCCATTGCTCTTTTCCCAGTCGTCACCCAAGACGCGAAAAGTCTTTGTGCAGCTGAAGCACACAACCCAGAAGGTTTGGTGCAACGTGCAGTGCGCCTACTAAAACAGAATGTACCCCAAATGGGTGTGATTACCGATGTGGCGCTCGATCCGTTTACCACGCATGGTCAAGATGGCATCATCGATGAAGACGGCTACGTGCAAAATGATGAGACGACAGAAGTACTAGTCAAACAGGCGCTATCTCATGCAGAGGCTGGGGCGGACGTAGTTGCTCCGTCTGACATGATGGATGGACGTATTGGTCGAATTCGTGAAGCGCTTGAAGAAGCTGGCTATATTCATACGCAAATCATGGCTTACTCTGCAAAATACGCGTCAAATTACTATGGTCCATTCCGAGATGCCGTTGGTTCTGCATCGAACTTGAAGGGCGGGAATAAGAAAAACTACCAAATGGATCCGGCTAACAGTGATGAAGCCTTGCATGAAGTAGCAATGGACATCAATGAAGGCGCAGATATGGTGATGGTGAAGCCAGGTATGCCTTATTTGGATGTAGTACGTCGTGTACGAAGTGAGCTACAAGTACCGACTTTTGCTTATCAAGTGTCCGGTGAATATGCGATGCACAAAGCTGCGATTCAAAATGGCTGGTTGAAAGAGCGTGAGACAGTCTTAGAGTCTTTGCTTTGCTTCAAGCGTGCTGGCGCAGATGGTATTCTTACTTACTTTGCTAAAGATGTCGCGGAGTGGCTAGCTGAAGAAAATGGTCAAGCAAAGACCTTCTTGAAATAGTTAGCTTAGATTAGCGACATTCTTGAGTGTGAAAAGCCGGTTGTATAAACCGGCTTTTTTAGTTTTGCCAATAACAGTTAGGAGTGAATGATATGTTGGTTCGTGAAGGAACGCTTGAAGAGGTGGTGAGTATCGTTGAACTTATCGAGGAATTTGCTCACAAAGAAACCATCGAAAGCCTGCAAGCACGCTTGAATGGCCACAAGCACCTGATATTAGTGGCAGAAAAAGCGGGAGTCTTGCTGGGCTTTAAAATTGGCTATCAGATTGATGAGGTTAATTTTTACAGCTGGTTCGGCGGAGTCTCTCCTGTGGCAAGACAGCAGGGTGTTGCTCAAGTTCTGATGGAGCACCAAGAACGCTGGGCGAAGCAACAAGGTTACCAACACATTACGGTTAAATCGCGTAATCAGTTTCCATCCATGTTAAGGCTGCTGATAAAAAATGGATACTTTATCTATGACTGTGAGCCGAAGCCGTTAGTGATTGAAACCAGAATTAACTTTATTAAGTATCTGTAAAATATAAACAAATAGAAGATGGCTGATGGTGATAAAAATTTAATGAGAAAAATTCTCAATTAGTTGTTGACGATTTAAATGAGAATGATTACTATTAACTTGTCCTAAGGAAAAAGGTTCTGATTACTTCAGTCGCACTAGTGACCAGATTTCAATCAAGCTTGGTTCTTTTTGACACGACATTGCTCACATTGCTTCCAGTGTATTTATAGCTTTTTGGTCGGTTAGATGTACTCAGATAATGAGATAACCTCCTCCTATTTTTGCTAGGCGACATCCTTGATGTCGCTTTTTTTCTGCCTAGTGATTGAGCATTATTTGAGCGGTTATAAATAGAACATAATTCTGCAACGATTGCTTTCTGTAAAAGAAGGTTTTCCACATGGCTTGATCCTGAAAGGATCATAGTTATACATGTAGATCTGAATATATTTACATATAAAACAAAGGCTTATTATAAAGTTTTTGTTCTTTTTTAGTTATCCACTTCGATTTAAAACAACTCTATAAACAGACTTATCCACAGAAGGTGATGCCATAATCGCCAATATTATTCTTAAGCTGTGTATATAGCCAGTGAAAGGTCGTGGCATAGTGCCATGAGACGTGGCATTCTTATAGCTTATAACCTGCAATCTTGGATAATTAGACATGGCTCATATACCAGACAACCCACTGATTCTCATTGATGGATCTTCCTATCTTTACCGAGCTTTCCACGCCTACCCAGAAACGATGAGCAATGGTGAAATACCAACCAATGCGGTTTACGGTGTAGTGAACATGCTGAGAAGTATGATGCGTCAATTTGCTTCTGAGCGAATTGCGGTGGTGTTTGATGCGAAAGGTAAAACTTTCCGTGATGATATGTATCCGGAATACAAGGCAAACCGTCCTCCAATGCCTGATGATTTGAGATGTCAGATTGAGCCTCTGCATAATGTGATTAAAGCAATGGGTCTGCCATTGATCTGTGTACCTGGCGTGGAAGCGGATGACGTTATCGGTACGCTGGCACATCAAGCATCGCAAGCAGGTATGCCTGTGCTTATTAGCACGGGTGATAAAGATATGGCTCAGCTTGTGGATGATAATGTTACGCTGATCAATACCATGACCAACGTAGTGATGGATCGAGAAGGTGTGGTAGAGAAGTTTGGTATTCCTCCAGAGCTTATCATCGATTATCTCGCTCTAATGGGCGATAAAGTGGATAACATTCCAGGTGTCCCTGGCGTCGGCGATAAAACCGCGACGGCATTGCTTCAAGGCATTGGTGGGATCAAAGATCTTTATGAACGCTTAGATGATATCGCACCGCTTGGTTTCCGTGGTTCTAAAACCATGGCTAAGAAACTTACAGAGCATAAAGATAATGCAGTTTTGTCTTATGAGTTAGCGACGATTAAGCTTGATGTCGAATTAGACTGCACGCCAGAGTCTCTTTTAAAGCAGCAACCGAACGTGGATGAACTGACAAAATTGTACGGTCAGCTTACCTTTAAGTCATGGTTAAATGAGCTACTTGAAGGTGGTACTGGTGAAGTTGAAGCAGTGGAGAGCGCAGCAAGAAAAACCACCAGTGCATCTCAAAGTGATGAACAATCTGAGATGGACACGTCACAAGTCACCATTGATCGCAGTGCCTATGAAACCATCCTGACTGAAGAGAGCTTTAACAGTTGGTTAGAGAAACTGAAATCTGCTCCTGTTATCGCTTTTGATACTGAAACCGACAGCCTAGATTATATGGTGGCGAACCTTGTTGGTCTGTCATTTGCGATTGAAGAAGGGGGGGCGGCATATGTTCCTGTAGCTCATGACTATATTGGTGCGCCTGAGCAGCTTGATCGTCAGTGGGTTTTAGAACAGTTGAAGCCGCTATTAGAAGATGATGCTATTGCTAAGGTTGGACAAAACCTAAAATACGATGCCAGCGTACTAGCTCGTTACGATATTGAGCTTAAGGGCATCAAGTTTGACACTATGCTAGCGTCTTATGTCTACAACAGTGTTGGTGGCAAGCATGATATGGATAGCCTTGCTCTGCGTTTCTTGCAACATAGCTGTATCTCTTTCGAACAAATTGCAGGTAAAGGTAAAGCGCAGCTCACTTTTAACCAGATCGATCTTGAGCAAGCATCACCTTATGCTGCAGAAGATGCTGACGTGACCTTCCGACTCCATCAGCGTTTGAATGCAGAGCTTGAGAAGAATGAAGCGCTGAATCGTATCTACCAAGATATTGAAGTACCACTGGTGCCAGTTCTGTCTCGTATTGAACGTACGGGGGTACTGATTGACGATATGTTGTTAGGCGCGCAGTCTCAGGAAATTGCAGCAAGACTGGATGAGCTGGAACAAAAGGCGTTTGAAATTGCCGGACAAGAGTTTAACTTAAGCTCGCCAAAACAGCTTCAAACCATTTTCTTTGAGAAGATGGGCTTACCTGTAATCAAGAAAACACCATCCGGTGCGCCTTCTACTAATGAAGAAGTGCTACAAGAGCTAGCGCTAGACTATCCATTACCAAAGCTGATTTTGGAATATCGTGGGTTGGCTAAACTGAAGTCGACTTATACTGACAAGCTTCCTAAGATGATCAATCCAGAGACTGGCCGTGTTCATACGTCATACCACCAAGCCGTAACGGCGACTGGCCGTTTGTCGTCGACTGATCCAAACTTGCAGAATATTCCAATTCGTAATGAAGAAGGACGCCGTATTCGACAAGCGTTTATTGCACCGCATGGATGGAAGATTCTTGCAGTCGACTATTCTCAAATTGAACTACGAATCATGGCTCATCTGTCTGGTGACAAAGCGTTATTGGATGCGTTCAAAAATGGCAAAGATATTCACGCGGCAACCGCGGCAGAGATCATTGGTGTCGATATTGATCAGGTGACCAGTGAACAACGTCGCCGTGCAAAAGCGATTAACTTTGGTCTTATCTATGGCATGAGTGCATTTGGCTTATCTAAGCAGTTAGGTATTCCTCGTGGTGAAGCGCAACAATATATGGATACCTATTTTGAGCGTTATCCAGGAGTGATGCAGTACATGGAAGACACGCGCTCGTTGGCGGCTGAAAAAGGTTACGTGGAAACCATCTTTGGTCGTCGCCTACATCTACCAGAAATCAAATCGCGTAATGGTATGCGTCGTAAAGCAGCGGAGCGAGCGGCGATCAACGCGCCTATGCAAGGTACTGCTGCAGATATCATCAAGAAAGCGATGTTACTCGTTGATGAGTGGGTGCAAGCGGAAGGCGAGGGTAAGGTTAAGCTTCTTATGCAAGTACACGATGAACTGGTATTTGAAGTGGAATCGTCATCTTTGAGCGAAATTGAAAGTAAAATACAAAAATTGATGGAATCAGCAGCAGAGCTTGATGTTCCATTGGTTGCGGAAGCTGGTCACGGTGACAACTGGGATCAGGCTCACTAGACAATTTTTGAGCAATTTGAGCAAATTAACATGAGCCAGCGCACAGTCGTTGGCTTTTTTTTGTCATTAAAAAAGTTTTTATATCTAAAACAGTTATGTCTATTAACAAAACTTTCATGAAAAAAAACTACAAAAACGGTTTCATTTTCTGATCAGTTGTTGTACATTAGAACGCGTAGGGTACAGAGGTAAGATGTTCTATCTTTCAGACCTTTTGTTTCACGTTATTGGATTAGGCTGATTCAGCCGCCCCAGTCAGTATTTGACTGGGGCGTTTTTTCTTGTGGCAAAGAAAATTTCCCTACCGCATCATCTCTTAGACACCTTGTCATTTTTCTTCTGTTTTGACGCCCATTTACCATCCAGTTTGTAATTTAACGACCTTCACAGTATTGATAATTTACACATAGAACTAAGCCATATTTAGATGTTTATAATTCAGGTGTAACTATCTGAAAGGTAAAGATTAAGGTGGGTTTTGTTACGAGAGGGATTTGGAGTGGTAGAGAAGACTAGCTCACATTTTGCGTGGTAGGCAATTGAATTATCAACGGACTTGATAGATTCTTTTTGCAAACAATAACTAAATCTTCTCTCTCCCATTGCCCTGCCAGGATGGCGGGGCGTTTTGTTTCTGAAGGCTTACTCTTCGATATCGTCGTTGATATCGTCTTCTAACATTTCAAATGCTGGAGCAAACCAAGTATCAAGTTTGCTGCGCAGTTGGTCGACACCAATTCCTTTCAAAGAAGAGAACGCATCTACTTGAACATCGCCACCAAAGGCCAGTGCAGCTTCACGAATTTTAAGCACTTGCGCTTTACGAGCACCACTCTTTAGTTTGTCTGCTTTAGTCAGTAGCACTTGTACTGGAATATGAGATTCTACCGCCCATTGAATAAGCTGTTGGTCGAGATCTTTCATTGGGTGTCTGATGTCCATTAGGACCACAAGACCTTTTAAACATTTGCGCTTCTGTAAGTACTCTCCCAGTGACTTTTGCCATTTCTTTTTCATTTCTAGGGGTACTTGAGCAAAGCCGTATCCTGGTAAGTCAACGATATGACAACCTTCATCAACCTTAAATAAGTTAATAAGTTGAGTACGGCCTGGAGTTTTACTGGTTTTAGCCAGAGCTCTTTGGTTCGTTAGACGGTTTAGTGAACTCGATTTACCTGCATTGGAGCGTCCTGCAAACGCGATTTCGATTCCTTCATCTTCTGGCAAGTGACGAATATCAGGTGCACTTGTTATGAAATGCGTGTTTTGATAATGAATTTTTACGCTCACTGTTAACTCCATCTCGACTTTGTGTAGTCGATTGATTACTTTTTTGTGAAATTGTGTAAAATAACCGTGCTCGGCATATGGCCACACATTGTACCATGAACGGTATTAATTGCCCGTGTTACCTCACTTTGTCCTTTTGGCACCATTCTGTTGGGTTTCGCGAGGCGTGTAGTGGTACTGGAAGCTTGATAATTATAATGGAATGTCATGAAAAAATTAGCGCTAATCTTGAGTCTTGTAGTCAGCTGCTCAGTATGGGCCCAAGGCGATATTGAAGCTGGTAAAGCAAAATCCCAAACCTGTGTTGCGTGTCACGGAGCTGATGGTAACAGTCAGTTAACCATGTACCCTAGCATTGCTGGTCAACACGCCAAATATATTGAAAAACAACTAAAAGATCTGAAACTCGGTATGACGAGTAGTGGTAAACAAGGTCGTTACGATCCTGTGATGAGTGGTATGGCTATGCCGCTATCTGAGCAAGATATGGCGGATCTTGCTGCGTATTACTCTTCAATGCCTCTAGCACCAAATAGTACCCCTGAGAATGTCGTTGACCAAGGTAAAGTACTTTACATGGCTGGTGATGCAGAACGTGGTATTACGGCTTGTATTGCTTGTCACGGCCCTCGTGGTAACGGTACAGAACTTTCTGGTTTCCCTAAAATTTCTGGTCAACACGCTGAATATGTTAAAGCTCAGTTAGAGAAATTCCGCAGTGGTGACCGTGCTAACGATATGAACGCTATGATGCGTGATATCGCTAAGAAGCTGAATGATGACGATATCGACACCCTATCTAAGTATGTAGGTGGTCTTCACTAATCCAATTCAACGTTGCAACAACTTAGCAGCCCAACAATAGTTTCTTTACGCCAAACCGAGCGAACAATGCCCCTTCGAATGAAGGGGCATTGTTGTTTTTGGTGACTTATCTCACTAGTTGCTCGTTAAGCGTGTTGCTCTCATTGTTCTACTTGGCTGATGAGGTTGTGAGATATTTGCCATACTTGCTGTCACTAAATTGCCAATAACTACATTTAAGTATTTGAAATTAATATTTTTTATTCATTCTTCTGTAAAGGCAACATGAAAAAAGAGCTCTGCAGGTTGTTTTCAATCCTCGCTCGGGTAAATTGTTCCTTGTCGACAGGAAGTAGACACAGGGATTTCAGACCAAGATGGTTTTCAAGGATGTCTAACTAGGAAGGTTAAAAGAAACACAACGGATTGGCTTGTACTAGGAGTACAGGCGGATAAGGATGGTCAACTTTTCTCAGGATGAGAACTTAAACGGACAGGGTTTAGGAAGAACTCGCGCAAATGGCTTTGCTAGGGAACGCGAAAACGCATCAGGATGATGACAAACAAGAATTAGCAGTGGAAGCACAAATAACAAACGGATATTTGTGAAGCATCAAAAGATGCTAACAGTTTCGCCGTATGGCGATAGAAAGCGACAGGTCTTCCTGTCGCTTTTTTTACGTCTGCTCACAAGATAAATGACATTAGTTATCATTTGTCTTGTGAAGTTAATTGATATCGATTATCATTTTCACTCTTTCGGAGGTGGGAAATGAAAAATCAAACGAGTCGTGAGTCAGAGCATTTTGATGTGCCAACTAAGTTGCTTCGACCTCTTTGGTTTCGAAGTCGCGAAAGCCTATTAGATGATGGCATTATTTATGACCCTATAGCAGCTCATGCCTGCCGTCGTTGTCATCTCGCTCCCGATTGCCTCACCGGTAATGTAGATCAGAGTCAGCTTCTCCATGCTACTCTGACACAAATTTGTGATCTTCAAGTAAAACGCTTTCTCGAAACCAACCCTGATGGCTGGGTTATCAACGTTGGAGCTCGGCTCGATACCCGATTCTATCGCCTTGATAATGGTCGTTGTCATTGGGTTGAAGTGGATACCAATGAACACCTTGTTTGGCGACAACGATTGTTCCATAAAAGTGAACGCTATCAATTAAGGTGCGGATCTATTGATGATATGAGCTGGCTACAATCTTTATCGGTTCCAAATGACAGACCTGTACTAGTGGTTTGTGAGCAAGCACTACTTGAAAGAAGAGAAAACCGCATTGCACACTTTATCCAATCGATCGGTTGCTATTTTCAACATGCTCAGGCGTGTGTGGTGTTGGCCGGTGATTTGACGACCTCGCGGTTGGGTAAAAGGATGGGAGGCGAGCGTTATCAACATGGTCTGCGCCGCCCAACTCAGAAATTGCTGAATTGGTTGCCGTGGATTCATAAAGTGTCACTCCTTTCACCCATCGACCAACATTGTCAGCGCTGGTCTAAGTGGCAACGTATTATCGCCAAGCTGCCACTCTATAAGCATCGATTAACACCGAACGTGATCAATATTGAATGGTAGGAGTAGGAACCTAAGGTCAATTAACGCTACTATAGTCCCAACTATTTTTTAACCACCACCATAGTTTCTATGGTGGTGTTGTTTTTGGGGTCTGCGTGTTTCGACAATATTTCTCTACTCTGTCTAATATTGAACTTCATCGCCGTGTCTTGCTATTAGCCATTCCCATGGTGCTTTCGAATATTACCGTGCCGCTTCTGGGGTTAGTGGATGCCGCAGTTATTGGTCATTTAGAGCATTCTTGGTATCTCGGAGGCGTGGCACTCGGTAGCACGATGATCAGTGTGACCTTTTGGTTACTCGGCTTTCTTAGAATGTCGACAACTGGGCTGACAGCTCAATCTTTTGGTGCTCAGGATAATCGGCAGCTCGCCTTAGTATTTTTGCAGGGAACACTGATGGCGTTGGGCTTTGCGTTGGCATTTTTATTGCTGCACAGCGTCATCGCCGACCTTGTCTTCTCATTGAGTAGTGCTAGTGAGGATGTGAAATACTATGGTCACCAGTATTTTTCGATCCGTGCTTGGAGTGCGCCTGCGTCACTACTCAACTTTGTACTACTGGGTTGGTTACTGGGTACACAAAATGCCAAAGCACCGATGTGGATGGTAATCATCACCAATGTAGTCAATATTGTGCTTGATGTTCTATTTGTCATCTGCTTGGGCTGGAAAGTCGAAGGGGCGGCGTTAGCATCTGTGATCGCCGATTACTCGGGTTGTGCTTTCGGACTTTGGTGCGTATGGCGTACTTGGAGTCATCGTCAGTTGCCTGCTATACGCTCATTGCTGTCCGGTGTCGCAAGTGATATTGGTCGTTTTGTAAAACTGAACCGAGATATTTTCTTACGCTCTCTTTGCCTACAAGCGACGTTTAGCTTTATGACCTTCCAAGGTGCGGCTTTTGGTGATGACATTGTGGCTGCTAACGCTGTGTTGATGAGCTTTTTAATGATCATCTCTTATGGCATGGATGGTTTTGCTTATGCGATGGAAGCCATGGTCGGTAAGGCGATCGGTGCAAAGAGTCGAACGGCGCTAATCGAGTCGCTGCTTGCTACCTTCTTCTGGAGTTTGATTATTTGTAGTGGTCTGACGGTGGTCTTTATGGCGTGGGGCAGTAATTTGATCGGTTTAATTACCAGTATTCCCGATGTCCAACAACAAGCGATGGTGTTCTTACCTTGGTTGATTGCTATGCCTTTGGTGTCGATGTGGTGTTTCTTGTTTGATGGCATCTTTATTGGGGCCACCAAAGGTCGAGATATGAGAAACAGCATGTTTGTTGCGACCTGTAGCTTCTTTGCCATTTTCTATATAACAAGTGGAATGGGTAACCATGCACTTTGGTTAGCCATGCTGAGTTTTATGGGAATAAGAGGCTTTGGGTTAGCCATGATCTTTTTGCATCAATGGCGCAGCAAAACCTTCCTCGAAGCATAAAAAGGGCGGCTATCAAGCCGCCTTTTTTTATACTTTCGTTAAACACTAGAATAAGCGATTCAAACCATTAAGCGCCGCTACGCGGTAGGCTTCAGCCATGGTTGGATAGTTAAAGGTAGTGTTAACAAAGTACTCGATGGTATTTGCTTCGCCTTTTTGCTCCATTATCGCTTGGCCGATGTGGATGATTTCCGCAGCACGCTCACCGAAACAGTGGATACCTAAGATTTCTTTGGTTTCGCGATGGAACAAAATCTTCAAGCTTCCTACGTCTTTGCCAGCAATCTGAGCTCGAGCAAGATGTTTAAACGATGAACGCCCTACTTCGTAAGGGACTTTTGCTTCGGTAAGTTCTTGCTCTGTTTTACCGACTGAACTGATTTCTGGAATGGTGTAGATACCTGTTGGAATGTCTTCAATCAGTTTACCGTCTGCTTCACCTTGCGTGATGGCTTGGGCGACGAAACGGCCTTGGTCATAAGCTGCACTTGCCAAGCTAGGGTAACCAATCACATCACCCACGGCATACACGTGGTCAACGTCGGTTTGATAGTTACTATCGACTTTCAGTTGCCCACGAGAATCAGCACTCAGGCCCACTGCAGATAAGTTCAACGCGTCAGTATTACCCGTTCGGCCATTTGCATACAGTAAGCAGTCAGCGCGCATTTTCTTCCCTGAGTTCAGATGAATGATGACGCCGTCTTCGGTCCCTTCTATTTTGGCGTAGGTTTCATCATTACGAATCATCATGCCGCTGTTCCAGAAGTGGTACGACAGTGAGTCAGACATTTCATTATCTAAAAATGCAAGCAGACGCTCGCGAGTATTGATAAGGTCTGTTTTGACATCTAAGCCACGGAAGATCGAGGCGTATTCACAACCAATAACCCCCGCACCGTAAATAATGATGTGCCTTGGGTCATGTTCTAGTGACAATATAGAGTCGCTGTCGTAGATACGAGGATGGGTAAAGTCAACATCGTCTGGGCGATAAGGTCTAGAGCCTGTCGCGATAACAAATTTATCGGCCGTGTAGGTATCGACGGTGCCGTCGGTTTTCGTGACTTCCAGAGTATTTGAATCGACGAAGCGAGCCGTGCCAAACAGTAACGTACACTCATTTCGGTCATAGAACCCTTGGCGCAGTCGAGTTTGCTTATCTATCACGGTTTTGGCATGACCAAGAATATTAGAGAAGGTAGAGTGGAGGCTGGTGTTATTGCCACAGAACAGTGGGTTGCTGTTGAACTCGATAATACGGCTGACCGCATGTCTGAGTGCCTTTGATGGGATAGTGCCCCAGTGAGTACATCCACCACCAACGCTGCTTTCTTTTTCTATGATGGCAACGTTCAGTCCTGCTTTAGTCAGTCCCATAGCAGCACCTTCACCACCGGGTCCACTTCCTATCACGATGGCATCAAAATGTTTGGAGCGACTCATAGTGTATATCCTCGTTGTACCTAACTGCATCACGCAAAAGACCTCCAGTTAGGCTTGCCTATTTAGGCACAACAGCAGGCATTGCGGCGTTAACATTGCTTAAATTCTTGTTAGCGAGATTCTAACGGATTATTAACCTTGGTAAACCAAGTTGCCGTGATAGGGTGTGAAAGATCACGAGATTTGTCTTAAGTTGCCATACCTTACGTGGTTTAGCCTTTGTAAGCTGCCAATTTTATAGAATATGTTGAGTTGCAAAGTGAAGTGAGACTTACAAAGTGTTTTATTAAAAATCCTATTGCATAGGCTTATACAAACAGGCTATTCGCGCTATATTACCAGCACTCCCTCAATTACCGTATGAATGGTAGTCAACAAGTAAACCTAGGTAAAACATGAAATCAATGGGTATCCGTGCACAACAAAAAGAGAAAACGCGTCGTTCATTGATCGATGCTGCTTTTAGCCAGTTAAGTGCTGATCGCAGCTTTTCAAATTTGAGTTTACGCGAAGTGGCACGAGAGGCTGGTATTGCACCAACGTCCTTTTATCGTCACTTCAAAGACATGGATGAATTGGGACTCACCATGGTAGATGAAGGAGGCTTGTTGCTGAGACAATTGATGCGACAAGCGCGCCAACGTATTGTCAAAGAAGGCAGTGTGATTCGTACTTCGGTTGAAACCTTTATGGAGTTCATTGAAAGTAGTCCTAACGTTTTTCGCTTATTGTTGCGAGAGCGTTCGGGTACATCATTTGACTTTCGAGCCGCAGTCGCTCGTGAGATCCAGCATTTTTCAGCAGAATTAACCGAATACCTTGTGAGCACGGGCATGGACCGTGATGAAGCGATCGCTCAAGCTGAAGCTTCGGTTATCTTGGTATTCAGTTCTGGTGCTGAAGCCCTCGATCTTAATAAGAAAGAAAGATATGAACTGGCAGAGAGGTTAATTGTCCAACTTAGGATAGTTGCCAAAGGCGCACACTGGTATCGCAAAGAACGTGAAAGAAACCGTCAAAAAGAAGGGTTGAACTAATGTCCAATGAAGTATCCTCCGAAAGCCGTAATAGCGGTAAGAAAACTCTAGTGCTAGCGCTGATTGCTGGTATGTGTGGTAATGCAATGTTGTCTTGGCTAACTGTTAGCGAAGTTGCATTCTCTATTTTTCCTCTGATAGCTCTTGTTCTATCTGTTCAAGCGCTATATCAAGAGTACCTAAAGAACCCAATTCCAGAAGACTTCCCGATGGTAGGTTTGGCTGCGTTTTTTGTTGGCGCATTTGGTCATTCGGCTTTCACTAAGGCCCAGTATCCAGATGCCGGCTCTAACTTCTTCGCGATCATCGTTGTATTGGTTCTACTGTTCTGGATTGGTAAGAAACTTGGCTACATTATGAAAGAAGCCTAATAGGCATTATTAATGTCCGCGAATAAAAAACGAGCCGCTTGGGCTCGTTTTTTTGTTTACGCTGTGGCGGATTACGCTTTACGTTCTAACAACACACCGGCTTCGATGTGATGAGTAAACGGGAACTGATCGAATAGCGCAAATCGAGTAATAGTGTGAGTTTCACTTAGTACATCTAAATTGTCTTTCAGTGTTTCTGGGTTGCACGAAATATACAGAATACGTTGGTAACCTTGCACCATTTTACATGTATCAATATCCATACCTGCGCGCGGTGGGTCGACAAAAATCGTGTTGCAGTTATAGCTTTTCAAATCGACATTCTGTTGCTGTAGACGGCGAAATTCACGCTTTCCTTCCATCGCTTCAGTGAATTCTTCAGCAGACATTCGAATAATTTGTACATTATCAATCTTGTTTTCAGCGATATTGAATTGTGCCGAGTCAACTGAAGGCTTGGCTAACTCTGTCGCGAGAACGCGTTCAAAGTTTTGCGCCAATGCAAGTGAAAAGTTGCCATTACCGCAGTAAAGCTCCAACAAGTCACCTTTGCTTTCTTGGGTACAGTCCACCGCCCATTCCAGCATTTTCTGAGCCACGGGACCATTTGGCTGAGTGAAGCTATTCTCTACTTGTTGGTAATGGTATGGCTGACCATTTACATGCAAGGTTTCTAGCACATAGTCTTGGTCTAAGACGATTTTCATTTTACGAGCACGGCCAATGAGGTTGAGTTTGAACCCCTCATCATTAAGGCGTTGCTTAAGGGCTTTTGCTTCTGCTTTCCAAGCATCATCTAATTGACGGTGATACAGCAACGAAACCAGAATTTCACCACTGAGTGTAGAGAGAAAGTCTACTTGGAATAGTTTCTTGCGCAGAACGTCATTACCTTTCATTGCATCCATAAGCAATGGCATCAAATCGTTGATGAGGCGGCTTGCTGCTGGAAATTGGTCAACGCGATACTTTTCACGAGTTTCTTGATTGAACATGATGTAATACATGTCCTCTCCTTCGTGCCAAACGCGGAATTCTGCACGCATGCGATAGTGCTTCTCTGGAGAAGTAAATACTTCGAGTTCAGGAGCAGAATAAGGCGCCATCATATCGATCAATCGTTGAGATTTTTCGTCGAGCTGAATTTGGTAGCCTTCTGGTGTGAAGTCGAGATTTGCCATTGTGGTTGCCTATCGTCGGTAATGAGTTTTTAAAAGGAGGGCAGATTTTATTCAATCTCCCGTCGTTGTCCAGTTTTTCCCAGAATTGTCTCTCAATATGGCTGGATATCTATAGCTTAGTTCAATCTGTTATAGACAAATTACCATGTTGTTAATACCATTCCGCCTAGCTGGTGTGAGAATGACAAAGGAATCTCACTGAAAAGGGAATCTGGTGTAAATCCAGAACTGACGCGCAGCGGTAAAAGAGAACGACCCCTCAAATGACACTGTACGAGTTACGGGAAGTCGAGGCAGTAGGTTTAGGTTCACTGTGATCCTTACGCTCTTGAGTCCGAATACCTGCCAGCAGCCAAGCTTCGTTAACCAACAACGCTAGCTTGGTAGGACTTACGCGATTTAGGACAACATAACAA
The DNA here is from genome assembly GCF_022432925.1 of Vibrio sp. CyArs1. NCBI lineage: Bacteria > Pseudomonadati > Pseudomonadota > Gammaproteobacteria > Vibrionales > Vibrionaceae > Vibrio > Vibrio sp. CyArs1. The sequence continues at coordinate 4,367 of NZ_JAKRBO010000011.1, read as the reverse complement.
ATGAACAAATCATTTTTGGCGATAGCAGTGGCTGCATCGCTCTCTTCTTATGCTTCTTTTTCACTGGCAGAAGCAACAAACCCAAGTGAACAAAGCAAACTCGCAAATGAAACCATGGTCGTGACAGCGAACCGTGTTGAACAGCAACTGAAAGATGTTCTTGCTCCAATTGAAGTTGTTGATCGTGAGCAAATTGACGCTATTCAAGCTAAATCAGTTTCTGAGATATTACGACGTTTACCTGGCGTACAGATCGCAAACCAAGGTGGCATTGGTCAAAATGCCGAACTGTATATTCGAGGTCGCTCTAGTAAGAACACTTTGGTATTAATCAACGGTGTTCGAATTGGGAGTGCAACAACAGGTGCTGCGAATCTGTCAGCCATTCCTCTTGATGGTGTGCAACGTATCGAAATTATCCGTGGTGCCCGTGCTGCGGTATATGGTTCTGATGCCGTAAGCGGTGTGGTTAATATTATCACCACTAATAAAAATGGCTCTCCAAGTAGAGTTAAAGCTGGAGCGGGAAGCTTTGGAAGTTACAACCTTGGTGGAACATTATCGTTAGGTGATGCGGAGAATGGATGGCTCAATCTGACAGCCACTCATCAGTCTAGTAATGGCTACAATGTCCAGCCGACCAGCACTAATCCAATAGATGCGGATGACGATGGCTATACCAGTCAATATCTAGTCCTCGATATGGGTAAACGATTGGATCAAAACTGGCAACTAAAGGCCAATGGTTATTACCAAAAACATAATACTGAATTTGATAACCCTTGGACTGGTGTAGATAAGTCAGATAGTGACTTGTACAGTTTTAGTGTTGCTGGTGACTATATGCGTAATAACTTTGATTCTTCGCTGACACTGACGACGAATCAAGATAAAGCGAAATCTTATGGTCAAGGAGAGCCAGAAGGGACTATTTCGACCAATCGCGTTGCAGTGAATTGGAATAACAACGTAAAAATCAATGATGAATTGAGTTTCTTGGGCGGCATTGATTGGTACAAAGATAAAGTTGATAACACAACTAAAGCTATGACTAAAGACACTCGAGACAATGGAGCCGTCTTCTTAGGTGCACTCTACAATCAAGAACGCTTATCACTAGAAGCTAATGTTCGACATGATGACAATAGTGCCTATGGAAACTACACCACTTACCAGTTAGGTGGTGGTGTGAATGTCACAGAGCAATTAAAGGTTGTAGCCATGCATGGAACAGCATTTAAGGCACCTACTTTTAATGAACTGTATTGGCCTAAAGAGTGTGGTCCATGGGGCTGTTATGAAGGTAATCCAAATCTGGTCCCTGAAGAGTCAGCTACCTCTGAAATTGCTTTAGAGGGTGAGTTTGCTTTATTAGGATTTAGATTAGGCGCTTATCGCAGTAATGTGGATAAGATGATTGCCAGTAATGGTTCAACGAATGTCAATATAAACAAAGCTAAGATTGAAGGTATTGAACTAGTAACTCGTTTTGATACCGGAGCGATTGAGCATGAGGTGTCGTACGACTATCTAGATGCTAAAGATGAAAGCACAGGTAAGGACTTAGTAAGACGAGCTCGCAATAGCGGGAAGTGGAATGCCTCATATAATATTGCCTCTTGGAGATTCGAGCTAAGCTACCTATATCAAGGGAAACGCTATAATGATGCAGCCAATACTCAAGTATTAGACCCTTATTCGTTAGTTGATATTGCCGGCACCTACTACTTTGATAACGGCCTAAGTCTAGGTGCGAAAGTTGGCAACTTATTCGATGAAGAGTATGAAACGGTGAGTGGCTATAAAACACCAGAACGTAATTACTACGTGAATGCCATGTATCAGTTCTAATAGCAAACAGCGCCTCCAATTAAGAGGCGCTTTTTAATAGGTAGTCCTAAATGAAAAACATCATCATCAGTTGGTCATCTGGCAAAGATTCAACCCTTACATTCGAACGACTAATGGAATCTACAGATTATAATGTCGTTGGTCTTTACACTACTCATGTCAAAGGCGAGGTTCCATTTCAAGTAACCCCATTAGAAGTCGTTCAATTGCAAGCAGATAGGTTAGGGATGCCATTGGTAACGATAGAGCTACCAGAAGTTTTCCCACCTAACGATGTTTACCAAGCGCTCGTTATTGAGGGGGTAAAATCTTCTGGCTTAGCAGTAGATGGGATAGCATTTGGTGACATGTTCTGTAATGGAATTGTTGAATATAGAAAAAGCTATGTCGAACCAGCGGGGCTAGAAGCGGTTTTTCCTTTGGTTGGTGAAAGTAGCGCAAAGCTTGCACAGGAGATTATTGCCAGAGGGATTGAGACAGTGTTGGTTACCGTCGATAGAAATGTGCTTTCGGAAATATTCTGTGGGAAAGTTTATACCGACGAGCTTATTCAAGAATTACCTAATAACGTTGACCCTTGTGGAGAAGATGGGGAATTCCATACCTTAGTCTGTAACTCGAGGTATTTTAGTCACCCTATTTCCATTCAACAGATTAAAATTGAGACAGCGCCGAGATTCAGTCATCTAAGATACAGCGTTGAGTCAGAACTTCGCGGATAAGTTTACCGATAATAGGGTTATGAGTATTATGTTGGCGAACAGGTTAGTAGTGAGCGTGATACGTTAATCAATGAATCGAAAAAATATACTAATATTTGACTCTGGTGTGGGTGGACTTTCTGTATTTAAAGAAATAGTCCAACGCTTACCTCAAGAAAACTATATCTATCTATTCGACAATGAGGCTTATCCCTACGGTGAATTGGCACCGGAAACACTAGTAAACCGCACCTGTACATTGATACAACAAATGATGCGGCGCAAAGCGGTCGATATTGTTGTTATTGCTTGCAATACGGCCAGTACTATTGTGCTCCCTCATTTAAGAAAACGAATAGACATTCCTGTGGTTGGCGTCGTCCCTGCCATTAAGCCAGCTTCACTACTCTCTAAAACAGCAGTTGGCTTGATTGCTACACCAGCAACGATTACTCGCCAATATACTCATGACTTAATTCGTAACTTTGCTACTGATAAAGAAGTAAAGCTGATAGGTGATAGCCGATTAGTTGAAATGGCAGAGCAAAAGCTGAGGAATGAGCAGGTCGACCTTCAAGAGTTGGAACTCATACTTTCTCCGATTAAAGGAAAAATTGATGTAGCAGTATTAGGCTGTACCCACTTTCCTCTTATTAAGGAAGAAATAGCATTGGTATTGGGAGACTGTGTTGAATTAGTTGATTCAGGAGCCGCAATTGCAAGAAGAGTTGAAAGTCTATTGGAGATAAAAGAGGCATCTTTGGGACAAGGAGCCATGGAGGCGTTTAGTAGTGCTCCTCCTTTTGAAGAAGAAGCACTAAATAAAACATTACGACAACTCTGTTTTACTCCTGTTCAGTTGTTGCCGATTCAGGGTGCTTCGGATCATTAGCAATACGCACTTTCAAAGTACGTTGCATATAATCCTTTTCATTTAGAGCTTTGATTGCCGCTTTTGCATCGGAGCTCGCCATCACAACAAAACCAAACCCACGTCGTTTACCTGTGCGTTTATCCTTCATTAACCTAACGGCAAATACCTCACCATGCTCAGCAAAGAGCTCCTTTACGTGAGATTCATTTGCTTTATAAGGAAGATTGCCGACGTAGAGAGTTTTGGTCGACTTTGTAGTTTCTGCAGATGGTGTTGGTGAAGCAGTAGAAAACTTAACAACAAAAAAGGTGGCTACTACACCGATGACAAAAGCAACAGCTGGTGGTACGTCAGCGAATTGAGAAAATACAATACCGCCTAATATAGCAATCGCTACTACCAGAAAAAGAGATTTATTGGAGTCCATATTAAAGTACTACTTTTTTATTTACGAATAATGGCATCTATCGTTAACAAATAGATATAAGAATATTACGTAGTTGAGTGTGATTTTTCCAATTAATTGGTGTGATGTATTTCAAATGTTGAATTTTTATCGAAAAAACACCGTATCGATGGCTTTTTGTGCGAGCGAAAAATAAATTCAAAAAAACACTTGTCATAGTTTGAGTGATCTCTATAATGCCGCCTCACCGACACGGAGTGAGACGAAAGTCACAAAGCGGAGCCGGTTGAGAGAGAAAAGAAAGTTTGAAAAAAACGCTTGACTCTCAAAACGGGAAGCGTAAGATACGCACCCCTAACGACGAGACGCGAAGCGGCTTGAGAGTTAGAAAATGTTCTTTAAAAATATAGACCTATCAATCTGTGTGGGCACTCGTTGATGATAATCAAATTAGAAATTTCGGTTTCAAATTAGGTTTTCAATGAACTGAGTGACCAATCAAGTCGAAAGACTTGGCACAGTCAATTCATTATCG
>NZ_JAKRBO010000010.1:0-113527 GCF_022432925.1 Vibrio sp. CyArs1 | reverse complement strand
GAGCGACACACGAGGTTCGAACTCGTGACCTCAACCTTGGCAAGGTTGCGCTCTACCAACTGAGCTAGTGTCGCATTGAACGTCTTTCGTCGTTCAGGGCTGCGAATTATAAGAGCATTTTTTTGTGATGCAAGTCCTTATCAGCAAAAAAACCAACTTTTTTTTCGTTTGATGAAAAAGCACACAAAAATACGTTATTTTTCCGCCAGCTACAGCCCTAAACTTATCTTTTTAACAAATATTCGAAGATCAGATAGTAAAAATAGTCTCACGATAATATTTGAGTTCAGCAATAGACTCACGAATGTCATCCAACGCTAGATGGGTTCCTTGTTTAGAAAAACCATCAAGGACTTCCGGTTTCCAACGACGAGTCAATTCTTTTAACGTACTGACATCCACGTATCGGTAATGGAAATACTCTTCAAGTTCCGGCATATGTTTGTAGAGAAAACGTCGGTCTTGACCAATACTATTGCCACAAATCGGTGATTTTCCTTTTGGTACCCATTGCTCTAAAAACGTGATGGTTTGTTTAATGGCTTCCGCTTCATCATACTCACTGTCTTTAACGCGAGCCACCAGCCCACTTGCAGTATGGGTATTAGTGCACCAATCATCCATTTTGGCCAACTCTTCATCCGATTGGTGTATGGCGATTACTGGGCCTTCAGCAAGAATGTTTAACTCGCTGTCCGTCACTATACTGGCGATTTCGATAATTTTGTGTTGCTCAGGATCCAGTCCTGTCATCTCCAAATCAACCCAGATCAAGTTGTCATCACTGAAAGACATAATGCCCTCGTCTATTTGTTTTCTGCTAAAAGAGGTACTATACCGAAATTAAATTCAGTAACCCAAATGGTTTGATGCAAATTGCATCATTGAAATATCGTGGCGAAAAAGAAAAAACTAACCAAAGGTCAGGTGCGTCGTGTACGCAGCAACCAAAAGAAAAAACTGGCAAAGGAAGAAACGCTCCAGTGGGATGAAACCATGCTTGGTGCAGTCAAGCAGGGGCTAGTTATCACGCGTTTTGGGCAGCATGCCGACATTGAAGATCTCGAAACTAAAGAAATTCACCGCTGTAACCTAAGACGCGGCATTGAATCTTTGGTGTCTGGCGATCGCGTTAAATGGCGAGTTGGCCTTGAATCTATGCATGGTATTTCTGGCGTTGTAGAAGCTGTAGAGCCACGAACCTCAATGCTAACTAGACCTGACTACTATGACGGTCTCAAGCCCGTAGCAGCAAATGTTGACCAAATGGTGATCGTCTCTGCTGTAGTGCCAGAGTTATCTTTAAACATCATTGATCGCTATTTGATTGCCTCTGAAACATTAGAAATCGCGCCACTTGTGGTTCTAAATAAAATAGACCTACTTCCAGAGCAAGATCGCGAGACGTTTTACCAACTTTTAGATGTCTACAAGAACATCGGTTACAAAGTACTGTTGGTCAGTAAGGAAAGTGGCGAAGGCATCGAAGAGCTCGAGGCCCACCTAAAAGACAAGATCAATATTTTTGTTGGTCAATCTGGTGTCGGCAAATCAAGCTTGGTTAACGCCCTGATGCCAGAACTCGATGTAGAGGAAGGTGAAGTTTCCACTAACTCTGGTTTAGGCCAACACACCACGACAGCAGCAAGATTGTACCATTTCCCATCAGGCGGCGATCTTATCGACTCTCCAGGGGTACGTGAGTTTGGCTTGTGGCACTTGGAACCAAATGAAGTCACCGAAGCATTTGTTGAGTTCAAGCCCTATCTAGGTGGTTGTAAGTTTAGGGACTGTAAACACCTTGATGATCCTGGTTGCATTCTTCGTGAAGCGGTAGAAGAAGGTAAAATCGACCAAGTACGCTTTGATAACTACCATCGAATTATCGATAGCATGAGCGAAGGCAAAGCGAACCGACAATATTCAAGAAACAAAAAAGCCGATTTGTGATAACCCTAGAACATGGGCGAGATTAACACTCTGACCGTGTATCATTCACAAATTGCTGACATTTAGAGCGAATTACATTAGTATCTCGCGCCCTGAATTAATAACACTCAATTAATGTTGGAATAGTAAACAATGGATAAGATTAAAGTTGGACTGCAATACTGGATACCTCAGCACGGCTTGACCCGTTTGGTAGGTAAACTGGCATCAGCAAAAGCAGGCGGTCTAACAACAGCGATCATTCGTTGGTTTATCAAGCAATATAACGTCAATATGGACGAAGCTTTGCACGCAGATCCGGCTCACTTTAAAACCTTCAATGAGTTTTTTGTGCGTGAGCTGAAACCAGGAATGCGTCCAATTGCTGAAGGTGAAACGGTGATTTCCCATCCTGCAGACGCATGCGTGAGCCAATTTGGGCCAATCACAGATGGTAAGCTCATCCAAGCGAAGAACCACGACTATACCGCGCAGGAGCTACTTGGTGGCAATGCTGATTTAGCGGCTGAATTTGCTGAAGGCGAGTTTGCGACTCTCTATCTATCGCCTAGAGACTACCATCGAGTGCACATGCCATGCGATGGCACCTTGCGTCAGATGATTTATGTTCCAGGCGATCTGTTCTCTGTAAACCCATTGACAGCCGAAAATGTACCAAACCTATTCGCCCGAAATGAGCGCGTTGTGTGTATTTTCGATACTGAGTTTGGGCCAATGGCTCAAGTACTGGTTGGGGCAACAATCGTGGGCAGTATTGAGCTTATCTGGGCTGGCACAGTAACACCACCTCGCGGTAATACTGTTTACACCTGGGACTACCCTGCAGAAGGTGATAAGTCAGTCGTACTGAAGAAAGGCGAAGAAATGGGTCGCTTCAAACTGGGCTCAACGGTCATCAACTTATTTGCTAAAGACAGCATTCGCTTTGATGACAGCATGCAGAATAACGCGCCAACGGTTATGGGCACCCCATACGCTCATCAGCAAAACCAAACGGAAAGTGTGTTACAAGACGACGAATAACAAACTTAAACGGTGCCTAGGCACCGTTTTTTGTTTAGATGATATAACGATACTTCACTTTAAAATCCCGTGATAAATAGCCATTCAGGTTTTGACGCAAAGCAAAACACCTTACGAATCTTCCCTCGACTTTTCAAAACTTTAATACCAGTCTAAGACCCCAAGTAGAATATCTTTTAACCTAGGTGCAGTTTAAATATCCACCATGGTGACCGCCCCTATGCCGAAGATACATACTGGGACACTCATAAAGCTATTCATCTGCTTTTTAGTGCCGTTAGGCGTCCTGATGATGCCTATTGATTGGATTCCGATTGATGACCTCACGCTGATTCAGCACCGATTATTAGCCATCTTTTTACTTGCCGCTTTGCTATGGGTACTCGAGCCAGTACCAGTCTTTGCCACCTCAATTTTGATCATTGCGCTTGAGTTGATCATGATTTCTGACAAAGGACTTCACTTATTCCGCACGCCACCAGCAGGTCATGAACTTGGTGAACTGATGGCTTACACCGATATTTTCAGTGCTTTCTCATCACCTATTATTATTCTGTTTATGGGCGGCTTCGCGCTTGCGATCGCCGCTTCAAAATACGAACTTGATAACAACCTAGCTCGCGTACTGCTTAAACCTTTTGGACAGCAGCCTAAGTTCATTATGCTAGGGTTAATGTTGATTACGGCTGTGTTCTCAATGTTCATGTCTAATACCGCAACAACAGTCATGATGTTAGCCCTTCTTGGTCCTATCGTAGCCTCAGCACCCAAAGGTGACTTGGGTATCAAAGCTTTAGTACTTTGTATTCCGATAGCCGCCAACACCGGGGGGATTGCCACTCCGATCGGAACACCACCAAACGCTATCGCGCTGCAATATCTTACTGGTGAAAACACGATTGATTTCTTGCAATGGATGATGATGGGACTACCGTTTGTCATCGTTCAGCTCACATTAGCTTGGTTCCTACTGCAGAAACTGTTTCCATCTTCTGAAGACAAAATGGTGCTCAAACTGGAAGGCGCTTTCCAGAGAAACTGGCGGGCTATGGTTGTCTATGTCACCTTTGCCACAACGATACTACTATGGATGACCACCAAGCTTCATGGCATGAATACCTATGTAGTTTCTATCATTCCACTTGCTGTATTTACGCTAACAGGCATCATGGGTAAAGATGAACTGAAGCTCATTAACTGGGACGTACTTTGGTTAGTCGCGGGTGGTATCGCCATTGGGATTGGTTTGGATAAAACCGGACTGGCTGCAGCATTAGCGCATGCCATTGATTACGAGTCCCTCTCTCCATTTGCTGTCGTGATTACGCTGTCGATTGTCTGTTGGTTAATGGCTAACTTTATGTCCAATACCGCAACCGCAAACCTGTTAATGCCTATCGCGGCGGCAATCGGTGCATCAATGGAAAGCTTAGCCAGCATTGGCGGTTTACAAGGGTTGCTCGTGGTGGTCGCATTCTCAGCATCCCTCGGTATGATTTTGCCAGTGTCCACACCACCAAACTCCTTGGCGTACTCAACCGGGCTTATAGAAAGTAAAGACATGGCAAAAACCGGTCTTATCATTGGTGTAATCGGCCTGCTCATAGTCTATGCAGCAACGCTCATCCTCACCTGATCATAGGTGAATGAAATCCTCTTGCTTACAAGTAAGAGGATTTCATTGCAGTTTTCACCGTGCCATAGTAAAACCTAATGAATTAACAGGGATAATACACGTTAGGGATAACAATGGGATTTGAATGGCTGGCGTTGATCGCCGCTTTTTTATGGGCGGTATCTAGCATTATTTCCGTCACCCCGGCCAAGCATCTAGGATCCTTTTCCTATAGTCGCTGGCGCATGGGTTGTACCGCAATCATACTCTCCACGATGGCTGCCATTACTGGTGGCTGGTCAAGCGTAGAAGCCAGTCATATTACACCGATGATGCTCTCTGGGCTTATTGGTATCTTTATAGGCGATACCGCCCTGTTCGCCTGCCTAAACCGTATGGGACCGAGACAAGCAGGGCTACTATTTTCCTGCCACGCCGTGTTCTCGGCGGTATTAGGTTACTTCTTATTTGCAGAAACCATGACATCGTTAGAGTTGGTCGGCTCCGCTTTAGTTTTCTCCGGGGTTGCTACGGCTATTTTCTTTGGGCGACGTGGGAAGAGTAACCATAAAGCCAGCGAACTCGAAACCATCAAAGGTAATGTGTGGTTTGGTGTAGGACTTGGTATCACCGCAGCCTTATGTCAGGCTCTTGGTGGAATTATTGCCAAGCCCGTGATGCAAACTTCAGTGGACCCTGTCGCTGCCTCTGCCATACGTATGATCACCGCTTTTATCGCCCATAGCTTGTTTCTATTTACCGGGGCTCGACACGCTAAGAGCATTAACCCTATTACTTGGTCGATATTTGGTATTACGGCACTTAACGGTTTCTTAGCGATGGCGGTAGGCATGACGCTCATTCTGTTTGCATTGCAAACCGGAAATGTGGGGATGGTCGCTTTGCTTTCTTCGACCACGCCGATTATGGTGCTGCCACTACTTTGGTTGTACACCAAGCAGCGCCCCAATAAATATGCTTGGTTAGGTGCCCTATTAGCTGTCGCGGGCACCAGCATATTGGTCAGTTAAGCGCGCGGGAACGGAAACGCAACCACTTCATCAATATGTTTTGCACCAAGTGCTAACATAATGAGGCGGTCAATACCTAAAGCAACGCCAGCACATGCAGGAATGCCTGACTTTAGTGCATCTATTAAATGGTAATCAATTGGCTGCTGAGGAAGTCCCATTTGCTGACGCTTACGATTATCCTCTTCAAAGCGAGCTAATTGTTCGTTTGGGTTGTCTAGCTCATGAAAACCATTCGCTAGTTCTATGCCCTTAAAATAGACTTCAAATCTATCCGCAACACGCTCATCGTTTGGATTGACCTTAGCCAGAGCAGATTGTGAGGCAGGAAAGTCATACACGAACGCAGGAACGACTTGGCCAATCTTGGTTTCGACTCCCATGCTAAAAAGCAATTGCAATAGCGTATCTCGATCTTGTTCTTTATCCGCAATATCACTTAGCCCTAAGCTTCCAGCCGCCGTTCGGAGTTCTGGCATACTCGCTACTAGCGGACACACTCCTAAGTGGGTCATAAAAGCCTGTTGATATGTCATTCGCTCAGCGCCATCACACGCCAACACCATCCTTAACAGTTCATCCATTTCATCCATTAACTGGTGGTGGTCAAAGCCTTCGCGATACCACTCAAGCATGGTGAACTCAGGGTTGTGGTAGCGACCGCTTTCTTCATTGCGGAATGCTTTATTGATTTGATAAATAGAGCCACTGCCCGCCGCCAACAAACGCTTCATATGAAACTCAGGACTAGTCATAAAATACAGCTTACGACCATCCGCATAACCCGGCCCAACAAACTCCGTTTGGAACGTATGTAAATGGATATCTGTCACGGTCGCATGACTCATAGCGGGCGTATCCACTTCCATTACATTCCTTGATAGGAAAAAGTCTCGTATTGAATGGATTATTTGCGCTCTTTTTTTCAGCAAAGCCACAGATGCTGTGGGCTGCCACTCATTGCAAATCATAATTAAACTCATTAGCTCTGTTTATTGATAATTATACGATTGTGGAGATTTCTACTCAATAACGCGTGATTTTAATCACACATCATATAAATACTATGCTTCTCTTTGCATTTCCGGAGCAAAAACCTAACTCAATCAATTTTTTTGCCATACAGCTTATCTAATATAAAACCTTACTCTATAAAAGCTTACTTAAGCATTTAATTATAACTCGCGAGCTAACTCGCTCTCACACACTGGAGGATAACTGTGAAAACAATTACCACAGATATCGCAGTCATCGGCGCAGGCGGCGCCGGTCTTCGTACTGCCATTGCAGCAGCAGAAGCAAACCCAGAAATGGAAGTTGCTCTGATTTCTAAAGTCTACCCAATGCGTTCACATACTGTGGCCGCGGAAGGTGGTTCTGCAGCTGTAATCAAGGATGAAGATAGCCTAGATAACCACTTCAACGATACTGTTGGTGGTGGTGACTGGCTTTGTGAACAGGATGTTGTCGAATATTTCGTAGAAAATGCCACACGTGAAATGATCCAAATGGAACAATGGGGTTGCCCATGGAGCCGTAAGGAAAATGGCGAAGTTAACGTTCGTCGTTTCGGTGGTATGAAGGTTGAACGTACATGGTTTGCCGCTGATAAGACCGGCTTCCATATGCTACACACTCTGTTCCAGACTTCGATGAAGTATGAGCAAATCAAACGATTTGACGAATACTTTGTGGTTGACCTACTTGTCGTTGAAGGCGAGGTTCAAGGTCTGATTGCTATTCATATGTCTGAAGGTGAACTGGTTACCATTAAAGCCAAGTCTGTTGTGCTTGCAACAGGTGGCGCTGGCCGCGTTTATCACTGTAATACCAATGGCGGTATCGTAACAGGTGACGGCATGGCGATGGCCTATCGTCATGGTGTACCACTACGTGACATGGAGTTTGTTCAATATCACCCAACCGGTCTTCCTGGTACAGGTATCCTGATGACAGAGGGCTGTCGTGGTGAAGGTGGTATCATCGTTAACAAGAATGGTTACCGCTACCTACAAGATTACGGCATGGGTCCTGAGACGCCAGTTGGCCAGCCGAAGAACAAATATATGGAACTGGGTCCTCGTGACAAAGTTTCACAAGCATTCTGGCACGAACAGCAAAAAGGCAACACGATCAAGCATCCACTTGGTGATGTTGTGCATCTCGATCTTCGCCACCTTGGTGAAGAGTATCTACAGGAGCGTCTACCGTTTATCTGTGAGCTTGCAAAAGCTTATGTGAACGTTGACCCAGCGAAAGAGCCAATTCCAATCCGTCCTACCGTTCACTACACCATGGGTGGTATTGAAACCAATGGTCAATGTGAAACACGTATTCAAGGCCTATTTGCTGTGGGCGAATGTGCTTCTGTTGGTCTGCACGGTGCTAACCGCCTAGGCTCTAACTCTCTAGCTGAATTCGTGGTATTTGGCCGTGTTGCAGGTGAACAAGCTGTAGAGCGTGCCAAAGCGTTTAAAGGCTGGGATGACGCTGCTATCGCACAACAAGTTGAAGCTGTTGAAGCTCGTATTGCTGCACTAATGAACCAAGAAGGCGATGAAAACTGGGCTGAAATCCGCACTGAAATGGGTCACACCATGGAAGCGGGTTGCGGTATTTACCGTCAAGAAGATCTAATGCAAGCCACGCTTGATAAGATTGCTGAGCTCAAACAGCGTTATAAGAAAATCAGCATCAAAGACAAAGGTAAGGTGTTCAACACTGACCTTCTTTATGCCATTGAAGTGGGTTATGGACTTGAAGTTGCAGAAGCTATGGTTCACTCCGCTATCCTGCGTAAAGAGTCACGTGGCGCACACCAACGTTTAGATGATGGTTGTACTGAGCGTGATGATGTGAACTTCCTTAAGCACTCTCTGGCGTTCTTCCAAGAGGATAACGCGCCAAGCATCGATTACAGCGATGTGAAGATCACTAAGTCTCAACCTAAAGCGCGCTTATACGGTGAAGCAGCAGAAAAAGCTGCCGCGGCAGAAGCGAAAGCATCTCAAGATAACAGTGCGGAGGAGCAAGCATAATGTCAGCTAATCGTATTCAGAAAGTTGAGATCCTGCGTTATGACCCAGAAAAGGACTCAGAACCTTACTTCCAAACATTTGAAGTTCCGTTTGATGAGACCATGTCTGTACTTGATGCGATTGGTTACATCAAAGATCACCTAGATAAAGATCTGTCTTACCGCTGGTCTTGCCGTATGGCAATTTGTGGTTCGTGCGGCATCATGGTGAACGGAGTGCCTAAGTTAGCTTGTAAAAGCTTCCTTCGTGACCATCAAAATGGCCTGAAGATTGAGCCTTTGGCTAACTTCCCTATCGAGAAAGACCTGATTGTCGATATGACGCCGTTCATCGAGCGCCTTGAAGCTATCAAGCCATACATCATCGGTAATGATCGAAAACCAGAAGATGGTACCAACATCCAAACACCTGAGCAAATGGCGAAGTATAAGCAGTTTGCTGGCTGCATTAACTGCGGCCTCTGCTACGCGGCCTGCCCTCAGTTTGGTCTAAACCCAGAGTTCATCGGTCCAGCAGCTCTGACACTTGCTCATCGCTATAACCTTGATAGCCGTGACAATGGTGCCGCAGAGCGTATGAAGATGATCAACGGCGAAAACGGTGCTTGGGGCTGTACTTTTGTGGGCTACTGCTCTGAAGTCTGTCCGAAGAACGTTGACCCTGCAGCAGCGGTTAACCAAGGTAAAGTGGAGTCTTCTAAAGACTTCGTCATTGCAATGCTAAAACCACAGGAGGCGTAGAATGAGTAACAGAAAACCTTATGTTCGTGAAATCAAACGCACGTGGTGGAAAAACCATCCATTCTATCGCTTCTATATGTTGCGTGAAGCGACGGTACTGCCTCTTATTCTATTCACTACCTTCCTGACTTTTGGTTTGGGTGCATTAGTGAAAGGCCCTGAAGCTTGGCAAGGTTGGCTGGAGTTTATGGCAAACCCTATCGTCATCGCGATTAACATCGTGGCACTCGCAGGCAGTCTATTCCATGCTCAAACTTTCTTTAGCATGATGCCGCAAGTTATGCCGATCAAGCTGAAAGGCAAACTGGTCGAAAAGAAAACCATCGTTCTTACTCAGTGGGCAGCGGTAGCCGCTATCTCACTAGTCGTTCTCATCATTGTATAAGGAGTGAATCGTGATTAATCAAAACCCAAAACGCTCTGACGAACCAGTATGGTGGGGACTATTTGGTGCAGGTGGTACTTGGTTTGCCATGATTACACCAGTAACGGTACTTGTGCTTGGTATTCTAGTGCCAATGGGCATTATTAGCCCAGAAGCGATGAGTTATGAACGTGTCGCAGATTTTGCTACAAGCATCATTGGTGCCCTATTCATCATAGCCACATTAGCGCTTCCAATGTGGCATGCGATGCACCGCCTGCATCACGGTATGCACGATCTGAAAATCCACGCGGGCGTAGCAGGTAAAATCGCTTGCTACTTCTTTGCAGGCTTAATCAGCGCACTGTCTGTTATCTTCATCTTTATGATCTAAGCAACAGACACAAACCTCAAAGGCAGCGATATCGCTGCCTTTTTTATTGCCAGTTTTTTTGTGACTCAGCATTTAAGAAGACAAATGCTTACACGCAGAACCCAACTCTCTCTATACAATCCGCGCCGCTTGATAATAAAAAAGAGATGTAACAATGAAGAAGTCTATTTGCGCACTGCTTATTTCTAGTGCACTTTTTGGGTGTGGTTCTACCGTTAATATGACCACATCAGATGCCGTGGCAGCTCAACCAAAACTGATGCTTAAAACGGATGGTACATTTTGGGGCTTTGGTCCTGAGGGCAGTTTTGATCTTGCCGGATTGTATCAAGGTAAATACTCGCGCAGTGCTTCCACTAGCTCTTGATTCAATACCATTAATACCAAAGAAGGAGAGATGGTTGCAGAGGTGACCCGCAAGGATAACGGTAAAACTTGGACGCTCGTTTGCAGTGGTGGCGGTACCAGCGTCGACCTTGGCAGCTTCTCGTTCGGTGGTAACGGTCCCTATGTTTGTGAGATCAGCGAAAATGGTAAGTCGGTTGGTGAGTATCAAATGGCCAGAAAGTCGGAAGCCATTAGTTTGTCCACCGCTAAAAAAGAAACTGGCTTCATTCGCTTAGACAGCACCCATTTTAACGCGGAATCCATCCACGATGGTGAAGGCTTAATGATGAGTGTCGATAATCCACTTGGTTATAGTTTTAGCCGTGGTAGCGTCGAGGTCGCCGCAGCACAAATCAACGGTGCGATTACATTACAAACCTTAGCCAATCTACCTCAAGCAGAAATGGACACCTTAGCGCTTGGCACCGTAGCCAGTGCATTAAGCTGGCGACCACAAGAGTAATTCGCTTCCATTAAAAAAGGTCGCCTAAGCGACCTTTTCTTCATACAGCAAAGAGTAAGCTTACTTAACGCGGCCTACGTACTCACCTGTACGAGTATCAACTTTAATCACTTCACCGATTTGGATGAATAGCGGTACACGTACAACAGCACCTGTTGTTAGTGTTGCTGGTTTACCACCAGTACCCTGCGTATCACCTTTTAGACCTGGATCGGTTTCAGTTACTTCTAACTCAACAAAGTTAGGCGGAGTCACGGTAATTGGGTTACCATTCCAAAGAGTAATCATACAAGTGTTGTTTTCTACCAACCATTTCGCGTTATCGCCAACAGCTTTAACTTCCGCAGCGATTTGTTCGAATGTTTCGCTGTTCATAAAGTGGTAGAATTCACCATCTGTGTATAGGTAATCTAGATCGATGTCCATCACGTCAGCAACTTCAACAGTTTCGCCAGACTTGAAGGTTTTCTCTAGAACTTTACCAGACAGTAGCTTACGAATTTTTACGCGGTTGAATGCCTGACCTTTACCTGGCTTCACGTATTCGTTTTCTAGAATTACGCAAGGCTCGTTATCCAGCATTAATTTAAGGCCGCCTTTAAATTCATTCGTGCTAACAGTAGCCATTGTATCCTCTTAGTGTTCTTCGAGTTAAAATTTAATGTCGCCTATCATAACCCGAAATCTTGTTTCTGTTGAGCAAAACTGGCTCAAACAGCTATCGAATGCGATCTCAGACCCTTATGAACTGCTTAAGCAGCTAGAAATTGATGCGACTCCGTGGGAAAACGGCTTAACCGCTCGACGTCTTTTCCCGATGCGTGTTCCACAAAGCTTTGTCGATCGTATGGAAAAAGGCAACCCGTACGACCCTCTATTAAGGCAAGTTTTACCATTAAGCCAAGAGTTTGAAGTCCACAACGGTTACTCTGAAGATCCTTTAGAAGAGCAAGATGCAGCGGTGCCCGGTCTACTACACAAGTACCACAATCGCGCACTACTAATTGTCAAAGGTGGCTGTGCTGTGAATTGTCGCTACTGCTTCCGTCGTCATTTCCCCTACGAAGATAACAAAGGCGGTAAAGCTAACTGGCAAGTCGCACTCGACTATATTGCGGCTCATCCAGAGATCGACGAGATCATTTTGTCTGGCGGCGATCCACTGATGGCCAAAGATTCTGAGTTAGCATGGCTTGTTCAAAAAGCAGAATCTATTCATCATTTAAAAACACTTCGCATTCACTCCAGATTACCTGTGGTGATCCCAAAGCGCATTACAGAAGAGTTGTGTCAGCTTCTTAAACAGACTCGACTGAATACCATTTTGGTAACGCATATCAACCACGCTAATGAAGTGAATTCTGAATTCTCTGCGTCAATGGCACGTATTAAAGACACGGGCACAACATTGTTGAATCAAGGAGTACTGCTAAAAGGTGTCAATGATTCTGTTGATGCTCAGTTTGAGCTCAGTCATGCGCTGTTTTCTGTGGGTATATTGCCTTATTACCTTCACGTGTTGGATAAGGTTCAAGGCGCGGCACACTTCTTTATTAGCGATGACGACGCCAAAGCCATCATTCAAGGGCTGATTAAACGAGTGTCTGGGTATTTAGTCCCTAAACTGACGCGAGAAGAAGGCGGTAGAGCCAGCAAGACACCACTGGATTTACATCTCGAGTAACCTTTTTCGTCTCGACAAAATATTTTTGTTCGATCAGACGGTCTAATAGTCAGATACTGCGCTTTTTAGGAGGCAATGTGGAACTGACACAGTTATTCAATGCACAACTGCTCGACTTAGGGCCTTTTTCATGGCCTGCACTTGGGGCTTGTATGCTCAACGGTGCCTTAGTAGGCCTCGAACGCCAAACACGCGGAAAACCTGTTGGTATTCGTACTGCGATTCTGATTGTGTCGGGTACGTACTTGTTTATGTCCATGGCCGTATCCCTTTCTCCGAACACGCTTGATCAAGCGCGAGTATTAGGGCAAATCATTACTGGCGTTGGCTTTTTAGGTGCGGGGGTGATGATGACTCAAGACGGGAAAATTCATGGCGTAACCTCAGCGGCCGTTATCTGGGTTTTGGCAGGGTTAGGAATGATGATTGGACTCGGTCATCATAAAGAATCGATCATTCTAACCGTTTTGGCATTAACGGTCCTATTAGGCGTAGATAAGATTGAAAGCAGCTTTAAAAGCTTACGTCGCGGCGTTCATCAGACCATGCAGAATCGTAATCGAATGAGAAAATAAAAAAGCCCTGATTAATCAGGGCTTTTTTGACAAATTAGTTCAAATTACTTCGCAAAGTTGATGATTGGGAAGCACTTGAAGAAACCATTATCTGCGCAGTTGATCAGACCAATCTGAACACCGTCAATTGTGTTGGTTTTATTGAAGAAACCAAACTGGAAGTTAGATTTGTTTGAGAAGCTTGCAAGACCGATATCAGCCATTGTATAGCCTTCAGAGTAGTTGACTGCACTCCAGTTCAGACCTTTCACATCGTTAGTAACGTTAACGGCACCAAGGTTAACACCCGTTGTTGAGCCAGTATTCCAGTTGAAGATACCTAGAGAAGCACCTTTCATCTCTTGAGTTACTTTAGACGCACCGAAGAATAGACCGAAGTTCACACCTGTTGTACGTTGAGTTTCAGACATACCTAGTACAGAGAAGTCGACACCTTTTACTTCATTCACTTGACCATGAAGTACTGCTAAACGAACACCACCAACTGCATTTGCATCTGGTGCGTTAAAGCCGTTTAGTGATGAGAACATAACTGGCGTGCTGTCTGCTAACGCCATTGGTGAAGCTACCGCTGCTGCCACTGCTAGGGCTGAAATGACTTTTTTCATTATATTGTCTCCACTGACATTTTCTTGTTGTCGAATAATAAGTTTAGACGATGCTAAAAAGGACAACCATACGATTTGTCAGTGAAATGTCATATTCAGCAACATTCTCACAAATTACTTGGTTATTATTGAACCAGATACAAAAAAGCCGAAGGTTTCCCTTCGGCTTGTCAGAACATTCTGATGCGGATTACATCATACCAGGCATGCCACCCATACCGCCCATATCAGGCATTGCTGGAGCATCTTTCTGAGGAATATCTGTTACCATTGCTTCCGTTGTGATCATTAGACCAGCAACAGATGCAGCAAATTGAAGTGCAGAACGCGTTACTTTTGTTGGGTCTAGAATGCCCATCTCTAGCATATCGCCGTACTCACCCGTTGCTGCATTGTAACCGTAGCTACCTTCACCCGCTTTCACGTTGTTCGCTACTACAGACTCTTCATCACCTGCGTTTGCAGTGATTTGACGAATTGGTGCTTCCATTGCGCGAAGTGCAACGCGGATACCCACTGTTTGCTCTTCGTTGTCACCTTCAAGACCAGCAACTTTAGATGCCGCACGGATAAGTGCAACACCACCACCAGCCACTACGCCTTCTTCAACAGCAGCACGAGTAGCGTGAAGTGCGTCTTCTACTCGGTCTTTCTTCTCTTTCATTTCAACTTCAGTTGCAGCACCAACTTTGATAACAGCTACACCACCAGCAAGTTTAGCGACACGCTCTTGAAGTTTCTCTTTATCGTAGTCAGACGTTGCTTCTTCGATTTGTTGACGAATTTGTGCAACACGACCTTGAATCATCGCTTCTTCACCCGCGCCATCGATGATGGTTGAGTTTTCTTTAGTGATGGTTACACGCTTAGCTTGACCTAGATCTTCTAGCGTCACTTTCTCAAGGTCTAGACCGATTTCTTCAGAAATTACTGTACCGCCAGTTAGGATAGCGATGTCTTGAAGCATAGACTTACGACGGTCACCGAAACCAGGTGCTTTAACCGCCGCTACTTTTACGATACCACGCATGTTGTTCACAACAAGTGTTGCTAGCGCTTCGCCTTCTACGTCTTCTGCAATGATAAGCAGCGGACGAGATGCTTTAGCTACTGCTTCAAGAGTTGGTAGAAGTTCACGGATGTTCGACACTTTCTTATCGATAAGAAGAATGAACGGGCTCTCTAGATCAACGCTACCAGCTTCTTGGTTGTTGATGAAATAAGGAGATAGGTAACCACGATCGAACTGCATACCTTCTACTACGTCTAGCTCATCTTGTAGAGCCTGACCTTCTTCAACAGTAATAACGCCATCACGACCTACTTTTTCCATTGCTTCGGCAATGATGTTACCAACCGTAGAGTCAGAGTTTGCAGAGATAGTACCAACCTGAGCAATCGCTTTGGTGTCTTTACACTCAACAGACAGAGCTTTTAGCTCTTCAACCGCAGCTGCAACTGCTTTATCGATACCACGCTTAAGGTCCATTGGGTTCATGCCAGCAGCAACCGCTTTTAGGCCTTCAGAAATGATAGATTGAGCCAATACAGTAGCAGTTGTTGTACCGTCACCTGCAGCATCGTTAGCTTGAGAAGCAACTTCTTTCACCATTTGTGCGCCCATGTTCTGGAACTTGTCTTCCAGTTCAATTTCACGCGCTACAGATACACCATCTTTAGTGATGGTTGGTGCACCAAAAGATTTATCTAGAACTACGTTACGACCTTTAGGGCCAAGCGTAACTTTTACTGCGTCAGCTAGAACGTTTACACCTTCTAGCATTTTGATTCGTGCGTCGTTGCCAAACTTAACGTCTTTAGCAGCCATTGTTATTTCCTTATCTAAATTCAGTGGATAGCTTGTTTAGAGTAAAAAATTACTCAACGTCTACTTAATTATTCAACGATAGCCATGATGTCATTTTCAGACATGATCAGAACTTCTTTACCGTCGATCTTTTCTGTTTTCGTGCCGTAGCCTTCAGCAAAGATAACCGTATCACCTACTTTCACGTCCAATGGCTGTACTGTACCGTTTTCTAGAATGCGGCCTTTGCCCACAGCCAAAACAGTACCACGTGTCGATTTTTCTGCAGCAGAACCAGTTAGAACGATGCCGCCAGCAGATTTAGATTCAACTTCTTGGCGCTCAACGATAACTCGGTCGTGTAGAGGACGGATATTCATCGGTCGATTCTCCTGATTATTTTCCATTTAGCTTATTAGATAGCCTTCAAGGCCTTGTGTTGAATATGTTGGGGGCGTTTTCTACGATCCCAAGGGCAGCATGACAAAAAATTGTGACAAAAATAACGAAAATGAGCTTTGGCTAGTGAATGACCTTCCTTACCAAACCCATTCTCGCACCAACTCATCAATTGCTGTATTCTAAGCGCCTGTTTCATCAGCACTGAATGCCATGCAAGATAAACACGGCCTACTTTCCGCTCCCATCTCTACTGTCCTTAGAAACATGACTGTTCCTATGGTATTTGGCATGGTTGCAATCTTGGCATTTAACCTCGTTGATACCTTCTTTATATCGCTGCTTGGTACACAAGCACTGGCCGCTATCAGCTTTACTTTTCCGGTTACGTTTGGAGTCAATTGCATCACCATGGGTATTGGTATGGGACTCTCTACCAATATTGGGCGATTACTGGGACAAGGAAATACTCAAAACGCGGCTCGTTTTGCCACGCACGGATTACTACTCGCGGTGGTACTTGTGACCATTGCTTCAGCATTCGGGCTGCTGACCATAGAGCCACTATTTAAACTGCTTGGAGCTAGCGATGACATCATTCCATTAATCAGCGAGTACATGGTGATCTGGTATTTAACGGTACCATTGCTGGTTATTCCGATGGCGGGAAACAGTGCGATTCGAGCTACTGGTGATACCAAAACCCCCGCAAAGATCATGATGCTGTCCGGTTTCATAAATGGCGTGCTCGACCCTCTGTTGATCTTTGGCATAGGCCCTTTCCCAGAGTTGGGTATTCAAGGTGCTGCCATTGCTAGCGGCATTGCTTGGTTTGGAGCGCTGTCTGGATCACTGTTTGTGCTCATCAAACGCGAAAAGTTATTGGGTAAGCTCAAACCTACGGAAATTTGGCAAGATTGGATCGCTATATTACGCATTGGAACACCATCAGGGCTATCAACGGCCATGTCTCCGATCTCAGGTGCAATTTTAATGAAGATGCTGTCTTCTCATGGCACCGCTGCGGTCGCCGCTTATGGAGCTGCACAGCGCGTTGAGTCGATTCTAATTTTGGTTTTAATCTCGCTAAGCTCTGCACTAACGCCATTTATGTCACAGAACTTTGGCGCCAAACAGCCTGATCGAAGTTTTGCTGGCTTATTTTTGAGTATGCGGTTTTCGATCGTATTCCAGCTGTTTATCTTCGCAATGATGGTACCACTCAGCATTCCAATTTCTGCGCTGTTTTCCCAAGAACAAGCCGTAAGAGACATTCTTTGGCATTACTTACTCGTAGTACCATTCAGCTATGGATTCCAAGGGATCATCATGATGCTGGGTAGTGGTATGAATGCGTTACACGAACCGAACAAAGCCTTTATGTGGAGTGCGATGAGACTGTTTGTCTTCACCTTGCCAGCCGCGGCCCTAGGTAGCCATTATTATGATGTCGAAGGCATGTTTATTGGCGTTGCAGTCGGTAATGTTCTGGGCGGAGTATTGGCGTATCTTTATGCGCTTGGTGTGAGAAAAAAACATCTGTACCAAGCCAGTTAAAAATAAAGCCAAGGCTGATACCTTGGCTCTACGTTTTTGATTCATTTCTCAGGCTTGTTTAAATACCATCACCGCCCATAAAGGTTTGTGACTTACCGTTAAATTGCTGATCCATATCTAGTGATGGTTTATCGGTTTTCGGTTTACCGACAATCTTTGCAGGAACACCAGCAGCAGTAGTATGCGGAGGTACTGGTTGAAGTACCACAGAGCAAGAACCAATTTTGGCTCCCTTACCGACTTCAATATTACCTAGAATCTTCGCCCCAGCGCCAATCATAACGCCTTCACGGATCTTAGGATGTCGATCACCGCACTCTTTACCGGTACCGCCTAGTGTGACGTTCTGCAAGATGGAAACATCATTTTCAACGACAGCGGTTTCACCAATAACAATGCCTGTGGCGTGGTCAAGCATGATTCCTTTACCAATGCGAGCCGCAGGGTGGATGTCTACCTGACACGCAACGGATATTTGATTTTGTAAATAGGTCGCAAGAGCCATACGCCCTTGGTTCCACAGCCAATTGGCGACACGATAGCCTTGTAGTGCATGGTAGCCTTTCAGATAAAGTAGCGGCATTGAGTACATGGCAACCGCAGGATCTCGGTTCACTGTCGCACAAATGTCACAAGCAGCTGCATCAGTAATTGATGGATCAGCATTAAACGCTTGCTCAACCACTTCACGTACTGCCATTGCTGGCATTGACGCAGTCTTCAGCTTATTGGCTAAAATGTAGCTTAATGCTGCACCAAAGCTTTCGTGGTTGATTATGGTGGCATGATAGAAACTCGCAAGCATCGGCTCTTGCTCTGCTTGTTCGCGCGCTTCTCTTACAATGCACTCCCAGACATTCTTTTTTTCACAGTGTTTCATTTCTTGTCCTACGACTGGTACTCAATCACCAACAGAGCGTTATTGCTGCTCCGCTTTTTTATCCCTAGCAAGCAAATCTTGCGCTGCAAGTCTTGCGTCTTTACCTTGATACAGTACTTGATAGATTTGGTCAACAATTGGCATTTCCACACCCATGCGCTGAGATAACAACCATACCTCTTTGGTATTGCGATAACCCTCAACAACCTGACCGATCTCTGTCTGAGCCGTATCCACATCTTTACCCTGACCAAGTGCCAAACCAAAACGGCGGTTACGAGACTGGTTATCAGTACAAGTCAGTACTAGATCACCAAGACCTGCCATACCCATAAAGGTATCCGGCTTAGCACCCAAGGCAGCACCTAGACGTGTCATTTCAGCTAGACCTCGGGTAATCAACGCGGTACGTGCGTTTGCACCAAAACCGATGCCGTCCGACATACCTGCACCAATCGCAATCACGTTTTTCACCGCACCGCCCAATTGCATGCCAGTAAAGTCATCGTTGGCATAAACACGGAAGGTTTTACTACAGTGGATTTTTTCTTGAAGATCAGCCACAAACTCAGCATTTGGAGAAGCCACGGCAATCGCAGTTGGAAGTCCCGCCGCCAACTCTTTGGCAAAAGTAGGTCCAGAAAGCACTGCCAACGGATAGTCATCACCAATAATGTCATGAGCAACATCCTTCAACAGTCGACCCGTTTCAGGCTCTAGCCCCTTGGTTGCCCAGCAGATGCGGCTGTCTTGACGAAGATGAGGCTTGATGCTGTTAAGCACAATACCAAATACATGGCTCGGTACCACAACCAAAAGATCGCGACTGGCTTGAACGGCTTTGTTCAAGTCAGACTCGACAATCAACGTTTCTGGAAATTCAATCCCAGGCAAGAACTCATGATTGGCTCTGTCTGCTTCAAGCTTCGCCATGTGTTCAGGCTCGTGTCCCCAAATCACCACGTTTGCTCCGTTACGAGCAAGAGAGATCGCCAATGAGGTTCCATAAGAACCGGCACCGATAACGGTCATTGCGATTTCTTTTCCATATGCGTTATTCATAACACCACCAAATTTTCGTTATGGCTCAATGTAGTTAGTCTACTCCGTACGGAGCAAATAAAAAATGCACATCGCGATGCGCTGTGCATTTTTATTAGCTAAGTCTATTCACTTCGCTTACTCGTGCAGAAAATATGTTCTGCGAAAAAGGCTTAAGCTTCTGCTTGGCCTTCTTGTTGAGCTTGCTGTTGTAGGTAGTTCATGAACAGAGCGTCAAAGTTAACTGGCGCTAGGTTCAGTTGAGGGAACGTACCTTTCATCGTTAGGCTAGAAATAGTTTCACGAGCATATGGGAATAGGATGTTCGGGCAGAACGCGCCTAAGCAATGTGCAAGTTGACCTGCTTCCATCTGCTCAGCAGTGAAAATACCGCCTTGTTGAACTTCACATAGGAATGCTGTGTCTTCTGCGTTTTTCACAGTCACAGTTAGGCGAAGAACAACTTCATAGATGCCTTGGCCTAGTTCACGGCTTTGAGTGTCAAGATCTAGCTTAACATCTGGGTTCCAATCTTTCTGGAACATATCTGGCGAGTTTGGCGCTTCAAAAGATACGTCTTTTAGAAAGATGCGTTGGATTGCGAAGTTTTGTTGTGCTTCTTGTGGAGCTGCTTCAGCCATGATGTTTTTCCTTAAATACGTCTAAAATTGTCAAAAACGTTTATGAGTTGTCTTGCAGACTATCCGAGCCAATCTTCTATGACTAGGCGAGCCGTTAATTCCGTGGCACTTATCACATCCCTTAGTCATAACTGCCGCGAAATTACTCAAAATTCTCGATTACTTTTTGCCTTTGATCAGTGGCAGGTTCGCTTCGCTCCATGCCGTCAGACCATTTTTCAGCAAGTAAACTTTCTCAAACCCTGCTTTAGCTAGCAGATTCGCGCTCTCTTGCGCTGTTTGACCAGTCTTACATACAACAATGATTGGGTCTGATTTATGGTTTTCAAGGCTTGGGATTGAACCTGACTTAATATCAGACGGCAGCACATTTACCGAGTCAGTAATATGGCCACGCTTGAAGTCGTCTTTTGAACGAATATCAACCACTAAACCATTCTCACGGTTCATCATATGAGTCACTTGCGCAGCCGATACTTCTTTATATGCAGCATTTGCTGATTTGAAGATGTTGGCAATCAGAGCGACGAATAGTGCAACCCACACTAGTGCCATGATCATGTTTTGTTGAAAAAATTCTAAATACTCTTGCATAGCTTGCGCTCTTAATAGTTGAACATTAAATCAGTCGAGGAGTATAGCGGCTTAGTCGTGCTCTGGCGAGAGGGGAAAATGTTTCGAACAAAGAATTGAGATCCCTCTCCTCAACCCAGGCGACATTACTATTGCAGAGATAGAGAAAACCAATTAGCCAAACCTGCTAGTAAAGGCGTATTAATAGAAACAAAGGCGAGGAATCATCCAAAAATAGCGTCTATGATTACCTCACGCGGAAAACTATTAGTGGTTTCAACTGTCCAAAACTGAAAACAAGTAACGGCAATCACAAACATTATTTGATCTGCCACTACAGTTTTGGTTAAAAAGTGTAGTAAAATTACGCTAATTTGTTTTCTGTAAAGTTACTATCGATTTGACGAGGTTATAACTATGTCAGCTAAGAAGCCAATGGCTCTAGTGATTCTTGACGGTTGGGGTTACCGTGAAGACAACGCAAGCAACGCAATCAACAACGCAAAAACTCCAGTTATGGACGGCTTGTGGGCAAACAATCCACGTACACTAATTTCGGCTTCTGGCATGGACGTAGGTCTACCGGATGGTCAAATGGGTAACTCAGAAGTGGGTCACACCAATATTGGTGCTGGTCGCGTGGTATACCAAGACCTTACTCGCATCACAAAATCTATTACTGACGGTGAATTCGGTCAAAACGAAATCCTTGTTGCGGCAATGGATAAAGCTATCGCAGCAGGTAAAGCGGTTCACCTAATGGGTCTTATGTCTCCAGGTGGCGTTCACTCTCACGAAGATCACATCTACGCTGCAGTGAAAATGGCAGCAGAGCGTGGCGCAGAGAAAATCTACCTACACTGCTTCCTAGACGGTCGTGACACACCACCACGTAGCGCGGAAGGTTCACTGCAACGTTTTGACGCTCTATTTGCAGAGCTAGGCAAAGGCCGTGTAGCGTCTCTTGTTGGTCGTTACTATGCAATGGATCGTGATAACAACTGGGATCGCGTAGAAAAAGCGTACGACCTACTGACTCAAGCAGAAGGTGCCTTCACATTTGATTCTGCAGTTGCAGGTCTAGAAGCGGCTTACTCTCGTGATGAAAACGATGAATTCGTTGCACCAACAGAAATTCGTGCAGAAGGCCAAGAGTCAGCTGCTATCGTTGATGGCGATGCCGTTATCTTCATGAACTACCGTGCTGACCGTGCTCGTGAAATTACTCGTGCATTCGTACCTGCATTTGAAGGTTTCGAGCGTAAAGTCTTCCCAGCGGTTGACTTCGTTATGCTGACTCAATACGCAGCTGATATCCCACTTGCGTGTGCATTCCCACCAGCCTCTCTTGAAAACACTTACGGTGAGTGGCTATCTAAAGCAGGCAAAACTCAGCTACGTATTTCTGAGACAGAAAAGTACGCACACGTAACCTTCTTCTTTAACGGTGGTGTTGAGACCGAATTTGACGGCGAAGAGCGTCAACTTGTTGCTTCTCCAAAAGTGGCTACTTATGACCTACAACCAGAGATGAGCTCTGAAGAGCTGACTGAAAAAATGGTTGCGGCTATCAAGTCAGGTAAATACGACACTATTATCTGTAACTATCCAAACGCAGATATGGTTGGCCATACAGGCGTATACGAAGCTGCTGAGCAAGCGATTGAAGCTCTAGACGCAAGTGTAGGTAAGGTGGTTGAAGCGATTAAAGAAGTTGGCGGTCAAATGCTGATCACTGCTGACCACGGTAACGCTGAAATGATGGTGGACCCTGAGACAGGTGGTACTCACACTGCTCACACTAACCTACCAGTACCGCTGATCTACGTTGGTGATAAAGCGGTTGAGTTCAAAGAAGGTGGTAAGCTGTCTGATCTAGCTCCAACTATGCTTTCTATGACTGGCATGGAAATTCCAGCAGAAATGTCTGGCGACGTACTGGTTAAGTAATCAGCTTCGCAAAGTAATGACATAAGCTTGATAAAACGCTGGTGCATACGCATCGGCGTTTTTGTATGCTTGCACCTCTGGCCCTAAGTGTGGATATAATGGTGGTTGCGCATCTGGGCACGAACAGACTTGGTCGGTATTTTTAACGGAAGTAGAATGAAACCCAATAATAAAACGCCTTTCATCCCCTCTATATCGGCATGGATTCTTAGCATCGGGCTTGTTACCTACCCGACTCTCACTTTAGCCAACCAAAATGAACTGACTGGCGTAAAGAGCGAAATTACACGCCAACAGAAAGAACTGTCTGCGCAGCAAAAAGAGCTCGATAAATTACAAAAGTCTTTGCGTCAACAAGAAGTCGGCATTTCCAACATTGAGAAAGAGATAAAATCGACCACCGCTCAACTTGCTCAAGCTAATCGCAACCTCGATAGTTTTCATCAACAAGTCGAAGAGCTCACCGAGCAGAAAAAACAGCAGCAAAAGATCCTCGCCGAGTTGGTGCAAACCTATTACGTGACCAAGCAGAACAACTCAGCCTCGAGTGTGTTTAGTACAAATCCAGATGAAGACCGTATTAGCCAGTACTACCAATATCTTGCCAAAGCACGTGCTGAGACTTTGGAGAAATTAGCACAAACTGAACTGGAGCTGGCAGAGAGTGAACGTGCCCTTGAGCTTGAACGTAATCAAATTGCACAATTACTCGAGCAACAAAAAGACAAGCGAAACTCTCTTTCGAAAAACCAAGCCAGTCGCAAAAGTACGGTATCTAAAATCAGAAAGAGCATCTCAAGCGATAAGACCTACCTAGCTGAACTGCAACGTAATGAAACACGCTTGAAGGCGGAAATTGCCAAAGCCGCTAAGCGCAATCAAGTACCTATGGATGGTCTGGCTCGACAGAAAGGTAAGCTGCCTTGGCCGGTGAAAGGGAAAGTTCTACATAGCTTTGGGACCAAGCAAACTGGACAAGTGAACTGGAAAGGCATGGTTATTCAAGCTAATTACGGAGAATCTATAAAGTCTGTTTATTCTGGTACTGTCGTCTTCGCCGACTATCTACGCGGCTACGGACTGGTAGTACTATTGGACCATGGTAAAGGTGATATGACGCTTTATGGTTATAACCAGACATTGCTGAAAAAAGAAGGGGATAAAGTCTCCGCAGGAGAGACCATCGCACTTGCTGGTGACACGGGCGGTCAATCAAGCTCATCGCTGTATTTCGAAATCCGCCGCAACAGTAAAGTACAAAACCCAAAAAGCTGGCTAAAACGATAACGTAAAGCCAAGTGTGGGTACTTAGCGATAACACTCTTGAGCGACTTGAATCAGTCGCTCTACCTCATGCTCCGGCAACTCATTGATGCCCCCTGCCGCCTCTCGCCCACCACCTGTGGCAAACTGACTACAAACCTCAGGAGCGCCTTGCTTATTGTTCTGCGGAGCCCTGACTGAAACGGTATAACTAGCGCTTTTGCTCGAGCCGCTTCTCGGCACTAACGAAATATGAGCTTGGTCAGGCGCTTCATTCGCCAAGCGATTTATCCAAGTCCCCGACATTCTCCTCGCCGCTGGCGTTGCTGGCAGCTTTACCACTTTCAAGATGTCCGACTCAAAGACAGTTTCCGTTCCCTCTAACGCTATTTCATCACTCTCAAACGCCGATTTAAGAGTATAATACGGAGAAGAGGCGTCTTTCTGGCAATCAAACGGGTCAGGGTACGCCAATAACGCCTGATAAAGGATGACTGGGTCAAAATGCAGATCAGCTAAGCTCTCTCCATAACCGTTGTAATTCACCAAGGTTCCTAATTGCTTGAGAAAGTGTCGTTGCTCGTGCGTGAGTTTAAGCTCATTCGCTAAATGCTCAGCACTACTCAACATATTATCTCCGTAGGCCGCAGCAATCGCCCAAGTTCGATACTGGCCTTGTAATAGCTTATCTACAATCAGTGCGGTGCACGTATTGGCATCAAGGTCGATGTGCGCATCCAAAATATCGCTGTGGGGAATAGTTGATGCTTTGTGGTGATCGATATAAGTAATAGGAACATCATGATCCAAAAGCTCATCTAAGGCGTTTTGGTTTTTATCCATGGAGATGTCGAGCACTGTAACAGAGCCTGCTTCTGCGACGGGGACTCGTTGTAACAGCGCAATATCACGCTTAATCCCTGAGATCAGCTGTGTTTCTTTCGGCTGAGCTAATCGCAATTGCAGCAATGACAAAATACCATCGGCATCGCCATTAAATACATCATAGTGTGCTTTTGCTTTCATTTCGTTATCAGCCATCCCGTCGTCACTCTTCAATTAATCTGGTGTCTAAAACAACAAACCCTACTAAGATAGCAGGGTTTGTAACAAGATGAATTGGCTATATATCATGCCGTTAGAGCGAGCGACTGTCTGTCGACCCCATCATTTTCACACCATCTTCTAGTAGAGACAGCTGTTCACGACCTTTTGCCGTTGATAGTGGCTTCACGACATTGATCATGTGTAGCATGCCCTGCTGAATCACCTCTTCAGTAATTTGAGTTTTCGGCGACATCGCTGATTGGTAGCTCAGCCAACCGACCGCCATCATATGCAGAGTGGTCACCAATGACTTAAGTTCTTTCTCGTTAATCGTCAATAAATCAAGTTCAACAAAGGCTCTTAGGATATTAACTAAGTTACCCTGCAATCGTTCCTGAACCTCAATGTACTCTTCGTGCAGCTTAGGATCACGTTGCAGAATCTCTGGCAGGTTGGCGTAGAAGAAACGATATTTCCACATTAGATTAAAGATAGAATCAAGATAGTGCTTGAGGAGCGCCAAACTTTCTTGCTGACCTTGGATAGGAGTAAAACGTTCAATGAGCTCTTGCGAATACAGCGCAAAGATCTCTCTCACTATCTCTTGTTTATTGCGAAAGTGGTAATAGAGGTTACCTGGGCTAATCTCGATATGAGCAGCAATATGGTTGGTCGTCACGTTGCGCTCGCCATCTAAATTAAATAAGTCGAGGGCGGCATACACTATTTTGTCACGTGTTTTCATTCTAACTTTTCCTTTCCCTAGTTGGGGTTAGTATACGTGCTCAAGTTGTGTACGAAAAGTCATGAGACGGTGAGTCGCACTGGTTAGACCAAATGATATAAAAAAAGCACTCAAATGAGTGCTTTCGAATACGTTTGACGAATGAATTACTCTACTTCGTCCATTTTACCAAGCAGGTTACGAATACGCTCTTGCCATTGGCCGTGCTCACGTTGCATTTGCTCAGTCTTTTGAACCAATTCTTCACGGCTATTACGCAGCTCTTCCGCTTGATTTGCTAGTTGCACTTTTTCTTCTTTCAGTTCTTCAACTTCCATTTGAAGAAGCGCGATTGTGTCAACTGCAGTTTGAATTTTTGCTTCTAGTTGTTCCAGTACTTCAAAAGACATCTCGGCCTACCCTTAATTTAATTCTGTGACATGAAAAGACTTCATACTCTATATTGTCCCATTCTACTCAGCATAGAGAAGATAGACACGCCCTATATTGCAGATTTTTCACCATTCGGTCAAAAAAGCATCGCAAAATGACATAAGCTTTACCTAAAACTTGTCAAACCTTCCCTGCTATCACTTTACTCTGACCTTTCTCCCGGCACTTTCTCAATGAGTAATCATAATTTAGCGACAAGATAGCGACCAAAACCACAAAAAAGCAAACGTTTCCTTTTGGATATGCTAGAATTCGCGCCATAAATCCTTTTGTCATTTTTCATTTAATTGGAGTCAGTATGAAGCGCGATTTAGCAATGGCTTTTTCACGAGTTACCGAAGGTGCCGCCCTAGCAGGTTATAAATGGCTTGGACGTGGCGACAAGAATGCTGCGGATGGTGCCGCAGTAGAAGTCATGCGCAGCCTACTGAACAAAACCGATATCGAAGGTGAAATCGTTATTGGTGAAGGTGAGATTGATGATGCACCTATGCTGTATATCGGTGAGCAAGTTGGTATTGGTGGTGACACTGTTGATATCGCGGTTGACCCTATTGAAGGTACTCGCATGACAGCAATGGGCCAGTCGAATGCACTTGCTGTTCTAGCCGCTGGTGAAAAAGGCAGCTTCTTGAAAGCACCTGATATGTACATGGAAAAGTTGGTAGTGGGCCCGGGCGCTAAAGGGGTTATCGACCTAGACAAACCACTTTCTGAAAACTTAACCAACATTGCAGCGGCCTTAGGCAAATCTCTTGATACGCTTGTGGTTACGACACTGGCAAAGCCACGTCATGATGACGTTATCGCTGAAATGCAAGCCATGGGCGTACGTGTTTTTGCTGTGCCAGATGGTGATGTAGCCGCGTCTATTCTGACTTGTATGCCGGATAGTGAAGTAGATGTTATGTATTGCATTGGTGGCGCACCAGAAGGCGTAGTGTCTGCCGCTGTTATTCGTGCGCTAGATGGTGACATGCATGGTCGCTTACTTCCACGTCATGAAGTGAAAGGCGATAACGAAGAAAACCGTAAAGCGGGTGAACTTGAACTGGAGCGCTGCGCACAAATGGGTGTCAAAGCGAACATTGTGCTTCGCATGGAAGACATGGCGCGTAGTGACAATGTGGTGTTCTCGGCAACAGGCATTACTAAAGGTGACCTGCTTGAAGGCATCACACGTCAGGGCAATATCGCGACTAGTGAAACACTGCTTATTCGTGGCCGCTGCCGTACGATTCGCCGTATTAAATCAACGCACTATTTAGAGCGTAAAGACCCAGAGATTCGCGATATCATTTTATAATCGCCATTATTGAAATAAAGCGCTGGCTGTAGCCAGCGTTTTTTTCATCTATTATGAAGATAGTAAATAATTTGCTTTATTAACCTTATTCGCCATAATACCCCAACTATTGTTATCCATAGGCTGATTTAAGAGAAACGGACGCACTAATGAAAGCCACTGACCAGATTATTGACATCATAAAACGAGAAGGCGCGGTCACCGCTAAACAGATTGCTTCACGTTTAAACATCACCACGATGGGCGCTAGGCAACATTTGCAAGGCCTTGAAGAGGAGGGATTTCTACGTTTTGAAGATGTTAAAGTTAAAGTAGGTCGGCCGAATCGTCATTGGTCACTAACAGCCAAAGGGCATGCTCAGTTTTCAGATCGCCACAGTGATTTAACGGTTCAGTTTATTGATGCAATTGAACAAGTGTTTGGTGCTGAAGGACTCAATAAAGTATCCAAAGAGCGCGAGACGAACACCCTCACGACTTATCGTCCTCATTTTGACAGCCTTCCCGACCTACAAAGTAAAGTAGAGAAACTCACTGAACTGCGCGATAAGGATGGGTATATGGCTGAATTTCAACAGGTTGAAGATGGCTTTGTCTTAATTGAAAATCATTGCCCAATCTGTAAAGCCGCACAACGCTGTGAAACTCTCTGTCAGTCTGAGCTGAATGTCTTTCAAGCCCTCGTTGGTAACGATATTTTGGTTCAACGAGACGAACATATTGTTCAAGGTGCTCGTCGCTGCGTATATACCTTTAGCAACAGAAGCTAACTTCAATAAACAGCTCATAGTAACGTTGCTGGCTCGTCTCACTCCTGAGACTATTTACAGTTTTATTTTGTCTTTTCTCATTAACTCCTACGCTAATTATATGCATGGAGATTCTTTTGGTGAGGAACGCACATGGTAACGCCTATTACTCTGCCGTCATTCGATGAACTAGCCGCAATGGCCAAGGAGAGCCCCGAGAAGTTGAGTCGACTGCGCCACGACTTGTCCCAGCAGTTTATCTCTACCTGTTCTGATGAGATGCAGCCGCGACTGCACGCTCAACAATCTCACATTGAACGGGTTTTACAGCGCGCCAAAAATCCCATTCACGCCAATGTGTTATTACGTCAGGAATTGCATCGTCAAATTGTTAAATTCTCGCAAGCCTTAAATGGAGAAGCGTCAGAGAGCAACAAAAGCGCCGATATTTTGCCTTTCTCTAAGCCTGAAGAATGGCGCTAAACCAACAAAAAAGGGAAGCCATGCTTCCCTTTTTGATTGTTCGTCAATTTTATTGAGGCTCTCGCCCATACTGGTTTTCGCCTTCAGTGCCTTTCATAAAGCCACATTCAACTAGTATCCACAAACCACAAGCCAACGCAGCAAAGGAGATAAGACTTTGTACCATGGACGGCTGAGCTGCGGTTGCTGGATCCAATGTCGGCAGGCTCATTCGACCAAAGACCAATGGGATATTCAGCAATAGCCACCAACTCGATTTATTACGGTCATGCCAACGCTTTGCCGTAATCGCTAAATCTGGAATCAAGATAATGAGCAAGAAGATTGGCAACAAAATATGTACCAATGCTGGGAACAGTACGTTCATACCTTGAGCAAAAATCATAATGGCAAGGTAATAACAGACATTCCACATCCAGAATGTTTTGCGTCCCACACGACCTTGAAACGAAAACAGTAACGATTTAAACGACATCACATAATCTCTTTTTAATTGGTAATTTTTTGAAAGCAGCTTTTATCCATATCACGAACATTGACCGTCAAGCTCTTGATATGTCCCGCCTGCTCTCGAAGTACTTCCATTAACTTTCTCGAAAGCTCTCTTTTCTGTTCCTCAGTGCGACCTGACAAAAGTTCAAAGCTAATATGAACAAAATCTTCACTGTCTCCATACTCACCAATCAACCAATTGTGGCTACGTAAAGAGCGTGATTTCACAGAATCTTTCTCGAATAATCCACAGTTTAGCGTGACTCTGTGTAAGTCTTCCAGCAACCCCTGAACATTCAGTCTTTCGTCCGCTGTATTTGAGTACTCTAGTACAAGGTTTGGCATGGTACATCCCTATTTTTAACCATCAAGCGACAAGGTATAACAAGCTATAAGGAAAATTCCGAGAAGTATTCTATTATTCTGTTTACTGGATCACTGAGGTGAGCTTCTGGGCTTGTTTACTAGGATAAAACGTCAAAGCGATAAAGAAATGACCCCAATCATGATCTACATGAATTAATCTGTTATATTCTTTCGTAATCACGTTTATTTTTTACATTCGTTTTTTACAAACACTGATTTTGGAGAAAATCTCATGCGTCAACCTGTAGTTATGGGTAACTGGAAACTCAACGGCAGCAAAGCAATGGTAACTGAGCTGCTAACTGGCCTAAACGCTGAACTTGAAGGCGTAACTGGTGTAGACGTGGCGGTAGCTCCACCTGCACTATACATCGACCTAGCAGAGCGCGTAATCGCTGAAGGCGGCAACAAGATCATTCTTGGTGCGCAAAACACAGACCTAAACAACAGCGGTGCATTCACTGGCGACATGTCTCCAGAAATGCTTAAAGACTTTGGTGCTTCTCACATCATCATTGGTCACTCAGAGCGTCGTGAATACCACAACGAATCTGACGAGTTCATCGCTAAGAAATTTGCTTTCCTAAAAGAAAATGGCCTGAAGCCAGTTTTCTGTATCGGTGAATCTGAAGCTCAAAACGAAGCAGGCGAAACTGAAGCAGTTTGCGCACGTCAAATCAACGCAGTAATCGACGCATACGGTGTTGAAGCGCTAAACGACGCTATCATCGCATACGAGCCAATCTGGGCTATCGGTACTGGTAAAGCAGCAACAGCTGAAGATGCGCAACGCATCCACGCTTCTATCCGCGCTCTAATCGCAGAAAAAGACGCTGCAGTTGCTGAGCAAGTAATCATTCAATACGGTGGTTCTGTTAAGCCAGAGAACGCTGAAGCATACTTCTCACAACCAGACATCGACGGTGCTCTAGTTGGTGGTGCATCTCTAGATGCTAAGAGCTTCGCAGCAATCGCTAAAGCAGCGGCAGCAGCAAAAGCTAAGTAATCGCTTATCGTATTACTGAAAAACAGGCTCAATCGAGCCTGTTTTTTTTATGACTTAATTTTATTGAGGCAAATAAAAACCGCGACTTAAGCCGCGGTTTTTATCTTTAGAATCGCTGTCAGTTAGAACAACTCTTCTGCAACCTTGAATAAGTCGTCGCGAACTGGACGCTTCATGTTCTCGATCGCATCAATGATGTCATGGTGTACCAATTGCTCTTTCTGGATACCCACACAACGACCACCATGACCTTCCATTAGAAGGTGTACTGCATAGTTACCCATGCGAGACGCTAGTACGCGGTCAAACGCAGTTGGACGACCACCACGTTGGATGTGACCTAGAACCGTTGCACGAGTTTCACGACCAGTTGCAGTCTCAATTTCTTTAGCCAGCTCGTTAGCATCCATCATCAGCTCAGTCAACGCGATAATAGCGTGCTTCTTACCTTTCGCAATACCGTCTTGGATATTGTTGATAAGCTGATCTTTGTTCAAGCCAGTTTCTGGTGTGATGATGTACTCACAACCACCAGCAATCGCAGACATAAGCGTTAAGTCACCGCAATGGCGACCCATGATTTCAACGATTGAGATGCGTTGGTGAGATGAAGACGTATCACGTAGACGGTCAATCGCATCAATAACAGTGTTCAGTGCTGTTAGGTAACCAATGGTGTAGTCAGTACCTGCGATATCGTTATCGATAGTGCCTGGTAGACCAATACATGGGTAACCCATTTCAGTCAGCTTCTTCGCACCCATGTACGAACCGTCACCACCGATAACCACTAGAGCATCGATACCGTGTTTCTTAAGGTTTTCAATCGCTTTTTCGCGGACTTCCACTTCTTTAAACTCTGGGAAGCGTGCAGAACCTAAGAAAGTGCCACCACGGTTAATAACGTCAGAAACGCTTGAACGATCCAGCTTTTGGATGCGATCTTCGTACAGACCTAGGTAACCGTCGTATACGCCGTATACTTCTAAATCCGCTGACAAAGCCGTACGAACCACGCCACGTACCGCAGCATTCATACCTGGTGCATCACCACCACTTGTCAAAACACCGATTTTCTTAATCATGCTCACCCTCGATTTGGCAATCTAATTTCAATTTTGAGTGCACCGCCTGGTAGCGATACACGGAATTTGTTGTTATTGCTACGATTTTTCGATGTGTTCCCCAAAACATCACCGACGTAACTTTATTACTTATGTAAGAGTATTACAGTTTATAAGAACTATTGTGTTGATTCACATCAGAATCGCACTTTTTTATCATGAGCCTTGATAATAGACAATCGATTTTGAAGTTGCCATTCTCAATGCTTTCACAGTCACTTTTGTTTACGTATTGGTTACCAGCCCTGCTCTTTTTGCTGTTTTTCTTCCGACAGTACAACAGAGTATGGATCTTGATGGATAATGACATCCGCTTCAGGAAACTCCAGCATTAATCGCTCTTCTGCACAATCGGCAATTTTATGAGCATCAATCAGGCGCAAGTTATCATCTAACTCTAAATGCAGTTGAATAAAACGCACTGGTCCAGACATTCGTGTTCGTAGTTGGTGGACGCCGATGACACCTTCAACCTCGTTACA
Organism: Vibrio sp. CyArs1; assembly: GCF_022432925.1. NCBI lineage: Bacteria > Pseudomonadati > Pseudomonadota > Gammaproteobacteria > Vibrionales > Vibrionaceae > Vibrio > Vibrio sp. CyArs1. The sequence continues at coordinate 81,312 of NZ_JAKRBO010000010.1, read as the reverse complement.
CACTTCTCGAATTCTGACGAGTTCCTCTTCGGGAAGCTGCCTATCAAGCAATGACTGTATTGCTTCATAAGCCATCTTAACGGCGCTTACCAGTATGAAGATACCAATGCCGATGGCAAATACTGAGTCTGCTTGACCTATGCCATACCAACTCAAGGCGAGCGCGATCATAATAGCTGCGTTCATATACAAGTCAGTTTGATAGTGTAACGAGTCCGCCGCTATCGCCTGACTGCCTGTTTCGCGCACCACGTAGTTCTGAAATGCAACTAGACCAGAGGTGACCACTAGCGCAAAAAAGCTGACATAAATGCCAAGCTCAGGCGAATTCAATTCATGAGGTCTAAAGAATCGTTCAACACCGTTTAAGATAAGAAAGCAAGCGGAACCAGAAATGAACATAGCTTGTGCTAGAGCAGCTAACGACTCCGCCTTACCATGCCCAAAAGTATGTTCTTTGTCAGCAGGTTGCAGTGAGTAACGCACCACCAGCAAGTTAACCACTGATGCTGCAATATCTAGCAGTGAGTCGATCACTGACGCTAGCAGACTAACAGAACCTGTTATCCACCATGTAATCACTTTAGTAATAAGAAGGATAGTCGCGATCGTGGTAGCAGCCCATGCTGCGGTAGTCACCAACTTAGCGTAGTTGCCCTTTGTCATGCTTGCACTCGTTCCCTGTCTTGTTGCTAACACGGTATAAGTATACTGATAAATGATGACAAAAATAGAAAAAGCGTGCTGGATGTCACACCAAATGGTGACAAATATTCGGACAAGGCTCTGAAGACAGAATTCTTTAGTGCATCGTATAAACAAAAGCCCCTCTGACTAGGAAGCTCAGAGGGGCTATATATTATCGAGCCAAGATTTCGTTATGATTACTGAGCAGCACGCTTCTCCGCACGAGACTCCATTTTAGAGAAACACTTTTCCATTCGCTCTTGCTGAAGCTCTTTGAACTTCACTTTTTGCTCTGGCGTTAGAATATTAAGCATTTCATGTTGCTTCTCAAGCATTTGAACACGACGCTCTGTTTGTTGCTGTACCATTTCTGAAGCCAGAGCGTTCGCTGCATCCGCATCAAAGTTGTCAGCAAGTACTAGATCTTGCATCTTTTGTTGGCGAGCTTGCATTTCTGCTTTCTTAGCAGCAAAGTCACCCGAGAATTTCGCTTTCATGGCTTCTTTGTTTGCCTGACGAAGTTCTTTCATTTGCTCTTTCTGAGCATCCGTCAAGTCAAGTTCACGGAACATACGCTTACCATCGAAGCCACCGCACATCCCTTCACCGCCTTTACCATGATGACCACCTTTGCCACCACCGTATGCCAATGCGCTTGCTGAACCTAATGCTAGTGGAAGAACCGTTGCAGCGATAACCAGTTTTTTTGAAAATTTCATAATCTTTACCCTTATGTGATTCATACCATGGCTGCCTCTGCAGCGCTTGAGTATAGAATAGGGTCTGGTGAGTAAAGTAACGTACAGTGAGCGTAAAGAATCGTAAAGATCGCTTTTTCTGATATTTAACGCTTTATTATTACAAGGCACAGGACAAGATAGAGGTAGTTTATGGCACACATACTTATCATTGATGACGATACCGAGCTAACCAGCTTACTTAAAGACATCTTGAGCTTTGAAGGATTTGAGATCTCTGAGGCTAATGACGGAATCGCCGGATTAGAAGCAATGCATCAGGATATCGATCTGGTATTGATGGATGTCATGATGCCACGGCTCAATGGTATGGATACCCTAAAGAAACTGCGCGAAAAGTGGGAAACCCCTGTTTTGATGCTGACGGCTAAAGGTGAGGAAATAGATCGTGTTATCGGTCTAGAGCTTGGCGCCGATGACTACTTACCGAAACCGTTTAGTGATCGAGAACTGCTCGCTCGCATTAAAGCGATTCTTCGCCGCACTCAATCTAAGCCAGAATCAGCCACTGCTGATTGCCTTTCGTTCGACGACATTCAAGTTTTCCCAGGCAAACAAGAAGCTCACTGCCAAGGGCAGTTACTGGACTTAACTACTACAGAGTTTGCACTGTTACACTATTTCGTACAAAAACCAGGGGAGACCTTAACCAAAGAGTCTCTCAGTCTTGATGTGCTAGGGAAAAGGTTGTCTGCTTTCGATCGCGCCGTCGATATGCATGTCTCGAATTTACGTAAAAAACTCCCAGAAAAAGCCGATGGCAAACCACGTATCAAGACACTACGTGGACGCGGATATTTGTTGGTTAAGGAGTAATGATGAAACTGCCCAAGATAACCAGCCTTTATGGCCGTATCTTTGCCATATTCTGGTTTACCATGTTGTTGGTCCTCATTGCGGTACTTGCTTTGCCGCACCTTGATCCGCGCGTCACTAAAGAGATCTCCGGAGAGCCACTACAACAGTTATTGTCCCTAAGAGATAAAGTAGAGAAACGTTTTGAAGGACAAGCCAACCTTGGGCGCATTATCTATCAGCTTGATAAACCTGAACCTAAACATATGGGTAACCGTAAGCCACGTAGCCCAAGTATGTTTATCGTCGATCAAGAAGGTAATATTCTCAGTACGCAAAAACACCCAGATTTTAAGACCAAAATCCTCAAGAATTTTATCACCTCTGTCGACTCATTCGATACACCGATGCAGAAATTGTATGGCCGCTACATGCTCGCAGGTCCCGTTCCAATTAAGTTAGCCAACCAAGATTTTTATCTTTATATAGGCTTACGTTGGACTGAGCCGCCACCGTTCTTACTGCGAATGTTTGATAAGCCATTCCAACTGCTATTTGCCGTGATGGCGGTCAGTACCCCACTACTCTTGTGGCTCGCATGGGCACTAAGCCAACCCGCAAGAAGATTGGAGCGTGCAGCGAAGCGAGTGGCAAACGGTGAGTTCAAACAGGATCCTGAGTTGGAAAAAGGCACATCCGAGTTCAAGCAAGCAGGCAGCAGCTTTAACCAAATGGTAATGGCCGTAAATCAAATGATCTCTGGACAGCAGCGTTTATTGTCCGATATTTCTCATGAACTACGCTCGCCACTCACTCGCTTGAGAATGGCAACGGCACTCGCAACTCGTAAGCAAGGTGAAAGCCAAGAACTGTTGCGTATTGATACTGAAGCACAACGGTTAGAACAGATGATTGGCGAGCTTTTAGAGCTGTCACGCATGAACACTGACAGCCATGTAACACGCGAATCACAACCAGCTAGCAGCTTATGGGAAGAGATCTTCAGCGATGCGGAGTTTGAAGCAGAGCAAGTAGGCAAGACCTTACGCTTTACCACTATCCCAGACGTCACAGTCACTGGTAACCCCAAACTGCTCATGAGTGCTATTGAGAACATCGTAAGAAATGCCATTCGCTACGGCACAACCACTATTGATATTACCCTGTCTACTCATAAAGAGACATTGCTGATTACTGTGGAGGATGACGGTCCAGGCGTACCAGATGACGAGCTACAAGATATTTTCCGTCCTTTCTACCGCGTATCAACAGCTCGCGATAGAGATTCCGGAGGCACGGGTTTGGGACTTGCTATAACACAGAGCGCAATCTTGCAGCATAGTGGTCAGATAACAGCATCGCGAAGCCATTTAGGAGGTTTAAAGATGCATGTTGAGCTCCCGCTATAAAGTCGGCACGAAACTGACATTGTATTTATACTCAAATAGGCGCGGTATGTGGTAGCCTCGACGTCTTGCTCAAACACAGAATAAAGAGAACTCAGCCGATGAAAATCTTCAGCAACTTTGAAAGTGGCAATATCCAAGTAGTCAAAGCCGATGACAAAGATGATATCCAAGTTAAAATCGTCAACGACAATCAGTCAGAATTTTATCAGTGGTTTCACTTTCGCTTGGAGTCAACACCTGAGCTAGCACACACTATTAAGATCATAGACTTAGCTAAGTCAGCCTATCCAGAGGGCTGGAAGGGATACGATATTGTCGCGTCCTACGATCGTGAGGAGTGGTTCCGTATTCCTTGTGACTTTGACGGTGACACCTTGAGCTGTAGCTTCCTTCCAGAGAGAAGTTCAATGTACTTCGCTTACTTTGCTCCCTACAGCTACGATCGCCATCTCGACTTATTACACATGGCTCAAAACGAACACCACTGTACCCTTGAAACTCTAGGCCATACTCTTGATGGTAACGATATGTCGTTGCTAACGTTTGGTGAGCCCGAAGAAGGTAAGAAGAACATTTGGATCATTGCACGCCAGCATCCAGGTGAGTCTATGGCGGAATGGTTTATTGAAGGCCTAATTCAGCGTCTTGTTGATGACAGCGACACCGCCGCTCAAGCCTTACTTGAGCAAGCCGTTGTGTATGTGGTACCAAATATGAACCCTGATGGCAGCATTCGCGGCCACCTTAGAACCAATGCAGTGGGCGTGAACCTTAACCGTGAATGGCAAACGCCTTCTATGGAACAGAGTCCTGAAGTCTATCTAGTACGTGAACGTATGCTGCAAACCGGTGTGGATATGTTCCTTGATATTCACGGTGACGAAGCAATTCCATACAACTTTGCTGCTGGCTCTGAAGGGATCCCATCTTATGATGAGCGCTTAGCATCACTGGAATCAGCGTTCAAACAGGCACTACTGACTATCACACCTGAGTTCCAAGACGACTATGGCTATGATAAGGACGAACCGGGTAAGGCTAACCTAACGGTTGGCTCTAATTGGGTTGCAGAGCAATTTAAGTGCTTGTCTTACACCATTGAAATGCCATTTAAGGATAACAACAACTATCCAGATCCTTTCTACGGTTGGTCACCAGAACGAAGTATTATGTTTGGTCGTGATATGTTGGCAGCGACATTAGCGGTCACTGATAAGCTGTAATCTGGGAACGAACATCGTTTTTTTGTTCTCTCGTCATTACCTATTTACATATGCATGTGCAAGCAGGAATTTTCTTAAGGTCGAGTGATCGCTTTAGGTAGATCCCTGCCTGCGCAGGGATGACGCGATTATCAAGGTGACGTTATGCTTCGGGATGACGTCATTATTGTAATTAGTCGCCTCACGTTCTCATCACTTCGGGTATACTCATCTCATTATTTTATTTGAGTCGACACCCTATATGTTTGATATTGCCCTTTACGAGCCTGAAATTGCTCCAAACACCGGAAATATTATCCGACTTTGTGCCAACTGTGGCGCGAACCTACACCTAATCGAGCCGCTTGGTTTTGATTTAGAAGAGAAGAAAGTGCGTCGCGCCGGTCTCGACTATCATGATCTAGCTCGCGTCAAACGTCATAAAGACTACGCCGCCTTTATCGCTTACCTTGAAGAGAACAATCCGAACTACCGCTTGTTTGCTTGCACCACAAAAACCACCGGCCATCACACGGATGCGAAGTACCAGCAAGGTGATGTATTGCTATTTGGACCAGAGACTCGCGGCCTGCCCGCAGAAGTGATTGAAAGTCTACCAATGGAGCAACGCATTCGCATTCCGATGATGCCAGATGCGCGCAGTTTAAACCTATCCAATGCGGTGGCGATTATTGCCTATGAAGCGTGGCGACAGTTTGGTTTTGAAGGGGCGGTTTAAGCCCTTTTTAGCGAGAGCGTTAACCGAGCCTGAAATTCAGGCAATAAAAAACCCAGCACTAGGCTGGGTTTTCAATACATAACAAGAAGAAACCTATCAATTACTTGATTTTAGCTTCTTTGTACATAACGTGTTGGCGAACAACTGGATCAAACTTTTTGATCTCAAATTTGCCTGGCATGTTACGCTTGTTCTTGTCAGTTGTGTAGAAGTGACCAGTACCAGCAGATGATACTAGACGAATTTTCTCACGAATGCCTTTAGCCATTGCTTAATTCCTCTTATACGTTCTCGCCACGAGCACGGATATCAACAAGAACAGCATCGATGCCTTTCTTATCAATAATACGCATACCCTTAGCGGTCAGACGTAGTTTAACAAAGCGTTTTTCGCTTTCTACCCAGAAACGATGAGTTTGTAGGTTCGGCAGAAAACGACGCTTGGTAGCATTTCGTGCGTGTGAACGGTTGTTACCCGTTACAGGACGCTTACCAGTTACTTGGCATACTCGGGACATGAATGTCTTCTCCAAATCGTTTCAGCTCGATATCAACCTTGGTGGCCGAACCTCAATTATAAGAGGCCATAACCATTATGGAGTACCCATACAAGGCTATCAAAGGTCGCGCATTATACTAACTTGACATGCATTGCTCAAGACCCGAACAGATCCTTTTTTAAGGATTTGCTGATCTTTTTCACTTTGAGCTGATGTTGGTTGATAATTTAGTGCGCGAATCATAGCAGAAAATCACCAAAACAAAAGCTCTGTATCACAGTTATTACAATAAAATGTACTTTCTTCTATTTAGGCCGTTAAATCCAGCCTCTTTCTGCAAAAGAGACGACTTCCCCATCTCCAACGACAAAATGGTCCAAAACTCGAATATCGACTAAACCGAGTGCATCAGATAACCGTCTAGTGATACGCCTATCGGCTTGGCTGGGCTCTGCCACTCCCGAAGGATGATTATGAGCAAGGATTAAAGCCGCTGCATTATGATGCAGAGCGCGCTTTACCACTTCCCTAGGATAAACAGACGCAGCATCTATCGTACCTTCAAACATTATTTCATCGGCAATGACACGATTCTGGTTGTCTAAGAACAGAACATAGAAAGCTTCTCTATGCCTATCTCGCAGCACACTCATTAAATAGTGTTTAGTCTGCTCTGGACTATTTAAACTATCTCCTCGCTGTATGGTCTCACATAAATAGCGCTGACTCATTTCCAACACAGCTTGCAACTGAACGTATTTTGCTAGCCCCAACCCCTTACGCTGACAAAATGCCTCCTGACTAGCAGTAAACAGAGCTCTTAAGGAACCAAAATCTGACAACAAAGCATCTGCCAGTTGCACTACATTCATGCCTTTTGTTCCAGTACGCAGAAAAATGGCAAGCAGCTCAGCATCACTCAGAGCATGACTGCCTCTATGTAGCAGCTTCTCTCGAGGTAATGATTCACTAGGGAGATGTTTTAGAACCATGATGGATAGTTAAAGTAGAACTTCGGTCTCTGCTTTATTACTTAATTAGCAATAAATAGACAGGAGGCAACAAGTAAGCTGCGAATGAATACTCGTTAGTATGTAACTGCGAGGTTTATCGAACAGCAGTTTTGCAGGTAAGCCCCTTGAAAGTGGCGGGACATCAACGCATTTGGTATCTTAGCCGCAGAAAAATTTAAGGAGCTGGTTATGCAAACATTAGCTGGAAAGAAAATACTATTGGGCATTAGCGGTGGTATCGCAGCCTACAAATGTGCAGAGCTAACGCGTCGACTCATCGAGCGCGGCGCAGAAGTGCAAGTCGTCATGACGAAAGCGGCCAAAGAGTTCATTACCCCTCTCACCATGCAAGCCGTCTCCGGCAGACCAGTCTCCGATAGTTTACTCGACCCCGCTGCCGAAGCTTCCATGGGTCATATTGAATTAGCTAAGTGGGCTGACCTTGTTCTTCTAGCCCCAGCGACTGCCGACCTTATTGCTAGAATATCAGCGGGCATGGGGAATGACTTACTGTCGACGCTGGTTCTGGCTACCGACGCTCCTGTTGCCGTATCACCGGCAATGAATCAACAAATGTACCTTAACGTAGCGACCCAAGAAAACATCGCCACACTCGCGCGTCGAGAAATGATGATCTGGGGACCCGCTGCTGGTGAACAAGCCTGTGGTGACGTTGGTCCAGGACGCATGCTTGAGCCAATGCAATTGGTCGAGAAATGTGAGCAGTTCTTTGGTCCTAAGCCATTGTCGGGCAAGTCGGTTGTGATCACCGCAGGCCCAACTCGTGAGGCTATCGATCCTGTCCGTTATATTTCTAACCACAGCTCTGGAAAAATGGGCTTCGCTTTGGCTCAAGCGGCACAGCAGCTCGGAGCTGAGGTTACGTTGATTTCAGGTCCAGTTTCTCTCCAAACGCCAAATGGAGTAAAACGCATTAACGTTGTCAGTGCCGAAGAGATGCATCAAGCGGCTATGGCCAATGCCACCCATCACGATATTTTCATTGGCTGCGCCGCTGTAGCCGACTATCGCCCTGTCGATATTGCCGCTCAAAAAATCAAGAAAACTGCAGATAACGATGATATGCATATCTCTATGGTGAAGAATCCTGACATCATTGCCTCAGTGGCTTCGTTATCAGCATCACGTCCTTTTACTGTAGGTTTTGCCGCTGAGACACAAGATGTCGAGGCATACGCCTTAGATAAGCTACAACGTAAGAATCTGGATATGATTTGTGCAAATGATGTATCTATCGCTGGTCAAGGCTTTAACAGTGACTCAAATGCGATTACCGTATATTGGCAAGGCGGTAGCAAGTCATTAGGCAGCGCAATGAAAACTGAGTTAAGTCACGCCATTTTGGAAGCTATCTCAGAGCAGCTAGCATAAATCTAATGAGACAAGGTGGCACAGGCTGTTTGTGTTACTCATAGGCAAACTGCTTATCACAGAGTGCCTTTCCGTTAATGTACTCTCCAAAACAGAGATTGTTACACAGTTCAACCATTTACCACGTTGAACTGTGTAGTTATAAGCCGCTTAGGTACACTAACAGATCTACTTATGGGCGATATCGTGCTGAAATTGGCATGCAGTAATCAAAAGGAAAAGGATTTATGTCCGCTACGAAAAAGTCGAATAGAAAAGAGGAAATCCTTCAAGCACTCGCTCAAATGCTTGAGTCTAATGAAGGAACATCTCGCATCACCACCGCAAAGCTTGCCAAGCAAGTTGGGGTGTCTGAAGCAGCCCTCTATCGTCATTTTCCCAGCAAAGCCCGTATGTTCGAAGGGCTTATCGAGTTTATTGAAGAATCTTTAATGTCTCGAATTAACCGCATTCTCGATGAAGAAAAAGACACACTGACACGTATTCGTCTGGTACTTCAATTGATACTCGTTTTCTCCGAACGCAACCCAGGATTAAGTCGCATTCTTTCTGGTCATGCTCTAATGTTTGAGAATGAACGATTACGCGACCGAATTAATCAGCTTTATGAAAGAATTGAGACATCTTTGCGTCAAATCCTTCGTGAGCGCAAAATTCGCGAAGGTAAAAGCTTCCCTGTTGATGATAAAATTCTAGCAGCACAACTGCTTGGTCAAGTTGAAGGTAGCTTAAACCGCTTTGTTCGCTCTGACTTTAAATACACGCCAACGTCCACATTTGATGAATACTGGGCGTTACTCAAACTACAATTGCAGTAAACCGAATGAAAACAGATAAAAAGCCAGACTTTACCTTGTCGTTACTTCATCCTAAATATTGGGGAGTATGGTTCGGGTTTGGTCTACTGGCGCTGATTGTAAATTTGCTTCCTTATTCACTCCTCTTCAAGTTAGGCCGAGGTTTGGGCAAATTTGGGATGCGCTATGGCAAGAAAAGAGCGAAAGTCGCTCGGCGAAACCTTGAGCTCGCTTTTCCTGAGATGAATGAGCAAGAGCTTGATCGTTTTGTTGAAGAGAACTTTAAAAACTCCGGTATGGCTCTGATTGAAACAGGAATTACTTGGTTTTGGCCAACATGGCGCTTCAAGCGTATTTTGGTTGCAAAAGATATCAGTGCACTTGAAAAGCATGAAGCTGAAGGTAAAGGTGTACTGCTGTGTTGTGTACATGCGTTAAATCTCGAAATTACCGCTCGAGCTTTCGCAGTATTAGGGCTTCCTGGTTACGGAGCTTATCGTCCTCACAGTAACCCTGCGTATGAGTTCATTCAATACCGTGGAAGAACACGTAATGGTAATAAACTGATCTATCGAACTGACCTAAAATCGATGATCCGCGTTATGCGTCAAGGCCATCGTTTGTTCTATTTACCTGATCAGGATTATGGTCACAATAAGTCAGTGTTTGTTCCACTATTTGCGGTCAAAGACGCCTGCACAACAACAGGAACCAGTATTCTAGCTTACACCAGTAAGTGTGCCATTGTTCCTGGGTCAGGGTTTAGAACTAGCGAAGGCAAATATGAAATCATCGCGGCTGAATCCATAGAAGGCGACTACCCTAAGAAAGATGAGACTGCCGCAGCCGCTTACATGAATAAGTATGTTGAGCAAATTATCCTACGTGCGCCAGAGCAATGGTTGTGGATGCACAAACGGTTCAAATCGCTGCCAGATAAAACTCTTACAGACTCAAGGTATCAATAAGCTCAAAGGTAATGAATGAGTAATCAACAACACGTAGATAAGAACCTCTACAATCCTACATTCCAATGGGCATTCTTACACCCAAAACACTGGGGAACTTGGCTCGGTATTCTCTTTGCTGTTTTACTGGCTTTTGTACCCGCTAAACCACGCGATAAATTTGCCCGATACATCTCTGGTATTATCGTCGGCAAAAATGGTCGTGTAGTCAGGCGTACTCGCCTCAATCTACAAAAGTGTTTTCCAGAAAAGTCCGAGCAAGAGATCCAGCATATTGTCGAAGAGACGTTTGCTAAAGCAGGTCAATACTTGTTGGGGTATTCAGAGTTTTTGATTCGCTCAACTAAACACAACCAGCAGCGTGGCGTTATGATCGGTGAAGAAAATCTGATGCCTTTATTAGATGCTGGTGAGAATGTGATTATCTTAGCACCACACGCATGGGCTGTTGATTACCCGGCGGTGATGCTCGCTGCGCAAGGTTACAAAGTCGCAACGATCATGAAGCCACAAAACAACCCTATTGGTGACTGGCTGATGCATGTTCAGCGTATGCAATATGGTGGTCGTATCTTTGCTCGTAGTGCTGGAGTGAAACCATTCGTGCGCTCTATCAAAGATGGGTATATCGGATATTGGCTGCCTGATGAGGACCATGGCCCACAAAACTCAGTATTTGTGCCTTTCTTTGCCACAGAAAAAGCCACATTAAAAGGCTTTGGCAAAATGTCTAGATTATCGCGAGCAAAAGTAGTGCCCGTCCTGCCTGCCTATAACGACAAAACCAGCAAATACGAAGTGCATATTCTGCCTGCTATCGATAACTTCCCTACGGGTGATGAAGAGCAAGATGCACGAGCGATGAATAAAGCGATTGAAGATTTGCTACGAGATAAACCTGAACAGTATATGTGGAACTTATACCTTCTCGAAACCCAACGTGATGGTGTTCGTATCTACGACAATATCTAGTCACCAAGCATCAATCAAAAACAAAAGCGCTTGCCTCGGCAAGCGCTTTTGTTTGAATACAAGACACAAGATTACTGCTGACAATGGGAGCAAAAAAACGTGTTTCTCTGCCCGATTTTCATTTGTTCTATTGGTTCTCCGCACTGATGGCAAGGTTCGTTAGCTCGTCCATAGACTTGCAACTCTTGAGCAAAGTATCCTGGCTTACCATCCGATTGAGAAAAATCTTTTAACGTCGTACCACCTTGAGTGATCGCTTGTGCTAAAACACGCTTTATTTCTGAAACGAGTAACTGCCACTGAGTCAAAGTCACTTTATAAGCAGGTGTTGTTGGGTGTATTCCAGCGCTAAACAATGACTCACAAGCGTATATATTGCCTACCCCCACAACATTGGCGTTGTTCATAATGAAGGTTTTTACCGCCACACGTTTGTTTCTTGCTTTCTCCGACATCCAATCGGCACAAAACTCTTCAGTCAATGGCTCAGGACCACAGTTCGCTAGGAGTTCATGAGATTCTCCAGGCGCACACCAAAGCCAAGCTCCAAAGCGACGTGGATCGTTGTAACGCATCACTTTACCGTTACTCAAAACCAAATCAACGTGATCGTGTTTCTCCGCTTCAGGTGGGTTCTCAAGAACACGTAAACTTCCCGACATACCAAGGTGAACAATTGCCGTTCCTTTGTCAGTGTCTATCAGCAAATATTTAGCTCGACGACGAATCGACGTGATCGCTTGCCCATGTAACTGATGAATTTCTTGTGGGATCAACCAGCGCAATTGTCTTTGGCGTACCACAATTTCTTTAATGGTCTCATCCAATAAGTGTGGACTGATCCCAAGACGAGACACTTCTACTTCAGGTAACTCTGGCATAAGAGCCCTTTATTGATTGGATTCGGTAGGTATTAGACTACTGGCTTCAAAGCTGACTGCAACCCAATTTTCATCGTAGGTATTCAGCAGCCAGAATTTTTCAAGCTGATAGGCCGTAATACGTTGAGGCTCTTCTTTCTCTTGATACCACACCTCGACCGTCATTGGGTTTTCCAATACAGGTTTTAGTTTGGCGTAGGTCTTCTCATCTACAGGTGTCCCCTGAATGGCTCGCCAACGCTGAATGACACTAGCTGCGTCTGACGTCCATTTTTCAGGAATGGCATGCCAAGTCTCGTCATCAAGATAAAACTGTATGCCTGCGTAGTTGATTTCAATTGGACTGGCATTTGGATCTAGCACCAACCCAGTTAAAACCTGAGGCTCGACATCTTGCTCAATAAGATACTGCTTAATGAGATTTGGCGCCGCCATCAACAACATAAACGCCGAGATGGCGATAATTAATATGTTGTTCCAACGACGCTTGGTGAGCTTGAAACGTTTGAATATCACGTTAGTTTAACTTATTACGATCATCGTCATCCTTACGCTCGTATTCACCTTCAAAAGTATTGCCATCTTGGTGCTTGTCGAAAGGATTTTGTTGGAAAGGATCATGACCTTGGAAGCCGCCTTGGTGAAACCCTCCGTTAGACATGGTTTTCACTACCATTTTACTCATCAAATATTTCGCTATCGCCGCACGCGGTGCCGGTAATAGGACTAACATGCCAAGTGCATCCGTCATAAAGCCAGGGGTAAGCAATAGGACACCCGATACCGCTAGCATGACACCTTCAACAATTTGTTGTGCAGGCATTTCACCTTGCTGAAGTCGCGTTTGCACCGACATTAGCGTTTGCAAACCTTGGCTTCTTACTAAAGACGCACCCACAAAAGCCGTTAGTAAAACTAACCCGATTGTTGGCCACAATCCTAGGAAACCACCGACTTGAATAAACAACCCAATTTCGATAATTGGTACAAAAATAAACAGTAATAATAATATCGGAAACACAACGTCCTCCTTGGTTTGATGTCAGTTTACGCTGACCTAGAACCAAACCACAAATAAAATGCTCAGTTTCACCTGCTTAAAGCACAGATTTAGTTTTACAAAGTATAAATTTGAACAATAAATTCATGAATTTTTTTGATGGTTATCGCATCTCCGACTCGTTACGCAACGTTGTGCAAACTTTCGGTGAAAAAGGTGATCTGGATACTATTTTTATGTGCTACTTTGAGTAATATGTACCCCATAAGTCAGGACGTAATAACTAGCCAATTATTCTGGCGAATGGATTCTTAAAACAGATTTGGCAAATATACTGTAATCAACGCAGAACAATAATCTAAGGATCCAAAATATGGCTACAACCACACACGCTAATCCTGTAGCAACTCAAGCCACTCGTATTGAAGAAGATCTATTAGGCCAACGTCATGTCCCGGCGGATGCTTATTATGGCATTCACACGCTGCGCGCTATCGAAAACTTTAATATCTCCAACGTTACCATTTCTGATGTACCCGACTTTGTTCGCGGTATGGTAATGACCAAGAAAGCAGCCGCATTAGCCAACAGAGAACTAGGCGTCATTCCAAAAGACATCGCGCAATTCATCATTCAAGCATGTGATGTTATTTTGGAAACTGGCAAGTGCATGGACCAATTCCCATCTGACGTGTTCCAAGGCGGCGCAGGCACTTCTGTCAACATGAACACCAACGAAGTCATTGCTAACGTTGCGCTAGAGCTGATGGGTAAAGAAAAGGGTCAATATGAGTTCATCAACCCTAATGACCATGTAAATAAGAGCCAGTCTACCAACTGTGCGTACCCAACAGGGTTCCGCATCGCGGTTTACAACAGTGTTCGTAAACTCATTGATGCTATCGAGTATCTAAAAGGTTCATTTGAAGACAAGAGCCAAGAGTTCTCTACGATTCTAAAAATGGGCCGTACCCAGCTACAAGATGCCGTTCCTATGACTGTGGGCCAAGAATTCCATGCTTGGGCTGTCACTTTGAACGAAGAAATTCGTAACCTAGACTACACCTCCAAGTTACTGCTTGAAGTAAACCTAGGCGCAACAGCCATCGGTACAGGCCTAAACGCTGCTGAAGGTTATCAAGAGTTAGCCGTTAAACACCTAACTGAAGTCACAGGACTAGAATGTGTTCCAGCTGAAGATTTGATTGAAGCAACGTCAGACTGTGGCGCTTACGTAATGACACACGGCGCTCTAAAACGTTTGGCGGTTAAGCTATCTAAGATCTGTAATGATCTTCGTTTGTTGTCTTCAGGCCCACGTACAGGCTTGAACGAGCTGAACCTACCTGAGCTTCAAGCTGGTTCATCCATTATGCCAGCTAAAGTAAACCCTGTAGTGCCTGAGGTGGTTAACCAAGTGTGCTTCAAAGTACTTGGTAATGACAACACTATCTCATTTGCAGCAGAGGGTGGACAGCTTCAGCTTAACGTGATGGAGCCAGTCATTGCACAAAGCATGTTTGAGTCTCTCGATATTCTGAAGAATGCCTGCATTAACCTTCGTGATAAATGTGTAGATGGCATCACCGTTAATAAAGAAATCTGTGAGGGCTATGTCTTTAACTCTATTGGTATTGTGACTTACCTCAATCCTTATATTGGTCACCACGAAGGCGACATTGTGGGTAAGATTTGTGCTGAAACTGGTAAGAGTGTTCGTGAAGTAGTGCTTGAGAGAGGGCTACTTTCAGAAGAAGAGCTCGATGACATATTCTCAGTAGACAATCTGATGAAACCTCAGTATAAAGCGAAACGCTACGAGTAATACTGCAGTTAAGGCTCTCCTTTTGGGGAGCCTTTTTAGTTGTTACTTTGCCAAATTAAAGACTTTATAAAATTCAAATAACACGACATAAACAAATATCTTCCGTCATTTACACAAATGACCCAAAGATATAATGCGAGGAATTGCTATGGTTGCTATAGAACTGGCCGTCGTACTGCTATTTATCTATTTAGGTGCACGTATAGGCGGTATTGGAATTGGTTTAGCGGGTGGTGCGGGTGTTATTGCCCTATCTTTAGTCTTAGGCGTACCGACAAGCCAAGCTTACATCCCGGTGGATGTTATTCTAATTATCATGTCGGTCATTACTGCGATTGCCGCAATGCAAGTTGCTGGTGGCATGGACTGGTTAGTACAAGTTGCTGAAGATTTTCTTCGCAAACATCCAGAAAGGATTACCTTTTACGCTCCAATTGTAACTTTCTTGATGACACTCATGGCTGGTACAGGTCATACCGCGTTCTCTACACTACCTGTAATTGCCGAAGTGGCAAAAGGTCAGGGCGTTCGTCCATCTCGCCCGCTTTCAATCGCCGTTGTCGCTTCCCAAATCGCAATTACAGCGTCTCCAATCTCAGCCGCAGTTGTCGCTTTTGCAGCTATGCTAGCGCCAATGGGCGTTGATTACTTAACACTTCTTGCGGTTTGTATCCCAACCACCTTTATCGCTTGTATGGTCGGTGCGTTTGTTGCCAACTTTATGGGTAGCGAGCTTAAAGATGATCCGGTTTATCAAGAGCGCTTGGCTCAAGGTCTTATCAAACTAAACACTGCTCAAAAACGTGAGATCCTACCGACAGCGAAGAAAGCAACCTACATCTTCCTAGGTGCGATTGCCTTCGTTGTTTGTTACGCAGCGGCTATCTCTGGCTCTATTGGTTTGATTGAAGACCCTGCACTTGGACGTAACGAAGCAATTATGACGGTGATGTTAGCAGCGGCAGCCATCATCACGCTAACCACTAAGATCGATGCGTCTAAAATTCCTTCAGCAGCCACCTTCCGCTCGGGCATGACAGCATGTGTGTGCGTACTAGGTGTTGCATGGTTAGGCTCAACATTCGTTAACGCACACGTGGACGGCATCAAAGAATTTGCAGGCGCGCTACTTGCTGACTACCCATGGATGCTAGCCCTAGTACTGTTCTTTGCTTCTATGCTGCTTTATTCTCAAGGTGCAACGACAGTTGCACTTATGCCAGCAGCATTGGCGATTGGAGTTGCTCCTCTCACAGCGGTTGCCTCATTTGCAGCGGTTAGTGCACTATTCGTTCTTCCAACGTACCCAACCTTATTGGCGGCGGTAGAAATGGATGACACAGGTTCAACGAGAATCGGTAATCTAGTCTTTAACCACCCATTCTTCATTCCTGGTGTTGCAACTATCGCAACAGCAGTCGCACTAGGCTTTGCCTTTGGCGGCATTTTGATTGGCTAACCTTAGGCTATTCTAAAAAATGAGAGCTGCGTTGATACGCGGCTCTTTTTTTGTCTGAGTTGAAACAAAACAGCCTATCTTCCTGTCCTAAGTTAATATAACCTCAACTTATTCACGATCGCGTTTACTTGGCTTGTATGTACCGAATATTGTCTCCGTTCATCTTACTTTTCGCTATTGCCTTCTCTACCCCGAGCTGGGCGCTATTTGGCAACTCCAATAATGCACCAGCTTTCGCTCCAAATACCGCCAATACTTTTGTCCCTGTTGATGAAGCTTTCCCTATGAACTTCTACCAACAAGGTAATAAAGTGTTCATCGATTGGCAGGTCAAAGAGGACTATTACCTCTATCAAGAGCGCATTGCAATCAGTGGTGAAAATGTCGCTATTGGCAGCATCAAGATGGAAGACGGAACACCGTATAAAGATGAATTTTTTGGTGACGTCAATATATACACAGAACCCCTTTTTGTCGAAGTACCATTGAGTCAATATCAGACTGGAGCCAAGCTCATTGTGCAGTACCAAGGCTGTGCAAAAGCAGGCTTCTGTTATCCACCAGAAACACGTGTCATAGACATCAGTCCATTCGACTTTGACAGTGCAACTCCTCTCGATAACGCGAATGTCGTTAAAACAACAGCTGCGGATACTGCTAACGCCACACCCTCGAAAACTCGAGATAGTGAACTGACTGATAAACTGGCTCAAAACTGGTGGACACCTGCATTATTTTTACTATTAGGCATAGGGCTCGCATTCACGCCTTGTGTGCTACCTATGTACCCTATCCTAACCAGCATTGTATTGGGCGGTGGTAAACGCAGCCATAAACAAGCACTGGTATTATCTCTCGTATATGTACAAGGTATGGCGTTAACTTACACACTACTGGGACTAGTCGTCGCCTCTGCTGGTATGCAGTTTCAAGCCGCGATGCAGCATCCGTATGTGTTGATCGGCCTCAGTACTTTGTTTGTCGCGTTATCATTATCTATGTTTGGTTTGTATACCCTACAGCTCCCAAGCGGACTGCAAACTTGGCTCAATAATCTCAGCAATAAGCAGCAAGGTGGCAACTTATTTGGTGTTTTCGCCATGGGAGCTATCTCAGGTTTAGTCTGTTCTCCTTGTACTACGGCTCCGTTATCAGGAGCGTTGTTGTATGTAGCACAAAGTGGAGATTTACTGACTGGCGGTATTGCGCTTTATGCTCTTGCCCTAGGTATGGGTATCCCTCTTATGGCTGCCGCGGTATTTGGAAATAAACTGCTGCCTAAAGCGGGTAATTGGATGGAACGAGTTAAAATACTGTTTGGTTTTGTCTTACTCGCAGCGCCAATCTTTCTACTTGAAAGACTACTGCCTGAGTTTTGGAGTACCGTGCTTTGGTCAGTACTGGGCATCTCTGCCTTTGGTTGGCTTTATCATCAGAAAAACGCACTGCCCTTCGGCGGTTGGAAACAAAGCTGTGTTGGGATACTGGCCATCCTAGGTTTATTTGCTTCAGCACAACCTTTGTTGAACCATTGGTTTGGCTCCACCAGCAATAATGTGAGCAGCGAAGTCACTGTCAGTTTTATTCAGATTAGTAATGTGCAAGAGCTCAATGCGGAACTCACCAAAGCAAAACAAGCCGGAAAACCCGTTATGCTGGACTTCTATGCCGACTGGTGTGTGGCGTGTAAAGAGTTCGAGAAGTACACCTTCCATGATGCCTCGGTTGAGCCCGTGTTGTCTCAGTTTGTGTTACTTCAAGCCGACGTCACTAAAAACCAACCTCAAGATATTGAGTTGCTTAAACAGATGGATGTGCTTGGACTCCCTACGATTGAATTTTGGGATGCAAAAGGCAATGCGGTGTCCAGCGCTCGTCTTACAGGCTTTGTTCCTGCTGAAGATTTTTTGCAACATCTTCGTAAAAACCAGCTGATTGCTACTTTGAGCCCATGATAGACAATAAAAATTCGATTCTCATCAGAGTTTTGCATTGATTCATTTGTTCAAAGAGCCGTCTGAATTAATAATATAAATTAACACTTTCGTAAAAAGTTGAGATGTTATGGAACCCAGCTACACCATTATTATCGCTGATGATCACCCACTCTTTAGGAATGCACTTTTCCAATCAGTGCACATGGCGATAAGTGGTGCCAATCTATTAGAAGCTGATTCCTTGGATTCGCTACTTGGATTGCTTGCCAAGAATGATGAACCAGATTTGATCTTGCTTGATCTTAAAATGCCAGGAGCCAATGGCATGTCCGGACTGATTCACCTACGAGCTGACTATCCGGATATTCCGGTCGTCGTTATCTCTGCTAGTGAAGAGCCCAGTATCGTGTCTCAAGCTAAAACGCATGGCGCTTTTGGTTTTATTCCTAAATCCAGTGACATGCGTGAACTGATTAATGCTTTGAATCAGGTGTTGAACGGAGAACCTTATTTCCCTGCTGAGCTTTTGATTGATAGTGCTGAGAACAACGACCTTGCGGAAAAGCTGGCGACACTTACTCCACAACAATACAAAGTATTAGGCATGTTGTCTGATGGTTTACTGAACAAGCAAATTGCTTATGATTTGAATGTCTCTGAAGCTACAATCAAAGCACATATGACGGCGATATTTAGAAAACTTGGTGTAAAGAATCGTACTCAAGCGGTGATTCTATTGCAGCAAATGGAATCCGACAGCTAGCTCTTTCCGCTCCTCAACTCGCTTCACTACTCCCTTTAGAGCTAGTTACTATGCGCTCTGAAGGGGATTTCATGCAGTATTTGCAATAAATTCCTACCTCATTCAACTACTTTTATTTCCAATCTTATCGATAAACGTTAGACCTTTGGCTAATTTAACATCAAATTAACATCACACTTTTCATACCGAAATTCAGCAAAGCTTTGTTTTGTATATGCTTAATCATTTTCTTCTGTCGACTAAAGTTGCACTGAGTTATCGCCTTTAGCCTGCTACCTTATAAAACGTAACAATACGTTAACACCACACAGAAGGAGAAGGCCATGGCGTTCGAATCATCAGAACAAGCTCAAGCCTATTGGAAGGAAAATCTAGGAATCATGGGATCCCTATTAGCCGTTTGGTTCATCGTATCTTACGGCGCAGGAATCCTGTTTGTTGACGCACTTAACGCTATTCAGTTTGGCGGATTTAAACTGGGCTTCTGGTTTGCACAACAAGGTTCAATCTACACCTTTGTTGCACTGATTTTTGTTTATGTCGCTCGCATGAACGCTCTCGACAAGAAATATAACGTACAGGAAGACTAAGAGGCACACTAATGGATATTCAAACTTGGACGTTTATTCTTGTTGGTATTACCTTCGCGCTCTATATCGGTATCGCGATTTGGGCACGCGCAGGTTCAACAAGTGAATTTTATGTCGCTGGCGGTGGTGTTCACCCTGTAGCGAACGGTATGGCTACGGCAGCTGACTGGATGTCGGCCGCATCATTTATCTCAATGGCAGGTATTATCTCATTCATCGGTTACGATGGTGCGGTGTATCTAATGGGTTGGACAGGTGGTTATGTTCTACTTGCTCTATGTCTAGCACCATACCTACGTAAGTTCGGCAAATTTACCGTGCCTGACTTTATCGGTGATCGTTACTACTCTAAAACGGCACGTATGGTAGCAGTATTCTGCGCAATTTTCGTTTCTTTCACTTACGTGGCTGGACAGATGCGTGGCGTTGGTGTTGTATTCTCTCGATTCCTAGAGGTAGATATTAACCTTGGTATCGTTATCGGTATGGCGATCGTCTTCTTCTACGCGGTAATGGGTGGGATGAAAGGCATCACGTATACTCAGGTGGCGCAATACTGTGTGTTAATCTTTGCATTCTTAGTACCAGCCGTGTTTACTTCACTCATGATGACAGGCTCAGTCTTCCCACAAGTGGGCTTTGGCTCAACTATCTCGGGCTCTGAAACCTACTTACTTGATAAACTTGATGGCTTGACTCAAGAGCTTGGCTTTACCGCTTATACTGATGGCTCGAAGAGTATGGTCGACGTCTTCTTTATCTGTGCAGCTCTAATGGTCGGTACTGCGGGTCTACCTCACGTTATTATTCGCTTTTTCACAGTACCTCGCGTAAAAGATGCACGTATCTCAGCAGGTTGGGCACTTGTCTTTATCTCGCTACTTTATACCACTGCGCCTGCAGTAGCAGCCTTCGCTCGCGTTAACATGATTGACACAATCAACGGTCCAGACATGAAAGGTGTCGCAGCAGCTGAAGCACCAAGCTGGTACAAAAACTGGGAAAGCACTGGTCTAGTAGGTTGGGAAGATAAGAACGGTGACGGCAGAATGTTCTACTCAGGCGACGAACGCAATGAGATGAAAATTAACCGTGACATCATCGTACTGGCTTCTCCAGAGCTTGCTCAATTACCAAACTGGGTAGTTGCATTGCTGGCTGCTGGTGGTCTTGCCGCCGCACTTTCTACCGCAGCAGGTCTACTGCTTGTTATCTCAACAGCCGTCTCGCACGACTTGCTCAAGAAAGGGTTTAAGCCCGACATGACCGATAAGCAAGAATTGATGTATGCCCGGATAGGCGCCGCACTCGCCGTAATAGGTGCAGGTTACCTAGGTATCAACCCACCAGGGTTCGTAGCTCAGGTAGTAGCATTCGCCTTCGGCTTAGCAGCGGCTTCCTTCTTCCCTGCGATTATCCTAGGTATCTTCTATAAGAAGATGAATAAAGAAGGTGCGATCGCAGGTATGCTTTCAGGTATCTTGTTCACTGCGGCTTACATCATCTACTTCAAGTTTATAAACCCAGCAGCAAATACACCAGATAATTGGTTATTTGGAATCAGCCCAGAAGGTATCGGTACTCTAGGTATGTGTTTGAACTTCACGGTTTCTATCATCGTTAACAAGTTCACCGCTGAAGTGCCGAAAGAAGTACAAGATATGGTTGAGTCAATCCGCTATCCGAAAGGTGCGGGCGCAGCACACGACCACTAATATAGCGCTAAAACGCTAAAACTAAAAAGCCACCGCAATTGCGGTGGCTTTCTCGTTCAACGCCGAACTTATGAGCGCTCTTTATAAGAGTAATCGACATCGATCACCGCACGATACATGACGTTGCCGCTATTCTCAGCGAACTCCTCGACAGTAACTTGAGCATCTTGGACCTCAATAGAATTACGCAGAAGGTCATTTTCGTTGACACGAAGCTTATACACTAAATCGGTAGAAGGGGTAGATTTCAAATCGTTTACCATTTTGAAGCCAGCTTCATACGCTTGCTCTTTAGTGTTAAAACCTTCTGTACGGAAATCGGCATCACCTACCAAACTCGTAGTAGTTGCCATAGCGGCAGTAGACATAACTAATGATGCTGTAATAAATGCTAGTTTTTTCATGATTTCACCTCATTGTTTCCTTTTGGGGATATCCCCTCACCGTACATACAAATATGTTGGTGTTAAGCCAAGTACTTCAACGGACTCCAACTTACTTACGGTGCATACTTACTAAAAGTTAAGCAACCCAACAGTAGTGACAATACAACGCAAAATGATGTGTATTATCATTAGCAAAATAGTTTGCTACTGTTTCTACGGTCAGATAACCAATTCAGATTAACGTATCTCGATATATAAAGACCGTCGTGATATTAACTATCTTTCGCGTCATATTGATAATTTACGTCAACAATAGCACGGTATTTAATAACACCTTGTTTTTCCGCAAATTCCTGAACCACAATTTCTGTGTCATTTAGTTCAATACTATTAAATCCCGTATCATGGCCATTGAGTTTTAACTCGTGAGCAAGTTCGCCATGTGGCATTGCTTTTAGGTCTTTAACTAGGTCGTACCCAGCTTCATAAGCTTGTTGCTTCGAGTCGAAAGCTGATGTTCTAATTTCCGTATTGCCTAAGTCGCTTCCTGCGAACACACTTCCAGAAACTAAAACTAATGATGTGATGGTTAGTAGTTTTTTCATGTATTCACCTTTTTATTGTTGGCTGACTCTCTGTGAGTGGTGTCTAGATTACCGAGTCATTTGTAAAGAGTCTGTCAACGAAGGTAAAGACAACAACATATTTAGTAAAGACATAGAAAAAGAGAAAACATAACCATAACAATTACATTTTCTCTGACATTTTATTGACTTAATATAGCCCTCAACTTTAATGGTTTGACAGGTTTAGCAATAAACTTGAATCCATTCGACTTAATGCCTTCAAGCATTGAGTCTGTTCTATCGGCACTAATAATAACGCCATTAAATGAATCACCGATACGTAACCTAAACTGTTGAAGCACTTCCAGCCCAGTACGTCCATTGTCTAACCGGTAATCCGATAGAATGACATCAGGCTCCCACCCCTCTTCTAAGTGCTTAAGACTAGCAACCAGATCCAATGCGGTACGAACATCACAACCCCACCGAGCTAGTAAGGTTTGCATCCCGACTAAAATGTCGGGTTCGTTATCCACGCATAGCACTTTGAGATGACTTAGCCCCGCATCTGGCGCCAATTTGGCTTTGTCGGCAGCAGGAGCCACTTCAGTCGCCACATCCAGAGTTATCGAGAAGACGCTTCCTCTATCCGGCCACGAGCGCATCGATATCTGGTGATTAAGCACTCTTGCAATACCACGTGATATCGCAAGCCCTAGCCCAAGGCCTTGATCTGCGCGTGCTTGATCTACCCGAGTAAACTCATTAAAAATCTCTTTTTGCTTGTCTTCAGGAATACCAATGCCATCATCCCAGACATCAATTCTTACTCGCCCGTTAACTCTTCTTGCACCTAACAGCACCTTACCTTCTGGGTTATAACGAAACGCATTAGTGAGGAAGTTCTGTAACACGCGGCGCAGCAATTTTGGATCAGACTTTACGATGAGCGAGGAAGAGACGACCGAGAAATCGATCTGTTGACCAATAGAGATAGCACTAAATTCCGCTTTCAGGTTGTTAAAGACTTCCGACAGTTGAAACCCGCGCACGTTAGTCTGCAACTTCCCAGATTCAAGGCGTGAAATATCCAGCAAATCGCCAATCAACTCCTCTGCGGCTCCCAATGCACTCTCGATATGAGAAGAGAGTTGGCGTGTTTCATCATCCTTGCTTGCCTCCGATAAAGAAGAGGCAAATAAACGAGCTGCATTTAGCGGCTGCATTAAGTCATGGCTCACCGCAGCTAGAAAACGCATTTTTGATTGCGATTCTGATTCCGACTTTTTGGTGGCAAACACCAATCGTTTGTTGAGCTGTTCGAGCTCTTGCGTTCGTTCAATCACCCGCTCTTCAAGCCGTTCATTCGCATCACGTAGGGCACTTTCTGCTTCTCTAAATACCGTAATGTCAGTAAAGCTCATAACAAAGCCGCCGCCGGGCATAGGGTTACCTTGAACTTCGATCACGCTACCATCGGGACGCACTCGAGACGACGTATGAGGAGAGCCTTGCTCTAGATAATGGATGCGTTTGCGAACATGCTCATTAGGATCACCTGGCCCACATAAGCCTTGTTGTGCATTGTGACGAATGACATCAGCAATGGGTCTGCCAACTTGGATTAAACCAGCAGGAAAGCTGAATAGCTCGAGGTATCGACGGTTCCACGCTACCAACCGAAGCTGTTTGTCTACTACCGCTATGCCTTGTCCAATATGTTCAATTGCCCCTTGCAACAAGCCACGACTAAAATGATAAAGCTCCGACGCTTCATCAACAATGGTTGCCACTTCCTCAAGCTGCATATTTCGTCCCTGCAAGGCCGACGTTAACACCAATTTGGCCGATGACGCACCAAACACCCCAGCTAAAACACGTTCGGTATGACGAATTAGCTCTGCTGAGGCTTGCTGATTGGGTAAAGGCTGCTTTTCCTGCTGCTTCCAAAACTGTCGAAATGCACTTCTGACTCTGGTTCTGCCAACAAACCGAGAAGCAAGCATCTCCAGTTCAGCCACTGTGACTCGGCTTTGATATAAGCTGAGATTCTCACTTTCAGGAAGTGGCGTACCAACAAACGAAGCCGATTGCAGTCTTTCTGTTAGGCTTGAACGAGTGGCCAGTGAAATCACTACAAAGCAAATAGCATTCAACACGACGCTAATCAGCATGCCCCAGTCAGAGCTTTCAATATGCAGAGATGAGAGAATATCGGGCGGCGTAATCACTCGTAAAAGTAAGTTATTGGTCGCATCGCCAGCTAAAAGCCCGGTTTCACTCATCAGGGTGATCAGCCAAATGGCGAATCCAACAAACAGTCCGACATACACCCCTTTTCGATTGCCAAGACGCCAATACATCCCCCCTATCAAAGCAGGTGCAAACTGGGTAATAGCCGAAAATGACAAAAAGCCAATCGCCGATAGCGAGTGTATTGTGTCCAGCGCCTGATAAAACGCCCAAGCGCCAAACAACAGCAAGCAAATGAGTGCTCGACGAATTATAAGCAGCAGACCGGATAAATGACGGTGTGAGCGGTGCGCCAGTTTAATTCGGCGCAGCAATAATGGCATCACCAGATCATTCGACACCATAATTGCCAATGCAATGGTAGACACAATCACCATACCACTGGCGGCAGATGTGCCTCCTAAAAACGCCAATAAGGCGATGTTGTTCGCCTCTGCAAATTTAGGAATACTGATGACGAAGGTATCTGGAGATGTTCCCATCAATAAGCCTTGTCCTACCCAAGCAATTGGCAACACAAATATCCCCATCAGAACCAAATACGCGGGGAACAACCACCTTGCAGTATGTAAATCTTGGGCGCGCTCATTCTCCACTACAATCGTGTGGAACTGACGCGGCAGACACACGATCGCCATCATGGTCAGGCCGGTATGAATTAGCAAGGTAGGAATATTAGGGGATTGATAGGTATTCGATGCCAGTTCACCAAGATGGATATCTGGGCGCTGCCATGCCAAGTAAAGAATGAAAAAGCCAACAACGAGGAACGCTACCAGTTTGATGATTGATTCAAAAGCAACAGCCATCATCATGCCGCGATGGTGCTCGGTATTATCGATATGGCGAGTGCCGAACAGCATGGTAAAAATTGCTAGCGCACCAACAACAAACCACGAAATATGATTATCTTGATAACCCAGTTCATCCGCTAGATTCGGTGCGACGACATCCAATCCCATCGTAATACCGCGAAGCTGTAATGCTATGTAAGGCAAGATGCCGGCTACTGCAATCAGCGTCACCACTACCGCTAAGCCTTGAGACTTGCCATATCGTGCGGCAATAAAATCCGCGATTGAAGTAATGTGTTCGCGCTTTGCTATCAAAATAAGGCGAGCAATAACACGCCAGCCTAATGTGAAGACGATAATGGGGGCGATATAAATGGGTAGGAATGCCCAAGGATTTGAGCTAGCTTGACCAACGGTTCCGTAAAAGGTCCACGAAGTACAATACACAGCAATAGACAGGCTATACACCCAAGGTCGCCAGTTAGACAACCATTTCTTTTGTCTGTCTCCATACCACGCAATAAGAAACAAAATCCCCAAATACGCCAGTGAAACGGGGACGACTACCCATCCTTGCATGTTGTGATATCCCTTTAAATTCCTTAACTATTATTTAAAGGGCTATCACTAATTTTCACAAATGTTCAGCCTCAATTCTGTGGCTCAGGCTGAGAATTTTCGTTGATATCTCGCACACCTTTGTTTTTCGGCTCAACTTTAATAAACAGTGCGAGGAAGCCCATCGCCGCCATCCCCCAGAAAACGTTGGCTCCCCACAGTTCGTAGCCCCAGCCACTGACGGCCATCATCAACGCAATAAATGCACCCAATGGGATGGCGTTATACAGGGCCTGCAATGCCACCATCTTGTTAGCATCAGACTTTTGGATATATCGAATGGCAGCAATATGAGCGATCGCGAACGTCACACCATGCAGTAACTGGATAACGACAAGTGCCCCAACGGCGGTCGTTGAAGCCGTCAAACCCCAACGAACCATGACACCAACAGAAGAAATAACAAACAGAGTGCGTAGCGACCATCCTGCAAACCATTTCTTACTGAAAGCGAACAATAGCACTTCCGATACCACACCTAGGCTCCACAAATAGCCGATTAGGCTTTCTGGATGCCCTGCTTCCTTCCAATAAATAGAGCTAAAGCTGTAATAAGCCGCATGGCTTCCCTGAATAAGCGCAATAAGCACCAAAAAGCGTATCACCGACCAATCTTTTAACAGTAATGTCAGCTTTGGCCTAACCGCATCATCTTCATGTTGAGAAACTGGCATAGTCGCTGGACTACGCATCACCAACAGCATCGAGAACACGAAACCCGCAATCGCAGTGTAAACAATCATATTCGGGCCAAACTGTGAGGCTAAATAACCTACCACAGAAGAACCCGCTATAAAGGCAATAGAGCCCCAAAGTCGGGTACGGCCATAATCCAACATACTGCGATTCGCATAGTGGTTAGCCATAGCATCGGATAAAGGCACAACCGGGCCAAAGCTGAGGTTAAACAGAACTGTGACCAAGGCTAGCATCATAAAACTTGGGCCTGCTGCTAGGTGAGCAGCGACAAAAATGGTGCACGCTAACGTTGCCCAGCGTAGTGCTGGTAACAGACTTTCTGCTTTGTGAATTCGCGGGGTAATCAATAGGTTTGCAACGCAGCGAGTCGCAAAGCCTAATCCCATCAACATACCGACATCAGCTGCAGATACCCCTTGATCTTCAAACCATAACGCCCAAAAAGGCAGATAAACACCGTAGGCAAAAAAGAAACCAAATAAATATTGGGATACCCAAGCAAATGGGGATGGACTCAACATAGCAGCAACCTAAAACAACGACAGGAAAGAGAGCGAAGAGACGCTCTAAATAAGATCGCGCCCATTATGCAATGCGAAACGTTTGCAAAAAAGGGAATTGTTTATAGAAATGAATTTCCCCATATCAAAATGCCCTAAATATTACGTGGCCAATATTCGACTAAAGTCGTCTGGAGCTTGTCGTTAATTTTGCCAGACTATCAGCATAGCCACGGTTACGGAGCTCGTTTTTATGCCTGATAAATTCAATATGTCGTCACCTCCTTTCGACAGACTCACCGAACAGCAACAAAATCAGCTAAGAACAGCCTTAGATGTCGCGTACTTTCGAGATAAGGACGTCATGCTGCGTGCCGGGTCACCCAGCGACAGTTTACATATTATTATTAAAGGCTCTGTCGAAGAGCGCGATGAACACAACCAAGAAGTATTTGCCCACTATACCTATGATGATCTCTTCGACGTCCGTGCATTACTGGGCGATAGCGTGAAACACAATTATGTCGCTTTAGAGGACACCTTAGTTTACTTGTTACCTAAAGAGGTATTCTTATCTCTTTATCATAGTAACGGGCAGTTTGCGGCCTACTTTGATACCAGTTTGGCTACCCGTCAGCAGTTGATAGAAGAAGCACAGAAGCAACAAAACCTTGCTGAGTTCATATTGACCAAAGTCGACGAAGACATCTACCACCCTCCTTTAATTCTAGGGCCAGACTTAACCATTACTGACGTTACTAAGCAGCTGCTCAATCATGGTGTCGACGCCGCATTAATTGAACTGAATCTGGATACTGACACGCAGCAGCGCCACCCTAATACCCTGCCTTACGGCATAGTCACTCGCACCAATATGCTCCATGCCGTCGTGCTAGAAAACCTACCTAATACCACTCCAATCAGTGAGATTGCTACTTTTCCAGTCCACCAAGTCGACAAAGAAGAGTTCCTTTTCAATGCCATGGTGACTATGACTCGACAACGGGTAAAGCGACTAATGGTATGCGAAGGGAAGAAAGCGGTGGGCATGCTCGATATGACTCAAATCCTCAGTGCTTTCTCTACACACTCGCATGTGCTGTCACTCAGTATCGCCAGAGCCAACAATGTTGATGAGTTGGCGTTAGCATCTAATCGACAGCAGCAACTGGTAGATAGTCTCGTGACTAACGGAATCCGAACTCGATTTATGATGGAACTGGTTTCTGCTATCAACGAGCAAATCATTGAGCGCGCGTTTGAGCTTATTCTGCCACCTGCGATGCACGGTCACTGCTGTCTTATCGTCATGGGCTCAGAAGGTCGTGGAGAACAGATTCTAAAAACTGACCAAGATAACGCGCTTATCTTAGAAGATGGTATTGATTGGCCTAATAAAGACAGCGCGCTCAAGGAGTTAAACCATACACTAGCCAGGCTAGGTTACCCACTTTGCCCTGGCAATGTGATGGTCAGCAATGCTCATTGGGTCAACACCACCAGCGAATGGAAACAGCGCATAGAACAACTCGTGAGTAGCGCTAGTAGTGAAAGTGTCATGGAAATCGCGATTCTGGCCGACGCCAGAGCTGTCGCAGGAAACGCTGAATTGTTAACACCAGTTAGGCAACATTTGCAACAGCAGATGGAAGGTCAAGAAGCAATCCTTACCGAATTCACTCGCCCAGCCCTCAACTTTGCAGTGCCTCTGACTTTGTTTGGCAATGTTAAGTCATCAAAACAAGGTGTGGATCTTAAACAAGGCGGTATCTTCCCAATAGTTCATGGGGTGCGCGCCATCAGTCTTGAGTATGGTATCAACGAAACCAACACCTTTGATCGCATCGAACAACTGGTCAGTAAGCGAGTATTAGAAACCTCCACCGCAGAAAATTTGGCCGAAGCGCTCAAGCATTTCTTTAAACTCAGACTGCAGCAGCAGCTATCTCATCACGATATTAGCAATGCCATTCAACTTAATGATTTAGAGAGACCAGAGCGAGACTTACTACGACATGGATTCCATGTCGTGAAAAAATTTAAACAGTGGCTGGGATATCACTACCAAATACGTCACTAATTTCAGCGGAACAAGGCAGTACCATGAATATTATCTCAAGAGCCTATTGGCGCTATCATTTGCGCCACTCGCCACATCGGCACTTGTTTGCTCGCCCCAAACACAATGAGTATGTGTCCTTGGATTGTGAGACGACAAGCTTAGACCCAAGTGTGGCAGAGATTGTCACCATCGCCGCAACTAAAATTATTGATAACCGAATAATCACTAGTGACCCATTTGAAGTGCGTTTATCTGCACCCAAATCTCTAGGAGAAGACTCGGTGAAGATTCACCATATTACTCACGATGAGCTCAAACACGGCATTAGCGAAAAACAAGCGATGTCAGCACTGCTGAACTTTATTGGTAATCGACCTTTGGTAGGCTATCACATCCGTTATGATAAGAAGATTCTTGATCGCGCAGCTAAAAAACACCTTGGGTTCCCCCTACCCAATGAGCTCATTGAAGTTAGTCAGATCTACAATGATAAACTACTCAAGCTGCTTCCCAATGGTTACTTCGATCTAAGTTTGGAGGCAATCTGTCGACATTTGCAGATTCCTAATTATCACAAACATGATGCATTGGAAGACGCTAAAGCCGCCGCCATGGTCTATCTCAAGCTGACTCGAGGCTCACTTCCACCCTTTCGCCCACAGAGCTAATTATGTTAATCGGTCAGAATGCGACTTAGCTCTCATTAACGCAGGCTTGTAAGTCATTAATTTTGTTTGTTTTTCCTATACTAAGCCTAAAGTCTAATTGCTGAATACCGCAATCTAGCCGAGAGTTAATACACGATCTAGTTCAGCCCTAGTCAAAAAAGCTCAATTCACAAGGAGAGAAGCAATGAGTGAAGTTCATGTTTATCCGGTAAAAGAAAATATTAAAACAAACACTCACGCGGATGACGACACTTACCTATCCATGTACCAACAATCCGTCAGCGATCCTGAAGCCTTCTGGGGTGAGCATGGAAAAATCGTTGATTGGATTAAGCCATTTACCAAAGTAAAGCAAACCTCATTCGACACTGGACACGTTGATATTCGTTGGTTTGAAGATGGCACCCTGAACGTATCTGCCAACTGTATCGATCGTCACTTAGCGGATAAAGGTGATGAGGTTGCCATTATTTGGGAAGGCGACAACCCAGAAGATGACAAGACTCTAACTTTCAATGAGCTTCATAAAGAAGTGTGTAAGTTCTCTAATGCATTAAAAGCTCAAGGAGTTCACAAAGGCGATGTCGTCTGCCTCTATATGCCAATGGTGCCAGAAGCCGCCATCGCTATGTTAGCTTGTACTCGTATTGGTGCAGTTCATACGGTGGTATTTGGTGGTTTCTCGCCTGAAGCACTCTCTGGACGCATTATCGACTCCGATGCCAAAGTCGTTATTACGGCGGACGAAGGAGTACGTGGTGGACGTGCAGTTCCACTTAAGAAAAATGTCGATGAAGCACTGACCAATCCAGATGTAAAAACCATTAGCAAAGTGATGGTGTTAAAGCGCACCGGAGGCGATGTCGAATGGCACGAGCACCGCGACGTTTGGTGGCATGAAGCGACAGCGCAAGCTTCTGACGTTTGTCCTCCAGAAGAGATGAAAGCGGAAGACCCGCTGTTTATTCTATACACCTCTGGCTCTACTGGTAAGCCAAAAGGTGTACTTCATACTACTGGTGGTTATCTCGTGTACGCCACCATGACCTTTAAATACGTCTTCGATTATCAACCAGGTGAAACCTTCTGGTGTACCGCTGATGTAGGTTGGATCACTGGCCATACTTATTTGGTTTATGGACCACTGGCAAACGGGGCTAAAACGATTCTGTTTGAAGGTGTACCAAACTACCCTGACACAAGTCGTATGAGTGAAGTGGTTGATAAGCATCAGGTTAATATCCTTTATACCGCTCCAACAGCAATCCGCGCATTAATGGCTAAAGGTGATGAAGCCGTCAAAGGCACGACTCGCGATAGTCTGCGCATTATGGGCTCAGTTGGTGAACCTATTAACCCAGAAGCCTGGGAGTGGTATTACAAGACCATCGGCAATGAGAAATCACCAATCGTCGACACATGGTGGCAAACTGAGACGGGTGGCATTCTTATTACCCCATTACCAGGGGCAACCGAACTTAAACCTGGCTCAGCGACACGTCCATTCTTTGGTGTTCAACCTGCTCTGGTAGACAACATGGGCAATGTTATTGACGGTGCCACCGAAGGTAACCTTGTCATTCTTGATTCATGGCCAGGTCAGATGCGTACAGTTTATGGTGACCATGACCGCTTTGAGCAAACTTATTTCTCTACATTTAAAGGCATGTACTTTACTGGTGATGGTGCTCGTCGCGACGAAGATGGCTATTACTGGATTACTGGTCGTGTTGATGATGTGCTGAACGTCTCAGGCCACCGCATGGGAACCGCCGAAATTGAATCCGCCTTGGTTGCCTTCGATAAAATTGCTGAAGCGGCCATTGTTGGTATCCCACACGATATTAAAGGTCAGGCAATTTACGCTTATATCACTCTTAATGACGGTGAATTCCCATCGGCAGAGCTGCATAAAGAAGTGAAAGATTGGGTGAGAAAAGAGATTGGCCCAATCGCTACACCAGATGTACTTCATTGGACTGACTCGTTACCTAAGACTCGTTCAGGTAAAATCATGCGCCGTATCCTACGCAAAATTGCGACTGGTGATACTAGCAACCTTGGTGATACCTCGACCTTGGCAGATCCAAGCGTCGTAGATAAGCTGATTGCAGAAAAAGCCGAACTTGCTTAACTTATTTGACACTTAATCAACAAACCGCCCGCTTTTCGGGCGGTTTTTTTGTATCAGGATTTATCAAGGTGACGTCAAAATGTGCTCTGTGTTGCAATTTTTCTGACAGACAAGAGGTGATTAGACCAGTAAATTGCTGCTAAATGCTGTGAATTAGCTATAATCTTGGTCAATTTTTAAAAATATGATGGTTATGAGCTTTTCATACCCTCGTTTTTTTATGTAGACTTGAAATAAATCACGTTTATTTCACGTTAACCGAAGATGGCGACATTATGGCAGCAAAGTCACGAATTCTAGTTTTAAATGGACCAAATCTTAACCTCTTAGGTCTAAGAGAACCTGGTCATTATGGAAATGAAACACTAGCGCAAATCGTTGATAACTTAACTGATCAAGCATCACTTGCGGATATTGAATTGTCCCATCTCCAGTCAAATCGTGAATATGAACTGATTGAAGCCATCCATGCTGCGCATGGTAATACTGATTTTATCATTATTAACCCTGCTGCTTTTACGCACACGAGTGTTGCACTACGTGATGCATTACTGGGTGTTTCAATCCCATTTATTGAAGTGCACTTATCTAACGTTCATGCCCGAGAAACATTCCGTCATCATTCTTATTTGTCTGATGTTGCCCAAGGTGTTATCTGCGGATTGGGTTCGCAAGGCTATGAATTTGCGCTTTCAGCTGCCATTAAAGCCCTGAAAGCAAAATAACCAAATACTCTACGGCTCAATATTTGAGGCCGTCTTACTCACAAGATAAAGAGAAAGAAACATGGATATTCGTAAAATTAAAAAGCTAATTGAACTTGTAGAAGAATCTGGCATTGCAGAGCTAGAAATTTCTGAAGGTGAAGAATCGGTACGTATCAGCCGCAACAGTCCGGTAAGTGCAGCACCAGCACCAGTTCAATATGCTGCTGCACCTGCTCCAGCAGCAGCGCCAGCACCTGCAGCAGCACCTGCAGCAGCGCCAGCGGCATCAGGAGACGAACCAGCAGCCCCAGCTGGTCACCAAGTTCTTTCTCCAATGGTTGGTACGTTCTACAGCGCTCCAAGCCCAGATGCGAAACCATTTGTAAAAGTAGGCCAACAAGTTAACGCTGGCGATACTCTATGTATCGTTGAAGCGATGAAAATGATGAACCAAATCGAAGCAGACAAGTCTGGTGTGATTGCAGCAATCCTTGTTGAAGATGGCCAACCTGTTGAGTTCGATCAAGCTCTAGTAATTATCGAATAATAGAGAGCGCTCATTATGTTAGATAAATTAGTAATCGCGAACCGTGGTGAAATTGCACTACGTATTCTGCGAGCATGTAAAGAGCTAGGTATCAAAACGGTTGCTGTTCACTCAACGGCTGACCGCGATCTTAAGCACGTGCTACTAGCAGACGAAACCATTTGTATTGGTCCTGCACGCGGTATCGATAGCTACCTAAATATCCCACGCATCATTAGTGCCGCGGAAGTGACTGGTGCCGTTGCTATCCACCCAGGTTATGGTTTCCTATCTGAGAACGCTGACTTTGCTGAACAAGTAGAGCGTAGTGGTTTCATTTTTGTTGGTCCTAAAGCAGAAACGATTCGCCTGATGGGTGACAAAGTTTCGGCAATCAACTCAATGAAGAAAGCAGGTGTTCCTTGCGTTCCTGGTTCTGATGGTCCTTTAGACGACGACGAAACGAAGAACAAAGCGCACGCTAAGCGCATTGGTTACCCAGTCATCATCAAAGCCTCTGGTGGCGGCGGTGGTCGTGGTATGCGTGTCGTTCGTAGCGAAGGTGAGCTTATTGAAGCTATCGCTATGACACGTGCAGAAGCAAAAGCCGCTTTCAACAATGATATGGTTTACATGGAGAAATTCCTAGAAAATCCACGTCACGTTGAAGTTCAAGTGATTGCTGATGGCCAAGGTGGCGCAATTCACCTAGGTGAGCGCGACTGTTCTATGCAGCGTCGTCACCAAAAAGTAGTGGAAGAAGCTCCAGCTCCAGGCATTACAGAAGAAATGCGTAAGTACATCGGTGAGCGTTGTACTCGTGCATGTATTGAAATTGGTTACCGCGGTGCAGGTACGTTCGAATTCCTATACGAAAACGGTGAGTTCTACTTCATCGAAATGAACACTCGTATTCAGGTAGAGCACCCAGTAACAGAGATGGTAACAGGTGTAGACCTAATCAAAGAGCAGCTTCGTGTTGCTGCAGGTCAGCCACTGTCTTTCACTCAAGATGACATCAAACTTCGTGGCCACGCTATCGAGTGTCGTATCAATGCGGAAGATCCTGAGCGTTTCTTACCATGTCCAGGTACTATCACGCGTTTCCACGCGCCAGGTGGTATGGGTGTACGTTGGGAATCTCATATCTACACTGGCTACACTGTGCCTCCTCACTACGACTCAATGATCGGTAAGCTAATCACTTTTGGTGAGAACCGCGATGTTGCCATTGCTCGTATGAAGAACGCACTGGGTGAGATGATTGTGGAAGGTATTAAAACTAATATCACACTTCAAGAATCGATTATGAATGATGAGAACTTCCAACACGGTGGTGCCAACATTCATTACCTAGAGAAAAAGCTTGGCATGAGCTAAGCCCTTTCTAAAAATACTAAAAACCCACTACGGTGGGTTTTTTTATGCTCACTTAACGCGAATCTGCTACACTCTGCGCAAAATTCGTCAAGCAAGGACCCAACTCATGCCTTGGATTCAAATCAAACTAAATGCAACCAACGAAAACGCTGAACAAATCGGCGATATGTTGATGGAAGAAACTGGCGCTCTATCCGTCACCTTCCTAGATGCACATGATACCCCTGTTTTTGAGCCGTTACCTGGCGAAACTCGTCTGTGGGGCGATACTGACATCGTAGCCCTGTACGATGCAGAAGCAGACACCAAGCTTATTTTGACCCAAATAACTGCGTCAAACATGCTCGCTGAGGGCTTTGCTCATAAAGTTGAACAGCTCGAAGACAAAGATTGGGAGCGTGAGTGGATGGAAAACTTCCACCCAATGAAGTTTGGCGAACGCTTGTGGATTTGCCCAAGCTGGCGCGATGTTCCAGAGCCAGATGCCGTAAATGTGATGCTAGACCCTGGTTTGGCTTTTGGCACAGGCACGCACCCTACTACAGCTCTGTGTCTTGAGTGGCTTGAATCTTTAGACCTTGCTGGTAAAACCGTTATCGACTTTGGTTGTGGCTCTGGGATCCTAGCAATCGCCGCGATCAAGCTTGGTGCAGCAAAAGTAATCGGGATCGACATCGATCCTCAAGCTCTAACCGCATCGAAAGATAACGCTGAGCGCAATGGCGTTGCTGACCAATTGGAGCTATTCCTACCACAAAACCAACCGGAAGGCTTAATTGCCGATGTGGTCGTTGCCAATATTCTTGCGGGTCCTCTTCGTGACCTATCTGGCATCATTAAAGGCTTAGTGAAAGAAGGTGGCCAACTTGCCATGTCTGGCGTGTTAGACACCCAAGCAGAAGATGTTGCGAACTATTACCGTGATGAGATGACTATCGACCCAATCGTTGAGCTCAATGAATGGTGCCGAATCTCGGGTAAAAAGTAACCATTATTATTTACAAAGCAGTGCGTTAGCTTGCTAACGCACTGCTTTTTTTTGTTGATACAGAATAGTTTTACCACTAAACGCCTGAAAATCAGGCAATTTGCAGAAACAAATTGTAAATGCTCAAATATTAGTCTTTTCACGCACCGAAAAAATGCGTAAAATGCGCGCCCTTGCTTGTGTAAACCTGTGGCAATGTTTTGAGAATCGGACAATACCAACTTAAGAACAATCTGATTGTGGCGCCTATGGCGGGTGTTACGGATAGACCGTTTCGAGAGTTGTGCCTTCGTTACGGTGCGGGAATGGCGGTCAGTGAAATGATGTCATCCAACCCGAAACTGTGGAAAACAGCTAAGTCACAGCAACGCATGGTGCACGAGGGTGAATCTGGTATTCGCTCGGTGCAAATAGCAGGTGCCGATCCCAAGCTTATGGCTGAGGCGGCACAATTCAGTGTTGAGAACGGTGCGCAAATCATCGACATCAACATGGGTTGCCCTGCTAAAAAAGTGAATAAAAAGCTCGCGGGCTCAGCTCTGCTTAAGTACCCAGACATTATCGAAGATATTCTGCGTACTGTGGTTGATGCCGTAGATGTCCCTGTGACATTGAAAACCCGTACGGGCTGGGATACAGACAATAAGAACTGTGTCCAAATTGCAAAACTAGCCGAAGACTGCGGCATACAAGCACTCGCCCTTCACGGTCGAACTAGAACTTGTATGTACAAAGGCGAGGCAGAATACGACAGCATCAAAGCGGTTAAAAACGCTATCTCTATACCGGTTATTGCTAACGGTGATATCGATAGCCCTGAGAAAGCGAAATTCGTACTGGATTATACCGGTGCAGACGCTTTGATGATTGGACGTCCGGCCCAAGGACGGCCATGGATTTTTGAGGAAATCCAACACTATTTGGAAAACGGTACACTGATGCCAGAGCGTCCCACCGAGGACGTACAAGGCATTTTGCTAGGTCATGTTCAGGCACTTCATCAATTTTATGGTGAATATTTAGGTCCACGCATCGCTCGTAAGCATGTTGGCTGGTATTTAAAAGAACATGAACAAGCCAGTGAGTTCCGCCGTGCCTTCAACGCGATTGAAGCGGCTAATGAGCAGCTAAACGCATTGCAAGGCTATTTTGAAAACGTTGCATCATAATTACGAGAAGAGCTAAACCGATTATGTTCGAACAAAATTTGACTTCAGAACCATTGACAGTTACTACAGTAACATCTCAAGACCAGATCACACAGAAGCCTCTACGCGACTCTGTAAAAGCGTCTCTAAAGAACTACCTTGCTCAATTAAATGGTCAAGACGTCACTGAATTGTATGAACTAGTTCTAGCGGAAGTAGAACAGCCGCTACTAGACACCATCATGCAGTACACTCGCGGTAACCAAACTCGCGCAGCAACTATGATGGGTATCAACCGCGGTACTCTTCGTAAGAAACTTAAGAAATACGGCATGAACTAATCCATTGTGATTGTTTTTGTGAAAAAGCCAGAGCCTAGCTCTGGCTTTTTTATTGTCTGTAGATCACAACTCTGCTGTTATCAGCCATATTGCATTCGATAAAACGGAACTTGGGTCAAATCTTAGACCATTAGGGAATAGCCGGATGTTTCACCATCACGTATCGTAGAACACACAATAACCACAAAACCTTGTCAGACTGGCCACACAATAACAAACAATGAAAGTCAGCATGCCAACTGCCCTGTTGGTAATGTGTTCACCTATAAGAAAAAGGAGTTCTTAGGATGAATGCCTCATTTTTGCGCCGTAGCTCTATTCAAACTCGTCTCTATCTACTGATAGCGATTGTCTCCATCACGCTGATGGTCCCGCTCGTTCTCGCACTAGTTGATTATCAACAATCCCTGATAGCGGCAAAGAAAACTAAAACTCGCCACTTAGTTGAGAGTGCCTACTCGCTTGTCAACCATTACCACCAGCAACAATTGTCCGGTCAGTTGAGTCAACAGCAGGCTCAAGCAGCGGCCGCTGAAGCGATTCAGAGCCTTCGTTATGAAGGGAACGATTATTTTTGGATTAACGATCTTACCCCCACCATGGTCATGCACCCTATCAAGCCCCAACTAAACGGGCAAAACCTTAGTCAAATTGCCGACCCTAGTGGCAAAAAACTGTTTGTTGAGATGGTGCAAGTTGCAAAACAACAACAAGCGGGCTTTGTACCTTATCTCTGGCCTAAACCTGGTTTAGAAACACCCGTAGAGAAAGTCTCTTATATCAAAGCCTTTAAGCCTTGGGGATGGATTATCGGCACTGGTGTCTATGTCGATGATGTTCAAGCGCAAGTCTGGCAAGCCATACAGAAAGTCTTAATAACCGTCGTGATCGCGTTGGCCTTTATGTTAGCATGTGCCACCCTCATCAGCCGCAGTATTGCGAAACCTTGCCGCGAAACATTAGAGGCACTGACAGAGATAGCCAGCGGTGACGGCGATCTATCGAAGAAGCTACCAGAGCAAGGCAATGATGAATTGAGCCATATTGCCGCTGCATTTAACCGCTTCACACATAAGTTGGAACACATCATTCGCGATATTAAGCCGGTAACCGACAACATAACCCAAGCTGCCATTTCCCTTAACGCTGTAGCACAAAACGGGGCTAGTCAATCACAGCAGCAACAGCAAGCTGTGGATACCGTAGCGTCCGCTATGAACGAGTTGCATGCCAGTAACCAAGAAGTGGCCAACTCTGCTCAGCATGCCGCTCATGCTGCCACTTTAGCCAGTGAACAAGGACAGCAAGGTAGTGAAGTGATAGAACTTGCCGCGTCATACATGCAGTCCCTCTCAGAGCGTCTTACAGAAACGGATAACAACATCAAGCTACTGGCGAGTGACACCCAACAGGTAGGGGCCGTCTTAGAGGTGATTCGTGGCGTGGCTGAACAAACCAATTTGCTCGCGCTCAATGCTGCTATCGAAGCAGCTCGTGCGGGAGAGCAGGGTCGAGGCTTTGCGGTGGTTGCAGATGAAGTTCGCACATTGGCCACTCGCACTCAAAGCAGCACGGACGAAATCGAACTGATTATTCAGAAGTTGCAAAATCAAGCGGCGCAAGTAAGTCAATCGATGACCCAAACTCAGCAACAGTCACAACAAACATTAGAACAAGCGAGCAACGCCAAGCTCGCGCTGCAAGAGATTGACACCCAAGTGAACGCTATCGTTGCGCTGAATCAGCAAATCGCTGAAGCCAGTTCACAGCAAACCTTGGCGACTGACGAAATTAGCCAGAACCTAACACAAATTGCTGATCACGGTAATCAGTCAGCTCTAGAAGCTCAAAAACTGGCTCAAGCCAGTGAGCGGTTAATGGAAAACGGCCATCAACTCAGTTCTGGTATAAGCACCTTTAAAGTCTCTTAGCCTTAAGTACTAAGAATAAAAAAGGCGAACAGTCACGCTGTTCGCCTTTGATATTAAGCGGTCGTCAATCGGGGTAGCGGCCACTTTCTAGG
Organism: Vibrio sp. CyArs1; assembly: GCF_022432925.1. NCBI lineage: Bacteria > Pseudomonadati > Pseudomonadota > Gammaproteobacteria > Vibrionales > Vibrionaceae > Vibrio > Vibrio sp. CyArs1. The sequence continues at coordinate 42,117 of NZ_JAKRBO010000010.1, read as the reverse complement.
ATGAGTGCATCAAGATGGAGCATGCAAACGACATCAGACGCCCTAATCAATCTATTTATTGGTCTTTCAATACTTTAACGGTATAGCAGCCATCTTTCTGACGATAAACACCGTGAATATCAGTCTCAAAGCCTGGGTAATGCGCGCCGATTTCACACAGCATTTCCAAGAAATCCAACACAGGACGTGAACTATCAGTCACCATTTCACCCGGTAACACAAGTGGCACACCTGGAGGATAAGGTAAGATCATATTAGCACTGACACGACCCACCATCTCTTTTAAGTTAATCTCCTCAATTTGACCACGTAGCTCTTGTTGCCAAGCCGCATGTGGTGTGACTTTCATTTCAGGCAGAACATCGAATGCTTTGTACATCAATTCTGGTAATTGGTATTTCATTGTTAGCTCATGAATACCCTGAGCCACCTCTTGAATGCGTTTACCTTCATAGAAGTGGGGGTCTTCTTGGTATAGTGACGGCAACATAGTACGTACGGTTAGGTTAAGGTCGAAACCACGTTTAAACTCGGTTAAACCGCGCAGCAGTTGCATTGCTTTAGATTTATCGATACCAATGGAGAACAAGAACAACAAATTGTATGGGCCTGTTTTCTCCACCACGATACCGCGTTCGTCAAGGTATTTAGCAACTAGGGAAGCCGGAATACCGGTTGATTCCATCTCACCAGACTTACTCATACCCGGAGTCAATAGCGTGATTTTGATTGGGTCTAAGTACATGTGGTCATCGTCTAGATCTTTAAATCCATGCCATGTCTCTTTAGGATCCAATTTCCAGCATTCTGTTGTGTCGATGTTGTCAGGCTGCCATACATCGAAGAACCAGCCTTCACTTTCACCTCTAAGGCGTTTGATCTCTTTACGGAAACGAATCGCTCGGTCGATAGAGTCTTGCATCAACTTACGCCCAGTATTACCACGCATCATTGCCGCTGCCGTTTCTGTTGATGCCACAATACCGTATTGTGGTGAGGTTGAGGTGTGCATCATAAATGCCTCATTGAAAGAAGCTTTATCAAACTCACCTTTAATGTGAATCATGGAAGCTTGAGAGAAGGCTGCCAACAATTTGTGAGTCGATTGTGTCTCATAGAACACTTTACCCGGCATTGCTTCACCGCTCATGCCACACTTGCCATTATAAATAGCGTTGAAATTAGTGTAAGGCACCCAAGCACTGTCAAAATGAATGTGCTTACAATCCAAAGACTCTTTGATGAACTGGGTATTGTAAAGTAGACCATCATACGTTGAGTTAGTGACTACCGCATAGGTCGGTGCGCTAGCCCCTTCAGTATTTGCTACTTTGTTAGCAATAACCTCACGGCTAAACTCGCGTTGTGGAATCCCCCCAAGAATACCGTAAGCATTGCGAGTTGGACGGAAGTAAATCGGTGTCACGTCGCTCATCATCATTAAATGAGTTAGTGACTTATGACAGTTACGATCCACAAGCACAGTACTGCCCGCCGGCGCTGAGTACATACCAACGATTTTGTTCGATGTCGATGTACCGTTAGTTACAATATAAGAACTATCCGCGTTAAATGTTCTCGCGATATACTCTTCCGCTTCTTTGTGCGGACCAGAATGATCAAGTAACGACCCTAGTTCAGGCATAGAGATTGAGACATCGGCCTTGAAGGTGTTTGGTCCATAGAAGTCGTAGAAAATACTTCCCGCAGGGCTTTTTTGGAATGCCGTGCCTCCCATATGTCCTGGTGTACAGAAAGTGTATTTTCCTTCTTCGACATATTTAAATAACGCTTTAGTGAATGGCGGCATGATAGCGTTTTTATACGCTTCCGTTGCTTGGTTCACTTTGATGACAATATCGTCCGCCATACCTAAAGCGTACTCAAAGAAGCTGACATTTAAACGCAGATCCGTCAGTGAAATATCCAATGTAGATTGGTCATTAGCAAATGCATGTACTGGCAGCTTCTCATTTACTGCGCTGATGCGCTCACAAAGATTGAGCGAGTATTTATCCCAGTCAAACAGCACACCACAGACGCGGGGATTCATTTCAACCAGTTTAATTAGGTCTTTGTCGTCAACTGGGTAAACTACGTCATAACCTGCTTTTTCTAGCGCAGCGTGCAGTTGACGAACCAGCTCTTCTTTGAAGAACACACCCATGTGATTAAGGATTGCGAAAATATTCATTTGGACATCTCCAAGGCGAATGAGGGCGCTCCCTGCCAAAGACAGTGAGTAAATAGAGCGCCTAGGAATAAATGGGCTGGTGCACTTCGCACCAGCGAAGAATTAGTGACTCGCTTGCTGCGAAGACAGTTCGTTAGGGTGTTGCTCCATGTACTGAGCTAAGCCCGCTTTTTTGCTGTAGAACATCAAAATGATGAGTGACATGATGAAGGTGGCTGTTAATGTTGTTCCTTCTGCTCCTGCTAATGCCACCATGCAGAACAAGCATGCGATACCAGAGAAGAACATCACGAAACCATTACGAGTCGTCATACCTTCAAAACGAATCAAGTTAATGCTGGAGTAGAAGTAAGGCAGCATAGTGAGCAATACGGCATCAGTCGTCAGTTGATTAAATAGGTCTGCCGCATGAGCAGTTTTTGAACTGAACACCATCAATACACACATTAACGCTGTCATTTTGATGGAAGCGAGAATGAGACCTTTTCTAGGAACACCATTTTTATCGACTTCACCATAAATTTTCGGGAAGTTGCCATCATTGGCCGCCCGTTTACAGGCTTCACCCACCAACATCATCCAAGAACCCAAAGAGGTAAAACAGGCCAGTGCAGTGAAAGCGGCAACGAAAGGCGCAGTCCAGTGACCAAAGATCTCTGTGGTAGCTAGTGCAAACGGTGCACCAGATGCAGCCACTTCAGAAGCAGGGAACATACCGCTGATCATTTGAGTCGACACAATGTAAATCACACCAGCAATAGCGGTCCCTAACATGGTTGCTAGTGGAACAGTACGTTTTGGGTTATCCACCATACCGGAGGACACCGCTGCTGATTCAACACCAACAAAAGACCATAGACAAATCAATACCGCCGCGATAACAGCGTGACTATCACTGCCTGCAGAGACATTCCAGTTTTGGCTGTACAACGCAGGTTCAAAGTGCGTCCAACCGAATAACGCGGTACCGAGCACAGGGATGAGGATAAGCACAAGCCCTAATGTACATAAGCGGCTAACCCAACTGCCACCAAGCAAGTTCACCATAGTAAATACCCAGACCGAGGCAATCGTCGCGATGCCGGCGGGAATTGGGTTGTTTAAGACTGGGAAAAAGACCGAAAGATAAGAAACACCTGTAATTGCAATCGCTAAATTACCGATCCAGTTTGCGTGGTAATAGAGCACACCGGTTTGGAAGCCAAATACAGGAGAAATTTCACCGGCATACGCGATAGGCCCCCCCTCTTGAGGGTTCTTCGTTGCCAAACGTGCAAACACAAATGCAAGGCTCAACGCGCCAACAATACATATCACCCAGCTATAGAGTGAAATGGAACCCACAGCCGCCAGGCTCGATGGTAACAACGCAATACCACTGCCCATCATGTTACCCGCCACAACACCAGTACAGGCAATGAGGCCAATTTTCTTTGTATTCGATGACATAACATCTCCAAATTAGTTCTACTTGAACGTCATGCGTTCAAACTGAAGCCGATTCGAGATGTCACCGTAAGAAGGTTGAGCAACACCTCGTGAATTTTCGAGATGCAGGTTACGCCCAATTTCAAGCAAAGAAATCAATCTGAAGTTATCAATAAAACCATTAGCTAGAAACGTTCAACCTTGATATAAACCTTATCAAAAATAAAATTAAACCTTTAAAAAACAATTAGATAGTCAATATAAACTACCAAGCTAAACCATTCTAAAAATATCAAGGTGAGCCTTTATCACCAAAAACGTACTTTCCTGATATCAAGCCAGCCCTATGCCAGATACAAAAACGCCCTCCAATAAGGAGGGCGAGTATTTGAGTATGGGTGCGCTACTGATTCTCTACGCGCTCAACAAGGATTAGATAAGTCGGACAACAGAAGGATGAACTGCACGATACATGGCGTGGTCAATCTGTTTTAGATTGCTATAAAAAATCAGATTTTCGCACAACAAGTAGGTTTCTACGGACGTATCAATATAGAAGGCTTCACTGTAGGCCTCACTTGCACTATCCACATCCCCTGATAACTCAGCGTGCTTACCTTTAATGATATAAGCCAACACAGAATCACGAAGTTGAAGCGCTTGGTTCAGGTAGGCGGCGGCTTGCTCTTGGTCTCCCACCATGGTTTCATGTAAAGACAGTGCCTCGTAGATACGCGGTTGTATCGGTCCATTCGATGTCGCAAGGTATTGTTTTAGCGCACCACTGAGTTTGCCTAGCTTCTCTTGGGTTAAAGGGCTACTCTCGTCTAAAGCACTTCTAACATAATAGGCGGCCAGCAATTCAGACTGTACATAGGCGTTATCCGGCTCTTGCTCTACCACCTTTTCCAACAAATCAATGCCATATTGGAACTGCCTAACATCAGACATATTCAAATAATGGTTAGCACGAATAAACAACCCTAGTGCTTCAGGATCACTAGGTACTCCAGCCATCATGGTCACCGCACGTTGCTCAGCATTGGCTACATTAAGCACTCGCATCAAATCTAAGGAGCTTTGTTTGAGTACAGATTTCAAATGCTTGTCGGCTAAGGCATATTGACGGCTAAACAACACTTTTTCGGAGGAGTTATCTCGATATTCCAATTCAAGAAAGTCGCGGCCATCGTCTTCATCCACTCTTACCAGTACAGTTTTACCGGGGACAATTCCCGTTTTGAATGCCGTTTTATGCAGCATCACCCGATAGCCACTGACTTGAGTAATATCAGACATCAACTTTTGAGCAAAACCATCCGCCAGTTCATAGCTACGCCCTAAACTGCGAATGCCATCTTGAAACTCAAACTCGATAAGATGCGTGTCAATCACCTGTGTAATGCTCACCTCAGATTGTTGGTAAGTAAAGATGCCAATCGCAGCCACCAAAATACCAATCCAAATTGCATTGATAACCCCTAAACGCCATGGACTTAACAGTCGTTTGGGCTTTTTGCTTCGCGTTGCCTTCTGCTTCTGGTACAGAGCTCGAGTCAATGGTGCAGCCGGAAAAGCGATCGCTTCCTGAGCATCGGTGTCACTGTCCACAGCTATTGGATCGGATTTAGAGTGTAACGTTGATGTATCCGAACTTGCAGGGGCAATAGAAGAAGATCGATATTGAAGAAATTGCTCTGGCGTCATTGGTGTGACGGCAGCCACTAGTTTGTAGCCACGTTTGGGCACCGTTCCGACATAATGCAGATTCTCTTCACGACCATCTCGGAGGATTTTTCGCAGTTCAAACACAGACTGAGTCACAACCTGATCAGTGACAATGGCGCCGTCCCAAACGTAACGAATTAGTTCGTCGCGACAGTAGACTTGGCCAGAGTGTTCGGCTAAGAAATGTAATAGATTGATTAAGCGTGGTTCAACAGAGACTTCCCTATCTTGTCGATACAGCTTATTTTCATCAACACTGAGAACCCAGTCGTTGATTTGAAAATAGACCTCTACCATATGAATTTTCGTCTCTCACATACACGTCCCCGCACTTTATAGCCCCACGCTACCAGCGGATGACTGTGGAAAGGCGCGATTATAGAGGTCTTGAGAGTTTTCACCTATACAATGCCGATGATCAAAGGTGCAAACTAAGGTTGGTAGCCTCGCGGATAGCTATGAGGTGTGGTTATTCCAACGCCGCTAATATAGAGCAATGACTGGCATCATGACCATGCCCACAACATGCGTCATTGATTTTTTTCAACGCGGTCCGAATACGTGTTAGCTCCGCTATTTTCTCATCGATGATGCTAAGTTTGGCAGAGGTGATAGCTTTCACCTCTGCACAGCTATGCTCGGTAGCTTCAAGTTTAATGCCTAGCAGTTCTTTGATTTCGTCTAGGCTCAAGCCGAGCTCTTTGGCTTTTAAAATAAAGCTAACCTGTTTTTGGCTCTCTTCATTATAAAGACGATACCCAGATTCACTGCGCCCTGCGGGAGCGATAAGTTGGTTTTTCTCATAAAATCGCAACGTATCCGCTGTGACTTTGCAGCGTTTTGCTAACTCACCTATCTGAAACATAACCGTTTAAATTAACCTCTTTGTTACAAAACTGGCCTATAATCCTTTTTTTTGCACTTTTTTTTGCGATGCCAAACGATTGCGCGAGCTTTTTTGTAATAGATTGGTTAGAATACGCGCCATCGACATAAATGATGCTTTTTTGCTCAAGGATAATTGCCAAAGTATTAGTGACCTGTCCCTATGATGGTGCAAGCCACGCTATTTTGGCAACTATCTTTATGCCGTAGGTATAAACACCTACACACAGCAACGTTAACTCCGTGATTTTGAGGAAGACAGAAGCATGAATAACGCTCGTCCAATTCGCCGCGCTCTTATCAGCGTATCTGACAAAACTGGTATTGTTGAGTTTGCCGAAGCGCTAGCACAACGTGGTGTTGATATCCTATCAACAGGTGGTACAGCTCGCCTACTTGCAGAGAAAGGCATCGCAGTAACTGAAGTATCTGACTACACAGGCTTCCCTGAAATGATGGATGGTCGCGTCAAGACTTTGCACCCTAAAGTTCATGGTGGTGTGCTAGGTCGTCGTGGTCAAGACGATGCAGTTATGGAGACACACGGTATCAACCCTATCGATATGGTTGTCGTTAACCTTTATCCATTCGCAGAGACGGTTGCTAAAGAAGGCTGCACGCTAGAAGACGCCGTTGAGAACATCGATATCGGTGGTCCAACTATGGTTCGCTCTGCTGCGAAAAACCACAAAGACGTGACTATCGTTGTTAATGCACACGACTACGACCGCGTTATTGCTGAAATGGACGCAAACGAAAAATCTCTGACTCTAGAGACACGTTTTGACCTAGCTATCGCTGCGTTCGAGCACACAGCTTCTTACGACGGCATGATTGCTAACTACTTCGGCACTATGGTTCCATCTTACGGTGAGAACAAAGAGGGTGATGAAGAGTCTAAATTCCCACGTACGTTCAACCAACAGTTCGTGAAGAAACAAGACATGCGCTACGGTGAAAACAGCCACCAAGATGCTGCATTCTACGTAGAAGCAAACCCAGAAGAAGCGTCTGTATCTACCGCTCGCCAAATTCAAGGTAAAGCGCTGTCTTACAACAACATCGCTGACACTGACGCAGCACTTGAGTGTGTGAAAGAGTTTGATGAGCCAGCCTGCGTTATCGTTAAGCACGCAAACCCATGTGGTGTTGCACTGGGTAAAGGCATCCTTGAAGCGTATGACCGCGCTTATAAAACTGACCCAACATCAGCGTTTGGCGGCATCATTGCCTTCAACCAAGAGCTAGATGCAGAAACAGCGAAAGCCATTGTTGAACGTCAGTTCGTTGAAGTGATTATCGCACCTTCTGTTTCAGCTGAAGCAGTAGAAGTGGTTGCCGCTAAGAAAAACGTTCGCCTACTAGAGTGTGGCGAGTGGACAACTAAGACAACCGGTTTTGACGTTAAGCGCGTTAACGGTGGTCTTCTGGTTCAAGACCGTGACCAAGGCATGGTATCACTTGATGACCTTAAAGTAGTCTCTAAGCGTCAACCGACCGAAGAAGAGCTGAAAGATGCACTATTCTGCTGGAAAGTGGCTAAATACGTGAAATCCAATGCGATCGTTTACTCGAAAGGCGACATGACTATCGGCGTAGGTGCTGGTCAAATGAGCCGCGTGTACTCTGCGAAAATTGCTGGTATTAAAGCTGCTGACGAAGGTCTGCAGGTTGAAGGCTGCGTAATGGCATCTGATGCGTTCTTCCCGTTCCGTGATGGCATTGATGCTGCAGCAGAAGCTGGCATCAAGTGCGTTATCCAACCAGGTGGCTCTATGCGCGATGACGAAGTTATCGCAGCCGCTGATGAGCATGGCATGGCGATGATCTTCACAGGCATGCGCCACTTCCGTCACTAATTACTTGTCGCATTTGGTGCTGTAGCCACATTAGCGCTGCAACACCAAATGCTTAGAGTAATCCAAATTTTGAAAGGATTATTAAATGAACGTTCTAATTATTGGTGCTGGTGGTCGTGAGCACGCTCTGGGTTGGAAAGTGGCTCAGAATCCAAATGTTGAAACTGTTTTCGTAGCACCAGGCAACGCAGGTTCTGCGCTTGAGCCTAAGCTAGAGAACGTTGCGATTGATGTTGAAGACATTCAAGGTCTAGTTGCGTTTGCAAAAGATAAAAACATCGAGCTAACGATTGTTGGTCCTGAAGCACCGCTTGTGATTGGTGTTGTTGATGCATTCCAAGAAGCAGGCCTAGCGATCTTTGGTCCTACTCAAGCTGCAGCTCAGCTAGAAGGCTCAAAAGCGTTCACCAAAGACTTTTTAGCTCGTCACGCTATCCCAACTGGCGCTTATGCTAACTTCACGGAAATTGAACCTGCACTGGCTTACGTTCGTGAGCAAGGCGCACCAATCGTTGTTAAGGCTGACGGTCTTGCTGCTGGTAAAGGTGTTATCGTTGCGATGACGCTTGAAGAAGCAGAAGATGCAATCAAAGACATGCTAGCTGGCAACGCATTTGGCGACGCCGGTAGCCGCGTGGTTATTGAAGAGTTCCTAGATGGCGAAGAAGCAAGCTTCATCGTGATGGTTGATGGCGAAAACGTATTGCCAATGGCAACCAGCCAAGACCACAAACGTGTTGGTGATAAGGACACAGGTCCTAACACTGGCGGTATGGGCGCATACTCACCTGCTCCAGTGGTTACTCAAGAAATCCACAACCGCATCATGGAAGAAGTTATCTATCCAACGGTTCGCGGTATGGCTTCAGAAGGTAACCCATACACTGGTTTCCTATACGCGGGTCTAATGATCGACAAAGACGGTACGCCTAAAGTTATCGAATACAACTGTCGTTTCGGCGACCCAGAAACACAACCTATCATGATGCGTATGCAATCAGACATGGTTGAGCTTTGCCAAGCTGCAATCGACAAAAAGCTAGACCAAGTTGAGTCTAAGTGGGATCCACGTGCTTCTATCGGTATCGTTCTAGCGGCAGGTGGCTACCCAGCATCTTACAGCAAGGGCGATGTTATCTCTGGTCTACCAACAACAGAAGTGGAAGGTGAGAAAGTATTCCACGCAGGTACAACAGACAAAGACGGCAATGTTGTGACTAACGGTGGTCGAGTGCTTTGTGCAACTGCACTGGGCAACACAGTATCTGAAGCTCAAGCACGCGCTTATGAGTTGACTAAGAAGATCACCTGGGACGGCATGTTCCACCGCAACGACATCGGTTATCGTGCCATTGCACGCGAGCAAGGCGAGTAGCTTTCGCTCTATCGAACGGTAGCAAAAAGGCGCTCAATAGAGCGCCTTTTTTATTCTGTGGTCTAGTCACGTTGCACTGGTTATTCAGTGGCAAGCACGGGACGCTTAATACAATCGGTCGAACCATCAGAGAGCATTAGCAATTGTTCTACTTTTGCTCCAGTCAGTCGAGTACTGCCTAAAAACGCGACATAGCTTTCCACTTCCGCCAAACGCTGCACTACAAAGTCTGGCAAACTCTGTTCAAACTTAATATTGTTAAATTCAATACCGCTACAGGTTTCCAGCGACTTTCCATCCCAATGACCTTGGATAAGCTCTAAACCATCACTATCCTGCTCTTTTACTCTTTCCACAAGTAAGTCAGCTTCACGTTGGTAGTTTTCTAACTGAGCACGTTTGATGGGTAGGACTTTACCATTTCGACGGTATTGTTGATAAATAGCTTCGCCATCTTTATTGAAGCGCACGTGAATACGGTAATTGACTGAACCTGACTCAATCTCATTTTGCACCCCTTCTCGCACAAACTCACGTAGTGTGTCACCACTCCAACGATAATTGGACTTATACCAACCATAGTCATTCATATTGACATAGTCAGCAGCACTGAACGGTTTTGTCAGCCGCTCGGTATACCAATACAAACTCGTTGCATCCCCTAACGTTTGACCACCTGTGTATTCCGAATACTGATTCAGAGATGGTGACGGAGAAGAAGAGCAACCAGCGAGCGTTGCAACTAATAGTGATACCAACAGAGTTTTCTTCATTGATGTCTATAACCTCAAACAAAAGCAACGTAGGCAAACAACAGCTTCTACTAACTGTAGGACAGCGTTAATGACAAGGCGTTCACTTCAATTCAGAGTATTGGAGGAGAGATTGATGGATAAGCGCATTACATCGGCTAACACGTTTATCGATCAACCGCATAGGAGGGAAAACAGCACCGATGAAAACTCATCGGTGCTGTAGAAATTATTTAACTGCGTCTTTTAGCGCTTTACCAGCTACGAAAGCTGGAACGTTCGCTGCAGCGATTTGGATCTCTTCACCAGTTTTTGGATTACGACCAGTGCGAGCTGCACGGTGGTTTACTTTGAACGTACCAAAACCAATTAGTTGAACTTGGTCACCTTCAGTTAGCGCTTCAGAAACACCTGAAAGCGTCGCTTCAAGCGCTGCTTTAGCTTGTGCTTTAGATAGGTCTGCTTTCTCAGCGATAAAGTCGATTAATTGGGTCTTGTTCATTAGGTTTCCCTTCTTCATGTTATCGAGTTAGAGCCCACTCTAAATCATAAAGCCCCCATCTGGCAAAGGTTTGTAGCCGATCTTTCTCACTTATGACCGAGATTTAACCGTTTTATGAGCAATAACTCACAATTTGTTACGTGAAGATTGAGTTTGAAACCTTGTAATTTATTGCATAAAGTCCCATAAATGCACTGCCGCACAATTAATAAGCCTGATAAATCTATTATGCGGCTACTGTTTTTTAAGCACTCACCAACAATGCACAGGCTCATTTGCAGCAAAGTTAGGTTGATGTGTGCACATATTAGGAAATGAATGTTTCTTTTAACGGTTTACATAGCGATCGCTATCGGTGTTTCTTTTATCTGTTCTGTGCTTGAAGCGGTGTTACTTAGTATTACACCAAGCTACCTAGCTCAGCTTCGACAACAAGAGCACCCTGCAGCAGACAAGCTTAGCAAGCTTAAAGCTGAACTCGATCGACCATTGGCTTCTATTTTGACGCTTAACACCATCGCACACACCATCGGCGCGGCAACGGCAGGTGCGCAAGCTGCTAAAGTGTTTGGTAGTCAATGGCTAGGCGTTTTCTCAGCGGTACTGACATTAGGTATTTTAGTGTTGTCAGAAATCGTCCCGAAAACCATTGGTGCAACCTACTGGCGTCAACTTGCTCCTACCGCAGCTACAATTTTACGTTGGATGGTATGGGCACTAACTCCATTTGTTTGGTTTTCTGAGCAGATCACTAAGCGTCTGGCTCGTGGCCATGAAGCGCCAAAGATGCGTGATGAGCTGTCTGCGATGGCGATGTTGGCAAAAGAAAGTGGTGAGTTTGCTGAGGGTGAATCCAATATCTTGAACAATATTCTTAATATTCAGGATATTCCGGTAACGCAAGTTATGACACCGCGCCCGGTGGTTTTTCGCGTTGCAGCTGAAATGACCATCAATGAATTCTTGGACCAACACAAAGAGACCCCATTCTCTCGTCCACTGGTCTATAGCCAACAAAAAGACAATATCCTCGGGTTTGTACACCGTCTGGAATTGTTTAAGTTGCAGCAACAAGGCAGTGGGGAAAAGCAGTTAGGCTCTGTAATGCGTCCTATCCACGTGTTGTTTAACACGATTATGTTGCCTAAAGCATTTGAGCAAATGATGGCTGCACGCCTACAGATTGCAATGATTGTAGACGAATATGGCACCATTCAAGGCATCATTACACTCGAAGATATTTTTGAGCACTTACTAGGCCAAGAGATCGTCGACGAAGCAGACAAAACCACAGACATGCAAGAACTGGCTTACCAGCGCTGGGAACACTGGAAAGAGAAGCACAGTATGATCGATGGTTCTGATGATGAAGAATACGACGAAGTCGACAACAACTCAGAGTCAGAAAAGAAAATCGATGCCGACATCAAAAAAGATGAACAGCAATAATCTCTAGAAAATAAAACGGCAGCGCTTAAGCGCTGCCGTTTTTTATTGGCTTACGTTTGAGTTAGTGACTGCCGATATCATTTCCTAATAGGAAGTTCTCATCACTACTAACTACTACGCCGTACTTAAGGAAGTTTTTCCCTAAAATCATACTGTAGTGGAAACGAGAGCGGTCTTGTAGATTGACTCGAACCGTCTTCTCGACATCGCCAAGTTTCACTCGCATTTCAACCACTGGGCGTACATTGGCTTTTTCACCCGCCTTCGCTTTAATGCGCATTACATCCACCACTTCACGGGTGAATTCTTGCTTCATCCCCATATCATTGGCATAAGTGAAGGTCACCATGTCTTTACCGTCTTTCTTGAACTGTTTAATATCCAAAGCATTCATTGAACTAACATCAGCGCCGGTATCAAGTTTCACAGGGAACTTCAAGCCTTCCACCGTTGCATTCTCTATGTGACCTGCGGTAAAGATAGGATAGGCGTCCAGCAGGTTTTCACTTCGAGTATTCACCAAGACACCAGCTTTCGTCGCTTTCTTACCTATGATGAAGTAAGGCTCTTCACCTTCATCACTATCCAAAGCTTCCAAAGCAAATTCAACCGTCACTTCTTTGTCGCCAACAATAAACTCACCGTCGACAACCGGTCGCACCGTATCACCTACTTTTATTTTACGAAGAATGGTCTTGCGGATTTTTTCTTCATTACCTTGGTCGTTAGATAAGTAGTACTCCACTTTGTCACGACCTTTAGCTTCAATCATTTCAAAGCTAGCGACTTTTAATAATGGCGTGCTAACCGCAAAAGAAGGCTCAGCGTTTAACTGGTAGCCATCAAGAATCAGACTTTCCACAGGTGAAACCACCAGCGGTTTATTCTTCATACGAGACTCAAAGCTCTGCTTCTTCTTGTCCAGCTTATCTTTGGCACCCGTATCGACAATAAAGTTTTTACTAAGTGTGTCTAGGCCCAATCGAAGCTGAGTACTGTATTTAGAGCGATCTTTTAAATACACCTGAATCGTCTGCTCAAAGTCTTTACCACCTTTGAACGGCACAAAAACAACTGGGTATTCATTACCACTGACAGAGAGCATTTTCACCAATGGATACGTCACACGCTTTTTCGCGTTTTCTTTACCCGCTAAGTCAAAGCTTACGCTGTTATCTTTTTTATTTACTGCGACATTCTGCGCGTTAAGAATGCTGTAGTTATTTTGCAAAGATAGGCTTACATCGACTGGCACACCATCAACTTCACCAGACTCACGACGACCAATAACTTGAGCGTCTTTCTGTTCTTGCAAATAGTCGTAACCAGCCATGACCCAAGCATTGTCAGCTAAGAACGTTTTACCAATTAAGATAGGAGCACTAAAACCACTTCGGTCAGTTAAGTTCACTTCGGTTTCTACCGTTTTACCTGCAATAGTCAGCGGCAGAGTAATCACAGGGCGATAGATAGGTGTCGCACTGGTTCGGCTACGAATCACACTAGTACGCGTCAAAGGTCGCTCCATAGTGATTTTCTCTCCGGTGTATGGGTGACGAAGCGTAAAAGTCACCATACCACCGAAGTTTCGTTCTTCATTATCAAATTCTTCTAGCCACCAGTCACTGGCAGAGCCGCCATACTCATCTACGATGGTCTGCAACAGCTTCTCATCAGTTAACCCTTGGTACTTTGGGTTGTCGCTGGTGACATGGATATCTTCAGCGTGCATCGATGTAGTGTCCGCACCGGTATCAATCTTGCCAACAAAAGGGATACCTTTAAGCGCGTCAATATCTTGATAGTACACACTCTCAACACGACCTAAGACGAGTTTATCTTCGATAGAAAGTACAGGTGCTTGAGTAGTAGAGAGATCTGGTGCAGCCATAGCCCACCCACTGGTCATTGAGGCGAGAATTAACGCCAACTTAGTTGCTGTTCTATTCATTTTAATACATCCATTCATTGACCGACTTTTAATACCCCGTTTGTCTTGAGACAACGGCCACTGTAATTCATTGCCAACTCTCTTTAACTTTACAGAAAATTAACGGAATATCCACGCGATTATCAATAAATTAGCAAATTACTGAAGTGTTTCACGGCTAAGTGATAGAGAAAAATAACCAAGCAATTGCAAAACTTAGCTCAAGCCCTTATATCCTATAGATATCGAAGAAAGGATCTTCCTTTCCCTAACACACAACAAGAGAATACACGGATGAGCCAAGCTATCTGTCAACTGATTGCTAAAGAGCTGAGCGTCAGCACTAAGCAAGTTGAAGCTGCTGTCACTTTGATTGATGACGGCAACACCGTACCCTTCATTGCACGTTACCGAAAAGAGGTAACAGGCGGGCTTGACGACACCCAATTACGTACTTTGGATTCTCGCCTTAGTTACCTAAGAGAATTGGACGAAAGACGTCAGACAATTCTGAAATCCATTGATGAGCAGGGCAAACTCAGTGCCGAATTACGCGCTGAAATCGAAAACGCCGATAACAAAACACGTCTTGAAGATCTGTATCTACCATATAAGCCAAAACGTCGCACAAAAGGGCAGATTGCCATTGAAGCAGGACTAGAGCCACTTGCGGATCTGCTTTGGAATCAACCAAGTCATACTCCGGAAGACGCTGCCCAACAGTACGTTGATGAGTCAAAGGGTGTCGCAGATAACAAAGCCGCTCTTGATGGTGCACGCGCTATCATCATGGAGCGCATCGCTGAAGATGCAGACCTATTAGAGAAAATTCGTCACTACCTAAACCGTAATGCGGAACTTAGCGCTCGAGTTATCCAAGGCAAAGAACACGAAGGCGAGAAGTTCAAGGACTATTTTGAACACGACGAAGCCATCAGCAAAGTTCCGTCGCACCGTGCACTGGCCATGCTTCGTGGTCGCAATGAAGGCTTCTTGCAATTATCCCTCAACGCCGATCCAGCTAATCAAGAAAACGCACGCGAGTCTCACTGTGAAACCATCATTGCAGAGCATTATGGTGTTCATCTAAGCCAAGCGCCAGCGGATGCTTGGCGCAAACAAGTCATCAGTTGGGCATGGCGCATCAAAGTATCGATGCATATGGAAACCGAACTGATGGGCGCGCTCAAAGAACGCTCGGAAGTCGATGCCATTACCGTGTTCGCTACAAACTTGAAAGACCTTCTGATGGCCGCACCAGCTGGCCCAAGAGCAACATTAGGTCTAGATCCTGGTTTGAGAACAGGCTGTAAAGTGGCTGTCGTCGACACTACAGGTAAAGTGTTAACAACAGAGACGATCTACCCTCATCCCCCGCAAAAGCAATACGATAAGTCAGCACAGGTTATTGAGCAGTTAGTGCGTCAATACAATGTCGACCTAATCGCGATTGGTAACGGTACTGCCTCACGCGAGACAGACAGCTTTGCTGCCGATGTGATTAAACGTGGCAATCTTAAAGTTCAGAAAATTATCGTCAGTGAAGCTGGTGCTTCAGTGTACTCAGCCTCGGAACTTGCTGCCAAAGAGTTCCCAAACATGGACGTGTCACTACGTGGTGCCGTCTCTATTGCACGCCGACTGCAAGACCCGCTGGCTGAACTGGTGAAAATCGACCCTAAGTCTATTGGTGTTGGTCAATATCAGCACGATGTAAGTCAAACCATGCTGGCTAAACGCCTAGATGCAGTCGTCGAAGATTGCGTAAACGCCGTTGGGGTTGATGTAAATACGGCCTCAGCTGCACTACTCACTCGAGTGGCAGGACTTTCATCAACACTGGCGCAAAACATTGTCGACTATCGTGATGAAAATGGCCGCTTCGAGGCCCGTACAACCTTGAAGAAAGTCGCCCGTCTAGGTCCTAAAGCTTTTGAACAGTGCGCAGGTTTCCTTCGCATCATGAATGGCAAAAACCCGCTTGATGCATCTTCGGTTCACCCTGAAGCGTATCCAGTAGTTAAAACAATTGCTGAGAAAACTGGCCGTAAAGTGCAAACGATTATCGGTGATAGCAGCTTTTTGAAGTCTATTAACGCCATTGATTACACCGACGAGACATTTGGTTTACCAACTGTCACCGATATTATCCGCGAATTGGATAAGCCAGGCCGTGACCCTCGACCTGAGTTTAAGACTGCAACCTTTGCTGAAGGGGTCAACAAGATCTCCGACTTAGAACCCGGCATGGTGCTAGAAGGTGTGGTGTCTAACGTCGCTAACTTTGGTGCCTTTGTGGATATTGGTGTACATCAGGATGGATTGGTACATATTTCAGCTCTAACGGATAAGTTTGTCGCCGACCCTCGCGAAGTAGTTAAAGCAGGTGACATCGTTAAAGTTAAGGTAATGGAAGTCGATGCAGCCCGTAAACGCATCGGCCTGTCTATGCGTTTAAACGATGAACCTGGACAAGATAACAGAACTAGCCGCAGCTCATCTCAAAAGCCGAGAGAGCCTCGAGGCGGACAGCGTCAACACAAACCTCGTCAGGAATCCGGTAATAGCGCCATGGGTGGCGCATTCGCAGCGGCGTTTGCCAAGGCGAAAAAGTAGTTTCTATCAATAACAAAAGAGCACCTTAAGGTGCTCTTTTTAATTCACGTTATATCGAACCGTTCAACTAAGTGACCGCAAGAATATCAGAGGGTGTATTTGGCGCTACTGCATGGCCGTAATGATAACGAATCACGGTGCGACGTTTGGCCATCTTCCCTTCGAGTATCGCTGCATCGACTATTTTCTTCGGTAAACGAAAGCGCATAGCATAGCCTTTCCCTTGCGACTGACTATAGGTATTTAGCGACAACAACCGAAACCAATTTTCTACCGGATTATGCGGCTGAGAATCCTCTTCTTCCGTTTCATACTCTGGGTGCTCAGCAGGATCCCAGGCGCTGCGCTTACGGCGTTTTTCATCTTCGTTGATGCGTCGTTCAGCATTGGTTCTCGCCAGTTCCACTGGAGCGATGATCGGCTCTCTCACTTTGTTGTCACGAGCCACTTGCTCTGTCTGCGGATTCACGGACGGTGCAATAACCGGGGCACTTACACTGTTGGGTGACACTATCATGGTCACTCTCCTCTGTAATGAGTGATTACAGCCAATACCTCTACACTTAGCCTTATCTTTAACCGATTGAATTATCGTCAATCATCTCAATACAGTATCGGACAAAATGCATAAAGCTTTACCGATTTTGTGTAAAAATCCTGCAAATATCAGCGAACTAGCGCCTGCACCTTGTCGATAAAACCGCTTTGCTCGGTAATAAACGGAGCATGCGAAGAATCCTTAAATACATGTGATTGATGACCGGATGTGAGCTCATCTAGCTGTTTTGCAACACGCACTGGCACCAAACCATCTAATCGACCATACCAGCGGTGAACTGGCATCGATAGTTCTCCCAACTGTTGACGCAGATCGAGGGAGTCCAACCAATTCAGTCCTAGCATCAACGCTTCTTGAGAAGGCATAGGCCGCGATAACACCGCCTCTTTTAGTTGTTTCACATCTTGACGAGCACTTGGACTGCCCATGGCTTGCAGTGCCATAAATCGTTCAATGGTTAGCTTGAAGTTCTCAGTTAGCTGTTCCGTAAATGCAGCTAGTACATCCTTTTTAATCCCGCGCCACTGTTCACCTTCAGAGAACTTGGGCGAGCTTGCTAATGTCACCAACTGCGAGATTCTTTGCGGATAATAATGAGCTATATGAGTCGCCACTAACCCGCCTAAAGACCAACCCAACCAAATGGCTTGGTCGGGAGCATCCGCCAGTAACAACTCACAAAACTGCTCAAGGGACTGATACTCAACATCATGACTGAAGCCATAACCGGGTAAATCAACGCTATGCACGGTGAAAGACTGAGCCAGTTCGGCACTGCACTTGGACCATACCGCGCCATTCATGCCCCAGCCATGAAGCAAAACGATATCGGGTCCCTGACCTTCAGAATGCCAATGTACTTTTGATGCTGAGCTCACGTTATCTCCTACCGAATTCATACTATGTTGGGGTTGTTTTGCTTCATGCTAAACAGATATTCTCAAACGTCAAATTAGACCAATGAAACTGTCACTTCCAATACCCTCTCTGTGTCATTTATGCGGTTTGCGTATCGACTCAACCATGGAGCACCATTTATGGTGCCCACATTGTCATCGACAAATGGCGTTACACATTAAACGCTGTCATTGCTGCGGTTTACAAATAGAGACACAAGCCGATAAGTGTGGTCAGTGCCTTAAATCACCGCCTCCATGGCACCAAATGTATTGTTTGGGTGACTACCAATACCCACTTTCAACACTCATCCAGCAGATAAAGCGTCAGAAACGCTATTGGCTACTTCCTCCTCTAGCACGAATGCTCAACAGTTTGATTCTTCACCCTGCTCCCATGGTGGTCACCGTACCAATGAACTGGCATCAATATCTATTAAGGGGATTTAATCTTAGTGAAGTGCTCGCTAACGAGATAGCTAAGTCCGCGCCTCAAACTCAACTCATGCCTAATGTATTTCTCAAACATGCTCGAGCCCCAATGCAAAAAACCTTAGATAAAACCGCACGGCTGCGTAATGTTCGCCAAGCGTTTTCATTACATCAGCGACCAAAAGCAAGTCATGTTGCGATAATTGATGATGTGGTCACAACTGGCGCAACTGTCAGACATTTAAGCGAATTATTGCTTGATGTAGGGGTAGAAAAAATCGATATTTACTGCTTGTGCCGCACGCCAAAATGAGTCGGTAATCCACTGGAACTTCAAGTTGCACACAATACAGACAAATAATTTTGGCATCTACTCACGACAGGAGTAGAATAGTGGTAATAACCTACAACTATACTCAGGTATTCGTCGTGTCAAATCCAATTACTATTACAGAAAGTGCACAAAGCCACTTTGCCAAACTACTGGCTCAACAGCCAGAGGGTACGAACATCCGTGTTTTTGTCGTTAACCCAGGCACTCAAAACGCTGAATGCGGTGTGTCTTATTGCCCACCAGAAGCGATTGAGTCAAACGACACAGAATTTAAATACGAAGCCCTATCTGCTTATGTTGATGAGTTATCTCTACCCTTCCTTGAAGATGCTGAGATCGACTTCGTCACCGACAAAATGGGTTCACAGCTTACGTTAAAAGCACCAAACGCGAAAATGCGTAAAGTCGCTGATGATGCGCCATTAATGGAACGTGTCGAGTATGCTATCCAAACTCAAGTAAACCCACAGCTTGCTGGTCACGGTGGCCACGTTAGTCTGATGGAAATTACTGAAGACGGTATTGCCATCGTTCAGTTTGGCGGTGGTTGTAACGGTTGCTCCATGGTTGATGTAACCCTGAAAGAAGGTATTGAGAAACAACTTCTTCAAGAGTTCTCTGGTGAACTTACAGCGGTTAGAGATATGACCGAGCACGATCGTGGCGAGCACTCATACTACTAAGTGACTTTTTCGCCCACGCGGCCATGAAGTTCGAGCAGAGCGCCAAGGGAAACCTTTGCGCTCTGTTTTTTTATGGTTCTATTTGGCGATGACTCAATTCCTATATATATTAAGCAGTACAATAATTTCTGTTCCGCACGCTCACATCATTAATCTATGTGGAACAACGCTAAGGAGATAAGCCATGCCGTCCAAAAAAGGACCTGAAATCTTAGCCCAAAAGACCGTTGCCGAATCTCGGCTATTTAAGATTGAGGCGTTAGACTTAGCGTTTTCTAATGGTACTAAGCGCACTTATGAGCGAATGAAGCCAAGTGGTCGTAACGCAGTCATGATGGTTCCTATTACAGAGCATGGTGATATTTTATTGGTACGCGAGTACGCTGCTGGCACAGAGCGATACGAACTGGGCTTTCCTAAAGGACTTATCGACCCTGGCGAGTCACCTGACCAAGCAGCGGTGCGAGAGTTGAAAGAAGAAATCGGCTTTGGGGCAAATAAGCTGACTCCGCTTAAAGAAGTGATCTTAGCACCGTCTTATTTTTCAAGTCGCATGACCTTGTTCGTTGCTCAAGATTTGTACCCTGAACAGCTTGAAGGCGATGAACCAGAGCCTTTAGAGATAGTGAAATGGCCACTGGCTCAGGCAGACGAACTCCTCTCTCATATGGATTTCTCCGAAGCGCGCAGTATTACCGCATTACTGCTGATGTTAAGAATGAAGTCAGAACTAGGACTATAACGTGACGGCACTGAATAAAGATCTCTCCCACCTCATTCCCGACGCCATCAGCATTGCTCGCCTTGCTGGGCAGCTCATATTAGACATCTATGAAAACAAGCAATATGAGGCTTTTACCAAAGAAGATGAGACTCCAGTCACCACCGCCGACCTCGCAGCTCACAAGCTGATTGTTGAAAAGCTCAGTCAATTAACACCAGATATCCCTGTACTGTCTGAAGAAGCAGCAGATATTAGCCTTGAACAACGTTCGCAATGGGATACCTATTGGCTTGTTGACCCGCTTGATGGCACTCAAGAGTTCATTGCTCGCAGTGGCGATTTTGCTACGATCATTGCACTGGTTCGCAACCATAAGCCGATTATGGGCATCGTCTATGCGCCCGTGTCAGGCGTGACTTATTATGCCTACGAGAATAAAGGGGCTTGGAAAATCCCATCCATGGATGAAAGCTTGAGAATTAATGTCCTCAAACATGATGCTCAAGATCAATCCATCGCGATTGCGATTAGTCGCCGCCAAAATATCAATCGTGTCACAGCAAGAATGAGCTCTGCGTGGAACTACGATTTGGTTCCTCTTGGTTCTGCGGCACTAAAAGCGTGTCTAGTGGCAGAAGGCGCAGTGGACTGTTACTTGCGCTTAGGCCCAACAGGTGAATGGGACACAGCAGCAACCCAATGCATTGTCGAAGAAGCTGGCGGTGCCATCTTAAGCACCGAGTTAGGTCCGCTGTCCTACAATCAAAGAGAGACATTGGAAAATCCAAACTTCATTGTGATTGGCGATCAATCGCTAGCTTGGGATAAGATTCTCATACAAGAATAGACACACAATAAAACTAAAAAGGAGGCTAAGCCTCCTTTTTAGTTGTTAACTCAACAAACAACTTCGTCTCCAGTTCCTAGAATCTTCCTTGATAATTAAAGGAATAACGACCTTGATTATCAGGGTTACCTAGCCAACTCAACTGCTGACGCATGGTCGCAGGGAAATCACCTTCCGGTTTAAACCACGCGCTGGATTGATATTGTCGGTTCGGCGTCAGCTGCCCTGAGAACTCACTAGAGACTTGCTTACTAGATTGACTGCCTTTCGCGGTTAATACACTGTCATTGCACGCCAAATCAACAATAGTCGGCCCGAAGCTTAAGCTGCCGACAGGGGTTTCAATATAGCCAGCACTCCATGACAGACTGCCCTCTCCCGTTCCACACCAAGGAGATTGGTATTGCAACGATTTGATCGCCAATTCAAGCTGCCCCCCAGCCGAAACAGGCACGGGCATAGGAGAGTATTGCAGAACGGTATCTGCCGGTATCGAAGCTAACAAGGTCTCCACGTAAGGCCCTGAGAAGCTAATACCGACATTCCCTTTCCCAGAGAGACCAAGAGCACTGCCTCGGCCAAACCTAACAGCATATTCTGGGGACAGAGTTAGCAAACTCGACCATGAGAAGGACCAGTTAAGCTCTCCTAATTGGTAGTTCTGAACTCGTACATTTTGAGCTCGCCCCTGCCAAACTGTTCCTTCTGCGCTATCAATAAACACACCTTGAGGCAACGGTGAGAAGCTCAATGCCACGCTCGCAGGCAAGTGATAGATAGCACTAGCGGTAAATACACTGGTGCAAAGTAACGCGTACTTAATGACTCGTTTCACTTAGCTACCTCTTTTAAATTGCAGACGGTTCACCTCTATCACACCACTCAAATCCGCCTTATCAATATCCATATTTTCCACTGTCACTCCGTGGTTTTCCTGTAAATAGAATAACCAATTTACGAAGAACTCAAACGGGATCGGTTTGATCCAGACTTGCAGCTGGTCGTTACGAGGCTGCATTCGAATCAACTCGACATTAAATCGATTTGTTGACGACGTGATAACCTGATTTAAAGGCTGCTTGGAGACAACCACACCGCCTGCACGACGTTTTTCAACGATGGTATCGGCTTGTTCACTTACCCAAGACAACAATTGACGCTCTGATTGAATGCGCATTTGAGCATTCTCAGTTCGCTGAGCAAACGGGGCGAGTATCCCCCAATAGATGATCCCAATAATGGCAACGACAGAACATGCCAAAACCAGTCGCTGTTCCCTTTGACTGATACTAAGCCACCAGCTTTGTGCGCTAAGTAGTAGACCTTTCATGATTAACCCTATTTTGCCTTCAACACAAAGTTACCCATCACCACTTCACCATTACGGTTAAGAGGACCTTGTGACACATCGAATTGCGTTTCCAGTTTTATTCTTGCCGCTTCAAAGCTTTCAAAATCCTTGCTGGTGACACTCATACGAACTTCATTGCGATTGCCATCAAAGGTAAAACTCTCAACTTGCATGCCATTCACTTGACCCACGGTGTCGGGCAATTTCGACAACCATTCCAACACAGACGCACTGGAGATATCGGAGCCACCTAATCGGCCTAGCTCATCTTGCATTTGTCTCTTCAGGTAGCTCACTGTAGGAATGCGTTTCTTATCTGGAAACACGCTTCGGAAAATACGTTCACTTTCCGCTCGGTAAGCTGCTGCCTGAGCTTCATACTGATTAACAAGCACTACTTGTTCCGCAATCAGAGCAACGATAAGTATTGAGGCCGCGATAGCTACTTTCTTCCAAACTTTCCAATGTTTTAAGAAAGAAGCTTTAGGTTTAAAGTCACCACTGAGTAAACTAAAGCCGCTATCCACCACTCCTTTTGAAAGTAGTGCCATGGCGGGTTCTGCTGGCAAAGTTTGCCATGAAACATGGTCAGAATACGAAGCAACAATCGTAGGTTCTTCTGAATAGCTCTCTACGACTACTACAGCAGACTCTTCTTGATCTTGCTGCTCCCGAGAGGATAAATAATCCGACTTAATAACCGCTTCAAGCCAGTTGTTATCAACCGTCATACCCGACCATTCAGAGGTACGAAACAGCCACTGCTCATCCATTTCAATCGCAGAAACATGTTGTGTCTTGGGCAAAGCTAAAACATCAGGAACGACCTTTTTAACTTCAATACCATGTTGCAAAAACGCCTCAAGCACATCAGATAAATAGCGCTTATCAACCGCACACACTGCCGCTTTGTCAGCGTGTTTATTAAGAATCGTAAAGTGAAGCTGCTCGACATCTTGAGCAATATCATCTTCTACAAGAAATGGCAGCATGGTTTCAAACTGCCTAGCTCCACCTGCAGGGATCTCAACTTGAGCGAAGTGAACATCCTGTGCACATAGCATAAGCATTGTGACACGCTGCTGCGCGTATTCCTTGATCTCTTCGAGCTGCGCTAAACTGTCAAGCACACCACTCGCTATCACTTCTTGCTGATTGGTCGACCAAACCGCCCAATGTACAGGGCTAGTCGGTTGACTATTCAGGCGAACGGTTAAAAACTCGCTCACGAAATCCTCCAAATCGACGGCGCACTACCGTCACATCTTGCCTATCTTGGCTAAAAAATAAGGTTCTTAATCGCAGTCTTGATTCGTCCACAACTACCTGCGCATCTAACTCAAAGTAAACACTGTCCACAGTCAGGAAAGGAGAACCTTGCTGCTTTGTATTGTCATCCACCGCACCCATTTGTGGCTCTGCTAAAAACTGATTCACACCAGACCACCCATCAAAGGGGCGATTTTCAATAAGCTGTTTGGCATTATCGACCGACAAATTCGGTGCAAATAACGCAGCGAGTAACGGTGCTTGCTCGACCGAAATCGTATTAACATTGAGCTGCCAACTGGATGTCGGTAACGCGCACACTAGTGGAGCAATTTTCAACATAGCTTCACCAGACATCTGATTAATTGCTCTCAGTTCAGAACTGTCGGCGATTAGACCATTAGCGGCAACATACGCTGGCGACAAAGACTCGTAGTAACTGTCTCCAACTCCAGACACGGAGCGAACAGTCGTTTCCTTATTGATAAACTCCCAAGTCGAATCAGCAATTTGTTCGGCTTGGTAATTCTCGACTTCACTTTCTTCCAGCAATCGCTGAAAGAAACGCACCAAAAATGGTTTAGTGGCGCTATTGGCATTCGGTGTCACATTCGCCAGAGCATTGACATTGAAGCATGACTGCATATCTCGAATGTAGCCAGTTGCTTGACCGTAATCGAGAGGATAAGTGCGTTCCTCAAGAGCCCAAGGTTGATTCAGATTAATACTGTCTTTGTTATCTTTGTAGCTCTCTTTTATCGCAACAGAGGCCAATGCCTCAACACCAATGGCATACCAATAGGCCTGTTGATAATTAACCTGATTCGATGCTCGAGTGAACTGACTAAACAAGCGCTCAGACATCGTAGCGGCTATTGATACCATGATGGCTAAAAGCAGCAGAATAACAATCAAGGCAACCCCTTTTTGGGAGTTAGGCATCACTCTCTTCACGAATTGCCTCCTTGGTTATTACCACCTTGATTCCCACTGCCATCTTGATTCCCATCACCATTATTAGGTGCCGATGACGCGTTAATGGTACCTGCAGGAGTCAGGTAAATCCTGGTTATCTCGCCATAATCTTCGAAGGTAAGCTTAATCTCCACAGCTAATGGCAGTGACAAGTCTGCTTGCCACTCTTTAAGCCACGTTTCCCCATTGTAAAAACGCATGTCAAAGTCTTCGACACCGCTAAAGATAGGGAGAACCACCGGAGGCTCGCCCACAGCCGTGTCAGGGTAGCGCCACCATACTCTTTCTAGTTTGCCCTGTTTTAGTCGATAGCCAATTTTCGCTACTTCACCTCGCGGAAATTGATTTTGCGGATTGAGCCACCCTAGACGAGTAAAAAGTAACCCTTTTCCTTCAGACTCCAATAAGTTTTGCTGCCACAAGATCAACCGATTTAACGGCGCCTCTCCCTCGTGTCTAAACTGCCTAAGTGCCATTTGCCTAAAGTCACTATCCAGATAGACAAACCCTCGCTGGATTTCTTGCAAACGAGCACTGCGCTCCTGCGAGAGTTCGTTACTTCGCTGAACTTGGTTAACCACTTGATAAGCAGCAACACTGAGACTTGCGAAGATGGCGATAGCCACTAATACTTCAATCAGTGTAAAGCCTTGAGAACGCTTACCTATCAACGTAGCTCCTCACCGTCACGATGGGACTGGCTTTTTTATCTAGTGCCACACTCACATCAACAGCTTTAAGTAAATTATCAGATGTTTTTACGGGAGTGACGCTCCAAAACCACTCGCGTCCCGCCAATTTCTCGCTCCCTTTTTGGGCTTTAAGCGCAGACGTATCCAGCATAACCTTGGCCATTTGATTATCCACCACCATTGCGGCAAAGGCTTTGTCTTCTAGATAGTTTAAGGTATTGATGTGCTGACTCACTGAACGAATGATCGCAATGGCCGCCGTTGCAAAGATAGCAAGGGCAATCAACACCTCAAGTAGGGTCATCCCTCTAGCGTTTGTTTTCATTCCAATCCTTGTCGTCCATTAGCTGCAACGAACCATTATCTTGGATTTGTACATACCAAGACTGCGCTTTAAGCGCTCGATTTACAGGCGCTAAAACAAAGGTTCCCGGCGTAATCTCTCCACTTGAAAGAATAAAAACTTGCGGCGGTTTTTCTGCTTTTTTCTTTTTCTCGACATCAGCAAACATATCTTCATCAAACAAAGTACCAGGTTCAAACAATCGGTCATCATTGCCCCAGACACCATTGCTTAAATCGAGTTTGACAGTCATCTCTTCTGGCAACGTGGTTTCTTCAGGAATCTGATTCAATGACACTCTTTGCCAACCGTCAGCTTGGAGCTCCAGAAACACATACTGCTTTTTATCTTCATCAACTCGTATTCCGAAGTCCTTTCCAGCTAACATGGCCTCTTCATTGAAGAGCTGAAGCCTTTGGAATAAGCGCTGAGCTTGTTGTTTCACTTGTTCGTCTTGCGGCTGAGGTAAGGTCGAAATGACTGCGACGGCACTGATGGATAACAGTACCAATACTAGGAGCACTTCCAGTAAGGTGAAGCCTTGATGATGTTGCCGTATGAGAGAACGCATGACATACCATTGAAAAAGGTAGGGCGAATACTCGCCCTACTGATTACCGATTACTGAAAGTCTTGAATATTCCAGTTGCCAATATCGGCTGCTGCGCCTTCACCACCCTCTTGACCATCAGCACCTAACGTAAAGATGTCGATAGTGCCTTTGTCACCAGGGCTCAAATATTGATAGTCATTGCCCCACGGGTCACTAGGTAAACGACGAATATAACCACCATCACGGTAATTACGCGGCTCAGGGTTACCCGGCTTAGTCACTAGCGCTTCCAGACCTTGATCCGTTGTTGGATAAACGCTGTTGTCTAACTTGTACATATCAAGCGCATTTTCTAACGCGACAATATCGGTAATGGCTTTTTGTTGATCCGCTTTCTCTTTGTTGCCTAATAGGTTAGGAACAACAAAGCTTGCCAAAATACCTAAGATAACGACAACCACCATTACTTCGAGTAACGTAAAGCCAGCCTGTTTTCTGTTTGTTTTTCTCATTTCTCACTCCAAAGAAAACGCCTCTAGACAGAGGGTTGTGATTTCATTATCTGATTAGATTATCCAGACATTAAATTGTTCATTTCTAAAATTGGCATCAATGTCGCCATTACGATAAATAGTACCAAGCCAGCCATCAATGCGATTAAGGCGGGAGTAAAAATTCCCAAAGCAATATTTATGGTCGATTCAAAGTTCTGATCTTGGTTATCAGCGGCACGCGTTAACATGCTTTCGAGCTCACCACTTTGCTCACCACTAGCAATCATATGCAGCATCATTGGAGGGAACAGTTTGGTTTGTTCCAGTGCTTTACGAAGACTTGCACCTTCGCGTACATTGTCGGCGGCATTAGAAACCTGCTTCTTAGCAAAATGATTGGTCATCACATCCACTGACACCTTCATGCCTTCAAGAATTGGAATTGCGCTCGAGGTACAGATTGCCAATGTTCTAGCAAAGCGAGAGGTATTAAGACCACGTGCTATTTTGCCAATCAACGGGAGATTAAGCACCTTGGTATCCCAACTCATTCGTATTGCTGGTCTTTTCAATGCAGCTTTGAATAGGTAAAACAACACCAGAAATACCGCGACAACGACAATGCCCCATTGCTGCACAAAGTCACTGGAAGAAAGCAAGAATTGAGTCGATTTAGGCAACTCTTGTCCCATTTGGACAAACTGACCGACGATTTTGGGTACCACGGCTGCTAGAAGGAACGCCACAATGGCGACGGCAAACACCACCAGCACCACTGGGTAGATCATTGCTTGTTGTAGTTTGGAACGAAGTTTTTGACGGTTCTCAGCGTAATCAGCTAAACGTTCAAGGATAGAGTCTAGATGGCCCGACTTTTCGCCAGCCGCAACCATGGAACGAAATAGCTCATCAAAGATATGCGGATACTCCGCCAAACTGTCTGACAAGGTATAACCTTCGGTGACTTTAGAGCGTATTGCAGCAAGCATACTGCGAATTCGTGGCTTCTCTGATTGCTCTGAAACCGCTTTTAAACACTCTTCTAACGGCATGCCCGATTGAACTAGCGTCGATAACTGACGTGTAATAAGCGCTAAATCAGGCGTACTGATACCACGCTTAAAGGCTGGTTTTGACGTTTCACCATTGGCACTTTTGCTTGACTTACCTTTCGCTTCGACAATATCGATAGGAATCATGCCTTGCTCTTTCAGGCGTAAGCGAGCTTGGCGAGCATTATCTCCCTCAACTAACCCTTTTACTTGCTTTCCTTTGGCATTCAGAGCCTTATATTCAAACGCTGCCACTTACGCTTCCTTGGTCACACGCATGACTTCTTCAAGAGAGGTAATTCCATGCTTCACTTTATGGAAACCGTCATCTCGTATACTCGGAGTATGTGAGCGTACTGCTTTTTCAATCGCCTGCTCGCCTGCTTCATCATGAATAAGGGTCTGTACTGTTTCATCAACCATCAAGAGTTCGTGGATACCAGTACGTCCACGATAACCTTTGTGGTTACACTTCTCACAGCCGACAGCTTTATGTAATACCAGCTCTTCATGCTCGGCCAGCCCGAATAACTGCTTAGTAGCGCCATCCGCTGCATAAGGTGCTTTACAGTCATTACATAAGGTACGGACCAAGCGCTGCGCTAGAACGCCGAGTAGAGAAGAGGAAATCAGAAACGGTTCAATGCCCATATCACGCATTCGCGTAATCGCACCAACAGCCGTATTAGTGTGCAGTGTCGACATCACCAAGTGACCAGTTAATGAGGCTTGAACAGCAATTTGGGCCGTTTCAAGATCTCGAATCTCACCCACCATCACCACGTCGGGGTCTTGACGTAGAATGGCACGCAAGCCTCGAGCAAAGGTCATGTCTACTTTGGGGTTAACCTGCGTCTGACCGATACCATCAATATCAAATTCAATAGGATCTTCAACGGTCAGTATGTTGCGCTCATTACTGTTGATCTCTTGCAGACCTGCATACAGAGTCGTGGATTTACCAGAACCAGTTGGACCGGTCACCAAAATGATGCCATGTGGCCTCTTAATCAGGTGTCTAAAGTTTTCATGGTTGGCTGCTGTCATACCTAAACTATGCAAATCTAGACGCGTCGCGTTTTTATCTAGTAGACGCATCACCACTCGCTCACCATGTGACGATGGCATCGTAGAGACACGAACGTCTACCGCTCTACCACCAATACGCAATGAAATACGGCCATCTTGGGGAACTCGCTTCTCCGCAATATCCAGCTTAGCCATAACTTTGACACGTGATACCAACAGCGGTGCCAACTTACGACTTGGCGCCAACACATCACGCAGTACCCCATCAATACGAAATCGAATCGACAGTACTTTTTCAAAGGTTTCAATATGAATATCCGAGGCGCCTTCTTTGATGGCCTCGCCAAGCATGGCGTTGATTAGCTTGATTATCGGCGCATCGTCATCCGACTCCAACAAATCTTCATCTTGTGGCAACTCCTCTGCTAAAGAGAAAAAGTCATCACTGTCAGCACCAATATCTTCCATTAACTGACGAGCCTCAGACGAGTCGCGCTGATAAGCTTGAGTAAGCTTTGAATCAAACTCCTCAGAAGAAAGAGCATGTAAGGAAAAAGGCTGACGAAACACTCGCTTAACTTCTTGCAATGCATTCAACGCCAGCGGCTCTACATAGTAGAGCACGGCGTCTGACTCTAGAGACTCGAACACTACCTTAAAGCGATTAGCAAAGCTAAACGGCAGGCGAGTCACCAAAGGGCGCTGTTGGATAGTGTCCATAATTACTTCGCTTCTACCTGATCAAAGAATGCTTGAATTTCAGATGGGTAGCGCGTGGTATTATTGAACTCAGGTAATACTGGAATGTAGCCGTCATCCATCAGCTTCAAGCCTTTATCCGCCTTGAATAACTGCTCTGCACGAATGTAGTTATATTTACGCTGAGTGATACCATCAGACGTCATGCCATCACGGATAATCGTCGGCTTAATGAAGACCATGAGGTTCTTTTTCTCAACCGTTGTACTGGTGGAAGTGAACAAACGACCCAGATATGGGATATCCCCGAGGAAAGGAACTTTCGACTCACTTTCAGCGGCACGTTCATCAATCAAACCACCCAATACCAGCATCTGACCATCTTGGATCATCACCGAAGTGTTAAGCTGACGCTTAGCAAAACGCACATCTACCGCACCATTAGCACCAAGAACATTGGAAACTTCTTGCTCAATATTAAGCTGAACCGAGTTACCTTCGTTGATCTGTGGGACGACTTTAAGCTTGATACCTACTTCTTTACGGTCAACCGTTTGGAATGGATTGCTGTTGTTTGAGCCAGCTGTCGAACCGGTCAATACTGGCACTTCTTCACCAACGATAAACGACGCTTCGCCGTTATCCATAACAGTAATGCTAGGAGAAGACAGAATGTTTGAGTTGGAGGTACTGGAAACTGCTGTAATAAGAGCAGTCCAATCGCCAAGAGCAATACCCACAGCAGCACCTTGGACACCGCTGAGTGCGCTAGCAAGCTTGGTATAGTCACCTGTGGTTTTGGTTTCAACGTTGTACGGCGTTCCATCCGCTCTATAACGAGTTTCTGTTGTGGTCTTGTCTTTGGCTTCTTCCATACCAACCATAACATTGCCGATAGAAGCTCCCGTATTGGAAAACTGAACCACACTACCCGCCGAGGCATTACCCCATTGCACGCCAAGGTTAGCGCCATCAACGTCGGCAAGCTCAACAATCAGCGCTTCAATTAGAACCTGCGCACGACGAATGTCTAGCTGCTTAATGATCTCAAGCAGGGCTTTCATAATGTCTGGCGGAGCAGTAATCACAAGCGCGTTGGTATCAGGGTGCGCACTGATCATCACTTCAGAGCGGTTTGCTCCACTGCCTGAGGTAGAGCCAGACTGCTTCTCTTTCTGAAGGTTATCAGACACCCCTTTTAGGACATCCACAAGTTCTTCAGCTTTGGCATATTTAAGATACTGAACTCGGTTGTTGCCTTTGGTTGCCATCTCAACATCAAGTTGATTAATCAAACGACGTAGACGCTCACGAACTTTAGGGTCACCAGAAATCAGGATAGAGTTAGTTCGTTCATCCGCCACCAGCTTAGGTTGTAAGAGTGCTGGGGTATTTTTAGCGTCCGTCGTCTTATTTAAAGCATCAACAATACGAACCATTTCAGCGGCCGAAGCGTTCTTTAATTCAACCACTTCAACTTCTTTATCGCCTGCTTGGTCTACACGGCGAATAATATCTGCTAGGCGATTAACAACGGCGGCACGGCCGGTAATAAGAATGATGTTCGCAGGGTCATAATGAACCACATTACCTGCACCAGCATTATCATTTAGCTGGCGCAACAAAGGAGAAAGCTCTCTTACCGAAACATTCTTCACCGCGACCACACGTGTCACGACACTGTCTCCTGTGACGTTATCGGAATCACCAACTACGGGAATCGCCGAGGTCTTGGCATCTTTTGCTTTGATAACCTTCAAAATGCCATTGTCCATCTCTACGACAGCGAAACCATAGACTTCTAAGACATTAAGAAAAAAGCTGTAATATTGCTCTTCATTTAGAACATCATAGCTACGCACATCGACTTTACCGCGCACTGACGGATCAACAATGATGGTCTTATCGAGGTTGCGTCCAACGATATTGATAAACTCATGTAGGTCAGTTCCCTTGAAACTGGCACTGAATTCATTGGCTGATACCGTTGGCGCAGCCATCAGGCTCCCCATCAATAACCAGGTACTTGTTTTAAGCCAACTTTTCACTTGTTGCTCCCTTGTAATGCCTTAAGCATAACTAAAACTGAATGAATATGTCATGTTGTTGCCCGTCACGCTCTACCGTTAGATTGAGTTCGGTAAGCTCGGAAATAGACTGATAAATTTTCCCCATAGCAGCAGGATCAGTGAGATCGGCACCATTAAGTGCAACAGCAATATCACCATTTTGAAGTCCTACGGCGTTAAACAGCTCTGGATCTCGTCCAGGACTGACTCGGTAACCTTTTACCTGACCATCTCTTTTCACTTGAGAAAGTCGGACATACTGAAAAATCTGTTGTGGATCTTGAGTAATCGTTCTGCGAATCGCTGTCAGCTTTTCTTCTGAATCAATAGGGTTATTTCCCGCAATATTTGAGGCTGCCACTTGTGGCGCCGTCTTCAACTCAAGTTTTTTATATTCCAAGCCTTCTAACATCACCGTCTCATCACGTCCGGAGTTGGAAATAATGATTCGGTCAATCATCACGGCGCTCACCGTCGCTCGCGTGCCTTCAATCTGTTCTCCAATCCCATACGTTCCTTGCTTGCCACGATTGGCAACCACCGCAAGACTCAAGTTAGGATTACTACTTACTACCGAGCCGACTAAAACCACATTCAAACGTGTTTTAGGTGCATCAGTCACCACTGGCGCCTGTACTACTTTTTGCTCGCGATTGTACCGTCCAAAGATATTGGCTTTGTTGATATCGGAAGAGTGTAAATTATTAGATTGAGTTTGCGCTTGGTTATTAACAGCAACGGGCGCAACCCATTGACTAACAGAATGAGTTTGAGGAAACAATTGCCATAGTAAAACGCCAGCAATCCAAGCGGACACCGCTAACATGGTTAGAGTAAGCGTTAGGCTAATTTGAGATTGATACTGCAGACAACGACGAAAAAATGAAGATATAGAAGCGGTGTTGATACTCGCAGCCGATATGGATATTCCTTTCACTCTCCTAACTTCCTGCCCTACTAAACATTTACTGACTGTGTAATTAATTGTTATTGCTAAATTATCAGCAATCGTTTTTTATATGGTTAATCATCTGACTATAGCATAACTACTATGACTGTAGTGCAATCCGCAGAATGGGGTTGAAATAATTAGATCTAAACTCCATTTAGAGGAATATTAGCATGATAAACCTATCAGCAGCTCTCCTCAATTTGTCAGTAATTACTTAAAACTGTCAGGTTATTGAGCACAAGAGCACTGATATTGAGTTAGATAGCAGGATTCAGTATGAGTTCCGAAGAAAAAGCCGTTCGCCTCGATAAATGGCTGTGGGCCGCCCGCTTTTACAAGACAAGAAGCATCGCTCGCAACATGGTCGATGGTGGCAAAGTCCACTATAATGGACAACGTTCTAAACCAAGTAAAATTGTAGAATTAGGCGCTGTCATCGCCCTCAGACAAGGCAATGAAGAAAAGACAGTGACTATTGAGCGTATTTCAGATCAACGCAGAGGTGCACCGGAAGCCCAAACTCTCTACTCAGAAACATCAGAGAGTATTGCCAAACGAGAAGATAACGCGTTGCGCAGAAAACTAAATGCTCACAACCCAAGCCCTGAGCGTCGACCTGACAAAAAACAGCGTCGCGACATTATTAAGTTTAAACATCAATAAGCTGGAGTTTCCTAAATGGCTAACAACACATTAAATCGCTACCTCTTTGAAGAGCTATCAGTGCGCGGAGAGCTCGTGCAATTGGATAGCGCCTATCAGGAGATACTATCCAGCAAAGAATACCCAGCTCCACTGCAAACTCTTCTAGGTGAGTTGCTTGTTGCGACAAGTCTACTAACTGCTACGTTGAAGTTCGAAGGTTCAATTACCATGCAGTTGCAGGGTGATGGCCCAGTTTCCTTAGCGGTAATTAATGGAGACCACAACCAAAAACTACGTGGTGTTGCTCGCTGGGAAGGTGATATTGCTGATGATGCTTCAATCCACGACATGATGGGTAAAGGCTACCTAGTTATCACCATTACTCCAAATCAAGGTGAACGCTATCAAGGCGTTGTCGGATTGGAAGGTGACAATTTGTCAGAGGTGCTAGAGGGCTATTTCGAGCGTTCTGAACAGTTGAAGACTCGTTTATGGATCCGTACTGGTGAAGTTGATGGTCACAAGCATGCGGCAGGTATGCTGCTTCAGGTTATGCCTGATGGTACCGGCTCTCCAGAAGATTTCGAGCATCTAGAGCAGCTCACGAATACTGTAAAAGATGAAGAGTTATTTGGTTTAGAAGCCAATGAATTGCTCTACCGTCTATATAACCAAGATAAAGTACAGCTATTCGAACCAAAAGAAGTGGAATTTTTCTGCGGTTGTTCTCGTGAACGTAGCGGCGCAGCTATCGTCACTGTCGCTCAGGAAGAAATATTTAACATTTTGGCTCAAGATGGCGAAGTTGCCCTACACTGTGATTACTGTGGTTCAACCTACGCTTTTGACGAACCAGAGATCAAAGCACTTTACGCAGATGCCCAACCGGATAACAAGACCGTACACTAATTTTTAGAGTGTAAAAATGAATAAAAGCCAGATCAGATGTGATCTGGCTTTTTTTGTTCGTTTTATTTAACAAATACGCAAATTATTAATGCAAATGCACTAACAAAAGACGTAAATCATGTGTTACATTTGATCTAACGCAAAGGTTTGCTTTGGGGAGAATTAGCCTAATTTCAATATGTGACAAAACACTTAAAACCATCAATAACTGATGAATAATTTTTGAACTATATCCCTGTTTTCTCGGGTCGCCGTTGCTAGCATGGAGTTCAAAATAAAAAACAAATAATAAATAACGAATTACAAAAAAATTTTAAAATCCCTACAAAAATCCAATAAGGAGCACCTATGACCGTTATGGACATTAATAAGGCTGCACAAATCGATCTTACCAAGTACGGAATCACTGGCGTAATTGACATTGTACGCAACCCAAGCTACGAACAGTTATTTGAAGAGGAAACTCGCGAAGGTCTAGAGGGCTACGAAAAAGGCATAGTCACTGAACTTGGCGCCGTCGCTGTAGATACGGGTATCTTTACTGGTCGCTCACCAAAAGACAAATTTATCGTTAATGATGACACCACTCGCGACACCATGTGGTGGACATCCGATAAAGTCAAAAATGACAACAAACCTATGTCTAAAGAGGCATGGGATGACCTCAAACTACTCGTTACAGGTCAACTTTCTAACAAACGCCTATTCGTCATTGACGGATATTGCGGTGCGAACCCAGACACTCGACTCTGCATTCGTATTATCACAGAAGTGGCTTGGCAGGCTCACTTCGTTAAAAACATGTTCATCCGTCCAACAGAAGAAGAGCTCGCTACGTTTGAGCCAGACTTCGTTGTCATGAATGGTGCTAAGTGCACTAACCAAAAATGGGAAGAACAAGGACTCAACTCTGAAAACTTCACTGTATTCAACCTAACGGAAAGAATGCAGCTTATCGGCGGTACTTGGTACGGCGGTGAGATGAAGAAAGGTATGTTCGCAATGATGAACTACTTCCTTCCTCTAAAAGATATCGCATCCATGCACTGTTCTGCGAATATGGGCGAAGAAGGTGATGTGGCTGTCTTCTTTGGCCTATCAGGTACAGGTAAAACAACGCTATCAACCGATCCAAAACGCGCACTGATCGGTGACGATGAGCACGGTTGGGATGATGACGGTATATTCAACTACGAAGGTGGTTGTTATGCGAAAACAATCAACCTTTCGAAAGAAGCTGAGCCAGACATCTACAACGCGATTCGTCGAGATGCACTATTAGAGAATGTTACTGTTCGCAACGATGGTTCTATCGACTTTGATGATGGTTCGAAGACAGAGAACACTCGTGTCTCGTACCCACTTCACCATATCGAAAATATCGTGAAGCCAGTATCGAAAGGTGGTCATGCGAACAAAGTCATCTTTTTGTCAGCAGATGCGTTCGGTGTACTTCCACCAGTTTCTAAATTGACACCTGAGCAAACTAAGTACCATTTCCTTTCAGGCTTTACAGCGAAGTTAGCAGGTACTGAGCGTGGTATCACAGAGCCAACACCAACATTCTCAGCATGTTTCGGGGCAGCATTCCTAACGCTACACCCAACTAAGTACGCAGAGGTTCTAGTGAAGCGTATGGAAGCAGCAGGCGCAGAAGCTTACCTTGTGAATACTGGTTGGAATGGCAGTGGTAAACGTATCTCGATTCAAGATACACGCGGTATCATTGATGCGATTCTAGATGGCTCTATTGAACAAGCAGAAACGAAGACTATTCCTGTGTTCAATCTAGAGGTACCGACTTCGCTTCCAGGCGTTGACCCAACTATCTTGGACCCAAGAGACACTTATGTAGATCCACTACAATGGGAGAGCAAAGCCGAAGATCTAGCGAAACGCTTTATCAATAACTTCGACAAGTATACTGATAATGCAGAAGGTAAATCATTGGTAGCCGCTGGCCCTCAATTGGACTAATTGTTAGATAAACGTTCAATTTTTTAACTCTAGCCCCTCTTTTTGAGGGGCTTTTTCGTGTTTTTCACGCTAAATTATTGTTTATGTTGGAAGGTAGGAAAATAAATTCGTGATAAGAAAGATAATTGCGCTTTGGATAGCATTGCTTGCACTTGGCTTACTTTCAGTTTTGATCGTTTTTGGTGTCTTGCATACACAGTATGCCAAACCAATTATCACTTATGCTCTGCAGCAAACATTGAACATAAAAGTGGATAGTGAGGCGATAAGTTATCACTACCCTAATAGAATCGATTTTTCGAATGCCAACTTTTCAAAGGCTGAGCACGATTCCATTAGTGTCAACAAACTATCAGTGTGGTTTTCACTACCAACGTCGACTTCTAAGTGGCTACACATTAACGAGTTGTATGTTAGTGGTGCCAATCTATCAAACCTTACTCTGAGCCTAAATGCATTAGCTGATTACCAGATCAACAACATCGCTCTCGATCATGTGGATTATTCTGGACACAACGTGATCATCAATGATCTGCAGCTCCAACTAAGAAACCTAGAGGTAGGTACATCAATCGAAAGTACTAGAGCAGACTTTCAAGTTCGTGCTTCCCAGGTCTACTATCAAGGTGAAGCTATTGATGAGCTTCTCCTTGATGGTTCCCTTGCTGGCGACAACACGAAAATCTACGGTGCCTCATTCACGTGGAAAAAGGCGCAAGTTACCACTCAAGCGCAAATTGAGAATGGTCATTGGTCTTTAGTCAACACCACTATCAACAAGCTAAAATTTGATTTGTCAGGACTCAGCCAAGGACCGTTAAGTTCACTCACTTCTGTGATTGGCCATATTAACAGTTTGGATCTTTTAAACTCTGATATTACCTACCAGGGAGCGCATGCAGAAAACGTTAGTGCGTCGTTAGAAAACATCGACCTCACTCGCTCGATATGGACACAAAGTCAAGCGTATCTCTCGCTCGATGCTGACAAGCTTCAATGGCAACAGTTTGATTTCATTGAGCCGACTCTAGAACTCAGCTTTTCACCAAATAAACTCGACATCAAAGATCTCGATACCAACCTTGAACAAGGTCGGATTCAAATAGCAGGTACGTTAACTCCAAATTCAATAGCATTGAACAAAGTCGATTTAGATGGCATCAAGTATTACCAAGAACAACAAAATCACTCTTTAACGGATCTGTTTACTCACTTGCATCTCAGCGATCTTAAACAGCTCTCTATCGACTCGCTGAATATCAACCGTAGTCAATGGATTCAACTTGCTCGAAAGCCTTATTGGCAAGTCACAGGTCTAAACCTACAAGCTGAAGATCTACTTATCAAAAAAGATTATCGTTGGGGCTTTTGGCAGGGAAGCGCTATTGCGTCAGCCAATAGCGCTAGTATCGATAAAACAATCGCCAACCAAGTGGCCGTTGAAACCAAAAGCACTGATGGAAAGTGGCAACTCAACCGGCTGTTTATCCCTTATGACAAAGGATACATCAGCGCCTCAGCAGAACTTGACTTTGCTGCGCCAAGTCAGCCTTTACGAATTGATGCTGAAGCATATTCAGCCCCTGTCGAGCTACTCAATTACTTAACTGACAGTAAACAAATACAAATTTCCGGCTTAGCCGATGTGGCGCTGTCAGTAAATGCTCTTACGGCAGACAAGTTATCGTTACAGCACACTTTATCAGGCACTCTTGAAGCCAATTTCTACAACACTCAAATGACAACTGAAGAAACCGATACTTATAACGTTTCTCTATCGCCATTTAAGTTAAGTGCAGATAGAGGGCAGCTGACCCTTGCCGCATTCGAGGTCTCGAGCCAAGAGTGGAATGGAAAAGCAGAGAGCACTATCGACCTGAGAAAGGACCCACTACATTCACTTCAATTAACATTGCACTTCGAGTGCGGCTCTCAATATCATGTTGAGTTGTTGACTGGTCACATCGAGCTTGAAGAAGTGGAATGTGCAGATCAAAAAAAGCAGCAGGTTCAACCATAACCTGCTGCGATTAAGATTATTATGTGGAAAGTAGCGTGTCTTTATAGTTTGGTAGCAGCATATAAGTACCAACAAACTCGACGGCAGGCACATCTCCACTGTAGATCGTAACATTGATGATGATGCGCGCCTTTCTACCAGTTGCCAATCGGTCTAAGTCGCCACTGATACCATCAAGAGAAGTCACCGATACTGGACTCATTTCTACGGGATGACGATAACGAATGCTACTGTCTGCCAACACGATATCAGCATGTAAACCTCGCTCACGCATCAAGAGCCATGTCATCCCCCATCCTGTTAATGTCGCAAGAGTAAAGGCAGAACCGGCAAACATTGTATTGTGTGGATTGAGGTTAGGATTTAGTTGGGCGCCACATTCAAAGCGGTAACCAGTATATTGGTTAATCTTAATACCCATTTTGTCACTGATTGGTATCTGTTGCTCCCAACGCTCTTGCAGCTCAGCACACCATTCAGGTCTTCTTAATACTTTAGCCAAAGGGTCAAGCTGTTTAACCATTTGTAGGTGACGAACAGGACCTTTCTGATCATTAAGTTCACCTTGGCTAGTGAATCCATTTTTCTCGTAGAATGAAATTGCATCTTCGCGGGCATTACAAACTAGGCGCTTCACCCCTTCTTGACGTGCAAATGATTCCAATGCTACTAAAACAAGAGAGCCCATCCCTTTATCACGGCGATTGCTTTTTACCGCCATATAACGAATTTGGCCTTCGTTATCAGGCGTAATGTATAAACGTCCGATAGCCATAGGTCTTCCTCGACCATCCACTATCATACGGTGATGACTCATTTCATCGTATTCATCACGTTCAGAACCGACTGGTAGTCGCCACGGCTCTCTTAGCATCTGCCATCTAAATTGGTAGTACTTAGCTAACTGGTTGTCAGTTTTAGGAGTAATAAGCTTAAACATAGATATCCTTTCGCATGCAAACTAATGCTCTACTCGATTATACTTGTAGCCAGAAGGTAACAGGCCCATCATTGACTAATGATACTTTCATATCAGCAGCAAAACGGCCGCGTTCAGTCGGTAAAACTTCAGAACAATGATCTGAAAAGTAATCATACAGACGCTCTGCATCAGTAGGATGAGCCCCTCGCGAAAACCCAGCTCTTGTTCCCTTCTTAGTATCCGCAGGTAAGGTAAACTGCGATACGACTAAAACACTACCACCGACTTGTTTGACGTTGAGATTCATTTTTCCGTCTTCGTCTTCAAAAACACGGTATGTCGTGACTCGCTCGACCAAACGTTTTGCTTTCGCTTCATCGTCGTCTTTTTCTACACCAAGTAGCACTAATAAACCTTTACCGATCTCTCCGACGACTTCGCCGTCTACTTTTACCGCCGATTCACTCACTCTTTGAATTAGTGCTATCACTTATGGTTTCCTTGTTATCACGCATTTCAGTCACAGCTTCAGATTGTAACATGCCCGAATCGGGTAGCCAGTGTTCTTTCTCCCCCATCGCAGCCGTGAACTCCGCACCGATAAGTACAATAAACCAACACAAATAGATCCACAGGAATAAGATTGGTATCGCCGCTAAAGCACCATAGATAAGCTGATATGACGGAAACTGTGTGATGTAATAAGCAAACCCCTTTTTGCTTATTTCAAACAATAAGGTAGCGACTATTGAGCCAACAACAGCATGACTGAAGTGTACTTTTTTGTTTGGAACTAACATGTACAGCCCGATAAACGCAAAGAACGCCATTATTGCTGGTAACCATGCGATGAAGAGGCTAAAAGCACCGCTAACCATATTATGTTCTAGAGCTTTCAAAGAGGTCACATAGGAAGTACCAACTATACTTGCGCCGATTAAAATTGGTCCAAGGGTTAGTATCATCCAGTACATGGAAAATGAAAAAACCATGCGGCGTTTAACTCTGACTCGCCAAATATAGTTGAGATTCTTATCAATATTAGAAATCAACATGAGTGCCGCGATAAATAAGAAAGCACTACCTATTGCCGTCATTTTACCGGTATTTGATACAAACTCGACTAACGCAGAGTACACAGCATCTCCGGCAGCAGGAACAAAATGCTGAATAATGAAGTCTTGAAGCACTTCTCCTGTATTAGAAAAAACAGGAAATGAGGACAGTACGGAAAGCAGTACCGTCAAAAGAGGGACGATTGATAGTAAAGTGATATAAGCAAGATAACCTGCATTCACATTAATCCTATCGTGAGACATTCTTTGGGCTAAATAACGGGAGAAATTTAAGGTTTCTTGCCCAACAAATAACAGTCTCTTAATAACCACATCTGGGCTTTTGATTGGCATCTAATTAATCCTTGCTATGCTGTCTGGCCCAAATGAGCATAAGACTCGGCCAAAACAAACTCTACTCGTTGCTCTAGTTTTAAAAAAGGCACTGATATACAGCGGTATCCTAGAGACTGGTATTGTTCTATCAATTGTCGATGAATCTCTAATGCTTCTTCAAACGGATAAGGTCGAACGTCATCTTGAACGTATGTATCAGTGTTAGGTTCGCAAGTAAAAACTAGGGCCTGATATCCTAGCTTAGCTTGTTCAGTTACTCTTGGCGGAATCGACTCGTTTCCAAAGGTTAAGTAGGCACATATATCCGGAATAGCACGATCCAAAAAGCTCAGTTGTTCACTTGTCGACGCTACCTGCTTTTGATTCATCATATCCTTAAAGCATAGTTCAGCAAAAGCAGCTAATTGATTCCAAGGAAGTATTCCATTTTCTAGTTTCGACTGTTCTTCAATAAGCTTTCTCGGTACTTCTTCAAACGTCTTACAATCACGAGCAGCTAAAGCATCAAGCAGTGTTGTCTTACCAGACCCTGGCCCGCCTGTAATAATAAAGGGACTATGTCGTTCCATCGTAATCTTGCTAGTAGGTAAAGATAGTAACGAGTCTAACACTGTTTTGATGTGATAAAAGATGGCAGTTTGAAGAAGGTGGACGGAATTAAATAATAGATCCAAACATTACTACAACTGTAGCGAAAGGAAATAGGTAACAAAGCACTATAGTAAATGCGGAAACGTGGAATTAAAGCTTGGTAATATCCTACGGTGCGACGATCTACAAGCAACACATACGAAAACGCCCCAGCAAATGCTGAGGCGTGGAAATAAAGCTTGGCGATGTCCTACTCTCACATGGGGAAGCCCCACACTACCATCGGCGCTATTGCGTTTCACTTCTGAGTTCGGCATGGAATCAGGTGGGTCCACAATGCTATGGTCGCC
The DNA here is from genome assembly GCF_022432925.1 of Vibrio sp. CyArs1. Classification (NCBI taxonomy): domain Bacteria; kingdom Pseudomonadati; phylum Pseudomonadota; class Gammaproteobacteria; order Vibrionales; family Vibrionaceae; genus Vibrio; species Vibrio sp. CyArs1. Next base: position 620 of record NZ_JAKRBO010000010.1, on the reverse strand, counting down.
AAACAAAATCTTGCTTGGGTTCACCTTGCTCTGCAAGATGACTCTAAATACTGGTGCTGATACCCAGACTCGAACTGGGGACCTCATCCTTACCAAGGATGCGCTCTACCACCTGAGCTATATCAGCATAGTGGTTGTCCTTCAGGACTAAAAAAGCCCGTCTTTTCAAACGGGCTCTTTCAAATTTAAAGCCTGGCGATGTCCTACTCTCACATGGGGAAGCCCCACACTACCATCGGCGCTATTGCGTTTCACTTCTGAGTTCGGCATGGAGTCAGGTGGGTCCACAACGCTATGGTCGCCAAGCAAATTCTGCTTTTACTTTCAGCTTTTATTAAAAACTGAAGGCAAAAATCTGGAAAACTGATTTAAAAGTCTATATACACATTCAAAGTTCTTGCTTTGAGTCCATCAAAACCCTTTGGGTGTTGTATGGTTAAGCCTCACGGGCAATTAGTACAGGTTAGCTCAACGCCTCACAACGCTTACACACCCTGCCTATCAACGTTCTAGTCTCGAACAACCCTTTAGGACACTTAAAGTGCCAGGGAAGACTCATCTCAGGGCTCGCTTCCCGCTTAGATGCTTTCAGCGGTTATCGATTCCGAACTTAGCTACCG
>NZ_JAKRBO010000023.1:0-20997 GCF_022432925.1 Vibrio sp. CyArs1 | reverse complement strand
AAGTTACGGACTACTTTTGACAGACCCTCAAGACCAGCCGCACCACTAACATTCTTCTTACACCAAGTGGAAGACAAGACACTCGGAGTGCTTCGATTATGATATTTAGGTTTAGTCTTGACTGACTTGATGCCCTGATACCAATAGTTCCATTTGACGTTATCTTCGACTGTAATCAGTTCACGCAGTTCTGAGGTATCAGTCTCACGATACTCGCCAGTAGCACTAATCATGTGATACGGACGTTCCCATAAATCTAATATGCAGCGCAGTAAGCTGTGTTCGAAGCGGTACGTCAGGATCGTGATGCCGTGGAATACTTCGATTAGATTGCGAGGCAACGCTTTTATGATGTGATACTTAGGATCTCTGTCTAGCCCATAGAACTCATCAACTAGATAGTGCTCTCTGCTGTCGAAGTAAGAGAAGTCTTTACGGTACTTGCTAGGAGCTTCTTCGCTACCTTTCCACACCCTCTGTAATGTACGACCATTAGAAACTCTTTCTTCCTCAACTTTGATTACATCTGTACCGAGGAAGAACTTGATGTCAGCATCAAAGATATCAACGGGCTCTAGTACATCCACAGCTTCGTCCATTACTAGGCCGTACTTATTATTTCTTAGTATGTCTCTAGCCTCTGCATCAAACAGCCTGTACAGAGCGTGCGTAGTGATAATATGCTTACCCTCACGAGCCATCTCTTTAAACTGCTCAAGATAGAGAGCATCATCCTCGTCAGTAGGTGAGACAAAGTTGACATCTCCGAGGGCTTGCTGGAATCGCTCAACTTCATCTTTGAATGGGGTAATAAGAACTACAGGATTATCCTTCAACCAACCACTGTTATGCATATCACGCAACCCAGAGATAGTATTAGTAGACTTGCCACCACCCATAATGTCGTCTATTACGACAACTAAATCTTTTTCTTGCTGCTCTGTCATCACTTCTTATCCTCAACTCTATCCATAAGCTGCCTGACAAAAACTTCACCTCTATCTGGATGAAGAACCGCCACTCCGCCGTTAAGCATATACATCGCAGATAACACAGCCCTGAATAGGTCACTATCTTCTATCTCACACAGCTTCTTTGAAAAAACATCAATCGCTTCGTCTTTCGTATACATCACTCACCTCTAGCCATAGCTTCTAGTTGCTCCCAAGTCATAAGACCTTGGGCTATCTCAATCTTGTATCTCGAATACAGAGCATCAAGCTCTAGTTCGTACTCATGCTCAGTCACAATCAAATACCATAGTGAGCATCGAATGCTTCATGGCACTGCTTCACAGCCCTGTCATAAGCTCGTTCTGATACATCGATATCACAAGGACAGCTAGCAACTACTAGCCCACAGCAAGGCATATACACAGAGCAGAATCCTAGTTCTGCCAAGCCTTCTAAGATGTCTAATTTATCCATATTGTTGTTCTCCTATATTGTTTGCACTATTTGTTATTACTGATACTTAATGAGATCTTCGATTGCCATCCAATGACGCATCTGCTTCTGAATAATCTCTAGCTTTGCTTCTAGTTCAGGGTTGCCGTTGTCTTCCCAAAGGTCTGAGTAGGCAAATGATTCATCACGGCCTAAGCTCTCGATGATGCTAGATACCCAAGTCTCAGTAGAACTATCGGGATAGTCTTTCTTAATCTTCTCTAGGTGTTCTTCTGGCGTTAGCTTCAGTGAGTCTTTGGTCATCTTCATACCCACTACTCGAACAACCTCAAGGAACTTCTCAAGTGAGATGATGTAAGCACAATCACATTCATCAGCATCTTTTAAGCAGCAAGGTAAATCACCCTTCCAATGGTTACTGATAGCGCTCAATGTCTTTGCCATTTCACCCTTATCAATTGAGAATCCTTCGTAGTTTTTGTTCTTGTCTGTCATTAATCTGTACCTCTATCTGTAAATGCTCGAACCTTGTCATCGATGGTTCGTATTGCATTGAATTCACACTTAGCGACCCAACACTCTTCAGGTGTTCGTGAGTGCATCACCCTAATAAGTGCATCACTTTGGATCTCACTCATAACAGGGATGAACACAGGGTCACGTAGTACCTCTTGTGCTTGGTAACTAAGCTTGTTATTTAAAGCGTCACGTAACTCAGGGTTACTCTGAACCTTCATATCCTCTGCAATGAAATCAACTGAGCGCTGTACTGCATTACCGATACTCTCTGTTACCGTGTCACTGTTGTCATTTATCTTGTTCAGGCATTTATTGGCTACACTTTTCAGCCAAGTAACCGCCCTATTAAATAGGTTAAGCATTATCCTGCTCCTTCTTAATCATGTATTTGTCGTCTACTTCAGCTAGCTCACCAAGTATTTGCCCCATTCGAAAGCTGTCATTAATAGGGTCTTCACCCCAACTCTTTAGGTAGTGATATTCACCAAGTAATTCAGATATCACATCAACATCGTTATTATTAAATGCTCGTTCTTCAACAGGCTTCTTCATATCAATAGCGAGTGATACATATAGTTGATGTGTAATTGGATTCGATAGCATTGATGTTAATGCTGCATTGCTAGCTTCACTTAATTGGTCACGTATATCTTGTTCAAATTGAGTCATTACTTGTCACCTTTATATGCAGGAACAGTTTGAACAAAGTGCATCACATCATTCCAATTACGAGATTTATATACATCAACAAGTTCAGCCTTTATCATTACTGACTTGCCGTAGTTCTTAGCCCAGCCCTTCTTACGTAATGGGTCTAGGTACATGATTGTTTTGAAAGAGTTGTATTTAATAGGAAGCTCTTCGATGAACTCCCGAATCGTTAATAAGTTCACTGAGGAACCTCCTTTTATTGTTTGGTTAATATTATTTATCCTCTCCTATATAACTTTTATAATCGGGCAGATAATGTAGCTTTGAAAGAAAAGCCCACCGACTATAGGAGGAATCGGTGAGCTATACATTGCATGATGCAAAAACTACTAAAACATCAATGCAAGGTTCTATTGTTCTTATTTTTGTATAGAGGTCTAATTCATAACAAAAGCGTTTACTTGGATCATAGGCATATATTTTTACATGCCCTACAAGATATTAGTCTTTAGTGGCTTATAGATAAATTTTAATCACGTTCAATATATTAGTGTTTTTCTCATTTCGAATATCACTAATTAAAATTTCTGTCGCTTACAAGATATTAGTATTTAGTCCCTTATGGGTTACAAGATATTAGTATATTTCCGACCTTTAGCTTTAATCTAATGTGTAAATCGGCCCCCCCATTTATTGAGAAGACAGCGTAATCAAATTGTTGGGCGATGCTCAGGTTTTATCTAATTTCAAAAAATCCGTAACGACTGAGCGAGACTCAATGAGACGATTGAGCGTAGCGATTGAGCGAATGAGCGAGACGAAGAAATGCAGACAAACCGATTCGCTAGAAATCTGAAGACCAGAGGTCTGCAAGATAGGTTTGGCAAGTGACAAGTTATTAATTTTGCTGTAATAGATAAAGCCTGAGTTGAGCCAACATTGGTCTACGCTGTTAATGAATGAAACCTTTATGATTCAAGTGGTTGGTACTTGTTGGCTAGGCGTTATACTGCAACTCCCATTCATTGTTATCATCATGGCATCTATCAATCAAACATGCTGCTCAGACGCTCCCTATCGCATCCTAACGGCCTTTAGCTATTAATGTGGTGCAATGTGTAGCTTTTAATAAGACGCTGTGTGAGGCTGTATGGACGCAACTAGGCATCACTCTGAACTTGTATGTTAGTGCGACAATCCTTACTCAATCCATTCCAATCAACAATGCAGTGTGCGTCTCTCCAATCAGGTGATAATCACAAACCCTTAGGTTATCTGCATCATCAGTTGTTCAAGCTGTGCAAGCATTATCAGGACTAGATATGATTATTAAATGGTGGGTATTAAAATCTGCATGAGGATGCAGGAAATTAGTTGGATTCTATATACAAGAAACCCCTCATGAAGAGGGGCTAGTTGTTACAGTGTCATTTTAAGCAGTAGCTAACGAAGGTGACAGGCTCACCAACCCAATGCTTGAATCCAATCCTAGCAGTGAGCTTAACCTTGTCCACATTATCAAGCGTTAACGGGTCAGTGTAGTTAAGGTACTCACACAAGCTGTAAATCTGAAGGTCAATCAAGTGCTTGTAAACTATCCGCTGCTTGTCTTCACTCATGTCGTGATTGCGTAGTACCTTACTTTCTAGTGTGGTGTCTGAGTCAATAAAGACAATGCCCTTATAGAACCTAGCAACCATACTATTCAGATCCTCTGATTCGCTAGCTATGCGCTCCAATTGCTTGTTGACTGTATCTACCATCTCTTGGGTTAAATCCACTGCATGAGACGGTACAGATACACTCAGGGCTATCGGTATCAGGTATTTAAACAATGTGTGAGTACGACTCCACTACAAACTTGTAGGTCTTGTGAGTAAAGTGGCCTCGTAGATTGCCGTATGAAGTGCCATACCTTTCCTTGTTCTTGCTGATAAGGATTGTGTCACCTAGTTGATTAACACTAGACAGAGCCTTAGACAATGCAGCAACTGCGAAGGCTTCATACGTTTCCTCTGAGTTAGGTGCATGATTTGTAGACCCAAACCCTTCATCAACAGTTGAGATTTGAGAGTGTCTGTCCTCTAGTATTCTAGTGACATCATCCTTACTGATGGAACGGATAGGTGATGAGTTGCTGTTAATGATGTGGTGCTCATCTACCCAAGTCTCCAAGATGTCATGTGAGCTATGGTCATGGATGATTCCCACTGTAAAGATTTTCATTTTACTTCCTTTGATATTAATTTATTTATCAGTAACTTATGGTTACTTTCCATTACTCTATAGCACCCGACATAAGCTCAACCTCATGGATGGCATTTGCTACAGCTTGCGCCATGTTCCCATACTTGGTAGCTGATACCAAAGCACCTTTCTCTTTCGATGAGTTTTTAAGGGTGATGTAGTGCTGATGCAATGCTCGTAGCTTATCAAGTACATCGAGTGTTTTAAGTTCTGATTTCATTTCAATTATTCCTTGTGATACCCTAACCAAAGATTGCAGTACGCTGCTTTCTGTTAAGACCAAGTAGCTTTGAACGTTCCACTGATTCCACTCTATGTGCGTTCATTGCTACATCTCTCTTGTTACGCCTATCAAGCATTCGCTTAACTTGCTCCCCTGTTACATATCGGATCATCATTTTCCTCCTGTCATTGTCTGATTAATCCTATTGCGGTCAAACCGCTTGAACATCTTCACATCTACGGTGTATTTACCTTCACGCTTCTCAATGGCCTTCAAGTAATCCTCATCCTTACGTTCATAGCGTGCATACTTGCTAGTCATATCAACCTCTACGAATCTTGTTCAGTGCATCGTAACTGATGCCATAAATCAGAGTGATAGCCTTACGGCTCGTTCCCTGCTTTAAAAGTTTCTTGATGTCAGCCTTACGCTGTTCACAAATTGGCACAGGGCAACGCTTGGCCTCAATCAGTCTCTGTTTCAGATCCATTACTTATCGTCCTCATGTTTAAGTGGCAGATAAGAAGTTATCTTAACGTCCCTGCAATTCGTAGAGCCTTTAGTCGGGAACTAACAAGGATGTCGATAAGTACTATTACCATCTCGGTTTGATTAAGCACTACTCGATGCAGTACTTAATCCACTACTAACTGATAGTGTGTTGCCTTGAGCTATCAATCTTTGCAGTACCTCTTGACCGTCGAGATACTTAGATCGAAATGTTCAGCAGTCTGCTTGATACTAGCCTCGTTATCAGCCCTCCACTTCTTGACCTCCTTCTTATCTAGCTTCTGCTTGCGTCCAAACTTGACTCCTTTATTCTTAGCGGCAACTCTTCCTTCAGTAGTGCGGCTAACAATCATCGAATGCTCAAGCTCCGCAAACATTGCAAGCAACTGCATCATGGCGCTACTCATTGGGCTTTCGTCTCTTGTGTCAACTCGGTCATTAAGAGATACAATGTGGACTCCCTTACTCTTCAGTGCTTCAACTGCCCTCAACACCTGAGTGATTGAGCGACCTAATCTATCGAACTTCGTAACCACTACCGTGTCACCCTTACGAGAGTAATCAATCACTGCTTGTAACTCTTCTCCGTTAGTCTGACTTTTACCTGAATACTTACCACCAAATATTTCTTCGCAACCTGCCTTCAACAGCGCCTGTTCCTGAATCTCAAGGTCTTGGTCTTTCGTGCTCACTCGCATGTATCCGATTAACATAGTATTTCTCGTAGCTCATAAATGAATAGTTGTGAGCCGCCATAATAAGAGTGGTTCAAATGTTTGTCAAATGATTTATGAGCTATGGTTCAAGATAACTTCAATATAGTGAGCTAGTTTTGTTGGTTGATAGGTCATGATTACTATCAATCGCATGGTTCGATAATTGATTGTAGATCGGGTGTTGTTCTTCCAATCCTGAAGCCGTAGAAAGCCCGTAGCTGCGTCTATTTCAGTGGGCAATACCAAGGCTAGGCTTGTTGGTTTTCGTAGCGGAGAGTGATGCACGATGAGGATGTGTTGAGGCTTTCTGGGAATGGGTCTTTTCTAGGAAGGCTTCAAGAGCACCCCCGTATCCCCTTTTAAAAAATCCGTACCCCCGATACGACTCCCATACACATAGGGTGGGAAATTCTTGACCTTATTATCCATAAGATAATAGATGCATTGAATCTAGATTCCCCTTAAATAATGTTCAATGAAATAAGCGACTTAAAAAATTTTTCGGAGATAATTTTGAGATGAAAAAAGGTTAAGTTCCTTGAACTCCCTTTATATTCGTCGAAAAGAGGTGATTGTGTGTGTTTGATGTCATTACTAACAAATGATTGGCAGTGTGATAGAGATCCAAAACGATCCTAGATTAAGATCTTTCTTGAGGCTATGTGTACCAATGGATAGAGAGCGATTTGATAGTTAAAGATTTGTCTAGTTTTCAATGGGTAATTGAGTTATGCTTACCCCAGATGCAGAAAAACCCGCTTTGGCGAGCGGGCTTTCTTAACAATGCGAACAAAAGAGAACGCAAAACTTGTATGTCAATAATAGCCTAGTAGGTTGTTTACGGCAAGGTGTTTACACCACTTTCTTTGTTGTCTCGCATTGTTACAAGTAATCGGTGGAAGGAATAAGTGTCACTTGGGTTACGGGACAGCATTACACACTACAAGCGTTTCATCTGATAGTGTGCATCATATGAGTGAGATAATGACTAGTGCTACCGTATTGAGGTAGTCAAAGAGGCTTGTATATTGGGTTCTACCCTTGCAAGGTACTAAAGTCAGATGTCGGTAAGCAACGATGAGGATGGGGGCAATACAGCCCGTAATGCTTACAGTTAGTTTGTGTATTCAAGACTAGCCAGATGAAGACGATATACTTGGCTCCGTTGAGCATATCAGTTTGAATTCTGTCCACGCTAGCGGGATTTAGAGATGTCTAAAACTCGTTAGGGTGAGTGTATTCAGAATTCACCCAATACCTTTCACCATTAAGCATATCTGCAAAAATCAAACCAACTACAGCGAGTGCCTTTACTAGTTAACTGTTAGATAAGTAAGAGGATTTACTCTCATATTATTCATCCCCAGTTTGCTTTGGAAGTCAGTGAGAGACTAGGGTTGAGCTAGTGAGGTGTATGGGTCTATAGATTAGATTTGAAGGGTATGAGGACTGTTGACTTACTTTCAATGGAAACTCACCCGATAGGGTAGCTCTTGAGAAGGGCATGGGTAGCCCTCCTGAAGGGTAGTGCTGTAGTTAAAGTGCTCCATCTCTAACTAACTTCTCTCTAATGGCCTCGTAGATGTAGCCACTGAAATCTAAACTAGTGACACCTTTAGCCTTAGCTCTCTTGTGAGCTTCGAAGTACTTAGCAGGAACTGTACGAAGTAGTTTAGACTTAGTTCCTTGAATACCATCAAGGCTTTCTTCGTTAGGTTGGCGTAGTGCTGCTGAAGATTCTGATTTGCTGATTGTTGCTAGTAGCTTTGCTTTATCGACCATTTGATTCACCATGTTTAAGTAGTTGTGTGTATACTATGTATATACTTGGGATATACTAGGATAGGATTGATTTAAGTTCTTTTGCTAATGATTTCAATTCCCTAGCTGCAACACTGTGCTTTGTCTTTGAGTATTCACATACTGTTGAACCTGAGAACATGGCAATTGAGTACTCCTTCCTAGTTGGTAGCTTGCTATCTAGTAGCTTGAATACTGATGACTCATTAACGTACTGCTCGATTTCTTTGAAGTGTTTACGGTTAGGACTAACACGATTGATTAGTACATAAGCTTCAATCTTCACATCGAAATCTTCCATGATAGCTTTCAAAGTAGCACCAAACTTACTTAGTCCAACGAACTCGGTAGGCTCATCAGAAGTTGGGACAATAACAAGATCTGATACTGCGATAGCCTTACGATTCACATCTGAGTCAAAACCACCACAATCGATAATGGTGCTTCCTTTAGATTCGATCAGGAAGTTGATTAGCTCATCACTACTCTTAGGTGCTATTACACCTTCACGGAGAACTGACAGGCTAGTGTGAATGTCTTGGTCGATAACATTGGTGATGTCTAGTAGCGGGACTAGGTTATGAGCTGTAGTACTCTTACCAACACCACCTTTACTGTTGGCGATTGAGATGATTTTTTCCATTGTTAATTACCTTTAATTTGATTGTGTATATGTGATGTATATACATTGTATACATTCAAACTCAGTAGTCAACACAAATATATACTCGGTATATACATAATGTATACTAGTACTTAACATGTTTCATATTTAGATGTTTATATACAATGTATATCTTTGGTGTATATTGTTTTTGTTTAAGCTGTTGATTTTATTGGATGAGGTTGTCACTTACTCTAATGAGTGTTCGTTTGAGTGTCGTCTTTTCCCTTGTTTATACAAGTCATCATACTATAAATCAGAAATCTCAATACAGTGTCAGAGCTTGTCACACAAGGCTTTAGAGGAAATCTTGATGATATCAGTCAGGAGTTGTTAAATCTCTTGATACAGAGCGTTACAGGGCGTTTGGTGGGGTGTTTGAAAGGGTTTACCCACTTAATTAAGTTGTGGGTTCATTGTTTGGTTACCGTCCTAGTAGGATGTCTTCGATGGACTGTCTTTGACTCTCCCTTAGTAGTTGGTTTAGGTCAATCTCATTTCTAAGTCTAACTTCAGGGTGGGCTAACTCACTACCGTAATGACTAGAGTCAGGAATATTCATAGACCGATACATGTAGGTTGCTTCATCGATAGCACCTTGAAGGAATCTATCTACATCCTGCTCCGCAGATCGAATCTTATTAAGTAGAGGAATATTCTTAGCTATGACCTTAGTCAGGTCTTGGCTACCACCACCTGTCATTGCTGTATGGGTTGCACCAACTGCTTCAGAAATCTTACTAGGTATAGGACCTGCAATAGAATCTAAGAAGCTACTGCCATAGTCCATATCACTAAGTCTTCCTGATGTCATGCCCGTACCTACACCGACCCAACCTGAGTACTCTAGATTACGTAAGAACCAATCCATACCCGTCTTGGCATACCGTCTCTTATCCTCTTCATCACTACCTAGATCTCTGAGATTCTGTTGAAGCTCATAACCAAGTGCAGCTAGGAAGAAGCTAGCCACGATACCAAATGCAAGGTTGGGACTCTCTACCGAACCATCCTTACTAGCAGCCCGATACAGATTACTCATTACCATAGTGTTACCCTGTACTGATGGGTGTGCCATGAACTGAGTAATAATCGAAGCCCAAGGATTACTAGTGTAGATAGGCTTGTTGGCAAAGTTAGGCTCAACAATCATCTCACGACTCAACCTGTAGTAAGCATTTGAGATGTTATTGTCATAAGCATCGTCTAGAGCTTGTCGTGCTTGTATTGCTCGACTTAATTCTTTTGGTGGTACTCCTACTGCTCTAATAGCCTTTGCAATATGAGGAATGTCCGTGAACTTACTAAAGTTCTCATTGAAGGATTCAGGGTCAGACAATAACTCCAAAGCATCTTTCAATCCTTGGTTATATGATGGGTGCGCCCAATTCTTACCTTCAAATATCTTCTCTGTGAAAGTACCCAACCTCTTTTGCACAGCTTCTTTAGACATCATCAAGTTAACTGCTTCTTGGGATACTCCAATTCTATCTAGTCTTGCTTGTGCATCATCCCTCAAGTGTTGACGTACAGTAGGGTCACTGACAATACTAACGTCGTAATCCACCAACTTCATAGCCATTAGGGTTGATAGTCCTCGACCTAAGTCATTGAACATATTCATTCCATTAAGGGTAAAGAATTTCTCATTAACTTTTGAAGGTAGTGGGCTGTCTCCATATCTACTAGCTACTGCTCTTGCTGCAATTGGGGTCATGCTTCCCAAGTCCTTCAGGATCTGCTCAGTATGACTGAAAGGTATCTCCTTCATCCAATTGACATTAGCATACGCACCTAATCGTCTAGCTCTATCCTTTGCAAGAATCTTCATCATATCTGCAATGGCAGGAAATACATGCCTAGCTTTAGCTCTAGTGAATGGAGATCCTAAATCAGGTAATGATGTTAGTACTGCAAGTGGTAGTAGGATTATGTTAGCTGCTGTTCTCAGTGTCTCTACAGCGGGTTCAATAAACTCAGGTAGTCTCTCCATGTTGCCATAGTAAGCATTATACTGAGCTAGCATGGATTTTCTGTAGTCCCTAATCTTGAAGTCTTCAGCACCCGCTAGGGTCATCTCTTTGTCTGCATCATTTAGAAGATTAATGAAATGCTCACCGTTCTTACCGAACATCTCAGCACCTGCGATACGTCTACTTGCTTGAGTTGAATAGGTTGCAAATGTCTTCATCAGATCCTTTTCAACATATGGGGCTAGGTCTTTGTAAGGAATGTTCTTCAATGTTGACTCGATTTCAAGAACACCTGCTTTACTAGTTTTATGCTTAGAACCATCATCTTTGAGAATCATCCCAACATCACCCTGGTCATAAGCTTTATTGTGAACCACAGTGTCCCAAATATGCTCAAATGTCCTCTTGTTCAAGTTGCCATGACCTGCTTTCTTGGCTGCTTTGGCCATGTCGTCAGAGAACTTGTCTCTACCTACTGCCTTCAAGACTTTTCTATTTAAGATGTTGGTTACATAGTTGCCATCTTCAGGGATTTCAAACCCTGCCTTGTTAGCTCTCTTGGCGTACTTCCTATTGATTCTTCGTAGTTCATTTAATAGCTCTTTAACAGCATCACTACCCTCGTTGATATCCCGTTTCAATCGACGGCTTTCATGTATGTTTTCGTAGATTTTATTTTGAGTACCACTGAAGTGTCGGTAGCTAGAAACGTTTTCAGTTTCACCTTTAACCTTATCCTTACCACCTTTCAATGAAGGACGAAGACCTAGTAACCATGAGTAATAGTCGTTATACATGATGTTATCTAAGGTTTTGTTCTTATTGTAAACATCATGACGGTCAAGGTTCTTCTCTGCAAAATCAGGAGTGAACATACCCCACAGAGTTCTAGCTTTAGCGGAGTACTGAGCGCCTAGCTTACCTGCTGCTGCTGAACCTGAACCAAGCATAGATTCAATGATTCGAGCTAACCTAGTTGTGGTTGGGTTTGAAGAGCTTTTTAATTTGTCCCACATATCCTTTTGTCTAGGCTCTGAATACCCACCAATACCGCTATCAGGATTACTCTCACTCTTATCTGAATCAGGTGGTGTATCCTCATAGAATCTCCACTGTGAATCATCCCTAGCATCCTTAGTACCTGCATCATTATAGAATCGCCAACTAGTATCTTGAGCTTTATGCTCACGTTCAGCGTCCTTCATACCTTCATAGAATACCCAATTCTCACCACGGACATCTCCCATACGTCCAAAGTTGTAACGTCTAGCCTTCTTGAAGAAGTCAGCTACAGAGTCATCAATAGAAAAGTCGTCATTCTCAGAGCTAGTTGAATCTCGGTCTATGGTTTCATTAAACTTGTCATTGGCTGATTTAACATTTTGATATAGGAAATCTGAATCAGGGTCACCATTCTCTCTATCACGAATCCTAGATTCCTTCTGGGACTCTTCTCTGTAGTCTGTAATAGGTGATGTGCTTCTGTCGCTATAGAATGTTTTTCTAACTGTTGATGGAGCTTGTATCGATGATGCAACTGCCATATTTGCTACTAGAGTTTCATCCCAATTTGATGTATCGATATTCTGAGACACACCATACTGACGTACAAAGTCTTGAGCTACGCCAGATGTACCCGCTAAGGCTGCTGCACCCATAACCTCTTTGACACCTTCCTTTAGGCCTAATGCCTTCGGGTTCAGTACACCCTTGAAACCCATAGCATTTAATGCAGATTCAACAGTACCGGTTCCAAGTGCCAATGGTAGGTTCTTTTCTTCTTGGTCTGCATAAGTTTGACCTGAGAATAGGCCTGATTGAGCACCAAATGTGGCTGCTCTAGCTCCCATCCCTAAAGGGGAGAAGGACATAATTGCTGTAGCTAGTTCAGGGGATGATTGAATGATTCTCTCTGATACATAGTCGAAGGCATCACCTACACCACCGATATCCTTATAGGAATCTACAGCGTACTCGTAAGCTGAAATGATTGCATTGTACTCATCAATGGTTTTTTGATTTACTGCTGCTGCTCCTTCGTCGCCCATCAGGTCATTCACAGCTAGCTTTAATCCTTCAATCCCCTTTCTTAGGTTAGCCATACCGACTTTAAAAGCATTAGATTTACCTGATAGACGCATCGGTTCATTATTAAGCATCCCTGTATTATTAAGATTACCGCCCCTCATAAATGAAGTAGAGCGACTATCGTCGCCCTCTTCGTTCTTACTGCCAATAACAGGTAGGTTCTCAATATCAAGATCTCTTGTGTTGGCATCACTCCCACCAATAACAGGTAGGTCTCGTATGTTTAGTCTACCATCATCAAGTTCATCTTCTTCCTCAAGGATTGGAAGGTCATCAATGTTGATAGGTTGGTCATCGAGGTCAGCATTAAGTAGCTGCTCCTCTAATTCCCTGTTTGTTGGTGTGTATCTCATAGTAAATTTCCTTTGTTATACCTCTGTAGCGGGGATGACTCTGATTGACTTCTTAATAATGCCTCGCTTGATTGATTCCTCATCAGCACCCTGCATAGTAAGTGCCTCTCGATAGTCAACAGTATGAATTTCACCCGTTGCAGGATGTTGATACTGTAGATATGACGTACCGTTCCTAACAGATTCAAATGCATTATCGGCATTGGCTAATATTTGGTTCTTTTCTGCTTCTCGGTTGAGTATATTAAAGATGACATCATCAGCCGTTGGGTTCGGTGCTGCTCGACCTTTATCAATCTTGCCACTCTTATTACCGAATAAGCTTACATCCTCGTAATACCCTAAGGATTTGTTGTTAGCTAGGGCTAGTCGTATCGCCTCAAGGGGTTGCATCCGACCGAATGTATCTACATACGCCTCGTTCCTGTTTGCTTCCGACAAGATTTCAAACGCTTGAGAACCAATATGCTTCTTAATTTTCTCTCTACCTGTATCGGACGAATTGTTGTACGCATCCTCCCAATGCCCTTCACTCGCTAGTTCAGTCTCAATGATTGGGTCGTGCCTTGATGGAGCATAAATCTCACCTTTGTCCTCTTTAATCTCTCTAGACCGCTTCTCTGCTGCACGTTGACCGCTAGTATTTCTAGCTGCCATAGCCTCACTAAGAAGACCTGCTGTTTCTGGATCTGATTTAGAGATTACATTCCCTTCAGAGTCTAGATGTACTAAGCCTTGAGTTGGGTGAATGAACTTCATCTCATTGGTGTTAGGGTTGTAAATCATCCCATCACCTAGAGATTGCATACCTTTTGAGTGGACAGGTGAATCAGGGTCAATTTCAGGATTACCATCTTTACCGATTCGTAACCCATCTCTAGCTAGTCGCATGTAGAAATCTCGGTCTTTATTCGATTGCTGCTGCTGTGCAGCTAAGTCACCTTGTCGTGAACTCATGCCACCAAACAAACCAAAGACTAGTGAAGGGACTACACCAAATCCTAGAGATGATGCTAAGGCAGTGACACCAAGACCTGCAATGAAGTCAATCTTGTCAGTTAGGCTCTTACCCTTCCAAGCTTCCTTACTGCCTCCACCTTCAACAAATGCATCTTCACCTGCTTTAGTGACCTGTTCCTCAGTCATGTTGTCACTGACTTCTTTACGGTTCTGTTCCTTGAACTCTTCATATGACAGATTAGGGTCACCACCATATTTAAGTGCCATGCTGTAGGCTAGGGATTGAATAGGCTCATCATCCTCTGTTTCACGGAAGTGAGCTAAGGCTGCATCTACTGCTGCTTGGTCTTCTTCCTCGATATCAGGATGATAGTTAGAACCTTCTTCAGTGTTGAAAGGAAGACCCTTAATTGAATTAGGGTCAGTGATGTTGAAACCTAGACCCTCTCGAAGGAACTCTTCATACTGACTAACAATATCCGCAGTATCCGTAATTCCCTGTTCTTCATAGAACTTTGCAACCTGTTCAGGGGTCATTCCTGATTTTCGGAATTCATTAAAGGCTCTTCGTACCTTATTTTCGTGAGCTTCCTCCATATCATTTATCTTTGATACGCTAGGGTCATCATCTACTTGACCTTCAGCTAAAAGACCTTCACCTTGAGGTTGTGGTTCTTCCTCCGTTGGCTGTTCAGGTAGTTCCAATCCTTCAGGCATAACTAGGTCATCTTGAGCGCCCTCTTGCTCGATAGGTTTTTGACTACCTACTGTTCGTGCAATTGGGGAGTCTGGGTCTACATAACCTGTCTCGATAGCCTTATCCATTAGCTGAGTCTTGATGCTATCGCCTTCATTGGTTGCATAAGGGTTATATACCTTGTCGCCGTATTGGTCTTGGCCTACATTTGGAGAGGATTCTAACTGACGATTAACCTCATCAGAGTCTACCTTGTATTCAGGTTTTGGCTGTTTAGGATATCGAGCAGTCTCATCAATCAGCTTTCGATTAGCCCTTTTGTTCTGCTCACCTTCGAGTAGTTCACGGTTTCTACGTTGTTGCTGATTAACTTTGGATTGTGTTTGACCCTTACCTGATGCAGGGTCGAGTTGAGTAGGCTCAGTAAAGAACCTAGTCAATCTATCAAGTGGTGATGCCATTAGTACTGACCTCCATTCATCTGTTGCATAAAGTGTTGTTGAGCACCATCCATGCCCTGAACATTGCTACCCATCTTTCGATTAATCTCTCGTTGAAGTTCACGATTACGGATCTCTTCCTTTTGGTCTTCTTCATTCTCAAGGAATCGACGCTCATAGACTTCAAAGACATTTGATAGAATCTCGGAGCAGTGTTCCTCTTGTTCAGGAGACTTAGCATTCTCCAACTTCTCTTGAAGCTTAATTAACAATTTCTCCATCTTGCCTTTAGGCATTTCTTCCAGATTAGCTTGACCCTTCATACCTTCACGGATAGCTGGCGATGCTGATACAGCGTCCTTACTAGTGCTAGGGGTCAGTAGGTTAGGATTCGTATTGTTGCGAACCTCTGTACTAACTCTCTTATCTGATAAAAGATCTAATAAATTCTTCATAATTACTCCTTAGATACCAACACCACCACCAAAGTACTTGTCATCGTACTTACTTCTCCAATCCGTACTCTCTGTACTGTCACGAGTACCACCCATATCACCTGAGATGATGTCTTTGTAGTTAAGTAGATGACGTAGATTCCGTTGGTACTCAGATTGACGTTCACGCTCACCTGCAATGCCACGGATAGTATCTACAGTGCCTAGTAGACGGTCTGCTGCTTCATCTTGACGACGTAGGGCATCTTGTTGGAAACCGAATTCACGGTCTGCCATGCCTTGCTGGAAGTCACCTGCTGCTTGACCTGCTGCAACACCTTCTGCAATACCTCGTCGTGAACTAGCAGCCATACCTGAACCTTGAGCAGCACTACGGATAGCACCAAATGTATTCTGTTCTAGGTTTTGTCGTGCTGCATCTGCTGCTGCCTTATTAGCTCGATCCAATGCTGAACGGTCACTACCACCTTCTAGGGTTCGACGATAATGGTCTGCCGCATCACGTAGTGCTCCACCCATTTCATCTAGACCGCCACCACCTTCACCTGCACCACCACGGAACCAACCGCTACCCGCTCCTAGTAGTTCATCGTAGTACTTGTCTTGTTTATGCTTATCATCTACTCGGCCTACAGAGTCAGTTCGACCTGATTCAGAACCTGAGCTACCACCTCCGCCAAGGTCTACTAACTGCTCTCCAACTTGTGGTGAATCAGTTTGCATTTGTGGTGTTAACAAACCTTGGTCTTGCATCATTGGTTGAGGTTGCTCACCTATACCACCTGCTAATAGTCCTTGGTCTGTTGGGGTTGGTGTATTGCCATTAAAACCACCTGCTACATTACGTGTTGGCATACCGATAGAACCTCCACCAACAGCTAGACCACCACCCATAGGAGGGGTTGGAGAGGTGGGAGTAGGAGTACCATTACCCACTGAACCCCCTGCAATACCTGCACCTTTCATATATCCGCTATGTGCGGTAATCATCTTTTGAATATTAATCATGTTGTCTCCTTAAAATTGGTCTTCTCTGTACATTGGTTGGTCGGTAGAACCAACAGGGGCTGAATCGAGTAGTGAGCTTTGTGGTGCTACAGGAGCGCTACTACCACCACCCGTAGGAACGTAGTCACTCCAATGTGTATCAGGTCGCTGTTTCTCTTTAGCTGCTTCATCTGCTGTATCGACTGCATCAACTGCTGTATCTGCTGCCTCGCCCATACCTAATGCAGCACCTACTTTAGGGAATACGGAGGCTACACCTGCCGCTAGTTTTGCAAAAATAGGAATCATAAATTGTCCTCTCTCTGTCGCAGAGAATTAGGCTCTGCCGTATGTTGTGGGTACTTCCTCTCCATCAGTTCACGTAGTTTTCGTAACTGTTCTTCGTCTACTTTTGGTTTTACTTTGGAGATGGTTAACTTTGATTTGATGTGTGGGGGAATCTTCGTATCTTTCCTAATGAACATTAACCACCTACTTTACTTGCAGCCTTCAGTAGCATGTCTTTAGTGATGCCACTATTGAGTGCAGCCTTAGCAAACATCTCACTACGTTCTTCATCAGTAGCATTGGCGTACTCATCCTTGAGGTTGGTATCTTCAACAGCAATCTCTTGTTTGTGGTTGTAGAGAGCTTTAGAACGATAAACTCTATCCACTGCTGTTAGCTTGTCTGAATCTTTAGCATCTTTAGAGTTGAGGATTTCACGCACTACCTTTCGAGCTAGAATTACATCTTCATCAACCTCAGCCTCTAGTAGTGGGATGACATCTTTGTACCGCTCAAAGTATGGGTAGCTAGAGTTCTTAGCTGTCTTCTTTGATGCATTAGGGAAGACCTTCATATAGGCTTCATACTTTGTCTTGTATCCACCTGATAACCATAGACGGATGAATTTGAGAGGCTTTGCAGGGTACAGATAACCTTTGATTGCCATTTCATGGTCGTAGTAGTGGGACATATCATCTTTCTGTGCATTGAGGATTGTTACCTCACCGTGTTCATTGACCTTCACTGTGTGGTTATTAATCATGAACTCGTCTTGTTCTTGTAATTGTTTTCGATTTCGTTGTGCCATAGGTGTTACTCCTTACCTAGTGGTGAATAAAAGAATGTGTATAGTCGAACTAGGTAGTGAGCGAACCATCCATCTGAGGGACGTTCTTTGTTTTCTAGGTCGTGTAGTAGTTCGTTGGATTGGATGAATAGCTCTTGGTCATGTTCTTTATCTAGTGTGATTGATAAGGTTGAATCGACTATGGATAGAAATATTGGGGTTGCTAGTTCATCGGGTAAGTTGTTGTTGACTAGAAGTTCTTTGACTTCTTCAAGTGTTCTCATATCAGTCCTCGTATTGTTGTTGGTGCAAGTAAGCACCCCAATTTGATGTAGGGGTGTGGTAATGATTAGGGTGCTTTCCTTGGCTCATAGGCATATTTATTTCAAGTCAAGACGCATGAAGCTAGTCATCAAGTTAGCTCGATCGATGATGTCTCCACCAATCTCTTTAGTTAGCTTATCTGCAAATGTGTAGTGGTCTTTGCGTAGTGGTGTTGTACCGAATATGGATCGTTGACGTAGATTCAATGCAGCGTTAATAGTCTGTCGTGAACAACCAATAGCTCTACCTGCTGCCCTGCCTGATTTGTACTCATTGGTTGAACCATCATCATTGATTACAACAACAGGGACTCGCTTCTTACTACCGCTTAGTAAACCTGCTTTAACTGCACCCATTAGGTTCTGCTTGGGTGTGACATACTCAAGATTGTCCAAGCTGTTGTTAATCTTGTTGTGGTCTTTGTGATTGATGTAGATGTGTGTATCAGGATTCTCATTAGCTACTAATGCATCCATTACAATTCGATGTAGTCTGCGCCATACTCTCTTATCATCGTCATCGGTTAAGGAATGCATTAAGTATCCACCGCTACAGAGTGAGGCTTTTAGTCGCTTACCTTTGTTGTTGACTATTACAGGTTGGCCGTTAATAAAATCTAGGTTGTATCTTGAAAGATTGATGCTTGAAAGGTTAATCATTTGGGTGTTCTCCTATAAGAAATAATGTATAGGAGCGTTAAGTACTGCCCTGTGAAATGGGCTAGCTCAGTTTTAATTATCAGTTGCCTAGCTAGTGCTAGGTCTTATGGTGTTTCAGGTGGTCGTTCAACTCTATCAATGTTTGGAATATCAAGTAGTTTCTGCCAAACAGGGGGATGTTGCTCAGTTGGTGCAAGCTCTCCATCTGTGTATCGGACCATGCGATATTGCCATAGCCCAGGTGCAATTATTGCTGTTGGTTGGTCAGTACCATTCTCATCCTTAATCATCACCTTATCTAGGAAGTAATAGATGTCTCCATCGAACAATCGATCAGGAATCTCTACTGCAAAGGTGAATGGGCTACCTTGGAGTAATGGTGTGAATCTTTCACCGATTAAGGTCAGTTCTCTTGATGATTTTTCAGCTAGGCCGTTAAGTTCATTTTGCATATGCTCCACAGCAACTAGTGGATCTGTATCTTGGTCAATCTTTAGGTTTGATACGCTGAGGTTGATGTATTTGTTATCGCTGTAATCCCATAATGTTGGGGCTACACCTCGTAGCTTCTGCCTACTACTACTACTAAGTGTTTCTATTGTCATGTTTACTCCTATTGTAATGAGTGAATAAGTGAGCGTTAATTCCCTGTCGCTGAAGAAGATGAAGACGACTAGCTCAGTCTTAATTAAGTGCGCTGAACTTCATAAGCGCGTCGTGAACTTCTAACTTGTTGGGAAAGGGACTCGATCTGGATTAGGAATATCTAATACCTTCTGCCAGATTGGAGGATGAGTATCTTCATTAGCTAGCGAACCATCAGGGTATCGCCTAACTCGGTACTGCCATAAGCCTGATGATGTAATGGGTGTTGGTTGCTCAGTGCCATTGTCATCAACCTCCGTTATCGCATCATTGAAGTAATATGTGTCACCATCAAATAATCGATTCGGAATCCTGTTTGCTATAGTAAGTGCTCGACCCTGTAGTAGTGGATTCAAAGATAATCCAAGCTGTCTAAGCTCATGGTCACTGTGCTCCTTCATGGCCTCTAGTGATTTTGATATTGAATCAAATACCTCAATAGGTGTACTGTTCTCATCTATGCCATGCCTAAAGATGACGTTATGTCCAAGGTAGCCACCATGTGAGTAGCTATCAACTTCATTAAGCAGACCTTTCATCTTGTCTCTACTAGATCTGTGCTTGAGTGTGGTTGTCATTGTTATTCCTTGTATTGGTTAGGTCATTGATAATCCATACAAGCCTAGTGATGATAAGAATCCAAGACCAAGTATGATTGCTATGTCTAGTAGCCCTGTCTTCTTGGAAGATTTAGACTTTGTTTTCATTGTGTCTCCTATATGTGGGTGTATTGGTCAAAAGAGCACATTTACACTACGAAAATGTACCGAAATGACATTGATGTAGACGCTGTAGAAGGAAGAAGCTGTAGTTACTCTGTCGGTAACAGCGAACCGTTAGGTTAGCAAGCTGTTCGACTCCACTACCACTCACTCTTAGTTTTATTATTCTTAAGATTAAAATGAATCTAAGACAGCGTAGGTAGTGGACACTAATCAGGTAGCAGAGCTAACCTTCACTCCGTTCAGGTAATCCTGATACAGTGGAGAATTAAGATTTTCTTTCTTTCTTTCTATAAGAGGAATTTAGTAGACCCTCTGGAAGCCCCGTCCTGTCTACGTTTCAAGAGGTCACTTAAAAAACTCGCCAGAATTTGAGCGACTTTTAGTTTAGTGGGATGTATCTAGTCTTCCATTTATCCTCAATTTCATCCACTGAATACCCCAACCATTGTAAGAACAAAGACCTAATTCTTGGTGCAGGGATAAACACAGTGACAGGTTTACCTTGACGGATACGGCTACGCCATAACCACTGAAGGAATGAAGACAGCGCATATTGGTCTGCATCAAACCTAATCCCAGCTTCGTTCATAAAGAATCTTAGCGCGGGTTGGATGTTGAAGTTGCAACAATAAGCCATTGCATTCTTGTGTTGATACTTGTTAGTTGCTCTCGCGTTACATGGAATGAAGTTTCTCAAGTCTTTTTCATCGTAACGTTTACATGAATCGAACATGCGTTTGCGGTAGTCTTTGTACGCTGTCCATCCAAACCCTTCTTTACCACTTTCGCAGTGCTTATCGTAGAAGTTACGGACTACTTTTGACAGACCCTCAAGACCAGCCGCACCACTAACATTCTTCTTACACCAAGTGGAAGACAA
>NZ_JAKRBO010000021.1:0-24859 GCF_022432925.1 Vibrio sp. CyArs1 | reverse complement strand
TCGATAGTGCTTATGTCACGAAAACGTTCCGCGATACTACTTGAAATAAGCGTATTACGTGGCGCGCGCCCTAAGAGAGGGGGGCAGTTTGGGGAGAGGAAATCCGAAAGTTAACATCAGCATACCAGAAACTATATAGCTAAATGGCTGTGACCATTGGCCTTGTTGCTGAATTCAGGCACAGGCCGAATGCCGTTTAAATCGTTCATATTTTAAACAATACACTGAGTTTCAGGCATACCTATCCCAGTTAACTTGTTGAGTGCTTTGATCATGGCGTAAGTCTCACCAACTTGTGCGTTGTAATGTCGAAGCGTGAGTGAAGCACCTAGTCGTTGTTTTACACGATACATAGCGGTGTCCGACAACGAGCTCTTATGGTAACCATACTTCTGTTTCCACTTTTTGTTCGAGCCATAGAGCTTTTGGCAGCCAACTGCCAGATTACGTGGATGCCCTTTTTCCCAGAAAGCTGGCCCTTCATCTTGGAGAGATGAGTGGGGCTGCTCGCTTAAACCGTATTGCATCATGAACAAGAATCACATGAAACGCGGAAAGATATGTAAGGGAAGCGGCCATTAGATCCCATATTTCTGCTTGATCGGTGTACACACCTTCCGATACTTTTCTTCCGCAGAAGCCTTACCTGAAAATTCGATCATTGCTTCTGAATACCCCATAGCGGTACCGAATTCCTCCATAATATTAGGATCACTTTTTACACTTTCGGTACGCCCCTTAGAAAGTTCAATTAGAAGCTTAGTGTAATCATTATCAATGTCTAGCCCAGCGGACCACCCAAAACAATGGGCGGCGTCTTGTTTAAGAAACTCTTTAAATGTGTCTCCGTTGACTTCTGCCATCACTGTACTTGAAACCAGAGTACCAAACAGGACTCCACCAATCAGCTCTTGTTTCACCGTTACCTCCTTAAGTAAGGTTCCCCCTTTTAGCTTAATTAACCGTAGCTAGTTGATATTAAACAGCTCCTCACTGCAACTGCGCAAAACCAGTACTTTTACTAGTTGAATGCCAGGCATGAACAATGTTGAATATCGAGTGGATATATACAAATATTAAATAGGCATATTATGAATACGTTAATGAGGAAAGTTATCCAACCATGCTTGGGCTCGATGCTTTGTTTAGCATCATCATTCACTTTGGCCAATGGCCCCGAGTGGGCACCCAATCAACTAACCATTCATCAAAGCAGCGGGGCTGGGGCTATCTATGCCAATGGCAATATGCAAGCCGAGGTCTACGTGCACTGGGATTTGAGAGAAGGAGAAATCGTAGAGAGTATAGCGCTAAAAAAGCTGCATACTGGAGAACCGCTTCGAGAAGTCGATTACTGGGACTTCTCGGAGCTTGAAAATGCATTTCGGCATGTAATTAGTCCATCTTCATCTGGCGTGAACTATAGCAATATCAACTCGAACACTGAGCATCAGTACTTATACATCACCTCCGGTGACGTTGGTGTCGTGGATGTGTGTGTGGAAATCACCGCCTCTGTCCCTTACCCAGGAGGGACACAGGAAGAAACGTACGATACTTGTGAGGGAACGGGTAACAACAGTTATGTGACGATAAATGCGATTCAACCTCTACGCTACAGTGCAGACGACTTTGTTTTGACTCCGGAAGAGGTATGGGTTGACAATAAATATGAAAAAATTACATTGCAAAACCTCGAAAAGCGTCCTTATGTAGCTGAAATTCATGAGATTTCATATGTAGGTCAGGAAGTCAATACCAGCTCGATTTTCGAGGAATATATTGAAGAAAATCACGTGGCTTTAAACGATTATCAAGGTGAAGAGAAAATCAGTTCGTGGGTGGCTGCGATGATACTGGACCAAGATCTGCACGACTCATTTAAGTACCAGTACCCCCAATCAGGCACAGTCGCCACTCTTGAGATCCCTTATCCAGTAGTAACTAATGACTATCTCGCTACTGTTTTGACACACGCACTACACAAGAAAAAGTTTAAAGCTCGTGATTATACGTGTTACCCCTATTATCGCAGTGTAGGGGGTTATGAGTGCATTACACCAGACAGTACAGGGTACAGATCAGCAACGAAGAGCGTAGTGGACACGTGGAAGTTTGAAAAAAAAGACAACACCATCGATATCGTTGATGCTTATGGAACCCAAAGCCAAATCGTTTTGCACTTTGGTCAAGGCGTTGACAATGACAACGTGTTCATTCGTTAATCACACCGACGACTAACCTACACAATCAAGCTGCAGGGGCTGAGGGAAATCGGTAAATCCAAGGCTCCTGTACTCTGACAACAATTCAATCAGGTGTTCAAACGATGGCGATTACCAGTAATGCATACAGTTTCTCTGAGTACCTCCAAACCGGGGTGGATCCACGGACGGGTAGCTATTCCTGTTCATTCCACCTAGGAGAGTTCTTATCGCACAAAACCTCGGGTCCTGCGTTTTCTCTGCAGCTCACTCATCAGGCTTCTAACCCTTTGGATTTTGGGTTTGGTCGGGGGTGGTCACTGTCCTTAAGTCGATTTAACCCAGATACCAGTGAGCTTTTTCTATCCACAGGGCAGTCTTTCAAAATTGTCTGGGACTATTATGCCAACGAGTACACGGTTCCCTACCGCCGGCTTAAGGACATTCGGGTTTTCTACTTGAATGCCTCCAATGAGATAAAAGTGGTCTACAAAGATGGTCGGCAGGATTACATTGATTTCGATACTGGAACATTGACTAAGTTGGTGTCTCCACAAGGGTTAGACATTCGGTTTGAGTACTCAAACTTCAATAATACGTCTGTTCTCTGGCGTATTTACGATGCTGACGGCCGTGAAGTTATTATTGATTGGTGGTCTGACAAATGGGAGACCTGTGTCAAGCATTGTTACGATGGGCAGGAGTTGAGTCAGATACGAATGGTGAAACAGGCTCTCGGTAGTAGCGTTCGTCTGACAGCTGTTCACTTGCCAGAGCATAGTACGCCGATAGAAATTGCCTATCGATATATAAATGAGTGTGGTTACGATGTGATAGAGCAGGTGGTTCATTCCACAGGACTTTTGGAGCAAATGCACTATCAGGATAATGGCCACTCCTTGCCCAATCAGGCTCCGCTACCAAAAGTACCTTACATTACCGAACATCGCAGCATTGCTGGTCAAAATCAGCCAGACCGAGTGGTGACGTATAGCTATTCAGATAAAAACTATCTTGGTTTTGCCAGTGACCGAGCTTGGATAGCAGGCGAAGATACTTTATTTAAAGCCCGTAGGGACTATCAATACAGCAGTACAGAAACGATTAATGGCAGTCAGTCGGTGGTACGTATTTACAACAAATACCATTTACTTGAGCGTGCGGAATACCGACAAGATAATACCCTGTATAAACAAGAAGACAATGATTATTTCGCCAACCTAGAGGTAGGGATTGAATCGCAACCGGCAGTGTACTGTTTTGTTCAGGAGCAGCGAGTGACGTACTATCAGGAGGGGCAGCAGAACACCTTCACGACCCGGTACAATTATGACGATTACGGCAACCAGACTTACGTCCGACAGCCCGATGGCAGCGAAGTAATTCGCACCTTCTATCCTGCTTCTGGGGAAGGCAGTGCCTGCCCGGCAGAGCCAAATGGGTTGGTGTCGTTGCTTAAACGAGAGTCTTTTATTCCAGCCAGTCAAGAGCTTGGCGAGACGCCTCGTCATGTAGACATGACTTATCTGTCTTTGCCTAGGCTGAGCAACAGTAATGAGTATTTTGTGTTGCTCAGCACCCAGGCCTATCACGATCACAGTGTGGTGATGACGTATTACATGGACAAAACCAATGGTTATGAATACGGGCGTTTAGCTACGCAGAGCACTACAGTTAACGGACAAATAAGCCGCGTATCATTGTATTATGATTTTGCGGCTGATACGTTAAGTATAACTCAGCAGTTCATCGCTCATGATGGATTGTCTGCCAGTACGTCAAGTTTGATGCGTTACTGGGATGGGCAGATCACGAAAAGCATTGACGCTGAAGGTATTGAAATCCTCTCCGTTTACGATGATATAGGACGAAAACTGAGCGATACCATTGCGCCGAATACGCCTTATGAAGCAACGTTGCGTTGGGGTTACACAGTAGGCAGTGACATGAATGAATTGATCACGACAGATGCTAATGGTAATCACCAAATTCAGCACTTCAATAATGCGGGAAAGACAATAAAAGTGGAACAAAGCGATGCGAGTGGCTTGATGAAAACAATCCGTGAGCTTTCTTATAACGACTTTGGCCTGTTGGTTACCCAAGTTGACAATGACTGGGTTGATGGAGACTTGTTGAGTTTAACGACAACATACGAGTATGACGTTAATGGACAAGTGAGCAAAGTGACTCACCCGGATGGCAGAGTTGAACTGATAACCCAAAACCTGGCTACCCTGACAACGACTCATGAGCAGCCCGGTTTATCGAAAGAAATCACGGTTTATCACGATACTGGTCTGGAGGCATCCAAAGAAACGTTGGACTCGTTTAATCAGCGCCTAGCTTATACACAATACCATTATGACGGGTATTCCAATCTTATTCATACGACAGATACCAACCAGAGAGTCACTACACAAAGCTATGACAGCAGCGATAGAGTCATCACAACAAACAGAACAATAAATGGCCAAGCGGTGTCACGCTCTGTTGAGTATGCAGACTTCACTACGGATGCTCTGGAAACTGAAATAGCGGTTAATAATGTCCATTTAGGACAGCGCGAATACGATGGTCTATCACGCCTAACTCAAAATGAGGCTTCAGGGGTAAAGAATAGTATCAGCTATACAGGTTCGTCTAGGATGCCTTCAGCTCAAATTACACCAAAAGGAGACAGGTTACAGTTCAGTAATAATAAATACCATCAAGTTCCTATGTCTATTGATGTTGTAGGGCAGTCAGAGTTTGCTCAAGTCTTTACATATGACGAAATGACAGGAGAGCTGACTTCTGCACTTAATCAAAGTAGTCAGCAGAACTTCAGCTATAATCGACTTGGCCAGTTGATATCAGAGTCAGTACAGCTGAATGATGGAACGCAGCGTCATGCTACGTATCATTACTCATTGCAGGGAAGGTTACTCGCAAAAACAGATTTCTTTGGTAATAATACCACCTATAGCTACGATGAGCATGGTCGCTTACACACTGTAACATCCCTTGAAAGTGATCAGACAACTACTACGACATTGGTTTATGACTCTTATAGTCGGCCTATTCGCTATGATACTCGTAATGGTGACGATATTGTTAGCCTTAGCCTTAGCCTTAATGCCGTTGGGCTGGAAACCCATCGACTTGTGACGATTAATAACGTAGAAGAGTTTAATTTAACGCAAAATTTTGACAGCGACTTACAAATCATTGAAAAGGTATATAACGAAAAAGGCCAACTGACAACGGAGCGTATGACCTATGATGATCTTCATCGCTTGGTATCTTATACCTGTGATGGGCCTAATTCACCGAAAGATGAATACGATAACACCCTGCAATCTCAACACTTCAGCTACGATGTATATGGTAATATCGTTCGAGTAGAGAGCGATTTTACAGATGGGACATCGAACAGAGCTACGTGCACTTATGCTGTTGATAACCCCATTCAGTTACAAAGTCTAGCCAACACACACTCCAGCTACCCAGAAAAAATAGACTTTCAGTATGATGCCGCAGGGAATTTGCTTTCTGATGAACAAGGAAGAACCTATCAGTACAATACACTGAGTCAAATGGAAGCGGTTATTGAGGGAGAAACCGAGTTATCACGTTACAACTATGATGCCATGGGGCGGGTTGTCTCGCAGACGCATGAAGAGCGTTTTATCTACCTTTACTACCAAGGAAACCAGCTAGCGAACGAGTTATCTGAAGGGGTGCATTCCAGCTATCAACGAGTGATGGGGGCAGCAGGAAGCCGGACTCTTCAGTCAAGCAATTCAACTCAGCACCAGTTTCTTATTTCCAACGCTCAAGGCAGTATTTTATCGACGTTGAATACCTCTAAAGCAACGGGGAGCCCAGTGATGATTAAACGTCAATATACGCCATACGGAGAAGGATAAACACTATGAAAGATGACCAGAAGCTCCCTCATTTGAAGGCAGAATTACTCCAGGATATTAATGCCTCAAGGCGGCGCTTCCTTAAACACTCTTCGATGGCAGTAGCAGCCTCTCCATTGGCTCTCTCTCCCACGTTATCGGCGGCCAGTCAGGTGATGCAGCCTGGTCTATCTTCGAGTCCATTAGCCGTTAATCCATTGGGGTTTAATGGCGAGCGCAAAGATCCAGCGACAGGGCTGTACCATCTAGGTAACGGTTATCGGGCTTATAACCCAAGGCTGATGCGTTTTCACGCGATGGATTCGATGAGTCCGTTTGGTAAAGGAGGGATAAATAGTTATGCTTATTGCCTAGGTGACCCCGTAAACTTACGCGATCCAAGCGGGCATGTTGCTATATCGAGTCTGATTATTGGCGCCATTGTTGGCGCAGTGGTAGGAGCAGGCGTTTCTGCTGCTGCTGAAGGGATTCAGACAGCCGTCAGTGGTGATGATTTTGACTGGAAACAGGTGGGTATTGGTGCAGCACTCGGTTTTATTAGTGGTGGTTTTGGAGCCGCTTCGATAGGGGCAAAAACCAGCGTCAAGGTAGGATTAGCAGTGGCAGACGCAGTCGTGTCAGGGGCGGCTGATTTTGGGCTTAGTGTTGCAACAGGGGCTTCGACGAAGCAAGCTGGTATCAATGCCGGTATCGGGACAGTTGTCGGTCTGGCTACCTTTGGTGTAGGGCAAGGCGTGGGCCAGTTAGGGAAATCGCTGTCGGCTGCTAATCAAAGTATCACAAGGGTCAAAACTATTGGATTGAGTGGGCGAGGCATGGTAGGAAGGCGTTTTAGTGCTCTCTATGATTACTCTCTACTTGATGCTTTGGATCTTGAGGGAGGACTAAAAGTTTCAAAAACGACAGGCGAGAAACTTGTAGGGTTTCATGGGACTTCAAGTGCTTCCCTAGCTCAAGGAATAGAAGGCGGGTTAAATTTAGGAAAAATGAATACCAATGGGGGGCTGTCGGGAGGGAAAGGGTTTTATTTTTCAGTGACCCCCAGTATTGCAAAGGACTTTGCTGAGGTTGCTACTTCAGAATTTGGAGGTACCCCTACTCTTCTAGGCGTGTTTACGAGTACTCAACAGTACCAAGGCATGAGCATAAAAGGTCAGTTGCATATTGGTAAGATGGGGGGGGGAGGTATGAGAGTTGGTCATCTATCTGAACTTGAGGGTATTGTAAGGCCAGGCGCCTACCAAGCGGTTAGGCTAAGGCCATTGAAATGGGGTTATGATGGTGGGGTCAATAGGTTGCCACTCTCCCTAGACTCACCTTGGTAGACGCTCGGTTCCTACTTAGTGGCCATATCGCAATCAGTGTTGACAACTTTGACTGGACATAGGCGGCTATCGATTTTTGCATCGTAAGCGTTATTGGTCTAAGTACCTTTGATAGTAAGGGACACGTTAGTGTAGAAACTCCACCTCTACACATTTGTACTCTGGGAATTAATCAGTAAGTAGCGACCCGGCAATCAGTCTTTGCCGTGTCGCTTGATATTCAATCATTAATTATTTGTAGTATATTTTACGCATTTAGTCCCTTTTCTGGTTCCTATTCATTATGGAAGAGAGTACCAAACCAAATATTGGACATGACAGTAATGAGCTAGTCATCAGGCCCTTCTTGAGTCACAAATACTGACGAGCTTACCCTCTCCAAGTAATACGATTGAGCAGTCGAAAGAGTCAAGGAATGATACATGAATGGTCGAGAGTAGTGAGCACGATACGGTTGTCTACACGCAATTGCTCGGTATTAACACCAATTTGTTTACCTAGTTTCATTTCTATGGGGGGCGGCGTTTCAGCCGATCTTCTGATGTTTCCCACACGAATTTGTTTCCTTTAATTTCTTGATTTATCTGGCACCCCATTCACAGCATCTAAGTCACGCTGTTCACCTGCCTTTGCTATTCGTGACAACTGCCGTTCGGACTTACCCCAACGTTTCGCAATATCTTCGAATTTCCAACCCTTTTTATTCGCAATACGTTGGAATTCAGCAATATTTCTACCTGTCATATCCGTCCACTATCTCTATCTTTTAAACCTGCCAAATATGTCTAGTCAAATTGCCTGTGAACTGGTTGATAATGGCATCCAGTTAATAGAGGA
Source organism: Vibrio sp. CyArs1 (assembly GCF_022432925.1). Lineage (NCBI taxonomy): Bacteria > Pseudomonadati > Pseudomonadota > Gammaproteobacteria > Vibrionales > Vibrionaceae > Vibrio > Vibrio sp. CyArs1. Next base: position 16,582 of record NZ_JAKRBO010000021.1, on the reverse strand, counting down.
CGCATAATAGTTTGACTACCTGTTTATGTGCATTTGTTCTAACTATTCCGCCTTTAGCCTGTTAAGAACATTGGCTATAGCTTTATCCAGTTCGACTTGAACATCTTTCGACACTCGCCCAAATTCATATGAAAAGCTCCGCCCTTTAACTCGTTTACGTGCAAACATTCCTTTACTATCGAACTGGGCAAGAGGAGTCACTTCGGTCTTGTCTGTTTCTCGCTTCTCTTCTGCTACCTTCAACTCAGCTTTGATTAATGAAACAATCGCATCCTTCAGTTCTTCAAGTGAATATTCAGGCTGAATATTGACAAGTTTTTTATCAATGTTCCGCACAAAGCTCGCTATTCTCTGTCGATCTTTACACACTTTCATTACCTTATCTAACAAAGCATAATCTGGATGTGATAAGTCATTTACCACAGGAAATAACTTAACCAGTTGTTCATCGATATTTGCCGCTTTGATTGCTTTGCTAACTCCAGCCTGACTTAGACCAATTTGTTTTGCAATCTCAGCTTGAGTGAAATCAGCATTTGCTGATTTGATAGCTATACATTGCTGACCTATTTCACGCAGATTATGTTCTTTAGCTGTTTGCAATTGTTTGGCTAGCATTTTGGCGTCAGTGACAGAAATACTATCCTGAGTGACAAGAATACGAAAAGACTTAACAAGTCCTTGTTGTAATAAAAACCAAGCCCGACGACGCGAACCATCCAAAATATCAATTCTCCCATCAACTTCACGACCAACAGCCGGATAAAACTGTTGAAATTCAAGAGAATTCAAATCTGATAATGACTCTGCGGTCAAAAGCGATTGATCACGTCCATTCACATCAAAGGTGACAAATGTTTCATCACGAACTTGAATATAGGACAACGTTACCTCATTAAAGGTAGCCGTATTGCCAGACGCCAACTGCCAAGTCATCGTTTGACCAATAGACTCAATTCCAAATTGTGCTTGTAGAAATTCGACTGTATTAGTACCTGCTTTCTCCATTTCCCCTGCTAGTTGTTGAGCTAGTGATCTGAGATTTTCTTTTGTTGCTGATTGTTGGGCTTCCTGAGAGCCAAGAGAGTTCCCAAGAGGGCTACCGCCACGTTTTTTAGCCATTATGCATGCTCCTGTTCACGCCATACGTTAAGAAGATCTCGTTGAATTTGACTAGTTACCTCATAGCCATTTTGTTGTGCAATTTGGAATGTCGATTTAGTTTTTGGATACTCACTCTTAGACATATCAAATACTGTAGAAAGTAGGGAAGAAGCCTGTCTAATCGCTTCGCTGTGTTTGAACTCCTTAGAGTATAAATAAGGTGCAAAGTGTTCATAAAGGCTATTCATTAATTCCGTAGTCGTTGAACTATCACGATGGTTTGTAAGCAATATCTTCATAAAGTCATATCCTTCATGATCAGCATTTGCTAGTAGTGCCCATACTTGCGGGATATAACTAAAGTATGAACAAGTTGCATCGATATCATTTTCAGTAATAGATAAAGGGAACACTACACTGGTTGCAGCAAAGTAGGCATTATAGGTCGCGTAGCCCAACGAAGGTGGCGTATCAATGATAATGATATCAAAATCGTTTTTTACAACATCAATAATCTCAGCCAAAAGAGAGTAGGGAGATAACAATTTTTGATTAAATACTTGCTCATGGAACCAACCTTCAATGGCTCGGTCACTTTGCGCTGCTGGCAGAACTCGTAAATTGGGAATGGTCGTTTCTAGAAATGCGTCAGATACAGCTTGTTCAAACGTCTCTCCATCATCCAAATCAAAATTGCGCATAATAAGATCACCAACAGACAGATTGCCTTCTTGGTCTGCTTCAGGAGCATAGTACATAGATAGTGTAGCTTGACCATCCATATCAATTAAGCCTACACGGTATTCTTGATGGAACTCTATCGATAAACCTGACGCGATAGTCGCAGCGGATACCGTTTTACCCACCCCACCTTTCTGATTTTGAATAACAACAACTTGTGCAGATTGATGCGTATTACGTACAAACTTTGGTTCTCTACGTAATGCTTCTGGCAACAAATCACGTACTTGATACATTTCCATAATATCAATTGACCATTGAGAATCTTCATGCCGACGAGGATCAATTTCAGCGGCTTTGACATATTTATCCAGCGTCTTGGCATCGATGCTTAAGTAAGCAGATGCTTCTGCACGGGTAAAGTTACGTAACTCTTTGCGATGGTTCGCTAGTAAGCGTTGATTTCGACGCTTGATATAAGCATCAGCACCTTGCTTTAGTGATTGAAAGTATAAAGTGGTCTGTTGGGTATCCATCCTAGCCTCCAAATAGAAATCATAAATAGATTATCCTTTAATTTTTGAGTTGTCCATTAAAAATAAAGGGACTAAGGAGTCAAAAATAATATCTTTGATGTATACCCGTGTGATAGCACTTTAATCCTAGTGTTTTTTACTACCACATACACAAAAAAAGCATTTATGATAGCTATATATCAGATAATCTAGATCCTAAAGGTATTAATATGGCGCTCGTTGGTTACGCTCGTGTATCAAGCATCGAACAAGATCTCTCAACACAACTCGAAGCCCTAAAAGCAGCAAACTGCAAGAAGATATATTCCGAAAAAAAGAGTGGTAGCAAATCAGAAGGCCGTGACCAATTAGAAGCATGTCTGGATTACATGAGGGAAGGTGACACACTTGTGGTGACACGTATAGATCGCCTATCGAGAAGTCTATACGACCTACAACATTTGGTTAAAAAGCTCAAAGAGGAGGGCATTCATCTCAAAGCAACCAGCCAACCCATCGATACAAGTAACGCATCAGGAAAAGCCTTTTTTGATATGTTGGGTGTTTTTGCAGAGTTTGAAACCAGTTTAAGGTACGAACGGCAGTTAGAAGGCATTGCACGAGCTAAAAAAGCGGGTAAGTACAAAGGTCGCCAACCCACAGCTCGCAATCAATCACATAAAGTGGTTGAACTTATCAACGAAGGGTACACCCGACAATCCGTCGCTACTCAACTTAACATTGGTATCGCGAGTGTTTACCGGATCCTAAAAGACTATAGAGACAATCACCCCTCGACTCAATTACCAGGAACACGCTCTAAGCGTAAAATAGCGACATTAGAGATTTGGCTTCGCATAGAAAACAATAGCAAGTTTGTACGAGGGAAAAAGAAAACTCGGGAAGATATCGAACATGACTGGTCCTTTTATTACGATATGACGAAGACCCCTTCGGATGATTATCGACTAAAGGTTCCATACAAGTCTAAACAAGAATTAGAGGACACGGTTTATGACATCATGTCAGAGGCTCAATCTACCGCTGATCTGAGGCATTGTCACATAGAATGTTTCGTGAAACACTTAGAAACCGGTAAACAATGGGACTAGAATGAGCGAAAATTACCAAGGTGAGCAAGCGAAGCGGATAATGAAAGAGGCGATGTCATTACAAGAGCTGGCTACTCGTAATCAAAAGAAAAAATGGAATAGAAATGAGGCCAGTAATTCCATTGAAGAATACAAACCACACCGAAGGATAAGCTCAAAGCCTTAGCTTATCGGAATATCAAAAACCTAGCGATGTTGTGTATAATGAGAGCTCAATCAGCGGTGAGAGTATGAGATGAAAACCCCACAATCAATACACGATGGATTGTTTAAGTCCTTCCTTACCGTCCCGGAGACGGCACGAGATTTTCTGGAAGCGCATCTCCCAGAACAAATCAAACAAGTTTGTGATCTCAATACCCTTCAACTTCAACCAGGGTCTTTCTTGGAAGAAGCGCTGGTTCCATACTACTCAGATGTGCTCTACTCCATGGAGACAGAGAGTGGAGCAGGGTATGTGTACGCACTGATCGAGCACCAAAGCAGCCCAGATAAACATATGGGATTTCGATTGACTCGGTACGCGATAGCGGCCATGCAACAACATCTCGATGCTGGTCATGATGCCTTGCCCATCGTCATACCGCTTTTGTTTTATCATGGAAAAACGTCCCCTTATCCATACAGCACAAACTGGCTAGATGAATTTGATAACCCAGATCTGGCGAAAACCATTTACAGTCAAGCTTATCCCCTTGTCGATGTCACAGTGATACCAGATGATGAGATCATCCAGCACAAGCGAGTCGCCTTATTAGAGCTGGTCCAAAAACATGTGAGGCAAAGAGATCTATTGGATTTTGCAGATACAGTGGTTACACTGTTATTAGAGCATTATCTAACGGAAAAACAGTTAGATTCTTTAATGGAATACTTAGTGAGAGTGGGAGAGACCTCGAATTTAGAGGCGTTAGTAAGAACTCTCGCAGAAAAAGTACCGGAGCATGAGGAAAAATTCATGACAATCGCAGAGCAATTAGAAGCGCGTGGTCGACAGCAGGGTCTCAAGCAAGGTATTGAGCAAGGACTGTCGCGCGGTCGAGAAGAAGGACTAGAGCAGGGAAGGGCAGAGCAAACCCAATATTTTGCTCTCAAACTTCTAAAATCAGGAATGGATCGCAGCTTCGTGATAGAAATGACGGGGTTATCTTCAGATGCACTGGATGCTATCCAAAAAAATACAAAAAACAGCCACTAAATATAAAATATTGATATTTAAGTATAAAACTGATATTTCTGCATAAAGAGGAAGAGGTATCGGTTTTTATTTATATAGTATTAGTGACACTGTAACATCATTGCTTTTAAAGTACCATCCACTTTTCCCTAACCACATTTGAAGATCTAAAGTGATCAAACCGATCATTTTTAGCGCCCCCTCCGTCCTGCTAGACCCGCGTAGCGGCCATTGTGGTCGTTGTTGTTAAACAGTAATAATTTCTTAGTAGTATCGGTCCACGTTAGTTAAGGACGTTAGACAGAAAGAGTTTGGCGCATTGCTAGTGAACTATAAGCGATGATTTTCGCTAGAAAATCTAACCGAATCGCGTTTTCTTTTAGTGGAGCGTTAGCAACAACCTTATCTATTCTTAAAGGGAGAAGAGCTACCTCCACTTTGTTCCGGTGGGTCAGTACTGTCTCTACATGACTACCGTCATATAGCAGCCAGCACTCGACCTTTATAAATATCTTGATTTTAATACTGTAAGTTTTAATACCAAAGGTATCCAAGAGTGCATCCATCCTTTGTGCTATTTTTTTATTCTGCTTTTTTGCACCCCTTTTTGGAAAAGAGTAAGTTGTTGAACGTTCTTTAAAAGGTCAAGTGCCAACTTATGGCCAAGTCTTAGTTAGATGCCCTATAGAACTGCGGACAATGTCACTTTTTATTTTCTTTAGACGTGCGAATGCCTCCGCTCACGCGGATATAATGAAAAAAATCAGATAGGAACTTGGTAGGGGTAAGGTTGCTGTTTAAGGTCCATGAAGCTACGAGCGAGTGAATCTGCCACCGTATTCAGTTTTGTTGCGTTGTATATCTCACAGACACGATTACGAATACGTTGACTCGATATCCACTTGAAGCTTAATCCTTGTTTGATTTTACGTTCACGTGTCGCTCTAATAAGTTCATTGATGTTTGGGTAACGTTGCACCTTTAAGTCATCAAAGAATGCTTGCGTAAATTGCTTAAAAGAAGCCGCACTACGGAAAGTCCCTTCAATGGCATCGACACACACATTGACGCGTTCAGCAAGCAAGTAGCCGGCGTTCTCTAGATACTTGATCGCCTTAGCAAAAGATTTCGGTGAGATGTACTCGCCAAAACGAAGCGCATGTTCTTCCTGGAGGAAATCATAACTGATGGTATCGAAGTGAGCTTTGTTGGCTTCACCAACACGCCCACCAATTAAATCCGTATAAGGAAGCATTGTGGCCATAACTCTGGCAATCAGGCGACGACACTGGATGTTATTGACCGCTTGGCCATCATTGGTTTGTAGTGATGGGAAACGTTTAGGGTTATCAATGAACTCTTCACAAGCTTTAAGGATATAAGCGTACTCGTAAGGAAGATTCTTACATTCACCACTACGGTTAATACGCTTTGCTTTGAAACCAATTTCGACAGATGAACCAGGTTTGCGAGCATGTTCAGCATCAAGAACCGTTTGATGCATATCAACCAGCTCGCGCTTACGCGCCTTACGGGAAGCTCGATACTGCTTGTCGTAAGCCTTACGTTGTTGAGCTTTGGTTAGAGAAGCATCTTCAGATAAGAACATTTGACACATCCCTGTCACACAAAGCACTAGAAACTCTCAATCCTAAGAGTCTAGAAGGGCTTAAGTAACGGGTTTTGTGTCGGTAGTGTGTCGTATCAACACACGAATGCATATAAGTCATAATTGATTCCACAGAGATTTTGAGGCTGTTCAGGGTGCGAATCCGAACAGGTTTATCTAATCGTATACAAGATCTCCTTAAAGATCAAATAGTAAATTTTAGATACAAAAAAGCCGTCTACTCTGTGGGTAAGACGGCTATTTGCGAATGCTGTATAGTTGGGTTCGCAATCCAACACATTCTAACTCTTGAAAAATACACTACATAGAAGACTATGTAGTAGCGTGCTATGTAATGCACTTTTGCTCCAAGAGTCTAAGAGAATTATATAGCATGAAAGCACAACCTTCAAGAAGACGTCCAAGCAATTTTACAGTTTTTTTGAACAGAAAATGCATCTAATAGACATAACCTCACCGCAATTAAAAGGTTTTATTCTTATTATTGAGACATTTCTTTTTAATGATTTTGTGACATCTAGCGTTGATTTTTGTGATCAGTGTATAAATTAACCAGCCTATAGCTACTTTGTAGCCCACAATTCCTGTATATATCGAACTGATGACGGTTCAAGTAGTAGTTATAGGTAGTACGTGAAGTTAAAGTTGTTATTCACACTGTTTTTTATTGTAGGTGCATTAGGCTGGTATATGGCTTTGACTAAGCCGAGTTAAAAGATGCACCGCTAAAATACGATTATGTACAATCGGCCAGTCACATCGAGCAAAGAGCGCATACTCTGATTTCAGGTAAAGCCTTTACGCTGTCAAAAGCGCTGTTTCACGATCTTACGGAAAAAAGTGCCCGTATCGATGTGTTCACCGATAACCCAGAAAAAGCGCAATCCGCCCTTGAGAAAAGTGACGTCAAACTCTCCGCCATTGAACACGTGGTGCAGACACAACGCGTCAATGACCGGTATCTATCAAGCGCAACCGACACCACCCTCAAGCACGACATCGAGAAAGCACTCTCGATATTAGGTAAAGAGCGCAGCGCACCACTTCAAGAAAAAGCGGTCAACTTTGCCCTAAGCCATCTTTCTGAGCGCGAAGCCGCCTTCACACAAAAAGAGTTGGTGGTCGAAGCCCTTCGCTACGCTTTTGAGGAAGCTAACCAGCCGATAGTGAAGGAGCAGATCGAAACTGAGCTGGCAAAGCGCAGCGATGTGTTGTCTGCAGAGTACAGTGACGGAACGCGCTGGACCACACAAGCTGCGATCGATACCGAAAAACACATTCTACGGAATATCGATCAAGGCAAAGACCAACACACCCCCTTCGCCACCGAGCGACAAGTGGCACGCTACCTTGATACACAGCCTCGCCTCACTCAAGGCCAAAAGGATGCCATCACATTAATATCAACCACCAAAGACAGCTTTGTGGCCGTACAAGGCTTAGCCGGCACAGGTAAATCCACCATGTTAGAGTCCAACATTGAACTGATTCAACACGCCACGCAAGCGGGTAAAAATCAACCATCACAAGTACTTGGTCTGGCACCGACTCACGCCGCTGTCTCAGAGCTTGAAAGTAAAGGGGTCAAAGCACAAACACTGGAAAGTTTACTCTCCGACGTAAGGCGTGGCGTCGCCTCACCTGAGGGTTATAAGAATACTTTGTTCTTTCTCGATGAAAGCTCCATGGTCAGTAACCAACAAGCCAAAGAGCTGAGTGACCTAGTATTACAAAGTGGCTCTAAAGCCACGCTGCTGGGTGACAAAGAGCAACTGCTTTCCCTCAGTGCAGGTAAACCTTTTGAACTCGCCATGAGCCAGGGGCGCATCGATACCGCGTACATGACCGATATCATTCGACAGAAAAACGAACCGCTACTTGGCGCCGTGCACAACATCGTCGATAAACAGCCAGATAGCGCTCTAGATAAACTCTCTAAACAAGATCCCGACACGCAAGGTCATACGCAGCATGTGATATCAACGTTAGACGAGAGCGCCAAGGACAAAGCCAAAGCACAGCTTGTGGCGACAGAAACTCTGCCTTACACCGTCGCAAAGGATTACCTAGCTCGAACACCCGATACACGAGACAACACGCTCATCGTGGCTTATACCAACGTTGAGCGTGACCACATCACCGAGCACATTCGAGCAGGCTTGATGAAAGAGGAGACGATTGGTAAAGAGAACGTCATCACCACACGGTTACGCTCTACTGGTAACAGCAAAGAAGAGTTATCGACCATGATGCCCTACCAAAAAGGGCTGATTCTGAGCACCAAACCAGGCGAATACGCCACGATAACTAAGGTCGATTCAGAGCATGGCGTAATCATGCTCAAAGACCATGAAACAGGCATCGAAAAACCCTTCTTGCCGCGAAATAAAGATCATAAGTTCACCACCCTCTTTGCCAAATCAGAAAAGCCGCTCTCCGCTGGCGATAAGATCATGACGCGCTTTACCGACAAAGAGCGTGGCATCAAGGCCAATGTGGAGTACTGCATCCAAAGCGCGACACACGAGACCATCACCGCCCTATCAAAAGAGGGACAGACATTGAACATTAACCCGACAGAGCTTAAAGACGGACATTGGGATTATGCCTACACTCGAACCGCCGATATGGCGCAAGGTGCGACCTATCAGAACGTAATCACCGCCATCAAAGGTAAAGGGGCACTGACGAACCTCAGACGAGCTTATATCGATTTGAGTCGTGCCAGTACCCACGTCAAGCTCTTCACCGACAACCCTAAACAGATGATGAAAAGCTGGCTGTCAAAAGAGGTCAATAAACACAGTGCCATTGAAACACTGAATAACACGCCCCCGCAAAGCACCACGTATTTTAATAATAATGCCCTACCCCATGAGGATGTGCGATATCAAAATCAAAGTGGTGATTTTGACTACAAGATATTTAGAGAACACGTGAATAAAGAGCTCCCAAAATATACAGAAAGCCTCACCATTCAGCTGTTGGGCGAACCCAACAAGTCCAAATCCGACCGCGACTACTTAACCTTCGGGATAGGAAAGTCCGCGATTAAAGTCACCTTAACTGGTGAACATCGTGGTTATTTTAAAGACTATACGACAGGGGAAAAAGGTTCATTAATCAACCTCATAATGAGTCATAAAGATATAACTTACAAAGAAGCAATGAAAGAAGCTCATGATATGCTTAATGAACCGAATAAATATCAACTTGAGGAAAATCGACATCACGACAAACTCATTAACACCACCCCAAGGCATATCGCTCAATTTGAACAAAGAGCCAAAGAATATGTACAAACCAGTCAACCACTCACTGGGACACTGGTTGAAACCTACCTCAACAAACAAGGTATTACCCAACCACACAGTGAACACGTTCGGTTTCATCAAGCGGTCTATACATCCGAAGATAAACAGTTTCACCCTGCTATGATAACCAACATTCATAATAAAGAAGGAGAGACCAAAGCCATTGAAGTGACCTATTTAGACTTTGAAGGTAATAAAGACGGCACGCTTGAAATCAACCCTAGAACATTAGGCACTAAGTCAAAACAAATAACGAACTTTCATCAAGGTGAGAATTTAAATACCACTATCATTAGCACTTCCATTGAGAATTCCTTCGCCATTAAACAAGCTCAACATGGGCACTATGACATTGTTAACGTCAATCATAAAAATGACATTCAGAATATCTCATCGGATGAACTTCGCCAACACGTTGTTATTGCATTGAGCCAAGGCAATACCGATTTGAACCCCAACAATATTGAGAAAATCATGGAGAACTTTGCAGGAAAAGAAATTCAATTTGTTGCGCCAGATAATTTATTGGATAACATCAAAGCGTGCATAGATAAATATGAACGCCAAGAGCTTGAAGATAAACAGGTATTCAATAAAGACACACCATCTAATGTAGAATTCAACAACAAAGAAGAGGCGATTATTTCAAAACACAACCAAGAACAAGACAGTAAAGCATTAGAACAATTTGAACCCACCGTACAGTCTAAGCAACAAGAGATGGACTTGGATAATAAACAACACACTCCGATGGGGAGAGAAATCGAGCGCGAATTAGAACGATAGCCAAAAACACAAAGGATAGCCTTAACGGGCTATCCTTTTTTTTCGCCTGAAAGATAGGAGTCCACTTTATTATTAATATCCGCGGTTAAGTTATTACGCATCTCTGTCGCATCCGCTTTATTTCTATAAAAAGCTTCTCCACTAAACGTTTGTACATGTGTTAAATTTTCCGTCCCTTGGATCTGTCTGATCCGACGATACATCTCTTCCATCAGTTCACGATTCGTCGGCCTATCATCTTCACTGTCATTCAGCTTTATACGCAAGGCTAAAGTCAGAAGTTGACGAGTGGCCTCTGCATCACTCAAGCGCTCTTTATCTCTATATTTTATGAAGTCTTGCTCCAACTGCCCGCGTAGAGAGCTTTGTAATGGATAAGAACGTGCCATAAATCTTCTCTTTCAACACCAATGAACTACAATAACATATCAATGAAATGTCAATTAATCAATAGTATCATAACGCTCTCCAAGCCTTATCAATCAATGGTTAAATGAGATTTCAATCATATCACATTCATTTATCATTCAAACTACGCTCTAAGCCTTTCTGGAAAAGGCATCAATAAAGAATCATTGAATTAGCATATTTTTTAATTCTGATTTCAACGGCTAATTAGTTGATATTTTGAAAATTTTCAAGGCATGCTTTTTTGAGTATTAAAATTCTGTAACCTATTGTTTTTGATGGTTTTATGTTTTTCACAGACAACCATTTAAATCGTTTACGATTTAGCGAGGGGTGTGGGTGATTTTCAGAGAGCAACGACAGCTCAATGGGACGTCAATCCGTTCGGTGTGTTTCGGGTGTTTTGGTTAAGTCGGTATCGTAAAGCCGACTCGATGGCGATTGAATCGTTCAGCCCTGGACGCGTTCGCGAAGAGGTAGCAAGGGACTAGAGGCTGACGTTGTCATGTTGGCTGATGATTACTCGGCAGTTATCGCGGCATTTGGTGACGGTAAGCCTCTCCCTGAAGATGAACTTCATCTGATTTATGTCGCTGTTACTCGACCTGTTAAAAAGCTCATCTTACCGGACTTATTACATGAAGCGCTCTACAAGAACCTTGCATTTACACTTCAAAAGCAGAAGCCCAATAAGTGCATGTTGGACAACTTAATACCAGAGTCCTATTCGAACCAGAAAAGAAAATCCAGTTTCAAAAAAACCAAAGCAGAGGTTAAACCGAAACAACCCAAGGAGACTAAACGCACTGCAGCCGCACCTAGTGTTTCTACCGAACAACCCGCACATAAAAAACCTGGTGAGAAGCAGGAGCAAAAGAGCAATCCAAAAGCCTCTTCTTTGGTAAGCAAGAAGGCGCCACCTGTTAAATCTGGGGAAATGTCTATTGTGGTTGGTCATCACAACGTACAGGTAGCAGACGACAAACAGCCAGAAGATGGCGAGCCTAAGCTAGTGCGAGAAAACCTGCTCTGGTGTCCAACCGATACCAGTCAATACTTAAACCCTAACTTAGCGGTAGCGGGTACTATGGGAACGGGTAAAACTCAAACTGTGAAATCAATCGTCACTCAGCTCTGTCGCCAAAAAGAGTTAAATACGAACAATGAATCATTAGGTATCTTGATATTCGATTACAAGTCGGATTATGTCGATGACGAGTTTGTTCAGGCTACAGGCGCAAAGGTTCTCGAAGCCAACAATTTGCCTATCAACCCGTTCGCCTTACACACAGATCACCGATTGGCTTTGATGAATACAGCCAAGGTGTTTATCTCAACGTTAAGCAAGGTGTTTCGTTTAGGCGTCAAACAAGAACAAACTCTGAAGCAATGTATTCTTGCTGCATATGAAGACAAGAACATCGACAACGGTGATACAACGACCTACTCAAACACTCCACCTACAATGCGTGATGTTGTAGCAGCCTATAATCGTCAAAAGAAAGTTCCTCAAGATTCTTTGACATCTGCACTGTCTGACTTGTATGACTTTGAAATTTTTGAGGGGAACGGACGTAAGTGTAAAACGCTCTACGATCTACTTGATGATAATGTTGTTGTGGTTACGTTGGGGGGTATCGACCCTAACCTGCAAAATCTGATTGTTGCTGTGTTACTTGATCAGTTCTACACACAAATGCACCTAGCCTCTAAGCCAAGCCCCAACGGACAGTATCGTGCTCTCAAAAAACTTATCCTAGTGGACGAAGCGGATAACTTCATGAGCCAAGACTTTCCTAGCCTTCGTAAAATATTGAAAGAAGGGCGCGAGTTTGGTGTAGGTTGTCTCCTATCTACTCAGGGATTGGACCACTTCCAAACAAGTGAGAACAGCTATAGTGACTACATGACTGCATGGATATGTCACCGCCTAAATAATCCAAAGAACAAAGACGTTGAGCAATTGTTGAATACCAAGACCAAGCTAGAGCTAGAGTCCAACATGAACATTGTGCGAGAGTTGGAGAAGCATCACGCCCTATTCGTTGACGGTAAAAAGCATGTAACACAGCAGCAATCGACAATGTTCTGGAAGTTAATGCAGGATGGAGAAGCATAGAGCGCACCTAACGTTCTACTAAAACCGCGCCTCTCATATGACACAAATCATACAGGGGCGCTTTTTTTGGTCAGCATTAAAAGAACCTACCGCTTTGGAAATATGTTGTTGGTGTTATCTTTATTTCCACTCAATCACAGTAGGAAGCGAACTATGAACGCTGCAAAACAGAAACTAGTACAAGAATTTGTATCCGGTTGCATGGAGCTGAATCTTAGTGTCGAAGAAATGCTAGAACTAGCAGCGCACAACCTTATTGGAGCGGTCAATGCTTCAGGCAAAAGCTATGTAAAAATAGAACTCGACAACGTTGGTGTCGTTGAGGTTGAATGCTAAAAAGGCAACAAAGCACGGGGAACAGACCTTTGGAAACAGACAAAGCACCTGCCTACTTTAAGTCCAATACAGGCTTTCGGTTTATATCTAAAGGAAAAAATGCCTTCAAGCTATCTATTCCAAAGCCGGAAGGTAGGTACATTTATCGTTCCATAGGATATGTCAGAATTGGTGAAGAGATTGCACTCAAGAAAGCCATTAAAGAACGCAATCGTCTAGGGAAACAATCGTGGGGAAAGTTCTGGCACTCTGTTGTTTCTGATTGGACATTGCTAGCGAGGTTGCCAAAAAATCTTGAACCTACATTGTGTAAAGCAAGTGACCGAAAAAATGAGACTTTAGAGTATAGAGCCAATTGGATTGAGCGAAGAGACGGGGAGTTGTTCAAGGTTTCTCGTCGTTATAGCTGTACGAAACACGGCAAGCTAGGGGCATACACGCTAGCTAAAAAAGCAATTCTACACGCTAACAAAGAAAAGCTTGCTCTACTGCAATTGATGGGGCGAGGACCAATAGTAAAAATGAAGTAAAGGAACGTTGGATGCGAACTGTAATAACAATCGTGGTGATGATTATCTTGGCTTATGGAATGTACGGCAAATTAACGACAATGGAGTGCAATGATGGTGACATAAACTGCGTTAGTAATACAAAAACCAAGTAGTCCATCAGCTCAGCGTGTAAGTAAAACAACCTACGGATATTAGTACTATGTCTATCGAAATGTTTATTCTTGGTCAGCCCTACCCAAACAAGATACCGGTTCATGAAGGTGCGGTGGCAGAATTTCTGCGTCCAAACTACAACAGACTTTTTGTTGCGCTCCCGCAAATGACTCATAGTGAAACAGAAGCTATCAACAATGGCTCTGTTTCCGTTAAGCTCCTTGCAGACCAACACACTAACGGAATGCTCCTAGTGTTTAGCTTCAGAACTGAGGGTTGTCAGTTAAACTTTGACTGCCCTTTCGACGCTTCCATTCTGCCTGACATAAATCTAGAAAGTGTGATGGATGCTAAGAAGCGCCTAGCGCTCCAAATCGTCGCGGTAGATTCAGCGACCAAAACGGTCACATCTCTCAGGTTTATTACTATGTCAGTTGAACTGACGTTTGAGTTCTTGAATATTGTTCATCGTCAATTGAGCCTCGACTTTAGCAGCTCCGCTGCAAATCGTTGGGTAGATTCACAAAGAATGATGTATTCCCCCGACGATATGTCGCTAATGCCAGTTATGGAACACGTATTGGGGGAGTCGTAGTACCAAAACCTTCCAGCGTTTCGTATCAACACAATGCAGTTATCGCGGCAATTGGAAACAAAACAAACAAAACTGTTTGTTCTAATCATTAAGCTTCATCACTAGTCCTACTGTTCCTGAATGAGCCAAATACGTGTAACCTGAAATAAGAGAGCCAATGAAGGTTGCACAATGAAGAACAGTGACAATAGGGTTTATATAAAAGTTGATGGTGTAGAGCGGGTGGAATACCCTTGCAGTTGCAATAAAGGCTATTTTAGATACGACCCTCATAGCCCAAAAATAGAGGTCCACAACCAACTACCTCACTTATGTACCGCTTGCGGTAAGCAAACCTATTTCACTATCCCCTATCCGGCAATCCGCTACAAAAATCGAATATTTGCTGACTGGCAAACTTTGAGAGGGCAGGGGAACGACAGCAGCAAATAAATACAATTGCATGTTTGCTTCTCTCTAAACCTTTAAACAGTAAAATTACGTACTTTCCAGATCCCAAAGTTCTATCTGGAAAGCGATTGTTTCGTGCTTGGCGTAGTCCCGCCACATTATCAGACAGGACTAGACGCTTGTTAGGGTATTGGTTTAATCTTTAGCATATACAACTGCGTTCGAAGGGAGTGTCTCCATCACATCTAAGCCACTCAAAATGTATAAAAAACTAAACTGATGCCATAAATAAGCATTAGATACACAGTTTATGATTCTTCAAGACCTAATACATTTCGAATGGCGTATGGAATCAGCTCAGTCGGACTGCTTAATCCTAATATTTCAACAATTCTGTACTTATGAAACTCTATCGTACGCTTTGACACATTGAGCAAAGCACTAACCTCCCTTGCAGAGTACCCTTCACAGATTAATTGAAGAACTTGTTTTTGTCTGGGTGTTAATATTTCATAACTATGGACTACCTCATTGCGCTTACCGCTTACTAAGTCTATTTCAATATCAGGGCTCATGTACGTTTTTCCTTCACAAACCAGACTTATTGCTTTTAAGAGTTCGTTTGGTGCAGAACGCTTTGTAATGTACCCTAGAGCCCCAATATCGAAAGCTTTTTGAACGTATTTTTCCTCGGTATGCATAGTCAAAAATATGATTTTAGACTTTTGGGAGGCCTTAAGGATTTGTTCTGCTGCTATATAACCATTCATCATTGGCATGGATACATCACAAATGATAACTTCTGGACTGAACGTTCGAACATTACGAATGAGATCAATACCATTATTAGCAATGTAGATAACACGATGAATTTCTCCAATAATTCTCTTCACTCCTTCAGAAACGAGCGAGTGATCATCGGCAATTATAACTCGAGCCATAATTTCCCCTGCACTTTAATATACCCCCTCACCTTACTATTTTTATTTAGTCACACCCTTGCTATGGCAAATGGTAAGTTGTCTTTTTTCAGTGACTTAGAGTACACAAATCTCCCCCGCCCCTCTACAGGTATATTTACTAGTTTACTTAATAAAAACAAAGTGCGTTAATATATCTAAACTCATACTATAAAACAGAAATAGCAAACCCACATGGAACTTGATATATGTTGATAATTAATCACGACTCAATTCTTATTACTATTGGATTACTTAAAACAATAAACCTAAAAGATAACATTGTATTCTTCAATGATGGAGTTAGAAACCATCAAATTATGGACTTAATTATAGAGTATAAGGATTTCGAAGTTAATGGTATGTACCAATGCATAGAATCATCATACAAGTTAGTTTTTAATAATGCTCAAAGTATAGAGTTTTATGAAAAAAATGGAGAAATAAATTTTCACTCTAGAAGTTTACCTATACCTCATGAACATACTGGAATACCTTTAGAAGTATCAAAGTATAACTTTTAAATATACGTTTGGGGAATAGCGCAGAAGAGTTAATGAGACATTTAGTATAAATGTATACTTTGCTACGCAAATTGATGGAACTCAGCCTGATTAACTATTCTTCCCCTTGATATCATAATAACCAGCTAGAGACAATATAACAAAGCCTTAACCACCGCGAGTTTTTCTCGAGAAACTGCGGCGACATCAATCGATAGTGCTTATGTCACGAAAACGTTCCGCGATACTACTTGAAATAAGCGTATTACGTGGCGCGCGCCCTAAGAG